>CAYQSQ010000018.1:0-41032 GCA_964420215.1 uncultured Flavobacterium sp. | reverse complement strand
ACATTTTTTTTGTAAGGGTCTTTTTTTGTTTAAATGTCTTGTATAACAAATACATTTTCAATCATTTTAGTATTTTAATCTGTATTTTACTATCTTTATAAAACGACACTTTTAAAACACTATGAATATGAAAAATATTAAACTACTAATAACAGCGCTATTGTTAATTTTTATTATAGCATGTACAAGTGATAAAGAAAATAATGTTGTTGTAGCTAATTATACAGGTGTTTTGGTAGGCTCTTCGGGGTCGTATAGTTTGAAGTTTTCAGAAACAAATTCTAATGCTACAATTACATTTGATGGACAAACTTATGTATTAACATCGAGTGCAACACTTAAAAAAGGAGAAACATTAACACTCACAGATGGTTCGGTTTCACTAACTATTGCAACCGATAGTAATGGTAAAAATCCAAATATTAAGTTTAACATACCAGGACATCAAGTTTCTGCTACAATAGCCGATGCGACATATTTAACCGAAAATTATTTGGGAGAAGCTACAATCACAAAAGATGGAGTGTTAAATTATCAAGCCACTTTTAATGTTACATTAACAGATAATAATCAATTTCAAGCAATTCAAAAAATTATAAAGAATGGTGGTGGCGTTGATGAAGGAAAGGTAGAAACGATTAATGGTGTATATACCAAAACGAATAGTATTATAGTATTTACATATAATAAAGATGGTGAAACAATTACTTTGGCATTAAATTTATTTGCGAACAAGATATCTGGTTTGCAAACTGATCCTGAGATAGGTGTAACAGCTATTGAGTTGAATAAGGTATAACATTACTTTTTTTAATGACTTATGTTATCATAAAATGTAACGCTATTCAAAAAAAGTGTAACTAAAATCAATCGTTCTTTTTCGGTTTTCCGTTTTTGTATTTTACATTTTCGATCGGGCTTTTGGGCTTTGATTTGAACGTTTTTGGTTTATTTAATTGTTTAACAACGGGTTTGCTAGGATTGATATGTATAAAAGGTTTTTTATTTTTTTTTATCTGATTTAAAATCTCTATAGGATTTTTAGGGTTTTCTTTTGTACCTCGTAAATGAATAACAAGCCCATTTAAAAAATTACGTAATATTTGATCGCCACATTCCATATAATTGGGATGGTCCTCACTTCTAAAAAAAGCTCCTAATTCTGCCTTTGAAATCCTAAAATCTACTAATTCTAAAATCTCGACAATTTGAAAGTCTCTTAATTGTAAGGCTACACGTAATTTTTTGAATATATCGTTATTGGTCATCTTTTTATTTTAGACTACAAATGTAGGAGATTAAAGATGTTTTTTAGGTATTTAAATTTTTTATTTTCTGAAGTAAAGACATAAAAAGTTTTATTTTGTTATTACTTTAGCTTAAAGATTCGGCTGTCGGTGAGGGCATGTATTGTGTTATACCTAATAAAGTTTCGGTATTTGTAACATTGGTTTCTCTTATTTTTCGTCTTCGGCTTGCATTTTCAACTATCTCAATTTTTAGCACACTTTATTACCTTTACTTTGTAGTTTAGTTTTTAATGCATTCCGATATTTTTTGGATTTTGGACTATCTGTTAATATTTTAACTACAATTTCCTGTGTGATTTTTCAAATCCTGCATATTTTTTAGTAAGTTAGACATTACTTATATACAAAAAAGAATATCAAGCAATCATATGGGATCAACAGTCAATTTAAAAAGCAAGATACACGAGGCGAGTTTAAAAAAAATAAAGGAGGAGTCTGTTTTTAAAAATTTTGTCAGTTGGTTTGAGATCCCTGCCTACAACCATTTTAGATCCATGGCATTTTACAACTACATCTACGGTATCGAAATGACATATGTAGAGCTTAACGGATTTGCAATGGCATTTTTTCCTGCGGAAACAGGGATTGGAGGTGCAATCGTTACAGGTCCGGGTTGTGTGCCGAGTGAAGTAGGACCGCTAATTTATCTTAACGGAGGAGAAGATTTAAATAACGTTTTGTCTCGGATTAACGAAGCAGGAGGTAGGGTTGTGATGCCCAAAACTTTTTTGGGAGGTAACGCGGGATATTTTGCACTATTTATTGATTCAGAAGGAAATCGATTGGCGTTACATTCAAAAAATTAATAAGAGATGACTTCAGAACATTATAATATCAACCAACTGAGAATTGATCTTTGGAATGATTTTAAGGAACAAAGTAACCTAGTCGCTTCTTACCAAAAACACGAGAGTTTTCAAGTGCGTTTTCAGGATTTAAACGAGATTCTACAAAATTTATTGTGTATTGAGCAGTATTTTGCTTTCCCAGGAGCGACGATAACACAAGAAATTATCAAAGCAGTTAATAACGGCGAGTTAAAAGCCATAAGTAACCGCGTTGTTGAGATTGTGGCGTTGTTGGTGAGCGACAATTACCGTACACATCCTGAATTAAGACCCGATCATTTTGAGAGTACAGAAAGTATTCGGAATAAAGAGATTTCTAAAAACAAAAAAAACTCTTTTGAGGTTTTGTATGTTGAGGATTTATCGGTTAAAGAAGAAATTCAACTTAAAAAGAAAGCCAAAGAGTTAGCATCACCCAATGATAGTTTAACGTATGATTTAGTGGTACAGCGATCTTTTCAGGATGCGTTGATTGGGTTGTTTTTTAATTATAATATTCAGGCGGCGGTGATACGGTATGCGCCATTACCATATTCTCAAAATATTACAAAATTGATAAAACCGTTTATCCAAAACGTACTCAAAATTGATTTAACAGGTGTTTCGGATTTGGAGTTAGGGCCTTTATTAGGGCGCTACATCCACCAGTTTAGACCTGAATTGGATTTGTATTATATTACAGATACCTCGCTAACACATTTACAAGATTCTACCTTAAAAACGTTCCGACGGATTTTTTACCGTATGGAAGATCTGCAGGAGTTACATTTAACAATAATAAGCGGTATAAACGAACGTTTTGAAACACCTTTTTTTACCGCACTTACCGAATACAGCAAACGACCCATAAGCGTCTTTCATGCCATGCCGATTTCTCGAGGTAACTCCGTTTTTAAATCCCGATGGATTGCTGATTTTGGCGATTTTTATGGAAGAAATGTTTTTTTAGCTGAAACATCGGCAACCAACGGCGGATTAGATTCGTTATTACAACCCAAAGGACCAATCAAAAAAGCTCAAGATAAAGCTGCGAAAGCATACGGATCACAGCATACTTTTTTTGTGACTAATGGCACATCTACAGCAAACAAAATTGTACAACAAGCTTTGATTAAGCCAGGCGATGTTGTATTAGTCGATAGGGATTGCCACAAATCACACCATTATGGATTGGTTTTGGCAGGGGCATTTCCGGCTTATTTGGATTCGTATCCGATGGAAGAATACTCGATGTATGGCGCTGTTCCTTTGCGAGTAATCAAACAAAAATTAATTGAATTAAGCCGAGCAGGACGTTTAGATAAAGTAAAAATGTTGTTATTAACCAATTGTACGTTTGACGGGTTGGTTTATAATGTCGAAAAAGTAATGGAAGCCGTATTGGCAATCAAACCCGATATGGTTTTTTTGTGGGACGAAGCTTGGTTTGCTTTTGCAAGTTTTACCTACACTTACAAACAACGTACAGGAATGTATGTAGCTCAAAAATTATACAACAAATACAAAACACCCGAATATAGAGCTTCCTATAACGAACATCTCAAAAACTTAAAACCGGGTGAGTTACCAACAATGCCTGATCCAGACAAAGTAAAGATCAGAGTATATGCGACGCAAAGTACTCATAAAACTTTATCAAGTTTCCGACAAGGGTCAATGATACATATTTGGGATGAAGAGTTTAGCCGTAAAGTAACCGATGCGTTTCACGAATCGTATATGACGCATACGACGACTTCTGCCAATTATCAGATTTTAGCGTCGTTAGACGCAGGCAGACGACAGGTTGAATTGGAAGGTTATGAACTCGTCGAACAAAGTATCGAAATGGCGATGATCGTGCGGTCTAAAATAAAAGATCATCCGCAGTTGAGTAAATATTTTCATCTGTTGTCCGTAAATGATTTAGTCCCGAAAGAATTTCGCGAATGCGGAGAAAACGAATACTATACCGCCGAAAATGGATGGGACAGAATGGAAGAGTCGTGGGAAAAAGACGAATTTGTTTTAGATCCGACCAAATTAACGTTGTCAGTTGGTAAAGCAGGTATTACAGGCGATGTATTTAAAAATTCGTATTTGATGGATCGTTTTAATATTCAGATCAATAAAACATCTCGTAATACGGTGTTGTTGATGACCAATATTGGTACGACTCGTGGCAGTGTCACTTTTTTAATCAATGCCTTATTACAAATCGCTAACGAGTTAGATGCCAGTAGCGGATCGTTAAACAAACGCGAATCTGAAATTCATAAAAAACACATTCAATCGTTAATAAAAGACGTACCACCATTGCCTGATTTTAGTACGTTTCATCATTCGTTTTTGGCAGCACCCGGTGTGCCAGGAGGCAATATCCGAGAAGCGTTTTTTTTAGGATATGAAGAAGAATTATGCGAATACGTGTTGTTAGCGGATTGTTTGATTCAAATGCAAAATAAAATTGAATTAGTGTCTACATCTTTCGTGATACCGTATCCACCAGGGTTTCCAATATTGGTGCCGGGGCAAGTGGTTAGCGAAGAAATTATACAATTTATGCTCGCTTTGGATGTGAAAGAAATACACGGTTATCGTGCCTCTTTAGGATTAAAAGTATTTACGCAAAGTGCTTTAAGCCGAAAAAACACCATTTCAGCAATGGGAGCCATGCACGCGATGCATGCATTACAAATGGGAGTAGAAAAATCGAATTTGAAAAAATAAAATACAGCTATGAAAAATACGGGTTCAGCACAAAAAATAGTAAAAGGATTAAAAGAAATCAAACAGTTTTTTAAAGAAAATAAAACACCAATTTATTTCATAAGTGCCACTAATTTCAATTTGTTGGGTATGGATGAGTGGGTTTCTAATTTAAAATATATCAGTTATATCGATTCGTACGACGGGCAGCACCCTAATTTGTTTTCACCAAAAGAGGAAGCGCCACACGACGATTTTACAAGTATTGAGGATATCAATAATTATTTATTGAAACATCCCGAAGTTATCGAGCATATCAATTCTAATAAAGTAGATGGTGATGCAGGCAAGGCATTATTTTTAATGTTTGACGAAAAAACCGAGCAATTAGCCAAAATCTTAGGGTTGGATGTTTGTTTTCCCTCTGCCAAATTGCGTACATCTTTAGATAATAAAGTAAATACCAACCGTATTGCCGAAAAAGCGGGTGTAGCCTGTGTACCGTATGTACTTTCAAAAGTAAAAAGTTATATTCATTTACGAGAAGTTTCAAAAACATTAGGT
The DNA here is from genome assembly GCA_964420215.1 of uncultured Flavobacterium sp. Taxonomy (GTDB): domain Bacteria; phylum Bacteroidota; class Bacteroidia; order Flavobacteriales; family Flavobacteriaceae; genus Flavobacterium. The sequence goes on along the minus strand of CAYQSQ010000018.1, from coordinate 35,622 downwards.
AAAAGTTTGGTGGTACAATCCCCATTTGGCGATTCAGGGCATACCACATTTTTTATTTCTAACGAAGAAGAATATAATACCTATGCCGCCGAAATCGAAAAAGAAGAGGAAGTGAAAATAATGAAACGCATCAATTGTTACGGTACAGCGATTGAAGGTTGCGTTACTCAGCATGGTACATTAGTCGCGCCATTAATGACGGAGTTAGTTGGTTTTAAAAGATTAACGCCTTACAAAGGTGGTTGGTGTGGTAACGAAATTTATCCCAATGCGTTTAATGCCGATATCCGAGACAAAGCAAAAACATACACCAAACGTTTTGGAGACCAATTACGAGCCGAAGGTTACAAAGGTTATTTTGAATTGGATTATTTGATCGATCAAGATAACGGCGAAGTATATTTAGGCGAGTTAAATCCAAGGGTTTCGGGCGTTAGTAGCTTAACTAATCATTCTAAATTTGCGATGCAAGATGTGCCGTTATTCTTGTTTCATTTATTGGAATGGATGAATGTTCCGTACGAAATTGATTGCGACGAACTAACCAACCGCTGGGCAGAAGCCGCTAATATGGACAGTTGGAGCCAGTTAGTAATCAAACATACTTTTAAAACGTTAGAAATGACAACCGAAGCACCAAAATCAGGTATTTGGGAAATGAAAAACAACGGGAATATTCAATTCAAAAAATTAGACACACACCGTCAATCGGTAGTTGGCGATAATGAGGCTTTCTTTTTACAAATCACTCAAAAAGACAATTATTTATACGAAGGCGCCGATTTAGGTATTTTACTTTTAAGAGGACGTTTGATGTCAGACGATTTTCAATTATCCGAACGCGCCAAACGATGGATAAAAGCCATTAAATCGCATTATAAAGCAGATATGTTGGATATGAGTCAGTTATCTACGGATGATTTGTTAGAGTTGGAGCAAAGCTTTAAAATGCTGTAAAAGAGCAATTTAAATTTTATTTAAAAATAACGTGAGGAATTTCTTCACGTTATTTTTTTGCTTTAAAAGGGATTTTGTTTTTTAGGTGTAAAAAAGTTAAAACACTAGAAACCATCAAAATACCGATAAAAGATAATCCTAAAATAAAAGGAGAAGAAATACTTTTGTAAACCGCTGTGCCGATATTTCCGATCAATACCCATTGAATAATAAATATCGGGGTTACGTTTTTACCCAACCATTTCAAGTATTTTATACAGAAATTCTCACCAATAAAACCTGTTAGTTGATAAATACAAAATCCATATAAAAAGAGAAACGCAACCGACCACATAAAAAACAATATTCCGTGATGGTAATACGCTTGTAAGTTGGCTGAAATGGTAATGGCATAATCGCCTGTTAAAATCAAAAAAACAACAAAAAAAACAGGAAGTATAATTTTTAAATAAGGAGTTTTCAGTGCTTGTAAATCATATTTTTGATTTAGTTGATAAAAAGAATATCCCAATAAAGCATAAGCCATCCACGGAAAAACAGGAAAATACGACCATTGCGCACTGCCATAAAAAAAAGCAGTCAGATAGTTAAGATATAAGTTAGTTGTTGTAAACGCCACTAAATAATTTCCTAAAAAAGCAACGATTATACTCAGCGTAATAGCGATGATATAACTCTTGTTGAGTACTTTTTTTAAGAAAGCAAAAACAACGATTGAGAACCCTGCCAAGTGTAAAATATCTACGCCCAATAAATAAGGCATGATATCAACATCTAATACTCCTTGGTTTACTTGTGATAATAAATTAAAATTTAAAGATAAGTTTAACAACATTCCGGCTAAAAAAAGTTGCAATCCACGTGATAGTAGTTGCCCCATCGTTTGTTTGGACGAAGCTATAAAATAACCCAAAAAGAATATAAAAATAGGTGCAACGAACGGCCCGCCCAAAAACAGTAATAAACGACCAATAGCACTAGCAAATATTTCAGGAGTTGCAAACAACTCTACAACATGCACTTGGATCATCAGTACAACTGCAATCCCTTTTAATACATCTGCTGTTTGGTAGCGTTGGGTCATACTTATTCGCTTAGTAAAGCAAAGTACGATTTTTTAATTCGTTAGTAATGCTTCGCCTTTAAATTCTAAACCTTCCCATCCATAGATCATAAAATTTCGGATGTTTTGATGATCTGTTCCTGTGGGATTTTCTAATACATCGTTGGTGTAAAATTTGCCAAAACAAGCCAAAGTTTCTTCTTTTGAAAAATTATTTAGTTGTGCAAAAGCAAAGAGTTTGCAAGATCCGTTGTTTTGATTTTCGGCATTGGTTGTATTTCCGTTTTTAAATTCTGTAGGAGTAAAAGTGTAAAGGGTATCAATAAGCGCAATTGTTTCTGTAAATTCAATAGCTGTTGGATTGTTAGCTAATTTTTCTTTAAAAGATTGTAGTGTCATTGGTTTTTATTTCAAAGATAAGAATCTTTACATTTGCACCCTTATATAATACACAGGTTTATGCAAAAAGTAGTATTCATTACAGGAGGTTCGTCAGGAATCGGAAAATCAATCGGGATCTATTTAACTCAAAAGGGATACAAAGTGTACGGAACCAGCCGAAATGCACAAGCGGTAACCGATACGCCATTTCCGTTAGTGAGTTTGGATGTTCGTAAAACTGAAACGATTAAATCTGCAATTTCAGAAATTATAGAAAAAGAAAATCGAATTGATATTGTAATCAATAATGCAGGCGTAGGAATTACAGGTCCTTTAGAGGAAATCCCCTTACAGGAAATTAAAAATAACTTTGAAGTAAATGTTTTTGGTCCTATTGAGATCATGAAAGCCGTTTTGCCCACGATGCGTCAACAACAATCAGGATTAATTATCAATATAACATCCATCGCGGCTTATATGGGTTTACCGTACAGAGGAGTTTATTCATCTTCAAAAGGAGCGCTGGAGTTAATTACCGAAGCCCTGCGTATGGAAGTGAAATCATTTGGGATTGAAATCACCAATTTAGCACCAGGCGATTTCGCGACAGATATCGCCTCTCGTAGGTATCATGCTCCGCTTGTAAAAGGTTCAGCCTATGAAATTTCTTACGGAAATACCCTACAAATGATGGACGAACATGTACATTCAGGGAGTGATCCTATACAGGTTGCCGAAGCCGTTTTTAAAATTATACAAACACCTAAACCGAACATTCATTATAAAGTAGGTGCGTTTATGCAAAAGTTTTCGATCGTTTTAAAAAGATTATTGTCCGACAAAATGTACGAGAAGTTGTTGATGAATCATTATAAGTTGTAAAATAACTACTGAACCTTTATATTCGCTATCTATTCACAAACGAAACAAACACACACCAGTATGAGATTTTTTATCGATACAGCTAATTTAGAGCAAATTAAAGAAGCACAAGCCTTAGGGATATTAGATGGAGTTACTACAAATCCATCATTAATGGCAAAAGAAGGCATTACAGGGGCCAATAATATCCTAAAACATTACGTAGATATTTGCAATATTGTTGATGGGGATGTAAGTGCAGAGGTAAATGCCACAGACTACGAAGGAATGATTAAAGAAGGCGAAATGTTAGCCGAATTACATCCGCAAATCGTAGTTAAAATTCCGATGATTAAAGACGGGATTAAGGCTATAAAATATTTTTCAGATAAAGAAATAAAAACCAACTGTACTTTAGTTTTTTCAGCAGGGCAAGCTTTGTTGGCTGCAAAAGCAGGAGCAACCTATGTATCTCCATTTATTGGTCGTATGGATGATATGTGTAACGATGGTTTAGTTTTGATTGAAGAAATCAGAGAAATCTATGATAATTACGGATACGAAACACAAATATTAGCCGCATCGGTACGTCACACTATGCATATTGTTAATTGTGCTAAAATTGGAGCAGATGTTATGACTGGGCCTTTATCGTCTATTTTAGGGTTACTAAAACATCCTTTAACGGATATCGGATTAGCACAATTTATTGCAGATTTTGAAAAAGGAAATAAGTAAAATAAAAAAATCCCTGTTGTATAATAATAGGGATTTTTTTTATGTAAAAACTATCCTTTCGCTAGTTTACGTAACGCAACCCATTGTTTTAGCATTTCGCGGGATTCTTGCGCGGGGTATCCTAAAACAGTTTTACCTGCTTCGACATCGCCAATCACACCTGATCCAGCTCCTACGGTTGCACCTGAATGAATGGTGACGTGATCTTTGATTGAAGCACTTCCGCCAATCATTACACCATCGCCTAAAGTAACAGATCCAGCTAATCCGCTACTACCTGCCATGATACAACAACGTCCCATAACACTGTTGTGACCTATCTGAACCTGATTGTCAATTTTGCATCCATCACCAATAATAGTTGAGCTGAATTTCCCTCTATCAATGGTTGAATTTGCCCCAATTTCAACGCCATTACCAATAACAACATTACCTATTTGAGGTATTTTAACCAATCCTTGTCCGTTATCACTCGGACGGTATCCAAATCCATCAGCACCAATACTAACATTGTTATGTATGATGCATTGCATTCCGATTTCGCTACGTTCACGGATTACAGCCCCTGACCAAATTGTGGTTTGCGCACCGATTATTGTTTCATCAAAAATAGTCGCGTTTGGATATAATGTAACACCATCACCTAAAACAACCTCTTTGCCGATGTAACAACCTGCACCAATTTTACAACCCACACCGATTTTAGCGGTAGGATGTATAACAGCAGTGGGGTGGATGTCTGTTTCAAAAACAGGAGGTTCTGGATTAAAAAGTTCCAGTATTTTAGCCATAGCCAAATCAGCGTTTTTAACTTTTATTAGCGCTTTGTTCTCGGATGAACTGATACTTAATTTTTCGTCAACAATAGCCGCGCTTGCATTTGAGGTTTCCCAAAGACGTACGTATTTGCTGTTGCCGATAAAAGTAATATGATTTTTTTGTGCTTTTTCAATTTGTTCTGGACCATCTATTTTATGAGAAGTAGTTCCAATTAATTCTCCTTTTAAAAGGTCGTTGATTTCAGTTATCGTAAATGCTTTTTTCAAAATGGATATATTTTAGGAGGATTTTATTTTTTAATAAATATATAAAAAGATAACTTTTTATGTTTAAAATAATTTAGATAAAGTTCTTAAACTTAAAAATATTAATAGCAAACCAATCAATACAGTAGCTTGTTTTCGAGGGATTTTATTTAATAAATAAGCTCCAAGCGGAGCCGCCAACACGCCTCCGATTAATAATCCTGCGATAACTTTCCAACCGCCAATTCCATCAAATAATATAAATGTTATGCCACTAGCAAAAGCAACTGCAAATTCTGCAGCATTTACAGATCCAATGGTATATCGGGGGTCTCTACCTCGCCCCATTAAGGTTGAGGTTACAATTGGTCCCCATCCGCCACCTCCTATAGAATCCATAAACCCACCAAAAGTAGCTAAGTAGCCTAGTTTTTTCGTTTTTTTCTTCTTTTTCGTTTTTCTTAAACCTTTTATGATAATTACAACAGCAAGTATTAGCATGTATCCTGCGATGTATGGTTTGATTACCGCACCGTCAATCACATCTGCTAATAAATAAGCCCCTATAATTGCTCCAAAAATACCTGGTACGATTAAGTTTAAGGCTAATTTTTTGTTGATGTTTTTGAATCGATAATGCGAAATTGCAGAAGCGCCTGTGGTAAACATTTCGGCAACGTGTACCGCCATACTACTGGTGGCAGGATTCACGCCAAATGAAAGCAAAAACGATGTTGAAGTTGCTCCGTACCCCATGCCTAAAGTACCATCGACCAATTGGGCAAAAATTCCAATCAATAAATAAATCGCGAAGTCCCCATCAATTCCGTTTACAATTTTAGTAACCGAAAAAGATTCTTGGTAATTAAACAGTAATATTAAAAGCAATCCAATCAATAGAACAATAGGTATGATGTACCACAAATTCTTTTTTAATTTGTCTTGGGATTCACTATCTGCTACTTGTTTGAAATGTTCTGCACTCATTAGTTGTTATATGTTTATTTTATGAAATACGGTTAAACGAATTATTTCTCGACTAAAAAATTGATTGCCCGAAGCACGTTGTTGGTACCAGTGAATGTAACCTAATTCTGCGGATAGGTTTTTTGTGAAACCTTGTTCAATGCCTGCGTACACTCGATTTTGATCAAATTGATTGTATACGATGGTACTTCCTGCATTAAGCATTAATTCATTTGAAATTTTTAAAGTTGTTGGGACTTTAGCTTCAGCAGAATTAAGTGAGCAACTCGCTTGAAGGCGGTATCGAAATCTGAAATTGAAATCATTACCGTCTAATAAAATTTTACCATTATTTTTATGAATAAAACGTTCGTCTATACGCAAGCGATGTGTTAATTTAAATCGTGATGAAATAGGATTGTCATAACTAATTTCTTGAAAAATTCGTTTTTCAGGCACAACCAAGTCTATTGTAGCGTTAGGATCTTGCGGACTTTGTAAAGAGTAGGTTAAACCAAAAGCAACATCTGCATTGGGATAAAATTTATAATGTAAATGCGAATGCATAATCGTATGGTGTTGTGTGTTGTTTTCAAAAAAACGACGATTTTCAATTTCGTTATTCCAACTTATTTTTTTATTGAATACCAGTTGGTTGTGGTAACGTAACCAGTATAAATTTTGATGAGAAACGGTTTTTTGAGCGGAAGCACCAAATACTGTAAATAACAGTATAAGAAATAGAATTTGTTTTGTTGACATTGTAAAATTAAAATTCGGTAGCAAATATATAAATTATATTAATCCTACCAATTAAGTTCGGTATTGTTTTTTTAAAATATTTAACCCATTTTAATTTGATAAATTTGTCGTTTCAATTTAACTAAACCGACATGAGTCTTATCATCGAAAATAATTATTTAAAAGTAACCACTAAAACTGCAGGAGCAGAGCTAACATCGGTTTATAGTAAAACCAGAGATAAAGAATTATTATGGGATGCCAATCCCGAGTTTTGGTCACGACACGCGCCTGTATTGTTTCCTATAGTAGGTAAATTAAAAGATAATGTTTATCGTGTTGACGCAAAAGAATATAGTTTGCCACAACATGGTTTTGCACGTGATATGGAGTTTGAACTCAGCAGTCAAACTAAAAACAAAATTTCATTTGTGTTAAAATCAGATGCAACGACATTACTAAAATATCCGTATTTGTTTGAATTAATTGTTAGTTACGAACTAAAAGAAAATGAATTAAAAACTACATTTAGCGTTGCTAACAACGGGCAAAAACCAATGATTTTTTCAATCGGGGCACATCCAGCATACGTTTGTCCGTTGTATGAAAATGAAACATTATCAGATTATTATTTAGAATTAGATCAGCAAGAAACCTTAGAGCGTCATTTATTAACCGATGGATTGTTTGATAATTCGACCGAATTGGTAGTAAATAACAGCAAGACAATAACCTTGTCTGACGCATTATTTGATAAGGATGCGGTGGTTTTTAAAAATATAAAATCTCAGAAAATGACATTAAAAAGTAAAACTTCCGATTATCAACTACAATTTGAATTCAACAATTTTCCGCATTTTGGTATTTGGTCAAAAAGAGATTCGGGCTTTATTTGTTTGGAACCTTGGTGTGGCTATTCGGATTCGGTAGAAGCTTCAGGGGATATTGAAACCAAAACTGCCATCGAAACATTGCTGCCTAACGATGTATTCGAACGTTCTTATAGCGCTTATTTTAATTGATTTTTTAACAAAAAAATAACTACGATTAAGTTTTGTTACTAGTATTTTTGCTAAAAAAATAAAATTAATAATTATGAAAAAAGTTTTAATCGCAGTTATTACTGTAATGAGTTTAGGAGTTGTTAATGCCCAAAATGAAGGGGAAGATTCTAATTATGGATTTTCAGACGGAAATTTCATGATTGAAGGTAGTTTGGTTTACAATAACACCAATGATAAAACGGTTCCGAATGTTGAAAAATCAATCAGTAATTTAGCCTTTAAACCAAAAGTAGGTTATTTTATCACGGATGAATTTGCGGTAGGTGTTGAATTGAACACAGGAACAGATAAATATGAAATAACTAATTTCACCACAGCAACTACAACTACAGATGTAAAGTCAACTTTAAAAGGAGGTGTCTTTGCACGTTATTATTTGTTAGAACTCGGCAAACGATTTAAATTTTATTCTGAAGCTGGTTTGGGATTAGGCACAAATAAGGGTAAAGTGACAAACACAAATGGTATAATATCAAATTCAACAGAAAAAAAATCGAGAGATGTTTATTTTGGGGTTGATTTAGGGATGAACTATTTCGTGAGTAAGCGTGTTGCTATATCATTCGTATTGTCGGATGTGTTATCCGTAAATTCAAATAAAGTTAACGGAGCAAGCGGTTCAACAACAAATACCAATATCAATCTAAATGTTTTTAATAATTTCTTTAGCGCAGCACAATTTGGATTGTTATTCAAAATCTAAAAACGAATAAATGAAGTTACCAGAAGATTGGGCGGCAGTTTTGCAAGAAGAAACACGACAGCTGTACTATAAAGAATTACAAGATTTTGTAACAACACAATATAGTACAACATCATGTTACCCGCCAATTGATCTGGTATATGCTGCATTTGATTGGTGTAGTTTTGAAAAAACACAAGTCGTTATCTTAGGACAAGATCCATATCACGGATTCGGTCAAGCTAACGGCTTGTGTTTTTCCGTTTATGATGGGGTTAAATTTCCGCCATCATTGGTTAATATTTTTAAAGAAATAGAACGAGATTTAGAACTTCCATTACCAATTTCTGGTAATTTGGAGCGTTGGGCATCACAAGGTGTTTTACTGTTGAACACCACTTTAACTGTTAGAGAAGGGCTACCTGCCAGTCATCAAAATCAAGGTTGGGGGCAATTTACAGATGCGGTAATTCGTGTGATTTCGGAACAAAAAAAAGATGTCGTCTTTTTATTATGGGGCGGTCACGCTCAAAAAAAAGGAAAAATTATAGACGCAAAAAATCATTTGGTTTTGACATCAGGTCATCCTTCTCCTCTAAGTGCCAATAGAGGATATTGGTTTGGTAATAAGCATTTTAGTCAAGTCAACACGTTTTTACAGCAAAAGAATAAGGTTGCTATTGATTGGTAGAGAGAGAAGGTGGTTTTCTGTTTCATAATACTACCCAACTAAGTTGTTTAATAGGGTTGAATTGTTAATTTTGTGAAACCAATTTAATAACCTGAAAAAAATATAGATTTATATGAAAACAAATGGCTGGTATATATTGCTTTTGACAGCATTTTTTACGTTTGCTCAAAATAAAAAAGAAGTTCTTTTTACAATTGACGATCAATCTTTTACATCAGAGGAATTTATCAATGTTTACAAAAAAAACATTGATTTAGTAAAAGATGATTCTCAAAAAAATATTGACACTTATTTAGATTTATTTATTTCATACAAATTAAAGGTAAATAAGGCTTTTCAATTAAAATTAAATGAAAAACAATCCTTTTTAGGTGAGTTTAACACGTACAGAAGTCAATTGGCAAAGAAGTATATGTTAGATAAAAAAGTCACTCAAAAATTGGTTGACGAAGCATACGAAAGAATGACAAAAGAAGTACGTGCTTCTCATATTTTGATAAAAATAGACCAGTACGCAAGCCCTGAAGATACCCTGAAGATTTACAATAAACTGTTAGAGATCAAAACACGAGCTGAAAAAGGGGAAGATTTTGGTACAATGGCGGAAAATTATTCAGAAGATCCTTCGGCAAAATCAAACAAAGGAGATCTCGGTTATTTTTCTGCGTTTAAAATGGTATATCCTTTTGAAAACGCAGCGTTTTCAACACCAGTAAATAAAATATCAATGCCATTTCGTACCCGTTTTGGGTATCACATTGTTAAAGTTGATGCCGTAAGACCAAGCCGAGGTCAGGTTACAGTCGCGCATATCATGTTGTTTAAAAAAGAAAACGATACAGCAACAGTAAAACCACAAGATAAAATATATGATATATACGCCAAGTTAAAACAGGGTGAAAATTACGAAACATTAGCTGGGATGTATTCAGAAGACAAAGGAAGTGCCCAAAAAGGCGGTCAATTAGAGACGTTTGGGTCAGGTGATGTAGGCGTTATCGAATTTGAGGATCAAGCATTTGCGTTGCAAAATCCGAATGATATTTCAAAACCTTTTGAAACAAAATACGGTTGGCATATCGTAAAATTAATACAAAAGCACCCAGTAGAATCCTATGAATCGATTGAAAATGTGGTTAAAAACAAAGTGCTGATGGACGACCGTTCAAGTGTGATAAAAGATCATTTGACGGATAAGTTAGAAAAAAAATATACCGTTAAAAGAGATGATAAATTATATAAAGAAGTAACGGGATTGGTTACAGACGCATTTTATACCTCAGAATGGAAAGTACCTTCGGATTATAAAAACGGCGAAAAAGTACTTTTTACAATCGATAAACAAAAAATAACATCGATAAACTTTATGGATTTTATTGTAGCACAACAAAGCTTTAAAATCACCATAAAACCAATCCAGAAATTAGTTGATTTCTTATACGATAAATACAAAAAAGAACAACTAAATCTATATTATACCGAAAATTTAGAAAACGAGATGCCTGAATTTAATGATGTTGTTAAAGAATATAAAGAAGGTATTTTATTATTTGACTTAATGACTGAAGAGGTTTGGAATAAAGCGAAAAAAGACACTATTGGCTTAAAAACGTTTTATGATCTCAACAAAGAAAAATACAAATGGGAAACACGATACGATGTTAAAATTGTGTCTTCTACCAATGAAGACATCATCAAAAAAGCTGAAAAATATTTGATTAAGAAAAAAGATGATATTTACATCAAAGAAAAATTAAATAAAAATAATAAAGTTAACGTGATGATTGAGTCGGGTATTTTTGAAGCGAATTCTAAAAAATTACCAAAAATTTATACGTTTACAAAAGGCATTTCTTCCATCATGAAACAAGGAGAATATTATTACGTAGTTGTCGGTAAATCCGAGTTGCCATCATCGGTTAAATTGTTAGATGAAACCAAAGGGCAAGTAATTAGTGATTACCAACAGTTTTTAGAGAAGGAATGGATCAAACAATTAAAGCAAGAAAGTAAAATCACGATAAATCAAGAAGTTCTTACTCAAGTAAAAAAATCGATTAAATAAATGCACAAAACACTTCTCTTATTTTTGGTGACATTATCGGTTGTTTCTTGTGACTTTCAGTCCAAAGGAAATCAATCAGGAGCCATTGCAAGAGTTGGAGAGTCTTATTTGTATATAAAAGATGTTAAAAACATGGTTCCTGAAGGAACCTCTGCTGCCGATAGTATTAAAATAATTCATAATTATATCAATACATGGGCATCCCAAAAATTGGTATTGGCTGCTGCAGAAAATAATATTAACGACGATTTAAAAGCGGATATAGATAAGCTTATCGAGCAATATAAAACCGATTTGTACGCACAATCCTATATTGAGCGGATTGTTTCCAGATCATTGGATACAATTGTTTCCGATGACGAGATTCAAGCATTATATGAAGAAACAAAGTCGAATTTTAAGGTACGCTCTAAGTTGCTAAAACTACGTTTTGTAGTTTTAGCCAAAAGTCATCAAGATTTAGCACAGATTAAGATTAGATTCAGTCGATTTAATTCAAAAGATAAAGAATATATAGAACAAAAAGGTATTCAGTTTAAGCAATTTGCATTAAACGACGATGTTTGGGTAGATTCGAGTACTTTGTTTGAGAAATTTCCCTTTCTTACCCATGAAAATGAAAATGAGTACTTATCGAGTGGAAAATTCATCGAAAAAAGTGATTCAGAAAACACTTATTTAATACGAATAAAAGAAGTACTTAATAGCGGAGAGGTAAGTCCTTTTTCGTATCAACGAGAAACTCTAAAGGACATCTTATTATCACGCAGAAAATTAAAACTAATACATAGTTTCAAAAAAGAAATTACGGACAATGCCATTAAAAATGAAGAATTTGAAATTTATAAATAAAATACTAGTACTTGTAATCAGTATTGTAGGGTGCAGTCTTACGGCTCAAGAGGAAATCAAAATTGAAGAAAAAGTACCTGTCGAAAAAAATAGCGAAACGCAACGAAAAGTAGATGGAGTGGTAGCCGTAGTGGGTGATTATTTTATTTTAGAATCGGACATCGATAAGGTGTATATTGAGTTACAGGCACAAGGTACAGGAATGAAAAATATCAAACGATGTGAGTTGTTAGGTAAATTATTGGAAGATAAATTATATGCACATCATGCGGTGCAGGACAGTATCCCGATTGCCGATTCAGAAATTAATTCCATGCTCGATAATCAAGTGAGCTATATGTTAGAACAGTTAGGTACCATGGATAAAGTTATAGCTTATTTTAAAAAAAATAGCGAAACTGAATTGAGAACCGAATTGTTTGATATTATTAAGATGAACAAGTTGGCAAGCAAAATGCAAGAAAAAATTATTGGTAAAGTAGATGTAACTCCAGAGGAAACCAAGATATTTTTCAATTCTATAGAAAAAGAAGATTTGCCTATTTTTGGTTCAGAGATGGAAATTGCTCAAATAGTTGTAAAGCCAAAAATATCAGAAGACGATAAACAGCGAGTTATTGATAAATTAAATTCAATCCGAAAAGATGTGCTCGAAAATGGAGCCAATTTTGTGAGTAAAGCCGTTTTGTATTCGGAAGATCCGGGTTCAAGAGCTAACGGCGGATTTTATAAAATGAATCGAAATACTCCTTTTGTAAAAGAATTTAAAGATGTCGCATTTAGTATGGAAGAAGGTGAAATCTCAGAACCTTTTGAAACTGAATTTGGATACCATATTATTTTTTTAGAGAAAATACGCGGGCGAGAATTAGATTTACGTCATATCTTGATGATGCCAGCGATTTCCAATCAATCATTAAAAGATGCTAAAGCTGAAATTGAATTAATACGTTCAAGAATTATTAAAAATGAAATTTCTTTTGAAGAAGCCGCACGCGAGTTTTCAGATGAAACAGAAACCAAAAATAACGGAGGACAACTCATTAATCCCAAAACGTACACTACACGTTTTGAATTAACTAAGATGGATCCGTCGTTATATTCGCAAGTGGTTAATCTAAAAAACAATGATGTTTCAGGAGTTCTTGTAGACGAAGATCGTTCGGGCAGAAAATCATATAAAATTATAAAAGTAACCAATACAATTTCGGAACATAAAGCGGATTATTCTAAAGATTATACCAAAATTAAAGAGTTGGCAACAAAAGAAAAGCAAATTAAAGCAATCGGTTTATGGACGACCGCCAAGATAGAAGAAACTTTTATCAAGATTAATCCCGAATACGCCACGTGTGATTTCACCAACAATTGGATTAAAAAGTAAAATCGAATGAGTATGTCTGACGTAAAAGCAATACAGCAATTAGTAGAAAAACAACTTCAAATCAAAAATGAGGTTGCTAAAATCATCATAGGTCAAGACCAAGTTGTAAATCAGGTTTTGTTAAGTGTTTTTTCAGGAGGTCACGCTCTTTTGATAGGGGTTCCTGGTTTGGCTAAAACATTATTAGTCAATACCATTTCGACTGTTTTAGGTTTGGAGTTTAAACGAATTCAGTTTACTCCCGATTTAATGCCGTCTGATATTTTAGGGAGTGAGATATTGGACGAGAACAGACAGTTTAAGTTTATAAAAGGACCTATTTTTTCAAACATTATATTAGCAGACGAAATCAATAGAACCCCCCCAAAAACACAAGCCGCACTTTTAGAGGCAATGCAAGAAAAATCGGTTACAGTTGCTGGTCGTCATTATAAATTACAAGAGCCGTATTTTGTATTAGCAACACAAAATCCTATTGAGCAAGAAGGTACATATCCATTGCCAGAAGCCCAATTGGATCGTTTTATGTTTGCAATTCAGTTGGATTATCCTTCGTTTGAAGAAGAAGTTATGGTAGTAAAATCAACTACAACAGCTCATAAATTGGAGATCAATTCATTAGTTACCGCTTCTGAAATTATCGAGTATCAGCAACTCATAAGAAGGATGCCTGTAGCAGATAATGTTATTGAATATGCAGTTAGATTGGTGGGCAAAACACGCTCAGGTTTAGCATCTGCTCCAGAAATAATAAAAACCTATATTGATTGGGGAGCCGGACCAAGAGCGTCTCAAAATTTGATTTTAGCGGCTAAAACTCATGCTGCATTTTCAGGTAAGTATTCACCCGATATCGAAGATGTAAAAGCAGTAGCGACTGGGATTTTAGGGCATCGAATCGTGAAAAATTATAAGGCAGAGGCAGAAGGCATTTCGGTTGAAGAGATTATTTCTAAGATTTTATAAAACATACTTTTATAAAATTAAGGATACGTTAATAATAAATAAAGATTACTACGATAATCGTAAATAGTGAAATGAACGAATATATTGTTGAATTATTTTTTATAAAATACATTCAAAGTTGTATTTTCGCTACCTATATAATATAATCTAAAAATATAATTCTCATACTATGGCATTTGATATTGAAATGATACAGAATGTGTACGATAACATGGTTGCCCGTGTTGATAAAGCACGCGAATTGGTTGGTCGTCCGCTTACGTTGTCTGAAAAAATATTATACTCCCATCTTTGGGAGGGTACTCCGAGTACTTCTTTTACAAGAGGAAAAGATTACGTGGATTTTGCTCCCGATAGAGTAGCTTGTCAAGATGCAACAGCGCAAATGGCGTTATTGCAATTTATGCAAGCTGGTAAAAGTAAAGTAGCAGTTCCGACCACAGTACATTGTGATCACTTGATTCAAGCAAAAGTAGGAGCGGATAAAGACTTACAATCAGCATTAAATACAAGTAATGAGGTTTTTAATTTTTTAGAATCAGTTTCAAATAAATATGGAATTGGTTTTTGGAAACCAGGAGCAGGGATTATCCACCAAGTAGTGTTAGAAAACTATGCATTCCCTGGAGGAATGATGATAGGTACAGATTCACATACAGTTAACGCCGGTGGATTAGGTATGTTGGCTATTGGAGTAGGAGGAGCAGATGCAGTAGATGTAATGGCCGGTATGGCTTGGGAGTTAAAATTCCCGAAATTAATAGGGGTAAAATTAACGGGTAAATTATCCGGTTGGACAGCACCTAAAGATGTTATTTTAAAAGTAGCGGGTATTCTTACAGTAAAAGGAGGAACAGGCGCTATCGTAGAATATTTTGGAGAAGGCGCAACATCAATGTCTTGTACAGGTAAGGGAACGATTTGTAATATGGGTGCTGAAATAGGAGCTACAACTTCGACATTTGGTTATGACGAATCGATGGAGCGTTATTTGCGTGCAACAGACAGAAGCGATATTGCTGATGCAGCTAACAAAGTAAAATCATATTTAACAGCAGATGCTGATGTGTATGCAAATCCAGAATCTTATTTTGATCAAGTAATTGAAATTAATTTATCGGAATTAAAACCACACTTAAACGGACCTTTTACGCCAGATTTGGCAACTTCTGTAGGTGAAATGTCTGAAAAAGCAAATGCTAACGGATGGCCTTTAAAAGTAGAATGGGGATTAATAGGATCTTGTACCAATTCATCATATGAAGATTTATCAAGAGCAGCATCTATAGCGCAACAAGCGATAAACAAAGGCTTAAAAACAAAAGCAGAATTCGGTATTAACCCAGGGTCTGAATTAGTACGTTACACCGCAGAGCGTGACGGTATTTTAGGTGTTTTTGAAAAACTAGATGCTAAAATATTCACAAACGCTTGTGGACCATGCATCGGACAATGGGCAAGAGAAGGGGCAGACAAACAAGAAAAAAATTCAATTATACACTCGTTTAATAGAAATTTCGCAAAGCGTGCGGATGGTAATCCAAACACACATGCTTTTGTAGCTTCTCCAGAGATGGTAGCAGCTGTAACTATTGCAGGTCGGTTAGATTTTAATCCTTTGACAGACAAATTAATAAACGAAAATGGAGAAGAGGTAATGTTGGATGAACCAACAGGATTTGAATTACCAAGCAAAGGATTTGATGTTAAAGATAATGGGTATTTAGCTCCAGAAGAAGACGGAAGCCATGTACAAGTTAAAGTAAAAGAAGATTCTGAGCGGTTACAACTTTTAGCACCATTCCAACCAATTGGAACATCAATCAAGGGCGCTAAATTATTGATAAAAGCAAAAGGAAAATGCACAACAGATCATATTTCAATGGCTGGTCCGTGGTTGCGTTTCAGAGGACATTTAGATAACATATCAAACAACTGCTTAATAGGAGCTGTTAATGCTTTTGGAGAAGCAACAAACGCTGTTAAAAATCAATTAACTGGTGAAGTAGGCACTGTTCCAGCAGTACAACGCGCATACAAAGCAGCTGGAGTACCAACAGTAGTTGTAGGAGATCACAATTATGGAGAAGGATCATCTCGTGAGCATGCAGCAATGGAACCACGTCACTTAGGTGTTGTAGCTGTAATCGTTAAATCATTTGCACGTATTCATGAAACTAACCTTAAAAAACAAGGGATGTTAGGATTAACATTTGCGAATGAAGCAGATTACGATAAAATACAAGAAGCAGACACGATTAACTTTTTGGATCTGAATGCATTTGCACCAGGTAAACCGTTAAACGTAGAATTTGTACACGCAGACGGATCAAAAGATGTAATAGTATTGAATCACACGTATAATGAAAGTCAAATAGGTTGGTTTAATGCCGGATCCGCTCTTAATTTAATTGCCGCGGCAAGTAGAAAAGGATAAAATTAAAAAAGCCTATATCATTAAATTTGATATAGGCTTTTTGTCTAGTCCTAAATAACCGATACAAATTATTAAAGGATTAAAATTATAAATAAAAAAATATTTTTCGGAAATAACTTTTTAAATTACACAGTTTGTGAGACGCTGTCCGGTGTGTTTGACGTACCTTTTTCAAATTGAGGTTGTGCGTTGACTTATTGAAGTTTTTTAACCTATAAATTTATAGTAATTATATCCCTCAGGTCGGTTGTGTATCGTGGAGATAATCTCTCTTGCTTCATTTTCCAGATTCTTTTTGGATCCTGCGAGGCTAAACGTATTTTTTGTTGCCCGAATTGCGCATTGATTTTGTCAATTGCTTTCATCAGCGGTACGTGTTTTTCGTTACGGTTGTCAAATAATTGCGTTTGAATTTCATTTTCGGGCACAAAATCCTGAACAATAACTCCCGCTTTTTTATAATGATAACCTTCTTTAAAAATTTGTTTCAGCGCTAAAAGTGAAAATTTAGTCAGTTCAATAGTGGAATTGGTGGCAAAAGGCAATTTAATAACAATGTTTCGGTTGTATTGCGGAAGGTCTTTGGCGAATCGGTTGGTTTGCACAAAAACCATTAAAGAATTACAACACGATTTTTGTTTGCGCAACTTTTCTGCACATGAAGCCGTGAAAGCTGTTACCCTTTCGGCTAGTTGTTCAAATTCGGTATAATTGCTTTCAAAACTTCGGGTTGTAGCAATATTTTTTTTAGGTTGAGCATCTTCTAAATCTAAAGTTGGAATACCTTGTAAATCATGTTTAAGGCGTAAACCCACAACCGACATGTTTCTCTTAACCCAATCGTCTGAAAGTTTCACAAAATCAAAAGCCGTTAAAACGCCAATGTCTTGCAATCGTTTTGCGTGTTTTCGGCCAATACCCCAAACATCTTCAATTTTTAACCACTTTAACGCTTTTTCACGTTTTTCGTCGGTATCAATACTATAAACGCCATTAGTTCGTTCAGGAAATTTTTTAGCAATACGATTAGCGACTTTCGCTAAGGCTTTGGTAGGAGCTATACCTACACTGATAGGGATTCCCGTCCATTTAACCACTTTCAGTCTCATGTTTAGTCCGTGCTCTTGTAAGTTGAATAATTCAAAACCATGTAGTTTTAAAAAACACTCATCAATGCTGTAAATTTCCATGTCTGGCGAAAAATCCGATAAAATATTCATTACCCGATTACTCATGTCGCCGTACAACGGAAAATTAGTCGAAAAAACATGAACATTATTTTGTTTAAACAACTCGTCAAACTTAAAAGCAGGCGCTCCCATTGGAATGCCAATGGCTTTAGCCTCGTTGCTACGGGCAATCACGCAACCATCGTTATTAGACAATATTACAACAGGTTTACCGTTCAAGTCCGGACGGAAAACCCTTTCGCATGAAGCGTAAAAGTTGTTGCAATCAATAAGGGCGAACATGTTAAACGTTTTTAATTACGTGAGTTACAATGCCCCAAATTAAGAAATTATTGTCAGCCGTAACCTTTAACGTTTGGTAATTTTCATTTTCGGGAATCAATAAAATTTCGTTTTTATTGATTTGAATTCGTTTGGCTGTGAATTCGCCGTCAATGTAACAAACCGCAATTTTGCCGTTGGTAGGCTCAATACTTCTGTCAATGATTAATAAATCACCGTTTTCAATACCCGCATTTTTAAGCGAATCGCCTTTAACTCTTCCGTAAAAAGTAGCCGAAGGATGTTTGATTAAATGCTTGTTTAAATCAATACTCAAATCAATAAAATCCAAAGCAGGAGAGGGGAAACCCGCACTAATACCACTTTCTACAAAAGGCAAATTAAGCTCCGTTTCGGTATTTGCCGAAAAGATGTCTAAAATGTTTCCTTTATGTAGTTTTAAAGATTTCAATTGTATTGTATTTCAGTTGTTTATATTTTTTTTGAATTGTATTATTCTTTTCGTTGGCGCCAGCATCATGATGGTGATCACATTACGGGAATTACTCAAACGGATACGAGCGAGAGGTGAGCATCAGCGGGGGAACCAAACTTTGATTATCCACAAAAGTGCCTGCGGAGCACTGAACCGCCACTTTTGCCAAACCGCTGTTAGCTGTAGTACAATTACACATATTCCATTATTTCAAAAGTGTCATTTAATATGTCGTCCAATTGCTTGTCGTGTTGCTTAAGAATTGATTCTTTATCTATTGAATTTCCAATACAAATTAACTTTGTTTCTGTGTTGAAAAACTTGTCATTATAGTAGTCAATTTTAGGATCTTTTGATTTGTTGTCTGCTACTGAAATTATTGTTTGTGTGTCAAGAGGCTGATTATTACAAATGAAATCTAATATTTTATCTTTGCTATTTCCGTCTAAATCTTCTTTAAATATGCTGTCTAAAATCAATGGTAGTCTATGAATACTGTCAGTTTCGTTAATTATTTTATTAAAAGAGAAATGATAACTTAGTACAGCTAAATGAAGTTCTACACCCTGAAAGGGGAAACTTGATAACTCATAAACATAATTAAATCGATTATCGTCTAATTTTGGAACATCAAGTTTTATATTGTTTATACCATAGTATTCTTTGAATTTTTTATTCTTAATCATTCTCTCGCTTTCAATGTCATCATTGTCTTTGAATTCTTTTAACTTTTCTTTTAGGTCAGCAATTTCTTTAGCTAGCTTACCAATATTTTCGTTAATTGAACTTTCTAATTTAATGTTTGCTTGTGTTTTTATCCATTCGTCAAGTGTTAAATTGTTATTGGAGTATATAATATGTTTGTGATAGTCGTTTGATAATTGCCTTCTTAATACTTGTATTTTGTTTTCCAATGAATTTAATTCCGATTGTATTTTTTTGTTTTCGGATTGAATTTGTTCCTTAATTTTTATCGTATCATTTTCCTCTTGATAATACTCGTAAATTTGTTTAGTATCAATTGGTAAAGTTTGTTGGCAGATAGGACAATTGTCCTTGCCAGGAAATTGATGAGTATGATTTCTTCCTACTTTAGATATTACGGAAAGTCTTTGGTTGTTATATGTAAGAGAATTAGATTTTTTTACAAACTGATTCTCATATTGCAATAATTCTTTTTTCCGTTCCGTAAGTTCATTAATAAATTCCTGTCCTTTACCTTTGAATGAAACGTCAATTAATTTAGAATTTTCAATTATTGAATCATTCTTCTCAAAGTTCATATAGAAATTATATCTCTGAGTTTTTTCGTTTAATTCATTTTCGATTGCCTTTCTTTTTTCTTTATCCTCAAGCATAGTAATGCCTAGGTAATAGTCTAAAAAATCTTCTTTAAAATTTTTGTAAAAGTCTAAATTGCTAAATGATTTTCTTAGGTAAACCCAGCCAACATCTTGAGAAACATAATAAGGTAAAAATATAGTCTCAATTGGTGCCTTTGAAATTCCTGTTTTTGTTTCAAGTAATAAGTCAAAGTTTAATAAATCGTTGAAAAATTCCTTTAACTTGTAATGTTCCACAGAATTATTGCCACTTATACCGTTAAATGTTGCGACCTTTTTTGTTTTGAAATCTTTTATATAAATGGTTTCGTCTTTTCTAACAAATGTATATTCAATATTTTCACCATCTTTCTTAATTGTGATATCAAGTCTTGTAAAAATATTCTCAGATAAAATTTTTGTAAGCTTTGTCTTATTGTCGTTAATGCCAAAAGTGAATAGAATCAACTGTATTAGTGTGCTTTTGCCAGAAGTGTTTGCACCGTATATAACATTGAGTTTTTTGCTAAAGTCTGTAAAAAAACTTTTGTTGTTAACTTCACTGTGTACAAATATTCTATTAATGGTTAAGTATGTTTTCATTTCTGCATAAGTATTAAGAAGTAACCAGCTGCCATTGAAGCTTTTAATTGTATTGAATTTAAAGTTGAGTTTTGTTCATTAATAAATAAGCTGTATAATTCCTTAATGCAAAGAACATCATTTGTGAAATTCGAGAAAATACTCTTTTTGCTTTCAATAAAACGAAGGATTTTTTGGTGCTCTCCTTGCTTTAAATCTTTAAATTCGTCTAAACTGTTTTCAAAGTCAAGTTCAAAAGACATTGCATCAAAGACATTAATTGATAATTCCTCACAAATTTTTTCAGCCTTTTTCCTGCAGAAATCTAACGCTAATTTTTTTGTGGTTAAGATATTTATTATGTTCTCAATTTTTACAGATTCTAGTCTTTTGTGTTTATCGCTGAATTTTGGAATATCTCCTTGATTATAAGTGCTTTCTATCTCTTTTAGATGAAAAATAAGTGTATCTCTTGCCGCAGTATGATCAATAATTAACTTACCAAAAACTGTTTCAAATTTACCTCTTAATAGTTCCAATTGAGATTTTGTATTTCGTCCTAAGTCAATGTAATTAAAATTCAAGTTCTTAAAATGGTCTATTTGTTGGCTATCAAATTTTATTTCTGAGTTACCTTTCTTTAATGAATTTTGGCAGTCCTCAGTTAATGACGTATAAGCAACAGATTCATTGGTTTCATTTACATAAACTTTCTTATTCTTTTTATCAGTTGAACATTGGTAATTAAGTGCAATTGTACTGTTAGAAATAAAATGTTGTGATTGTTTGTAATCCGATGATTTACTAATACTGTCTTTAAGCATCTCGATTCCTGAGTTGCTTATTTTTTGAATTATTTCATAGACTTGGTTTGTCGTCCAAACGGTAGCGGATTTTTTTGCTTGGTATGTCGTTACTTGTGAAAGTTCTCCATTTGAGTTTAAAAATCCAAATACAATATCGTCATAATGCTCAAGCATAATAAAGTATTCTTGGTTTTTCCAACCAATGTAATTGTCTAAAAACACATAAATGCAAGTGTTTCTTTGAAAGTCAAAACCAACATTAGCTTGTACTCCAGAATTACTATCTATTTTTCCTATTGCCATTATATTGATTGTCTCATTTGTTGCATTAAGTTATTGAATTCTCCCGGTTCTGATTGTATTACAGCTAACGGGTTTGAGCTAGGCGCAGTATGGGATTTATGAAAACGCAAACTGTCAATCCGTTAAAAATTTTATTAAAAGTAAAAA
This sequence comes from uncultured Flavobacterium sp., assembly GCA_964420215.1. Lineage (GTDB taxonomy): Bacteria > Bacteroidota > Bacteroidia > Flavobacteriales > Flavobacteriaceae > Flavobacterium. Next base: position 13,642 of record CAYQSQ010000018.1, on the reverse strand, counting down.
ATAAAATGTACCCGATATGCCCCTATTGCGCCAAACTCCTTTTAGCAGCTGTTAATACATTTTTCATTGTCGCATTTTTCATCAAAATCTAATTCTAAATTATACACAACTTCACAAACTGGGCATTTGAAAAGAATAAAATCGTTATCGCAATTTAAACACAACCCCTTTACAGAATTAAAATTTAAACTTATATTCAAATCATCATATATGATTGATTTTTTCTTGTCACAGTATCCGCAATCGTGAAATGTTTGATCGTCAAAGTAGGAATTGCAACAATAACAATATTCCTGATCTTGTGCATAAGTTTTCTGAAAGCAAAATATACAATTGAATACTTCTTTAGAATTTTGCCGAGCAACTTTTTTTATTGCTTCAATGTATGGTCTATAATTTAGTAAGTCATTATACAAATTCGTTCCTAAGGTTTCAATAACAAATTCAGAAGGTTTAACATCTTCATGGCTGTTGGATAAGAGGATTTTAAAAATGATATTTATTAGATAATATACCGCATCTTCTTTAAGATCATAATAGTCGCCTTCAGTAAATTTATATGAAAAGTGAACAATTCTATTTCTATATTTTTGAAATGTATCTATTGTGTCATAATCCTCACGTTTCAAAGTGTATATATACCCTTTAGATTTGATGAAGTTTTTTAGAATATCAAAATCGTTAGTCTTTAAATCATTGTTTATAAACAGAGATTTGATTTCTTCATCGGTTAGGTTTCGTTGCTTTGGATTGAGAATATATCTAATGCCTGTTCGTTCTACGATAAGTGCTTTAACAGCAAGTTCGATTGAAATTTGAAAAGACGTACAAGTTAATATTAGTAAATCATGTCGAATTAAGTCTTCTTGACTATCATCGTTTTGTAATAGACGTATAATACCGTCTTTTAAAAAAATGACAGAATTGTCTTTTAATGTGTTGTATATTTCATTTTCAAAGTTAGATTTCATAATTGCTGTTAACTACTTATTATACGAAGCTCTATCCATTTCCCCCAAAAGAAAACCAAAACCCCAAAAAGAGTTTTAAATACGAGGTTTATAGGCGTATAATTGTATTGTTGTTTCGCATTCCAAAATACAAAAACTTAGCAGTTTATATGAATGTTTGTTTTAAAATTTTTAACCGCCTTTCATTTTAAAAAGTTCCAATTTCAAGAAGGTTTTTGAGTGTGAGGTGGGGAGCAATCCGTTAATTTTATTATTTACTACCGTATATTTTGCGGTTATAAATGGTGTTTTTCATCGCACAAATAATTTTTATTTCATAGTTATTGCTTTCTAATACAATATATAAATCATTGGCGGACTTGTAAACTTTGTCGTCCTAATAAAGCCAAAAAACGTAACTCTATACAGATTAAACAAACACGCTTAAAAAGGATTAAAAAAGGTTGTTTTTTATGATTTTTTTAAAAAATTAGTTTTTGGAAAGGGTAGTGCAACAGCTACCGCTGTTACAGGTAGTACTTTATTAATCCACAAAAGTTTCTTTTATAACTTCTTTAGTTACTTTAATTTCCGTTTTATTTAACTTTCCGAGTAACTTGATAATTCTTTTCTTATCGACTGTTCTAATTTGGTCAATTGCGATTATTCCTTTTTTTCCGTTATGATTTACAGGAATTCTCGTTGGATATTCTTTTAAACTTGACGTCATAGGAGAAATAACAATAGAAACTGTATTAATGAAATGTTAAAAGATTATATAAACAAACTACTTGCGGATTATTTTTTCTAATCCATTGTATTTACCTACGCTATCAAAAGTTTGTGATTTTGCACCTAATTCATAATATAGTGATGTTGACTTTGTATATCAATAAATTGGTTTCAGATTTAATGTGTTGGGGTAAAAATAGTTAAAAAGTTTTAGGGCGTACGCAACCTTTTTCACATTTGGGCATCTTGTATATAAAACCCATTATTATGAAAAAAAATATTTTAACGATTGCCGTCCTGTTGAGTTTGTGTTTGTCTTGTAATAAAGACGAAGTTACAACCCCAGTATCTACTTTAGATACATCAACTCCACAATTACTAGAGTGCACTATGCCAGTCTATTGTGGTGAAGAAAAACAAGTGTCTTTTGAAAATTACACTCAAAATACGCACTATAGTTATGGTGCTATAAAAGTGAAGAAAACGAATGAACTCAAAACATATGTTATAGATGATGATATTACGTATTACGATGTTTTTAAAAATGGTTTGTACTTGGATGATATGGAGATGTATCCAAATGAACAAAGTTTAAGTGTAAAAACACATAAAAAAACGGTTTTAACAACAAATGAAGAAGTATTAGTACCAGAAAAAGTGACGTGTGAAATAGGTTATTACTATATCCGCCCTAATTTTGATACATTAATGTTAGTAGGTATTGTTGATGCTATTGATAGTAAAAGTACATTAAGTGTTGATGCTATTGTTGAAACAGACTGCGGTATAACGGTTTATTACAAAAGAGAATATGATAAACCAATTATGTATAATAATATGGATTACGTAAACTATTACCAGCAACTGGATTTAAATAAATCAACCGCTTTTGCAATTATCCCTAAAACCAATAAAAAAATAGAATTTAAAGAAGTAGTTGAGCAAAAAGACTATGTACTGTTTGGTAAATACAGCTACACTAATAAAAGCAATAGCATTTTTTATAAAATAGAAGATAATCAGATGCGTTACATACATAGTACCCTTGTGCCTAATATGTCAGAACTAAACTATAGTTCGCCTATCGGTACAGAAATTAGTGTTGATATAAAACAGTTAGAACAGTTTATACCTAAACAATTTATAGGAGTAGAATTTAACGATTTTATACGAATGCAAACTATAATTCCAATTAAGGATTGGATTTATGTTGAATTGATGATAAACAATCGAAAGACAAGTATACATTTACCTGTGGATCAAGAGTATTATTCAAACAATCCGGATTTGATAGCCTTAAAAAATCACTTGATTAATTTGATGTCGATTTTAAATTATTAAAAGTAAGAAATGTTAATTATGTAGCCATTTTGAGTTCGATTAGGATTAATAATCACAAATATGAGTTAAATCCGAAACGAACTGTAACTACAATAACTACTTTCGTAAGTTAAAAAATACCTACCCAACCATTGAATCAGGATTTAGATCATATCATTAAAAAATGTATCGAAAACGACAGGTCAGGACAATTGAAAATATATCAATTGTTCTCGCCTGTTTTATACGGGATATGTTTAAAGTATATGAAAAATGAAGACGATGCTAAAGACGTGTTTCAAGAAGCGTTTGTATTGGCTTTTCAAAAAATACACCAATTTAAATTTGAAGGTAGTTTTGAAGGTTGGATAAAACGGGTTTTTATCCATAAAATAATCGAAACCCTCAAAAAGACAAAAAAGGACGTTTTTTTATTAGACGTTTCTCGTCTTGAAAGTGATGATGTCGAAGAAGAACTAATCGAAACATTACCAATAGAACAAAGTATCCTACTAAAGTACATACAAGATTTACCCGATCAGTACCGAATGGTTTTTAATTTATATGTTTTTGAAAAAATGAAACACAAAGAAATTGCAGAAATTCTAAATATTTCCGAAGGGACTTCAAAATCAAATTTAAACCGAGCAAAAAGTAATTTGAAAAAAAGAATATTGGGCGAACTTAATTATAAAACAGCATGAAAGAGAACAATATAGAAAATGTTTTTTCATCGTTGGAAAACTTAAAAAGCATTCCGCCACCAGAGATGTGGGATGCGATTGAACAACAATTAGAACAACCCAAGAAAAAGAAACGGGGTTTTATTTGGTGGAGTATTGCGGCAAGTTTGGTTGTAGGATTGAGCATTCCGTTTGTTTTTGATACCGAATCAGGTCAACATAAAAATAATTCGATTAAAAACACAAATAGTAGTTTTGTAACAACAACTTTGTTACCCTCAAATAATAATGAAATAACACCAAATAAAGCTGACGCAAAATTAAGTGTATATTCTATAAAAACGTCTTACACTAAAAATAGAGAGACGGTGTATGTGCCTAAAAATGATTTAGAATATCAAAATAAAGAATCTGAAAATTTTTTGGATGAAAAAGCAGTAAACAATTCAATAGCGAAAAATATACTCCCGAATACCTCACTTCCTAAAAAAGGAGGCGTGTTTTCGACTAAAAATGTAGATTCGACCACTCAAATCGCTTTAGAGTTAAAAGAGTTAGAAGCTATTTTAGCTCAAGCAGAAAAAAATAACGCCGAAAAAGAAACTGATTTGTCACTTAAAAATAACCGTTGGTCTTTACAAGTTTTTGCAGGTTTGCCCAATACCCAAAACAACAAACAAAGTGATGACGTTCAGGCAACTAATAACACATCAAACACTTTCGGAGTTAAAACAAACTATCAATTAAATAGTAAATGGGCGATTACTACCGGTTTAAAATTAAAAGATTTGGGTAAGCAGTCTCAAATTCAGACGGAAGTGCCGCCAAAAATATCTACACCAGCGGGATATTCCGTTGTAGTAAACGAATCACAACAACTTCCGCAATCGTCCGCAACCTATAATGACCCTGTAAGTCCGAGCAATCCTAACCAAGTAGCGGACCCAATACCCATGGCTAATGTAGTATATGAAACTTCTTCATCAATGACGACTACTACCAGTACTCCAAAGGTTATAGATAAAGAATACAAAATCAACGAACAAAAAGAAGAACTGCGATTTGTCGAAATACCTTTAGAGATTTCATATTCTGTTTTAGAACAAAAAAGAGCCAACATCAGGTTAAATACAGGCGGTATGTTGGGTAAATTAGTATCCAACAAAGCATACTTAAACGGAAATGCAGTTGGCGAAACACAAAGCGTAAACGAATATATTTATGGGGTATTGTTTAGCACCACGTTGCAGTACAAAATATTTAAACAAACCTATATGTTTGCCGAGCCAGGTATGAATTATTATATGAAATCATTTCAGGTCAAAAGCATCAATCAAGTAAATCCAACACTTAATATGGGAGTGAATGTGAGATTTTAACGATTCTCTTTTTTCAATTACCTTTGCAAGGCAATTAAAAGAAGAGAATCGTTTATGTTAAAAAATATTCAAGGTTTTTCAAAATTAACCAAACAACAAAAAATGGATTGGGTTGCTGAAACCTATTTTTCAGAAACCAAACAAGCGACCTTAGATTTACTCCAGAAATATTGGAATACAGACGAGCAGTTGCAAAAACTACACGATGATTTTATCGAAAATACGATATCCAATTTTTATTTGCCTTTAGGCATTGCACCTAATTTTATCATCAATGACAAATCTGTGACCCTACCGATGGTTATTGAAGAAAGTTCCGTAGTCGCCGCAGCCTCTAAAGCTGCAAAATATTGGGCAACACGAGGTGGGTTTAAAGCAGAGGTTTTATCTGCGGAGAAGATAGGACAAGTTCATTTTTTATATACAGCTCCATCTGCTGAGTTAGAATCTTTTTTTAATAAAAATAAAAAAGACCTTATCGCCTCAACCGAAGATATTACCCAAAATATGAGAAAGCGCGGAGGTGGTATTTTGGATGTGATTTTAAAAAACAAAACAACAGATTTAGAAAACTACTATCAGTTACACGTTACGTTTGATACCCAAGATTCGATGGGAGCCAACTTTATCAACTCGTGTTTGGAGCGCATGGCTCAATTTCTAAAAGAAAAAATAGAGGTCGAAATCGTGATGAGTATTTTGTCTAATTATGTTCCAAATTGTATTGTACGAGCATCGGTTTCGTGCCCTGTGGAAGATTTGAGTGGAGGAGAAGCCTATGCCAAAAAGTTTTTGACTGCCGTTAAAATTGCCGAAATTGAACCGCATCGAGCGGTTACACACAATAAAGGAATTATGAACGGTGTCGATGCTGTGGTATTAGCCACAGGTAATGATTTTAGAGCGATCGAATCGGGTGTTCATGCCTACGCCTCAAAAGATGGGCGTTACACCAGTTTGTCACACGCCAAGATAGAAAACGGGATTTTTATGTTTTGGTTAGATCTTCCGTTAGCGTTAGGTACTGTTGGCGGTTTAACCTCGTTACATCCTTTGGTTAAATTTGCGTTAGGCGTTTTAGAAAATCCGAATGCGAAACAGTTAATGGAGATTATTGCCGTTGCTGGTTTGGCACAAAATTTTGCTGCCTTAAACTCGTTAACAACTACTGGTATTCAAAAAGGACATATGAAAATGCACCTTAAAAATATTCTCAATCAAGTGAATGCGACCGAAGAAGAAAGACAAAAAGTAACTGCACATTTTACCAAACAAACCATCACTCATTATGCGGTAATTGATTTTGTAGAAAAAATTCGTAGCACAACTACCGCATGAAAAAAGAATTTTACAGCAACGGGAAATTATTAATAACCTCCGAATATTTGGTTTTGGATGGATCCGAAGCCTTGGCCGTACCCACTAAAATGGGGCAATATTTAGTAGTCGAACCCGTAGCCGAAAGTCAAGAAATATATTGGGAAAGCCAAGATGCCGACGGTACAGTTTGGTACAGTAACACCATCCCAGTCAAAGCTATTACCGATCGAAATCCATTATATACTCACGACCCAATTACCGAAACCTTGCTCAAAATTTTAAATGAAGCATATGCTGTTAACAAAACCATTTTCAGTAAAGGGATGGGTTATCGTGTGACAACAAAGTTGACTTTTCCGCGCCAATGGGGATTAGGAACGTCATCAACCTTAATAAATAATGTTGCACAATGGTTTGGTATTGATGCTTTTGAGTTGTTGCACAATAGTTTTGGAGGTAGTGGTTATGATATTGCCTGCGCACAAACAAATTCACCAATTGTGTACCAATTGACCAAAGCAAATCCAACTGTAACCAACGTATCGTTTTTACCTAATTTTAAAGAAAATCTATTTTTTGTTTACCTGAATGTCAAGCGCAATAGCAGAGAAGCGATAGAATCGTATCGTCAAAAACAAATTTCAGCCACAGCGATAGATCAATTTTCTAGTTTTACAAAACAAGCGTTACAAATAACAGACTTACAAACGTTTCAAACGCTAATTGATACGCACGAACAAGAACTTTCCCAATTATTACAAGTACCAACCATCAAACAAGAGTTGTTTTCTGATTTTTCAGAAAGCATCAAAAGTTTAGGCGCGTGGGGCGGGGATTTTATTTTAGTAGCTACACAGGATATGCCAACGTCAATGGATTATTTTAGGGAAAAAGGGTATCAAACCATTTTATCTTATGATCAAATGGTGTTGTAAAAACATTGAATTTTAGTACATTTGATCAAATCCAATTAAAAAATAACATAAAAATGAAAAAAATTACATTATTAGTTGCTGCATTTGTTGTTTTGTTTTCTTGTTCTAAAGAAGATCCAGATGTGGTTATACCAGGGGTTCCAGTTACTGAATTGCCTTCAACCCCAATAGCCGAAAAGGAGAACGACACCGTTAATTTAGGGGTTTATAGAGGGGTAGTAATTAATCCGTCGGGTTATATAGAGGTTTATTTAAAACACAAAGACACCATTACCAAAGCGAGATTGGTTTTGGGGGGTAAAGAATATATTTTTAAAACAACGGAGTCAAATAAAGTTGTTCGGAATGCTGTGATAGAAAAATTAAACTTTGTGAGTGGCGCTTATTCTTTTAATTTTAGTGTAAGCGAAAAAGGTAAAGATTCGAAAATTGAAGATTTAAAAATTGATGCAAATTCGAAATCCATGGCTTTTCTTGCTAAAGAAACATCAAAAATGGTAGTAAAAGGATATGAAGGTCAGTTTGAAGGGAATTTAACAGGTAATATTAATTTTATTACGTATGGTGCTACTTTAAAGGGTTTGGTTAAAGAAAAAGATTCTGTATTTTCAACTACGATTTATGGCTATCACGATACAACAATAAATACGGTATTTGGAAGTTCGGCTGTATTAGGAGATTTTTCGGCAGAAATAGACCAAGATGAAGTACGCAAATATTATGAAGCAAAAGGAACTTGGTTAAATAAAACCAGTGCTAAAAACGGAACTTTTAGGGCGTTACGTACTTTTTAAATCCTTTTGAAAACCAACGTCGCATTTCGTTATTTTCATCTAAATAAAGAATAAACACATCTAAATCTTGTTGATTTTCAACAAGATTTTTTGTTTGGTCAAGATCCAACAACATAAAAGCTGTAGCCCAACCGTCAGCTTTCATTGCAGTAGCAGCAATTACAGTAGTACTTAGTATGTTGGATGGCTTGGGATGCCCTGTCAAAGGATTGATCGTGTGTACATATTTTTTACCCGTTGTAGGATCGATTTTAAATTTTCGGTAATTACCTGAAGTAGCCATTCCTTTATTGCTTAAAGAGATAGTTTCAATAAACGTTCGTTCGGTATTATTTTGTCTGGGATCGTCTATTGCAACTACCCAATCTTTATTTTTTAAGATGTTTTTTCCAGAAGTGTAAATTTCGCCGCCGATTTCAATAATGTAATTTTTAAATCCTTTTTTCTTTAAAAATCGGTGTACTACATCTACGGTGTAACCTTGGGCAATGGCATTAAAATCGATATAAATATTTGGGTTATTTTTTTTAAGAAATAAATCAGATGTCAGGGATACTTTTTCAAGCCCCGTAAGTAATATCAGGCTGTCGATAGTCTCTTTTCGAATATCGGTTTTAGTTGAGTTGCCAAATCCCCAAGTTTTTACCAATGCGCCAACAGTAGGATCAAAAATTTTATTAGATAAAGTGTAGATTTCTTTGGATTGTTCAAAAACTTCGGCAAACATTGGGTTTACCTTGATCGAATCAACAGGTCTATTAACAGCAGTAAGCAAAGATTGATCGTTGTAGTTGGAAAATACAAAATCAACCGCCAATAATAAAGAGTCAATAGACGATTGTAAATCTTCGTTAGAGGTGTCGATGATTTTTATCGCATAGGTCGAACCTTGTGTTTCGCCAACATATATTTTTTCTTTTAATGAATTGGATTCGCAACTACTTCCTAAAAAAACAAGACCAATTAAAAGACTTGTCTTACAAAATTTCAATAATACCGTCATAACTAATGATATAATCTTCGGTTGTGGTTACGGGGTTGTCAATATTTTTGGCGTTGGCTATACCAACACCTGCATATAAAATACGAGCATTGTGTTTTTGAGCGTGTTCTTTAAATGATTGCATCCAAATGGTGTCGTAATCTTGTGGATTATGCGGGTAATTGATCGCTCGGGTTACTACAAAAAAGCGTTCGTTTTTTGTGTTTACACAAACAAATTGAGGATTGCTTTTGATATCACTTTTGATGGCGATAAACTCAAAACCATTTTTTTCTAACTCTTTACCTACGTGATTCATTGCGAGGTTGTGCAGTTCTTGATCGGTTAAAACACTCATTTATAAAGGGAGTTTGCTTTTTAATTTTTCTACAATATTAAATGCAGCGGGGCATACAGGCAAATTTTTCAATGTGATTTCGTTGATTTGATAAAACTTATTACGATCCGTATGCGGAAATTCGCGACAGGCTTTTGGTCTGATGTCGTAGATAAAACAACTGTTGTCGTCGTTTAAAAAAGTACAAGGCACTTGTTGTAATACATAATCTTGGTCTTCATCTACACGCAAGTAGTTCTTGATAAATTGATCGGATTTCATTTTAAAACTTTTTGAAATTCGATCAATATCCGTAGTTGTAAATAACGGCCCTGTAGTTTTGCAACAATTAGCACACGTTAAACAATCGGTTTTTTTAAACTCATCATCATGCAAATCTTGCAAAATAACATCCAGTTTTTTGGGTGTGCGTTTGCGTAATTTTTCTAAATATTTCTTGTTTTCAAGATGTTTTTCTTTGGCTAATTCGGGTAATTCTTCGAGTATTTTTTTCAAAATATTAAATTTTCAAGAATGCTTCAAAAATAGTAATGGCGCGTCCTTTGATTTCGATACGATCACCAATTGATTGTAGATTTAAATCACCCGTTCGGGCAGAAACTTGTCGGCAGGTTAATTCGGTTTTATTTAGTTTAGAAGTCCAAAGCGGTACCAACCCGCATTGTGCGGAACCTGTTACAGGATCTTCATCAATGCCTGAGTCGGGAGCAAAGCAACGTACCACATAATCTGTTTTAGAAATATCTCCTACGGAGGTAATCATCAATAAACCTAAGTTATTGGAAGATAATGCTTCGAAATTAGGTAATGCGTCTAAAATATCTTTTTCCGAAGCGGCAACGGCAATTTTCCAGTTGGATTCGCTGGTGTAAAATTCAATGGGTTCAAATCCAACTAAGTTTTTAAAATTGGATGGCGTCGAATTTTTATTCAAAATATAAGTAGGGAAATCCATACAGATTTCGCCATTTGATTGTTTTATAATTAAATCACCTCCTTTAGCTTTAAACAAGATTTTTTGATTCAAAGCTACATAGCCTAATTCGTATAAAAGATGTGCGCTCGCTAAAGTGGCGTGCCCACAAAGAGGAATTTCAACCGTTGGAGTAAAAAAGCGAATGATAAACGCATCGTTATCAGGGATTACAAATGCCGTTTCGGACAAATTCATTTCTAAAGCGATTTGTTGCATCCAAACATCAGTAACTGATGCGTCAACAATCATTACACCTGCTGGATTTCCTTTAAATGCTTTTTGTGTAAACGCATCGACTTGATAGATGATTTTGTTGTTAATCATCGTGTTTAATTGTTTATTAATTTTTCTACATTACGAATCAATTGAAATAATCCAGAAATACCAAAAACAGCAAAAATTGTAATGAAAATCAAAGAGTTACGACTTTTTACTTCTGCGGGTATTTCCAAATTAGGATTAGTAATGTATTCCATTAAAAATCCGTGTGTAACAAAGTTGATTCCGTAAATCGAACCTATAAATAAGACAAGTCCGAGAATTGCATTGATAATTTGATTGGTCATAGTTTTGAGTTTTGTTTTTAAAAGTACAAAATAATGGTTACAATTTGTCTACAAGATAACTACCTGTTACCGAGTTTTTATTTTTAGAGACTTCTTCGGGTGTGCCGAAAGCGAGTAATTGACCGCCGTTTTCGCCTCCTTCGGGACCTAAATCAATCATATAATCGGCACATTTGATCAAATCCAAGTTGTGCTCAATAACAATGATTGAATGTCCGTTTTCAATCAAAGCTTCAAAAGATGTTAATAGTTTTTGAATGTCGTGAAAATGCAAGCCCGTAGTAGGTTCGTCAAAAACAAAAAGGGCTTTTTCTTTGGTGGTACCTTTTACTAAAAAGGAAGCTAATTTGATCCGTTGCGCTTCGCCTCCCGAAAGAGTAGAAGACGATTGTCCCAATTGGACATAGCCCAACCCAACATCTTTTAAGGGTTTTAGTTTGGCGTAAATTTTAGTTTGGTTGTGTTTCTCAAAAAAGGCAACCGCATCATCTACGGTCATACATAATAGATCGTCAATGTTTTTGCCTTCGTACTGGATTTCTAAGACTTCGTTTTTAAAGCGTTTGCCTTTGCAATCTTCACATTCTAAATGAACGTCAGCCATAAATTGCATTTCAATAGTAACCGAGCCTTCACCTTTGCAGGTGTCGCAACGACCACCATCTACATTAAATGAAAAATGTTTCGGTTTATACCCGCGTACTTGAGCTAATTTTTGTTTGGTAAAAACTTCTCGGATTTCGTCATACGCTTTAATGTACGTGACAGGATTAGAGCGAGAGTTACGCCCGATTGGGTTTTGATCGACGTATTCAATCTGTTTGATGTGCGAATAACTGCCTTTAATTTCAGTAAACTGCCCCATCTTCGAGCTCGAATTTTCGAGGTGTTTTTGGATCGCAGGAAATAAAATAGTTTTAATCAACGTACTTTTTCCGCTACCTGAAACGCCTGTAACTACCGTCAGCATATCCAACGGAAAACTAACGTTGATGTTTTTTAGGTTGTGTTCGCGAGCACCGATGATTTCGATGGTATTTTTGATTTTTCGACGTTTTTTAGGCACTTCAATTTTTAAACTTCCGTTAAGGTATTGCGCTGTTAACGAATCGGATTTTAAAATGGTTTTAAAATCTCCTTGAGCAACTAAGTTTCCGCCCAACGTTCCAGCTTCTGGTCCGATATCAATAATGCTATCTGCAGCGCGCATAATGTCTTCGTCATGTTCGACAACGATAACAGTATTGCCTAAATTACGTAGGGATTTGAGTACTTCGATTAATCGCTCCGAATCTTTAGGGTGTAAACCAATGCTTGGCTCATCTAAAATATACATGGATCCTACCAAACTACTGCCTAATGATGTTGCTAAATTAATCCGTTGGGATTCGCCCCCAGATAAAGTGGCCGAGTTTCGGTTTAGGGTTAAATAATCCAATCCGACTTCGGTTAAAAATTGCAAGCGGTTGTTGATCTCAATCAATAAACGTTTGGCGATGTGTTGATCATTTTCATTAAGTTGTAATTCGCTAAAAAATGCCGTTAATTTTCGAATGGGTAAAACCACTAAATCGGTAATGGTTTTTTGATTGATTTTTACGTAATCCGATTCGGGGCGTAGGCGTTTACCTTTGCATGTGGTGCATTTTGTTTTTCCGCGATAACGAGAAAGCATCACACGATTTTGGATTTTGTAGTTTTTTTCTTCTAATTCCTTAAAAAAAGCAGTAAGTCCGATGAAATATTCATTCCCATCCCAAATTAAATTTTTCTGTTCTTCTGAAAGTTCAAAATAAGGTTTATGAATCGGAAAGTCGAATTTATACGCATTGTTTACCAACTCGTTACGGTACCAACTCATGGATTCGCCACGCCAAGGCATAATAGCATTTTCATACACAGAGAGTGCTGTGTTGGGTATAATTAAATTTTCATCTAACCCAATCATATTACCATATCCTTCGCAGGTCGGGCACGCTCCGTACGGATTATTAAAACTAAAAAGGTGCATGTTCGGTTCTAAAAACGTGATGCCGTCCATTTCAAAATTGATGCTGTACTCCATTCGTTGTGTGCCTTTTACTTCCTGAAGTGAACAGATTCCTTTTCCTTCAAAAAAAGCAGTTTGTACGGCATCGCCTAATCGGTTATAAAATTCTTCGGTGTCTTGAACAACGATTCTATCAATAATGAGTTTGATTTCAGCAGCGTTTTCTGTTTGGTCTTTCCACTCGTCGATACGCATCATTTCGTTGTTGTACCAAATACGCGCGAAACCTTGCTGCAGTAGTACGTTTAGTTTTTCGGATAAAGTGCGTCCTTCTTCAATATATACTGGGGCTAATAATAACCAACGGCTGTTTTCGGGTAATTTCTTAACGTCATTAACCACGTCGGTTACGGTGTCTTTTTTGACTTCTTTACCCGAAATGGGCGAGTAGGTGCGTCCGATGCGGGCAAATAATAATTTAAGGTAATCGTATATTTCGGTTGAGGTACCAACAGTTGATCGAGCATTGGTGGTATTTACTTTTTGCTCAATGGCAACAGCAGGCGAGATGCCTTTGATGTAATCTACTTTGGGCTTGTCTAGCTTGCCCATAAATTGCCGTGCGTATGAGGATAAACTTTCTACATAACGGCGTTG
>CAYQSQ010000017.1:0-51406 GCA_964420215.1 uncultured Flavobacterium sp. | reverse complement strand
CAAAATCAGAAACATTGGCAAATGCCAATGGTGAACTGCCTTGTAAATTGATATGATCTTCCACTAACATTAATTCCCCTTTTTTAAAATTCAAATTAATTGCTCCGGCCGCATTTGAAACAAATAGTTTTTGAATTCCTAAAGCTTTTAACACGCGAATAGGAAACGTGATTTCTTGCAATGAATACCCTTCATACAAATGAAAACGACCTTGCATCAAAACCACTTTTTTACCCTCGAAAATACCGATGATTAATTTTCCGGAATGAAACTCAACGGTTGAAACAGGGAAGTTTGGAATCTCAGTATAACTGATCTCTTTTTCAATTTGAATATGGTTAACCAACTGTCCTAATCCTGTGCCCAGCACAATTCCTATTTCTGGATTTTCAAATCCATTATCTTGAAGAAAATCAACCGTTTTTTGTAAAAATTCTTTTGTCATTTTTAGTTATAAATATTTATGGAAAGCAGTAATGTTTTTAATATCATCGATGGTATCAATATCATTTTTTGGTTTTAATTGCGCATATTTTAAATGCTTAAGATCTTGTAAAGTATCTTGTAAAACGGTGTTAGTACTCCATTTTTTATTTTCAAAAATATTATTGGGTATGTTTTTTAAACCCAATAAATAATATCCGCCATCAACCGCTGGGCCTATTACGGCATCATTTTCAATTAATAATTCAAATGCTTTTTCTAGGTCAGAAACTTCTAAATCCAATAAATCGGAGCCTACAATTACAATTTTTTTAAATCCTAAATTAAACCCTTCTTGAAAAGCATTTTTCATTCTCTCGCCTAAATCATTTCCCTTCTGTAATTTTTTATCGAACCATTCTTGGTTCCAAATATCGTCTTCATTAATTTTTTCGGAATACAAAACTGTTTTTGAAGCTTTTACTTGCACCAAAATATTTTTGGTATGTTCCAGTAAAATCTTGTAAACCGCTAAGGCATTTTCATTGCCAATACTCGCTGCCAATCGGGTTTTTACTTTACCTAATTCGGGGTTTCTGGTAAATACCAATAGTAAGTTTTCCATACAATTAAGCAACAGTTCCTTGACAACTACTTCCTGCTCCAGCAGTACATCCGTAACAGTGTTGTGATATCACGATGTTTCGGTTGTTTAAATTTTCTTCATTGAATTGAGAGATGTGTTTTTCAGTACTTGCTACTTTTAATCCTAACATTTGATTAAAATCACAATCGTATAAATAACCATCCCAACTTACCGAAAGGGTATTCGTACACATTACATTTTCTACTGCTTTCGGATTATAGGCTTCCACCAAAGCATACATATAATCTTCATAATTATCAGAAGCAATTAAATAATCCAAAAATCTACTAATGGGTAAATTGGTTATCGCAAATAATGAATTAAAATCAATGTCAAAATCTTCCTTTAATGCTTTTTTAAAATCACGCTCCAAACCCATTTGATCAGATGGTAAAAATGCCCCCGACGGATTATAAACCAAATCGAGTTTTAAATTAGAATTCTCTTTGCCATATCCTACTTTATTTAGCATTTGTAAGGCCTGAATTGATTTATCAAAAACACCATCACCACGCTGTTTGTCTGTTTTTTCTTTTTTATAATAAGGCAATGACGATACTACATGTATGTTATATTTTGCAAAAAAACAAGGCAAATCATGGTATTTTGGATTGGCTAAAATGATGGTTAAGTTAGACCTTACAATAAAATCTTTCACCCCTATTTTAGAGGCTTCTTCTACAAACCATCTGAAATTAGGATTCATTTCGGGTGCACCACCGGTTAAATCAAGTGTGTTTACGTTAGTGGTTTTTAAAACCTCTAAAATTTGCTGCATCGTTTCAACCGTCATGATTTCTTTCCGATCAGGACCTGCATCAACATGACAATGTGCACAAACCTGATTGCACATGTAGCCCACATTTATTTGTAGAATTTCGATGCTTTTTGGGCGTAACGGATACTGGTTGTTCTTTTTTATTTGATGCGCAAAAGTGGGTAACGAACCATCCGCAAAAATTCCGTTAGAAAGAATTTCTAGTTGTTTTTCTGTTTTAGAAAGTGGATTCTGTTTTGCCTTTAACGACTTTACTTCGTTCATAAATTACATGGATAGTTTTTCGTATTTATTCATCATTTGAACACCATGTACTAACGAAGCTCCTCCTCTAATAGCTGCTGCAACATGCAAAGCTTCCATCATTTCTTCTTTGGTAATACCTCTTTTTAAACCATCGCCTGTGTAAGCATCAATACAATACGGACATTGAATGGTATGTGCTACCGCTAGGGCAATCAATGATTTTTCACGAGCGGTTAAGCTACCCTCTTCAAATACTTTTCCGTAGTATTCAAAAAATTTACTACCTAATTCTTCGTTCCATTCAGAAATTTTTCCAAACTTTTTTAAATCAGCTGGGTCGTAATATGTTTTTTCCATTTTAGTATATTTTTTTTCCTTTTAATAAATACTTACTCCATTCTTTAGAAAACGCGTGTACGTTTTCGGTTGGCTTATTTTGATCGTCTACCACGATACCGTCGTGGTTTTTCCATTCAAAAATACCTCCGTATAAATTATAAACTTCGGTATATCCTAATGCTTTTACTTTTTCGGCAATTTGTTCGCTACGAACACCAATCGAACAATATACCACCAAAGGCGTATTTTTATCTGATATTATTGATGTGATGTTTTTAGCTTTAAAAGCTTCGTGACCTACATAAATTGCATTGGGCAAATGACTAACTTGATATTCTTTCCACTGGCGAGCATCTAACACAACAGGTACTTTTTTGTTTTTTAGATCATTAACAGTAATATAGGGGATTGTATTTTTATTATACTTTTTAAGTACTTGATCCACCGATTGCTGTGCTGACAGTGAGACACTAAAAAACAACACGATAATTTGTAAAACTCTCATCTCTTTATCCTTTTAGAGAATCTAAAATTTCTTGTTTTTTTTGAGGAGATAATTTTTGTTTCAATTGACGTTCGTGGTTTACCTCATCAACTGCTTTGTCTATCAATTCACTATATTTCTGATACGATTGACAAATAGTACAATCACATATAAATAAATGGATTTTAAGCTGAATCGCTTCTATAAATGATAAATCAACCAACATTTTTTTATCGGTTAACTCGGCTGCTTTTTTGCAAGAAAGCATTATTTTTTGCATCATATTTGTCACCATCTCCTACTTTTTAAATCCTAAAATTAAATTCTGTTTTAAAGCAAATTGAACAAACACATCAGTTGTTGTTGCTGCTTTTGTAACATCTGCCTCGTATTTTTGAAATCCTTTTTTTAAATCTTGCACCGTTGTATCGTTTTCACTCATCTGTAATAACATCTCTACAAAGGGATACGACAAATCGTTAAACCGAACTTCTTTATCGTAATAATCTCGGTGTATGCTTACAAAATATTGTCCTTTATCTTCTTGGGTAATTGTTTTGGTTTTGTGGGTATGCACAGGATACGTCAAAGGCACTATTTTAAGTTCGGGATTAAGTAGCAATACCGCGTTATCAATTGTTGGGGTTGCTGTAAAATCATCGGTAAGAATATCTTCCATCATAAAAACTTCAATCTCTAACCATTCGATCAGTAACAATTCTAACAAATGCGGAAATTCTTTTTTAAATGGAAAAGGGTTTTGTGTATAATATTCGTAAAATTCCAAAGGTAAACGCCAGACTTGTGCGGTTTGGCATTGGTTTTTTTCAAAAAAATGAGCTACCGCTTTTTTCCATCTTTTTTTACCCAATAACTTTTTAGCTAAAGGATACGCTGTTTTGAGCGTGTCATTTATAACATTAAAGACCAATCTACGGTACTGAAACGTATTGCCCTGAATACTTGTTTCGGGCGCATCAATTCCTGTTCGGCAATACATTGCCAAATCGGTTTGTAATTTGAGTGTCTTATCAACCATTGATACTGTCATAGGATAAGGCTTTATTTTTTATTTGTCTCATCGTATTCATTTCATGTTGTAATACGTTAAGATCCGGAATATTAAAATCCCGTTCTAACAATACAGGTACATCACGTTGTAGTCGATTCATTGTATATTCAAATAATTGAAAAACAGGATCTATAATATCGGCTCCGTGTGTATCTATAATCAACTTTTCGTTCACTTGATGATGCCCTGCCATATGGATATATTTTACTTTATCTAAAGCAATGGTATCAAGATACGTATGGGGATCGTAACTGTGGTTAAATGAATTTACGTACACATTATTAACATCTAAAAGTAACTCACAATCGGATCGTTTAACAATCTCGTTGATAAATGCCACTTCTGTCATTTCGGCTTTTAATGTGGTATAATAACTTACATTTTCGATAACCAATCGCCTGCCTAAAATATCTTGTACTTTTTGAATACTTTCTACCACATTTTTAATGGCTACTTCGGTAAACGGAATGGGTAATAAATCGTATAAATGAGCATTATCTACTTTAGAAAAACTCAAATGCTCCGAATAAATAACCACTTCGTGTTCGTCTAAAAACTGTTTGACTTGTTTTACAAAAGAGACATCTACACCTTCGGGACTACCTACTGAGAGCGAAAGTCCGTGGCAGTACAAGGGATATTTTTTTAACACGTTCCGAAATTGCTGCTTCCAATACCCGCCAATTCCCAACCAATTTTCGGGAGCTACTTCCACAAAATCAGGTTTCAGAATATCGGATTCCAAAAACTGCTTCGAAAAATCCTTTCTGTATCCTATACCTACCATATCTTTTTTTATAAAAAAATGGATTGAAACCCTATAGGCTTCAATCCATTTACTTTTGACAAAAAACTATTTCGCTTTTTTCTCTGTTTTCTTTTCTGCTTTTTTATCACCACATTTTCCTTCACCACATTTGTGATCTGCAGTTTTTCCTTTTGCTTCTGCTTTTGCGTGTTCTTTTTTGTCACCGCATTTGCCTTCGCCACATTTGTGATCCGCTGCTTTTCCTTTTGCTTCTGCTTTTTTATCGCCACACTTCCCTTCTCCGCATTTACCTTCGCCACATTTCGCATCTGCAGCCGACTTTAATACCAATGGCGCATCATCAGCTGTAAGGTTCGTTCTTAAATCGTTACCGTCTCCCAACGATTCGAAAGTTGCTGCTGTTCCTACTGAAAAAGCACCCAAAGCAATTGCTCCTACTAAAATTGATTTCTTGTTCATAATAATTTTGTTTAAATGATTAGATTAACTGTTCTATAAATATAGACGAGAATAATTACAATTCCTTACAAATTATTATTTTTTTATTTTAAAGCATGAAAACAAATTCTATTACGAAGGCAAAATCATCCGTAAATCACCTGTACCGTATGAAGTTATAACGTCATTTTCTTCGATAAGATGAATTTTGCCATCAATAGTGACTTCTTTTATAATTGCTAAAACTAATTTTCCCTGTTGATTTTTAAATACAGAAGGAATTCTTTTTTTATATAAATATGTATTGTATTTATATAATTCTTTATGAAGGTCTGATTTTTTATACTTTGTAATTTTTAATTTAATCTGGTTACTAATTTGATGTAGTAATTCATCTAAATTGTATTTATTTTTTGTTTCAATAGACAATGAAGTTGCATTTTGCAATTGATCGAAAATAAGCTGATTCACATTAATTCCAACACCAACAATAGCATCAATATTTGTGTTGTTTCTATGAATAATTTCAATTAAAACCCCTGCTATTTTATTGTTGCGAATCAATATATCATTCGGCCATTTTATGGCTGTTTTTAAAACCGAAAATGAATGTATAAAATCAAAAATACAATTTGAAATTAGAATATTAAGTCCGAATCCATCTAATTCATATTGTTTTAAATTCGGGACTAAAATACTGAATGTTAAATTTTTATAAGGCTCGGAAAACCACTTTTTATCGCGTTGCCCCCTGCCTTTAGTCTGTTCAGAGGAGGCAACAACCGTAAAATTATTTAGTGTATTGATTTTAGAATAATTTTTTAAAAAATCATTTGTAGAGTCAACAGTATTAAGTTTTATAAAATCCAAACTATTTATAATATTATTCTGAATAAGATAGGAGTAAATAAACACAAAAATCATAACTTTGCAAAAAATTAAATATCAGCAATTGAAAAAAACAATTAGCACTGACGCATTATTGTCTCAAATAATAGCCGGAATCGAAGAAGTTAAAGGAGAAGATTTAATCATATTGGATTTAAGACCAATCGAAAATACAGCATGTGATTATTTTGTGATTTGCAATGGTAACTCCAATACACAAGTAAACGCAATAGCCAATTCGGTACAAAAAGTAGTTTCTAAATCAATAAAAGAAAAACCTTGGCATGTTGAAGGTACAGAAAATGCCGAATGGGTATTGATGGATTATGTTAATGTAGTGGTGCATATCTTCCAAAAACACATTAGAAACTATTATCAGATTGAAGATTTGTGGGGAGACGCACAAACAATCACTGTAACTACAAAAAAATAAAAAATACATGTCTGAAAATAAAAAACCGACTAAGTTTAAATTAAATCCGTTTTGGATTTACGGAATTGCTATTGCGGTTTTTTTGGCGATTAATTTTTCGTCAGGAAACACTCAATGGAGCGAACCAGGAAAATTAACCATCTCTACTTTTTTTGATTATTTAGATCAGGGACAGGTTAAGAATGTAATCATATCAAATAAAAACAGTGCTGAAGTTTATATCAATGAATCTTTTTTAGAAAACGACGCACATAAAAAAGTTAAAATCGATGTTTTTGGCAGACCAAACATAACAGGTCCGCACTACATTTTAGAAATTGGTAACGACGAGATATTCCAAAATCGGTTAGAAGTTGCTAAAAAAGAAAATAAACTAAGCGGTTATTCATACAAAACAACCAGTGATTGGAGTGAAATAATCATCAGTTTACTCCCACTATTAATTATTGTAGGTGTTTGGATTTTTATAATGAGAAGAATGTCTGGCGGTGGCGGTGGCGGACCAGGAGGACAATTATTTAATATTGGTAAATCAAAAGCTAAATTGTTTGACGAAAAAACTGACATCAAAATTACATTTAAAGATGTTGCAGGTTTAGAAGGCGCAAAAGAAGAAGTGCAAGAAATTGTCGAATTTTTAAGAAATCCAGAAAAATATACAAATATCGGAGGGAAAATTCCTAAAGGAGCCCTATTGGTTGGTTCCCCAGGAACAGGAAAAACACTTTTAGCCAAAGCAGTGGCAGGAGAAGCAAAGGTTCCGTTTTTCTCCATTTCAGGGTCTGATTTCGTAGAAATGTTTGTGGGTGTTGGAGCGTCTCGAGTTCGTGACCTCTTCAAACAAGCCAAAGAAAAATCTCCTGCAATTATTTTTATAGATGAAATTGACGCCGTGGGTAGAGCCAGAGGAAAAAACAGTATGTCTGGATCTAACGACGAAAGGGAAAACACCTTGAATCAATTATTAACCGAAATGGATGGTTTTGGCAGTAACTCCAATGTTATTGTTTTAGCAGCAACCAACAGAGCCGATGTTTTAGATAAAGCCTTAATGCGCGCCGGACGTTTTGATCGACAAATTTATGTGGATCTACCAGATGTTAAAGAGCGTAAAGCCATTTTTGAAGTCCATCTAAAACCATTAACAAAAACAGATGATTTAGATGTTGAATTTTTAGCAAAACAAACACCTGGTTTCTCAGGTGCTGATATAGCAAATGTATGTAATGAAGCCGCTTTAATAGCCGCACGAAACGACAAAAAAGCTGTTGATAAACAAGATTTTTTAGATGCTGTTGATCGAATTGTAGGCGGTTTGGAAAAGAAAAATAAAATTATCTCCGCTGAAGAAAAACGAGCAATTGCCGTTCACGAAGCTGGGCACGCCACTGTGAGTTGGATTTTAGAACATGCTGCTCCGTTAGTAAAAGTAACAATAGTACCAAGAGGTCAAAGTTTAGGTGCTGCTTGGTATTTACCTGAGGAAAGACAAATCGTTCGACCTGAGCAAATGTTAGATGAAATGTGTGCTACAATGGGCGGAAGAGCTGCTGAAAGGGTTGTTTTCGATAAAATATCAACAGGAGCATTAAGTGATCTAGAAAAAGTAACCAAACAAGCCAGAGCAATGGTTACAGTTTACGGTTTGAATGAAAAAATAGGAAACATTACTTATTACGATTCGTCAGGACAAAGCGAATACAGCTTCTCTAAACCATATTCTGAAGATACCGCTAAAACTATTGACGAAGAAATATCCAAATTAATCGAGAAAGAATACCAGCGAGCAATCATGATTTTGACCGAAAACAGAGCTAAATTAGACCAACTTGCAGACATCCTAATCGAAAAAGAAGTTATATTTAAAGAAGATTTAGAAACTATTTTCGGAAAAAGATCATTTGATTTAGTAGAAGAAGTAGTTGATAATCAATAATTTTATTATATTTGAAACTAACAGTAGTTTTTTAATTAAGTTTTGTACAAATACTATTAATGGGTTTTTTTAAAAATTTGTTTGGTTTAAAAACAGACGACTCTGATAAGCAAAATGAATCAGAAGCAAGTCCTTTTTCTCCTGTAGCACCCCAAACCCCAACAGATGAGATGTTCACTGTAAGGTTTAAAAATAATGGGGGCAAGTTTTTATATTGTGAAAATCAAGAGGAATTTAATGAAAATCTAGTCAGCATTTTAGTCGAAAATGATTGGTTTGAGTGTAACGTACTATGTAATGAAGATCACTTGAAACCCTACTTAGACGAAAATAAACTAACGTATCTTCCAACAACAAAAGAAAATACCGTTTTTTCATTTGTATCTTGCGAAGCTTTAATTGCAGAAGAAGGCTCAATTCTATTCTCTTCCAATCAGCTAAAAGAAAAAAAACCAGAAGATTTAACCAATAACGTTATTGTTTTCGGTAAAACGAGTCAGTTAGTTTCTACAAAAAGTGATGCTTTAACCACTATTAAAAAATCATATAACAAAGATTATCCAACAAATATTACTACAATTAGTTTTTTTAAACCTAAAAACGAGGATGATATGATGAATTTAGGTTGTTCCGTTAAAAACTTGTACTTGTTACTACTCGAAGATTTATAATGACAGAGATTGTTAAAAGAACTATTTCAGGCTTTGTATATGTAAGTGTAATTATAGGAACTACCATCTATTCTCCCCTTTTATTTTCTGTATTATTTTTCATTTTACTACTCATTGCAGCGCAAGAATTTGCAAAACTCCAATCCATACATTCATATTTACTTGTAATTCCAGCCATTATATTGTACCTATTATTCCCATTTATAGGTAATGCTACTTTTTATTTTTATGAAATAGCAGGAGTATGTTCTGTACTAACCATATTATTTTTACTTCATTTTTTGTTTAACAAAAAAACTTTTGAATTTTCAAAACCAGTAAACTTCATATTATATATTGGATATGTATTATTCCCGTTTTTAATCCTGATTAACCTCCAAAGTTCTTCTAAAGAATTGATTTTGTGCTCATTTCTATTGATATGGTTTAACGATACATTTGCTTATTTGTCTGGAATGAAATTTGGAAAACACAAACTTTTCCCTAGTGTATCTCCTAAAAAAACTATAGAAGGATTTATTGGCGGCGGAATAATGACTATTATAGCGGCTGTAGCTTTACATTATCTCATTTTTAATTCGTTATTCAATCCCTATTATTGGGTTGTTTTTGCTCTAATTATTACTACCTTTGGCAGCCTTGGTGATTTAGTTCAATCCAAATTGAAAAGAATTGCGGGGGTAAAAGACAGCGGAAATTTTATGCCTGGTCATGGTGGTGTTTTAGATCGACTTGACAGCGTTATTTTTGTTGTTCCGATACTTTTTTTATTTATAAAAATTATAGAATATGTTTCATAAAGAAGGAGCTAAAATAATATTAGGAACTTTAATTATAGTTGTCTCAATTATTTTATTAAGCGACACATTTATTAATAACTTTTGGATTTTAAAAACAATACAAATTACCTGTTTGTTGTTTTTGATTTTAATTCTACAATTTTTCAGAAATCCAAAAAGACATACCACCATAAACGACAATCACGTTATTGCGCCTGTTGATGGTAAAGTTGTTGTTATAGAAGAAGTTTTTGAATCTGAATATTTTAAAGATAAAAGGTTACAGGTTTCTATTTTTATGTCGCCGATAAATGTACATGTTACGCGATATGCGTTAAATGGTATAATAAAATTCAGTAAATACCATCCTGGTAAGTTTTTAGTAGCTTGGCATCCCAAAGCAAGTGAAGAAAATGAACGCACGACTGTTGTTATCGATAGTCCGCAATTTGGAGAAGTATTATATCGCCAAATAGCAGGAGCCTTAGCTCGAAGAATTGTAAATTATGCTGTTGTAGGACATCGCGCCATACAAGGTGAAGATGCTGGATTTATAAAATTTGGATCAAGAGTCGATTTGTTTTTACCTATCGGAACTCCAATAAATGTTAAAATAAACGATGTTGTAAAAGGTGGTATTACAGTAGTAGCCTCAAAGTAAACACCTTTTTTTAGTTTTTTTTAAGACAAAACAGTTTGTTTGAAACAGAAATGAAGTGTAAATTTGAATAAATTATATTAAGAGATGGATTTATTACAAGACGACTGGATTGAAAGCTTAAATGCAGATCCCAATGCGGTTATATTAGATGTTAGAACAGAAGATGAAGTAAACCAAGGCAAAATAGCAAACTCCATTAATTTTGACTTTCATAAAGGAGAAGAATTTATATCTGAAATTCAAAAATTAGATAAAACAAAAAATTACTACGTTTATTGTCGATCAGGTGCTCGTAGCGGACAAACTTGCAAAGCAATGACACAAATGGGCTTCGAAAATGCGTATAATTTAGTAGGTGGCATCTTAGAATGGGAAGGCGATTTAGAATAAGAATACAAAGTATATGAAACATACCATAGTAACCCTAACTGTTAATCCTTCTATTGATAAAAGTACTTCATTCTCAGGATTAGCTCCTGAAATAAAAATACGATGTAAAAAAGCCACTTACGACTCTGGTGGAGGAGGTATCAATGTTTCTAAAGCGATTCACAAACTGAGTGGAGAATCGTTGTGTGTGTTTACTTCAGGAGGCATACGCGGTACTTTTTTAAAAAGTTTAGTCGAAAAAGAAGGACTACAAGTTAAAACAATAGACGTCAGCGGATGGACAAGAGAAAGTTTTGTTGCAGTTGATGAATTAACTAACGATCAATATCGTTTTGGATTTCCTGGTAATGAAGTTTCGGAAGAAGAAGCACAGTTAATCCGAAATGTGGTAAAAGATTTAAAGCCTGAGTACTTAGTAATAAGCGGTAGTTTAAGCTTAGGTTTAAAAGATGACTATTACCGTTTATTAGCTGAAACAGCCAAACAAGACGGTGTTAAAGTTATCGCTGATACATCAGGAGAACCTTTAAAGCACATTTTAAAAGCAGGTGTATTTCTAATCAAACCAAATATAGGTGAGTTAGCTGACTTAGTAAACAAAGACAACCTAACATACGAAGAAGTGAATGATGCTGCAAAACAGATCATTTCAAATGGGGGCGCTGAGATAGTTGTGGTTTCTTTAGGTCCTGATGGAGCTATGCTAATTACCAAAGATTATTTCAAACATGTTAAAGCTCCAAAGGTAGAAAAACGTACTACCGTAGGTGCTGGAGATAGCATGGTTGGAGGTATGGTATGGGCTCTTTCTCAAAACAAATCACTTCTTGACGTCATCAAATGGGGTGTTGCATGTGGATCTGCAGCCACACTTAATGAAGGAACCAAACTATTCTTAAAAGAGGATGCCGAACGCTTATTCTCTGAATTGGTTTAAGAAAACAAACAGTAAATTCAAAACATAAAAAAAAAAGCTCTATCTTTATTTTTTAAGATAGAGCTTTATTATAAATAGAAGGAGTATAAAGATTAAAAAACCAAACAGCACTTTATAATTTCCTTTATAGTGTTTTTGATGTATTTTTAAATCTTTTCGGTACGAATACACTGCTGTTATTACAAATGCAATAACAAATAAAACCGCAAAAATAAGTTGACCTTTACTAAATAACATTTTCTGTTAATTCGTTATTATATTCGACGCATCTGTAACATCATACCTAACCTGAGATAACCTAAAAAAACCATACGGATTATTACGGTTATCAGCGGTATTAATGATGTTTCCTAATGTACTTTGAGAAGCAGGAGTATCAAATGGGTTACCCGAACTTTGGGCTACATCCAAAAGAATATTTAAATACTCATAATAAGTTTTACTTATACCTAAAAATTGAATATTTACATTGTCGTTATAATTCATTTCGTCATTAAAATACAATCCTTTCATCTCATTACCATTACTTATTTTATCATCCAATACACGATATTCATAGATAAAATTATAAGTTGGTTTAATTGCGAATAAATAATAATTTTCTTCAGACAGATTATCTTTAAAATAAACATTAACCTCTGTTATTGGAAGATCATCAAACTGTTGTTTGGTTTGTTTTACTGTTTTACGAGTTATTTCTGGAGTTGGAATTAATTTTTCGCTGGCTTTGTATGTAACACCATTCAGTACCACTGTCAATTCATAGTTATTATTGAGTACAGGTATAAAATTATTACAGATATATCGCCCTGAGTTTGGATTTTCTTCTATAAAGTCAAATTTAGCATCCGTATCAGTATTTTTAACCGACACTATTGCTCCTGAAACTGTAGGTGTACCAAACTCATAATATCCTTTTGAATTTGTTATAACAACTGACTGAGTAGCGCCTGTTGTTGTTGTATCCCAAACAATCCCTGCGTCTATAATTAATTTAGGAGCACCTTTTTTTAAATCAACTTGTATAACATCTTCACAAGTAGTTAAAAATAGTGATATGAAAATTATGAAAAATAGCTGTTTTTTTATCATCGTATTAAAATGTAAAATTATACGTTATTGAGGGTACTATTCCAAAAATAGATAACCGAGTAGCCTCATTCATTCCTGTTTGTAGATTTTGATTAAAATTAATCGATGCTGCATTTTTTCGATTATACACATTATAAATACTAAATACCCATTCTTTTTTCCAACGCTTATCTTTTTTAGGTGTAGGAACATAGGTTAAAGCAAAATCTAAATGATGAAATGCAGGTAAATTATCCTGATTACGACTACTATACAATGGCACATTAATAGGGGTATCTTGACTACTCACTGGACTAAAACTATATTGTCCATTCGGAAATGTTACTGGTCGTCCAGATTGCAATACGAAGTTTACACCCAAATTCCATTTTTTACTGAAATCATAAACTAACGAAGTATTCAAATTATGTAATTTATCATATCCGTTTTTATACCAATCTCCATTGTTTATTCCTACTTCTTCAGGAGTTCTCCCTGCTGTTCTTTGCTCTGTTCTAGAAATGGTATAAGACACCCAACCTGTTAAATCTCCTAAATTTTTCTTAAACAAAAACTCTAAACCATAAGCTCTTCCTTCCCCTTTAAGTAATATACGTTCTACATTATTATTTGCGATTAGCTGAGCTCCATCAATATAATCGACACTGTTTTGTGTTTTTTTGTAATAGGTTTCAACTTCTATAGAGTATTTTTCTTTAGATAAATTTTTAAAAAAACCAAAAGCAACTTGATCTACCAATAAAGGTTTGAGACCGTTACCACTAGGCGTCCATATATCTACAGGCGCAGGTGATGTTGTATTTGAAACCAAAATTATATATTGACTCATTCGATTGTAACTCGCTTTTAATGACGTAATATCATTTAAAGCATACGATATACCTAAACGAGGTTCAAAATTATTGAAGAAATCAATTACAGCATTTGATTTATACGATTTAACCCCAATGGCATTTCCTTCAGAATACACTTGTGTTTGGTTGTTATACTCAACCGATTGATTGTTATTGTAAACACTAATATTTTCTTTTCCTAAGCGATAAAACATACTGTATCGTAAACCGTAAGTCAATGCTATTTTATTTGAAACTTGGTGGTCTGCCTCAAGGTAAAAAGCTTGTTCAAAAGCGTATTTTTTATCTAATTGTTTTTGATTAATTGTTGATGTTCCTGGTAGTGGTGAAATGACTCCTGGATTAAAATCATAATAAATAGAATTAGAGCCAAAACCTAATTTAAAATTATTTGACACATATTTTTTAAAATCATATTTTACATTATAATTTTTTATCCCTGACTCCCAATCAAAGTTTAAAAAATCCAATTGAATCCCGTAATAATAGTTACTATAAATGGCTGATAAATTAGAAAATAATTTATCGGAGTATAAATGATTCCAACGAACATTAAGCATACTATTACCATACTTATTAAAAACAAAATTATCTAACGCAAAAATATCTCGTCCAAAATAACCCGAAACATATAAATTATTATTCTCATTTATTTTGTGGGTTATTTTCGCGTTGATATCATAAAAATAAGCGGAGTTTTTGTTGTCTGATAATTTAAGAAATAAATGAGCGTAAGATCCTCGACCTGCTACTAAAAAAGAAGTTCTGTCATTAACAATCGGCCCTTCTAACAACAACCTGCTTGATATCAAACCAATACCTCCGTTTGCGTGAAATTCTTTACTATTTCCATCCTTTTGATAAATTTCTAAAACAGAAGATCCACGACCTCCAAATCGTGCAGGAATACCGCCTTTATAAAGTTTTAAATCTTTTATCACATCTGAATTAAAAACAGAGAAAAATCCAAAAACGTGCGACGAATTATATACAACCGCTTCATCTAATAAAATTAAATTTTGGTCAGCTCCGCCACCACGCACGTTAAACCCCGAAGCTCCTTCGCCTGCATTGGTTACACCGGGGAGTTGCAAAATTGTTTTGAGAACATCTGACTCGCCTAGTATAGCTGGTAATTTTTTTACGTTTTTGATTGACAATTTACTCACACTCATTTCAGTACCTTTTATATTTGCGGCCGTTTTTTGGTCTGAAACGACTATTTCTTCCAACTGTTCCGCTTGTTCTGTAAGCGCTATATTTAGCTTTTCGTTGGAAGTTAAATTTATGTCTTGCGACACACTTTCAAAACCGAGATAAGAAATTAAAACCTTGTGTTTTCCTTTAGGTAATGTGATCGAATAGAAACCATACTCATTAGTTGTCGTACCAACATTTAAATCACTAATAATCACATTAGCACCTATGATTGTCTCATTACTACTATTATCACTAATAATACCACTCAAGGTAAATTTATCTTGAGCAAAAACTAACGATATATTTAATATGAAAATGAAAACTACGAATTTGAATTTTAACATCTCTATGTTTTGTTTAATGATTATCCGTAAATATGAAACAAAATTAGTTTTTTTATTGTAAAGAACCAACCATTTCTTCGGGTTTTACCCAAATATCAAAATCTGTAGCTGAAACATACCCCAAACGAACTGCCTCTTCTTTTAGAGTTGTACCGTTTTTATGTGCTGTTTGCGCAATTTCTGCCGATTTATAATATCCAATTTTTGTATTAAGAGCTGTTACCAACATTAATGAATTGTTTACTAATTCGTTAATTCGTTTGTAATTAGGTTCAATACCACTAGCACAATGCTCTTCAAAAGACATACAAGCATCACCTAATAAACGTGCGGATTGCAAAAAGTTTGCTGCCATAACAGGTTTAAAAACATTTAATTCATAATGTCCTTGTAAACCACCTACGCTAATTGCGACATCATTACCTAAAACCTGTGCACAAACCATCGTTAAAGCTTCGCATTGGGTTGGATTAACTTTACCCGGCATAATTGACGATCCTGGTTCATTTTCTGGAATTAAAATTTCGCCAATACCTGAGCGAGGTCCTGAAGCCATCATACGCACATCATTAGCAATTTTGTTTAACGATACTGCCAATTGTTTTAATGCACCGTGACTCTCTACTATTGCATCGTGTGATGCTAAAGCTTCAAACTTATTAGGAGCCGTTACAAAAGGATGCCCTGTAAATTGAGCAATATATTTCGCTACAAGTACATCATATCCTGCAGGTGTATTTAGTCCTGTTCCTACAGCTGTTCCTCCGAGTGCAACTTCAGACAAATGAGATAATGTGTTTTTTAGCGCTTTAATACCGTAATTTAATTGAGCCACATACCCCGATATTTCTTGCCCTAAGGTTAAAGGGGTTGCATCCATTAAATGCGTACGTCCAATTTTAACTACATCTTTAAATGCATCAGATTTTTGTTGTAATGTGTCTCTTAATTTTTCAACACCTGGTATTGTGGTTTCTACTACAGCTTTATATGCTGCAATATGCATTCCTGTAGGAAATGTATCGTTTGATGATTGCGATTTGTTAACATCATCGTTTGCTTTTAAAACTGGTTCACCTTCTCCAATTTTAAAACCTGCTAAAACTTGAGCTCGATTCGCTACTACTTCGTTCACATTCATGTTACTTTGTGTACCGGATCCTGTTTGCCAAATCACTAATGGAAATTGGTCGGCTAACTGACCTGCTAATATTTCATCACAAACTTGAGCAATAGCATCTCTTTTCTCTTTTGATAATACACCTAAATCATGATTTGCATAGGCTGCTGCTTTTTTTAAGTATGCAAAACCTTCTATAATTTCTTGAGGCATCGATGCCGTAGCGCCAATCTTAAAATTATTACGAGAACGTTCCGTTTGTGCTCCCCAATATTTATCAGCAGGCACTTTTACTTCTCCCATGGTGTCTTTTTCTATTCTATATTCCATAATATTTGAGATAAATTGTTGACTTTTTTTACGAGCCACAAAAATAAGGATTAATACGTAGAATTACGTATGATATTAATCAGATTGAAAAATATTTTTTTGTTGTTAGAAATAAATTATAACCCTATATTTGTCACATAAAAATAAAAAACAACAGCATCATGTTCGAATTTCACCAATATTTAGGATTTTTATTGTTTTTGACGATTTTAACAATCGGTTTTTGGTTAATGATATTTCTTATCGGATTTGTACACTATTGGTTAGGTGGTGCGATTATGGAATTAATTAAAGAAAAGAAAGAAAAAAGAGAGCAGTTAAACTCTTAATTGCAACTCTTTAAATAGTATATTTCTGAAAAGACGATTTATTAAAATCGTCTTTTTTTTATGTCCAACGGCTATGATTCAATAAAAAAGTCTCCTGAAAAATAATTTTTCAGGAGACTTTTTTATAATAGATTTAGGTATTTGTTACTCGCTTTTATTTTCTTCAGGAACTGGATTTATATCCTGTAACCCTGATCGGTCAGGTCCTTTTCCTCCTTTTTTTCTGGCTCTTTGTTCTTGAACACTTTCATTTAAAAAGCCTTCTAATAAATGGATTCTTGCATGCACCTCTTCTGCTTTAACTAACGTACACT
Organism: uncultured Flavobacterium sp.; assembly: GCA_964420215.1. Taxonomy (GTDB): domain Bacteria; phylum Bacteroidota; class Bacteroidia; order Flavobacteriales; family Flavobacteriaceae; genus Flavobacterium. Next base: position 33,933 of record CAYQSQ010000017.1, on the reverse strand, counting down.
CTATTGTCAACTGTCTTTTCTTTTTATCCCACTTTTTACTGTAATTATCTCCATTTAATTTAATATTTAATGGCTTAGAAGGAAATCCGTGGAATAAAATAGTTAAATTACGCTCCATCCCTTCGTATTTTGAACCTAGTTCAGAACGAATATATACATCTATAAATCCTTCTTTTAACTCCGAATCAAAATGTATGATCTCGTATTCGCCTTTTGTAATTGCATCGGGGTTTTTACCATCATCGTGATACATAATATCTGACGATCTATCAATTCCTCTATCAAAATAATAATGAATCACCATATCTTTTGTATCGTAATCGTTGGTGTTTTGCATGGCTTTTGTTTCTGGTAAAAAAGTTCCCCCTTTTATAAAAACTGGTATTTTATTTACCGCTACAGGTACTTTTTGTTTAAACCCACCTTGATATACTACTTTATCATTAGTTATATCATACCAATTGGTATTTTTGGGAAAATAAATTTCTATTTCATCTTTTGCTGCCTCTAAAATTGGAGCAACTAAAAAATTATCTCCCCATAAATATGCATCCGAGTAAGCTAATAAATCCTTGTTTTCTGGCTCATTAAAAAATAACGGTCGCATTAAAGGTGTTCCTTTTGTATGATTTTTATAGGCTAACGTATAATTATAAGGTAACATTTTATACCGCTGCTCAATTGCTTCTTTGGCTAATTGTTTTGTTTTGTCTTCTCTAAAAACAGGCTCCGAAGGTACTTCTTCTTGAGCATGAGGTCTAAAAATGGGTTGATATACTCCATATTGTAACCACCTTGTATATAACTCGTCATCTAAATTTGCTCCTGCAAATCCACCTAAATCAGAATGCATGTATCCCATACCTTGCATTCCCATTTGCAGTGCAATTTCAGGTTGTGACTGTAAACCTCCCCAAGTTCTGTTTACATCTCCTGACCAAGGTATCATTCCGTAGCGTTGTGACCCCGAATATCCAGCACGCATCAATATAAACGGACGGACTCCTGGGTAATCTTTTTTATACCCTTCATAAACCATTTTAGCCCACTCGTGCCCATATATATTATGTACTTGATCTGCTGTACCTGTGGCGTGAATCATATCTGATGGATGTACTTCGGGTTCTCCTAAATCGCCCCACCATCCGCCGATTCCGACATCAATGTATTTTTTGTATACACTCCAAAACCATGTTTTTGCTTCTGGTTTAAAAACATCTATCAACCCTGTATTTCCAAAATAGAAATCATACGTATACGGTTCTTTTTTACTATTTGTTGCTAATATGTTTTTAGTTACCGCTTCTTTCCACTTACTAGATGTCGTTAATATAAATGGTTCTGTTATTAAGATGGTTTTGATTCCTTGAGATTCTAAACTTGAAATCATGTTTTTATGATCTGGGAATGCTTGTTTATCAAACTCTAAATTCCCCATCGTTCCTTTTATATCTTTTCCAAACCAATACAAATCCAAAACTACCGCATCTAAAGGTATGTTTTGAGTTTTAAAAGCGGAAACAACTTCTCGAACTTCTTTATCAGAGTGATATCCAAAACGACTGGCAAAATTACCAAACATCCATCGCGGAGGTAAAGGCTGTCTGCCTGTTAAAAGAGTATAGTTTTCAATTAAATCCGTCCAGGTGTCGCCCACGATTATTTGATATGTTTTACGACCGCTTTGAGTTTCATAGGCTAAGTGGTTGTTTTTTTTGCTGTCAAAATCCAAAAATCCAATCGTTGGGTTATCAAAATGGATGGCATACATTTTAGAAGAAAACACTAATGGCATACAAAAATTCATCAACTCTGCTTTTTTCTCGTATCCGTAATGCGCTTTATTGTACAATTCCAGACGATTGCCACGTCGGTCCATTCCTAAAGCACGAGCTCCCCCTCCATATAGTTTTTCGGTATCATCGATATTAAAATCCAATATGTGGTTTTTCGATGTTCGTTTGTACCCCAACCCTTCTGATACAAGTTGCTTTCCTTTATAGGTAAAACTAATTTGAAAAGGACGTTTAATCACCGTTACAGATACGCCTCCTGTTTCGTATTCCATATAAGTAGAATATTCGTTTAATTCGTATACTTGTCCTATGGGAGTCATATTTACGGCGTGTGATTTTTTATCAAAAGCTTCTCCTCCTGGAATAAAAGAAACTTCCATTATTTTTTCACTATACGGCTTGATTAAATATGTTCCGTCGTTAGTTTCAATTTCTAATAACCCAGGAGCCTGTTTGTGAGATAAATACCTGCGTTTTACATTTTGCGAAAATGAAAATGAAAAAACCAAAATTGCTGTTACAAATAACCAAAATTGTTTACTCTTCATACGAATATCTTTTTATAGTCAATAAAAGTATGTAATTATATCGAAAAGTTTAAATCAAAAAACAATTAAACGCATATAAATCACTTAATTTGTGTTTTTTATTTTGAAAAATTAACCGACTTATCTGTTTTATATCATGAGAAAACTATTTCCTGATTATTTTATTATTACCCTTAAAGGAATTGCTATGGGAGCTGCCGATGTTGTACCCGGTGTTTCTGGCGGTACCATTGCTTTTATTTCTGGTATTTATGAAGAATTATTAAGTACTATAAACGGTATTAATCTAAATGCGCTCAAAACCTTAAAAAAGGAAGGTGTAAAAAAAGCTTGGGTAGCCATCAACGGAAATTTTTTATTGGCTTTATTATTGGGTATTGCGACCAGTATCATATCCTTATCGAAACTTATAATTTATTTATTAGACAACCATCCGATTATTGTTTGGTCGTTCTTTTTTGGACTGGTTATAGCAAGTATTGTTCATATTTGGGGGCAAGTCGTTAAATGGTCTGTACTTCCGATTGTGTTACTTTTATTAGGCACAATTGTTTCATATTACATTACAATTGCACGCCCTGTTGCTTCACCTGACGGTAATATGTATTTATTTTTATCTGGATTTGTGGCTATTATTGCTATGATTTTACCGGGTATATCAGGTGCATTTATTTTATTATTAATGGGTTCATACGAAGCTGTTTTAGGTAATATCAATTTATTACGAGATAGCTTGGTACAATCCGACTTGGAATCATTACAAATCGCCATTATAAAGATTTTAATTTTTATGTTAGGTTGCATTATCGGTCTTAAATCGTTTTCAAAAGTATTAAACTGGATGTTTTCGAAATATAAAGATGCATCGTTGGCGTTACTGATTGGTTTTATGGCAGGTTCTTTAAATAAAATTTGGCCATGGAAGAGTGTAGTGGAAACCCGAGTAAACTCTCACGGAAAAACAGTTCCGTTTATAGAAGTGAGTATCCTACCTTCTTCTTACGATGGAAATAATTTATTTTTTATCGCCATTTTCACTATGGTTTGTGGATTTTTAACAATATATTTATTAGAAAAATTCGCCCATAAATCCGAATAATTCATGCGTAAAAAAGAGAGAAGTTTTATTGATAAATTATTTCTTATCCTAAAAGGTATAGCCATGGGAACAGCCAATAAAGTCCCAGGCGTATCAGGTGGAGTAGTCGCATTTGTGATGGGATTTTATGACGAGTTTATATTTTCGTTACAACAGGTTAACAAAACCGCTTTTTCACTTCTCTTTAAAGGCGAATTTAAATTGTTTTATCGCACAATTAACGGTTCGTTTTTAACGTTTATAACTCTAGGTACTTTAATTAGTTTTTTTAGTGTTTCCCGATTAATTGATTACTTGTTAATATCTCACGAATTATATGTTTGGTCCACCTTTTTTGGGATGATAATCGGATCTGTTTATTTTATCAATAAAGATTTTCAAGATTGGTCGCAACGAAATCTTTTGGTGCTTTTTATCGGTATTGCAATCGGTGTAGCAATTAGTATACCTGATCCTATTGCCGAAAACAAAAATATCTTTTTTGTGTTTTTCTGCGGTATGATTAGTACTTCTGGTATTGCGTTACCCGGGTTATCAGGTTCATTTATTTTAATGCTTTTAGGCAACTATGTTTTGCTTTTGGTTGATGCAGTTAATGCGTTATCGATTACTTTTTCTGAAATAATTGTTGGGGATTATTCTTTTCTATCCAATAGCGAACGTCTCGAATTGTTGTGGATCTTAATTGTTTTTACTGTGGGTTCGGTAGCGGGATTGGTTTTCCTCTCTCATTTATTGGGATTTGTTTTAAAAAAGCACAAAAAAACAACCTACGCCATTATCATCGGATTTATTTTAGGGTCATTAGGCGTTGTTTGGCCTTGGAAAAAAGACATCACAACCCCCGAAGGAATCATCATTGGTTACAAACGTTATTTACCCGATCTACTCCATTCAGAAGATCTTATTGCGATGGGATATATTTGCATCGGAATTTTAATTGTAGTTGTTTTAGAAGTATATGGAAAAAGAAAAAAATAGATTATTTGGATTATTAGGTCGCAATATTAATTATTCCTTTTCAAGAGGGTATTTTGCCGAAAAATTTAAAACCGAAAATATATCCGATTCCACCTATGTTAATTTTGACATTGCAGACATTCAACAATTCCCAAAAATATTACAATCCAAAGGTTTAAAGGGGCTTAACGTAACAATACCTTACAAACAAGATGTCATTCCTTATTTGGATGAATTATCCGAAAACGCACAAGAAATAGGCGCTGTAAACACCATAACCGTTTCTCCTGAAGGAAAAACAACGGGTTATAATACCGATTATTTTGGTTTTCTGAAATCACTTGAACCACTATTACAAACCCATCACCGCCATGCTCTAATTTTAGGAACCGGAGGTGCATCAAAAGGCGTTGCCTACGCCTTAAAAGAATTAGGCATCAGACATACTTTTGTTTCTAGGACTCCTTCTGAAAATCAAATCACATACACGGATTTAACAAAAGATGTTTTTGAGAAAAATCAAATCATCGTCAATTCGACCCCTATTGGCACAAGCCCAAATGTGGATCAATTTCCGGATATACCATATCAATTTATCGATAAAAATCATATTGCTTATGATTTGATTTACAATCCTGAAACGACAACTTTTCTTAAAAAATGTCAAAACCAAGGTGCCGTTATCAAAAACGGAAGTGATATGCTTATTTTACAAGCCGAAAAGTCTTGGGAGATTTGGAATAAATAATTTATTTTAGCCATTTAATATACGAACAACAACCTAAAAAATTAGAGATGAGTACAGAACATGATTTAAATCAAGAGACAGAGGTAACTGCTATGGCAAATGAAAATACCGACAACAAACCTACTGTTGATTATAGTACTTTTTCTTTAGACGAATTAATTGCTGCACTTGTTGTATACACCGATAAAGAGACTATTATTAAAGAAAAGAAAATTATAGATGAAATCAAACGTGCTTTTTACGACACATTTAATGATTCTTTAGTTGACACCAATACCGAAGATCCCGAAGCGGTTATTGTTAACGATAAATTATACCTTCTTAAAACTACTTTCGAAACCAAATATTTTGAAATAAAAGAAATTCAAAAACAACATTATAAAAAAGTCGAAACCAGTTTAAAACAAAACTTACAAGAGCGTTTAGATATTATTGAAGAATTAAAAAATTTAGTTTCTCCCGAAAATACAGAAACCAATAAATTTGGTGTATTTAGCACCCTAAGTGACCGTTGGAAAAATGCGGGACCAACGCCAAAAGACAAATACAATCACCTTTGGAATAATTACCACTTTCACGTCGAAAATTTTTTCGATTACATCCATTTAGACAAGGAAGCACGTGATTTAGAATTTAAAAGTAATTACGAAAAAAAGATTAAGATTTTAGAACGTCTAAACGACCTTTTGTCTGAAAAAGACCTCAAAAAAGCATTAAACGAATTTAAATTATTACAAAATTCATGGCGAGAAGTTGGCCCTGTAGAGCGCAATAAACGTCAAGAACTTTGGGATGCTTTTGATTACATCAATTCTTTGGTTGAAGAAAAAAGAAAAAATCTAAAAGCTTTACTCCGTGAAGAAGAAATATCAAATTTAGCCCAGAAAAACGAGTTGATTATCGCTATTCAAGAATTAACTACCGAACCTAAAAACAGTATTGATTTTTGGAATACACAATCTAAAAAACTACAATCTCTGAAAGATTCATTTATGAGTATTGGTCGTACGCCAAAAGCTTCAAGCGATAACACTTGGGCTAATTTCAGAAGTGCACTAAAAGAGTTTAATACCCAAAAAAATAATTACTTTAAAATATTACGCGAAGAGCAAAATATCAATATTGCAAAGAAAAAGGCACTTATAGCAAAAGCGCAAGAGGTTGAAAAAAACGAAGATATAACCAGCACCATTGAAGTTGTAAAACAGTTACAACGCGATTGGAAAAAAATTGGTCACGTACCATCAAAATTTTCAAATCCCTTATGGCAAGAATTTAAAACGTCATGTGATAATTTCTTTAACCGACTTCACGAACAAAAAAATATTGAAAGCGAACAAGAAATTGAAGCCTTTAATCAAAAGACAGCTTATTTAAAAAGTATCGAAAAAACAAAATTATCCGAATCCCCTGAAAAAGGATTAGAAGAAATTCAATTAATCACCACAAAATGGAATGAAATTGGACGTGTGCCTTTTTCTAAAATTGCCATTCAGGAAGAGTTTAATCAATTTATCGATTCATTATATAATCAAATACAACTCGATGCTAACGAATTAGATTTACTCAAATTCAGAGGTCGTTTGGATCGTTTTAAGGCAAACAATGATACCGATAAGCTACTCGAAGAGGAGCGTTTTATCTCTAAAAAGATAAATGACGAAAGAACAGAAATCAACCAACTAGAAAATAATATTTCGTTCTTTTCTACAAATGGAAAAAAAGAAAATCCATTTTTAAAAGAAATTGAAAAAACGATTGCAAAAAACAAGGAAAGCCTCAATAATTGGAAAATTAAATTGGGAATACTCCGTAATCTTAAATAGATGAAAGGTCGGTTCAAAAAAACAGCCCTTAAATCTTTAGGTATTTATATCAACACATTAAGTCGCGTATATCCTAAAGAGGCTGTTCGTTTGGCAGAAAAATTCATTAGCGAACCTCAAAAAGGCAAACTTACTATAGATGAATTACCTGATATTTTAAATCAAAGCATTCAACAGCGAATTGTTTCGGATAAATTTTCAATCCAAACCTACACATGGATAGGAGAAAAACCGAACATCATTTTATTAGTTCATGGATGGGAAAGTAATTCTGCACGTTGGTATAAATTAATTCCCGTTTTACAAAAAAGTGGCTACACCATTTTGGCTTTAGATGCTCCTGCTCATGGATTATCTGACAATAAATGGTTTAACGTTGCCAAATACTCGGAAGCCATTACCGAAGTAATCGAACATCACAATCCCGAAATCGTAATCGGACATTCCATCGGTGGTACAGCAAGTATTTTTCATCAATACAAACATCATACGCCGAGTATTCAAAAAATAGTCACTTTAGGTGCGCCTGGTGAACTCGAAATTATGGTTCGTAATTTCGCCTCACTACTCGGGCTAAAAAAAAGAGTGATACCGATGATTGATCGTAAATTTCAAAAAGATTATAAATTTTCATTTCAGTCATTTTCTGTAGCTAAAATGGTACAAACCATTACAACATCTGGTCTAGTTGTACATGATCGAAATGATATTGTCGTAAAAATACGCGAAGGCAGGCAAATTGCCGCTGCTTGGAAAAATGCATCACTAATTGAAACGAAAGGCTTGGGTCACGGACTTCAAAATGAAGAATTATTTATCAAAATTTTTGATTATCTTTTTCCAAAAACAAGCTAAATGAGTACAGTTTCAGTACGTTTAAATAAATACATTGGAGAATCAGGTTATTGCTCACGCAGAGAAGCCGATAAACTTATCGACGCGCAACGGGTAACCATTAATCATTTACCCGCAGAGATGGGGCAAAAAGTACAACCGAATGATATAGTTAGAATTGATGGCGAAATCATCGGAAAAAGCAACAAACAAATTTATATTGCTTTTAACAAACCTGTTGGTATTGAATGTACTACCAATCAAAACACAGCCGATAACATTATTAATTATATCAATTATCCTACACGTATTTTCCCGATTGGACGATTGGACAAAAACAGTGAGGGCTTGATATTTTTAACTAACGATGGAGATATTGTAAATAAAATTTTACGCGCGCGTAACAACCACGAAAAAGAATATATTGTTACTGTTGATAAACCTATAACCGAACAGTTTATTGAACGAATGAGTAACGGTATCCCTATTTTAGATACCATTACCCGAAAATGTGAAGTTAGTTTTGTGAACAAATATGTTTTTAGAATCGTTTTAACACAAGGACTTAATCGTCAAATCAGACGGATGTGCGAATATTTGGATTACCATGTTAAAAATCTAAAACGAATCCGTATCATCAACATCAACTTGGACTTACCTGTAGGAAAATATCGTTTATTGAACGATCAAGAAATGGAATCTTTAAACAAATTAATAGCCCCTTCAAGCAAAACAGAAGAGGCTTCTTTACCTAAAAACAGTGTTGCTCAAACGTGGAATAACCAACAACGCGAACGCCGAAACAAAAATTAAGGCGTTGTTTTAAAATCTTTATCTTCTAATTTTAACGCTTCTGAAACTTGTTTATAGCTTGCTTTAGCCATTTTTCGAGCAAAATCAGAGGGGACAACTACAATTCTAAACGTTTGATTTAACGTCCATTTTGACTCTAACATACTCAAATCAAAATTGGCATCTAAAAATAGTCGAACATCATTTTTTGTAAAATCATATTCATAATTCATAGTTCCAAAGGCAAACAACACGCGTCGGGGTAATTGCCTCCAAATCGGATTATTAAACTCATCTACTCCTTCTAAAACATAAACCAAAATAGCATCCGAATCATAAATTAGTGGTTCAAATGTAACCAGAGCACCGTATCCGTTAGAAGGGGTGAAATTAACCGTACGTTCGATAGTTTGCCCTAAAATATTTGTTCCTTGAGGACCTACAGGACCTTGGGGACCTGCAGGTCCCGTGCACCCGATAAAAAATACCGTTAATAATATGCATACTGATGAGAAAATTTTCATAATGTAATGTGATTAAAATGTTACTATTTTATAATTATAACAAATACAACGCCAATAATTAATTAAATTTGGCTTCAAATAAATTGAACCTTATGTCTAAAATAAAAATACTCATTAATTGTCCTGACAGAAAAGGAATTATCGCCTCGGTTACTAATTATTTTTTTAGCAAAAATGCAAATGTAACATATATTGACCAACACGTTGATAATGATTTAAATATTTTCTTCATGTGTTTGGAAGCCGAATATAACGACAAAGATTTTTCTTTTGAAAAATTCAAATACGAATTTGAAATCGAAGTCGTTCGTAAATTTAATATGAATTGGCAATCCTTTTTAGCCTCCGACAAACCCAAAATGGCAATTTTTGTATCAAAATACGACCATTGCATTTTTGATATTTTAGTCAGACACCACTCTAAAGAATTAGATGTTGAAATCCCATTAATAATAAGCAATCATCCCGATTTAAAACATATCGGAGATACGTTTGGCATTCCATTTTTTGTTATTCCTGTAACTCCTGATAACAAAGCAGAGGCAGAAGAAGAGCAACTTCAATTATTAAAAAAGTACCAAATTGATTTTATTGTTTTAGCTCGTTACATGCAAATCATCGGAGAAAAGTTTGTCAGTAAGTACCCCAATAAAATCATCAACATACACCATTCTTTTTTACCCGCTTTTAAAGGCGCAAAACCGTACCACTCTGCATTTGAAAGAGGCGTAAAAATCATCGGGGCAACCAGTCATTATGTTACAGCCGACCTTGATGAAGGACCGATAATTGAACAAGACGTTGTGCGCGTTACGCACGACAACTCCATCAAAGATTTTATTACCAAAGGAAAAGATTTAGAAAAAATTGTTTTATCACGAGCCATTAAATTACATGCCGAAAGAAAAACGATGGTATATGCTAATAAAACCCTAAATTTTTCTTAAAATTTAAGATTGAATTAACAGTTTTGAAAAAACATACTATATTTGACGATTACTAAAATGTTTTTACCCATGAAAAAAATACTATTCATCTTCTCATTAGCTATCTTATTTAGTTGCGGAAGTAATAAACATCCTATGTTCGACAAGTCTACTGCTGTTAAAAGTGAGGAAGAAAACGTGCAAGGAGAAAAGCAGATTAACGATGCACTGAAAGACGCCTTAAGTAAAGGGGTTCGTAAAGAAGTTACTAAAATAGGTAACTATAACAGTTATTTCAAAAATGATAAAATAAAATTTGGCTTACCCGAAAACATGGAAAAAGTCGAAATGACATTTCGTAACGCAGGGATGGGACAATTATGTGATATCGGAATCGAACTTTTAAACCACACCGCAGAAGACGCAACCTCTGAATCCAAAAAATTAGTTTTAGAAACCATTCAAAAAATGACGTTTAAAAACGCTACCGAAGTTTTAAAAGGATCAGATGACGAAGCCACAAAACAATTTAAGGAAATGTATAGAGACGAATTAATTAAAAATATTGCTCCTATCGTCATTAAATCATATGAAAAAGTTGGTGCTCAAAAACATTGGACTAAAATTATGGGCGAATACAATAACCTAAAATTTGTAAAAGAAAAAGTAACACCAGACTTTACTGAATATATTTCTAAAAAGACGGTTGACGCTATTTTATACGCCATTGCAAATGGTGAAAAAGAAATACGAAACAATGAAGACGAACGCGACATACCATCTCTTAGAACCGTTTTCGCTTTACAAGATTAAATAGTTTAAAACTACAATATTCTACTACTAAAAACCCCAAAATATATTAGATATATTTTGGGGTTTTTAGTTTTGATAAAATGGCTTTTTCTCTATTCGTAAACTCTAACTTTATGAATTCGCGAAATCGGTATCACCACACCTTTTTTCAAAATAACACGTTTATCGGTAATTCCCCAGATTGTAGTGATTACTTTCTTTTTAGATATAGTATCTTCAAAATAAATTTTTACTTTAAACTGTTCGTTATTGCCTAAACACAAGGCGTTTTTTAACGTTTCTGTTCGTTCGTTAATTAAATCATCATCATCCAAAACTTCAACTTCTGGAAATTTTAATTTACTAACCTCCTCCTTTTCAATTAGTTCAAATAATTCTGTCATAGTCATTCTTTTATTTAGATTAAAATATCAAAATACCGAGTCGTACACCCATTAATTTAACATAAATTAACATAAATGTTTTTTAAAATCCAATCGTTTTTTTAAAATAATTTTAAATGATTACTATCAATCTGTTAATAAAAATAATTTAAAAAAAACAAGTAAAACAAAGTATTGGCGTAATTTTGACGTTTTTAAAATTGTTTTTTAATCCTATCATAAAATCACTGCAACATGATTTATAAATTCCGAATAATACTCGACAACACCGAGGATATATTTAGAGATATTGCCATCAAAAACACTGCTACACTTGAAGATTTACACAACACAATTGTAAATTCTTTTGGTTTTGACGGAACCGAAGTAGGCTCGTTTTATACGTGTACCGATGATTGGGAACAAGAAGATGAAATCCCACAGTTTGATATGGGGGAAAACCCAGGAGAACAAAGTATTATGGCTGATTTCATTTTAAAAGATATTCTTGATAAAGAAAATACACGTATTATTTATGTATACGACTTTTTCAATATGTGGACATTTTTTGTAGAATTAGCTGCGATTGAAAAAGAAGACCCGAAAGAAAGTTACCCAACTACTCTTTTTGCTTTAGGCGAAATCCCAGAATCGAATGATTTTGAAATTAACGAAGCTGCTGTTAAGCATAAAAATGATGATGATGATTTTTATACCGACAATTACTTAGAAGATGACGATGACGATATAAGCGACTATGACGAAATGGACTTCGAAAATAATTGGAATTAATCTAACACAAACTAATGATCAATTTATATAATACCCATATTGAAACACTTTCAATACACCGAGTTGGTAATAAAAGTAAAAATGATAGTTATTTTTTATCCGAAAAACCATTTAGTTTAAACGATGAGATTATTCCTTTATTAAAAGAATATTTCTTTAAACCTTTCCGCGATAAAGAAGAAAATTATTATCAATTTGTACATGATGTTGATTTAGAATTTCACGACCTATATTTATTAAGTTGTGCCATTTTTGAAAATCCTACTTCGTTACATGAAAATTCCAAAAAAATAACCAAACATTTATACGAACAATCTCAAAATCCACATATTAAAGAAGGTGAAGTTTACGTAACGTATCTCACCAATATAAATATTGACAATGTTGTGGTTGACGCAATTGGAATCTTTAAAAGCGAACTTAAAAACGATTTTTTACAATTTGAAGAAAAAAACAGCAACCTTGATTTAATTTTACAACAAGGCGTAAACCTTAATAAATTAGACAAAGGATGTTTAATTTTTAATACCGACCGAGAAAGTGGTTATAAAATATTATCTATTGATAGCAATCGGTACGATACCCGCTACTGGATGGAGCAGTTTTTAAGTATGGATGCTTTGGCAGATGATAATTTTATCACTAAAAAATATCTTAAATTTTGTCAGAATTTTGCGAAAGATGTAGTGCTTCCTGCTGAAGATAAAAAAGAAGAAGTTCTCTTCATGAATCGCTCGGTTGATTATTTTGCAAAAAACAACAATTTTGACGAGACTAATTTTATGAATGAAGTTATCTCAAATCCAGATTTAATTCCTGAATTTAAAAATTATAAAGAAGATCGCGGTCATAAATACAGTATTGAGGACGTAACCTCGTTTCCAATCGCAAATGGTGCCGTAAGTGTCGCTCGAAAATCAATCCGAAACGTTATTAGTCTTGACACCAATATTCAAATAAAATTGGATTTTATCAATCCTGAAAGCGCGGACAAATTTGTTGAAAAAGGTTGGGACGAAGAAAAACAAATGTATTATTATTTGGTTTACTTTAATAAAGAACAAAAAAGTTAAGTCAAAACGAATTTAACATCTATATTAGAAACAAACAAAGGGGCTAAAAGCCCCTTTGTTTGTTTACAAATTCCTTATCATTAAAAAACACGAACCATATTAAATCCAAAAGAAATTTCTCCTTTATCCCAACGTCCGGCCGCATTGGCTAAATAACCAATTTCATTCATATCTCTCGCATTTGTGAAATGCAATTGAAAAATATGCCCTCCTGTTTCAATATCAACACCTATAGATAATGGATTATTATACAATAATTCATTCGCTACTGATCGGTTTAAATGATACCCATAATCTGCATTTATAGAAACTCTTGAGCTTACTTTTACCCTGCCTCCTATTCCTAAAGCATATTGGCTATTATCCTGTAGATCATCTTTAACAAAATTTTGATGAAAATATGTTGGCATCAATTGTAATGAAATACTCTTATTTAATTTACTTGAAATCAATAATTGATTTACATATGAAATCCTTTGAGCCGTAGATAATGGTAAATTAGCTGCATATCTTAAGTTGTCATAATTAATTCCATTATATCCAACTATACACAATGGGAATGAATCCGTTTGCTCTACCAAACGATATTTTAGATTCCCTTGAAACACTTTGGTCGACGAACTACGATCTACACTTACCGATAACCAATCATTAATCCCGTAAATAAAACGTAAATTAATCGATGCTCCGTCTAAACCAAACATATCATAAAACCCGTTATTAATGTAATTAAATCGGTGTGATGCTACAAAATAAAAATCTCCTTTTGCTGCAATTTTTGTGGATTCAAAATTGATAATTTTCATCGACTTAAAAGCTGAAGAAACTTTCGGTGGTGTTTCTTCAATATCAATACCCGCTAATAAATCTTCTCCTTGTGCAAAAGATAACAATGGAACAACTGCTAATGCTAATAAAAAATATTTTTTCATACTTAGTTAACTACAATTGTTTTTGATAAATCCCCTTCTGCTGTTTGAATAGACATATAATATATACCTGAATTTAATCCTGATAAATCAATTTCATTAACCGTTTGGTTAACTGACTGTAATTTAACATTTCTGCCTAAATAATCATAGATAGAAACAGAAGCTGATTTAATATGCTGTGGTAATTCTAAATTGATAAATTCTGTAGCAGGATTAGGATACACCGAAAATTGTGACGCAAAAAAATCATCTATACCTAATGTTTTCGTTTTCACAAGATGTTTTGTGGTTACCACTTGATCTCCTGATGTACTAGAGTTTGAATTTGTTGCATTTACAACAGCATAAAACGTAATATCTCCCTCATCCTTACTTGGAGAAGTCCATTCTATAACCCAAGTCTTTAAACTCGTACCCGCACTTGAGTGTAAGATTCGTTGACTTGAATTTGACAATAACATTCCCGTTGCAACACTAAACACCCCTACCTTACTATTATCTGAATTTTCTGCTACCATTTGAAAACCATGTTTAGTAGAACTGGATGCTCCTGCTGATAATGTTATAGTATATTTTGTATTTAACTCATAACCTCCCTGAGGAATGTTTGTGGTAATATTTGCAGTAGCACCAAATTGCCCTCCGCCATGACATTGTGCACAGGTATTATTATTATCTCCTGGCGAGCCACTTAACGCATTGTTATTTCCTCCTGTAAAGGAATAAAAAACAAACGCAACTGCTGGTAAAGCCAGCAAACTTCTATAATAACTTTTTTTCATGATTGAATTTTTAATGGTTATTTAATGGTTACTTGATCAAATTTTAATTCTTCTAACAATTCATCGTAGCCTAAAAGACGTCCCTTAATTGTTGCTTCTCTATTAAGAGAGACATTCGTTAAGTTATTATCCATTAACATCCCGAAAAGTTTCTCATTCAATACAATTGTATTTGTTGTTGTATCAATTGCAGTTATAATCCCTTTAATTTCAATAGTTTTATCTAAATAAGTAGTATTGGCATTTGTTTCATCATTTACAAATTTTTGATGTAACTCATCTACGGTAATAACAAAAGCAGCCTCTTCTGAAGAAATATCTCTGTGCGACTGATACGTATATTTATACACTCCAAAACCAACTGCTAACAAAACTATTCCTCCAATAATAATAATTTTCTTTTTCATTTTTTGGTTGAATTAATTAATAAAAGCGAATATAATTAATATTTTTTTAACATTTCCTTAAATATTTTTATAATTTAGTCAAAACCAAAAAAACATTTATTTATGATGATTAAAAAAGCAATCCTCTTTAGTGCTACTTCGCTACTGT
This sequence comes from uncultured Flavobacterium sp., assembly GCA_964420215.1. GTDB lineage: Bacteria > Bacteroidota > Bacteroidia > Flavobacteriales > Flavobacteriaceae > Flavobacterium. The sequence continues at coordinate 18,571 of CAYQSQ010000017.1, read as the reverse complement.
TTTTTTCTTGTGAAAAAGACAGTACAAACGATGTTTTAATTCCTGAACAAAAAATAGTTATCGACACTACCGTAAAAGAAACTTATGACGGAAATGTAAAAAGTATCTTATCTGCCAGTTGTACATCTTGCCACTCCAGTAGTTTTAAATCCGGCGGTTTAAATCTGGATAATTATACTGATGTAAAAAATGCGAGTAATTTAATTATCCAAAGAATATCTTTAAATGATGGGCAACCACTACTAATGCCTCAAGGTGGACCCAAAATGTCTGACGACAAAATTGCAGTCATCAAAAAGTGGAAAGAAGATGGTCTTCTTGAAAAATAAACAATTTTAAACATTCAACTATTATGAAAAAACTACTTATCTCTTGTTTTGCTCTTATGAGCACATTAACCTATGCTCAAGATAAAATGATAACGAAAACAGGTATTATTGATTTTGAGGCTTCTGTACCTAGTTTTGAAGAAGTTAAAGCAAAAAATGAAAGTGTTACCTGTGTATTTAATACCAAAACTGGACAAATCGCCAGTTTAGCTTTAGTAAAAGGGTTCCGTTTTAAAGTGGCTTTAATGGAAGAGCATTTTAATGAAAACTATGTCGATTCTGAAAGGCATCCAAAAGCAACATTCAAAGGTGACATTTCAAACTTCGACATGAGTAAAGTTACTTTTGAGGGCACCAAATTCACTATGAAAGGAGAATTATCTTTTAACGGAAAAACAAAAAATATCACGACTACAGCTGTTATTAAACGAAAAGTCGGTTCATTAGAAATCAATTCTGATTTTGATTTAATCCCTTCAGATTTCGGAATCAATATTCCATCTGTGGTTAGCTCTAAAATTGCTAAAAAAATTAATGTAAAAACTTCTTTTGACGTAAAATAATTCATCGCTAATAAAATCATTCTATAGAACAAGATCACGATCGAAACAAGTGATTTTCCCTCAAAAAAACCTTTCGTTTTTAACAATCAAGCACAAAATACAACTACATTTGTATATATTTTTTTTGAAATGAAACTACCAAAAGTTGTTGTTATCGGTGCTGGTTTTGCTGGCATACAATTCATCAAAAATCTTGATGAAAATTTATTTGAAGTCTTACTTTTAGACAAATTAAACCACCATCAATTTCAACCTTTATTTTATCAAGTCGCGACTTCGCAAATAGAACCGAGTAGTATTTCCTTTCCGTTACGAAAAATTTTTCAAAAACGAAAAAATATTCAAATTCGTTTAGCCGAAGTGCAACAAATCGAGTCCGAATCGAATACGATACAGACTAACATTGGCGCTTTTACATACGATTATTTGGTAATCGCGACAGGTTGTAAAACCAATTTTTTTGGCAATAAAGAAATTAAAAAATATGCTTATGGACTCAAAACAACTTTTGACGCCATCAAACTCCGAAATCATATTTTATATAATTTTGAAAAAGCCATCTCTGCCACAGACGATATAAAAGAAGAATTATTAAATATTGTTATCGTTGGAGGAGGCCCAACAGGTGTTGAATTAGCGGGTGCTTTTGCTGAGATTAAAAGAAATGTTTTGCCTAAAGATTATCCGTCTATTGATTTTCAAAAAACTAGAATTATTTTATTGGAAGGCAGTTCGCATACACTTAATAACTTGAGTGATTCAGCCAAAAAAAATTCCGAAATTTATTTAAAACAATTGGGTGTTGAAGTAATTACTGGTGTTTTTGTAAAAAACTATAACGGTACCATTGCCGAACTTAACAACGGGGAAACCATCCGAACCAAAAGTTTAATTTGGGCAGCTGGTGTTACGGGCAATATTATTGATGGATTAAATCCTAACAATATTATTAATAACCGAATAAAAGTAAATCGCTACAGTCTTGCACAAGACTACACCAATATATATGCCTTAGGCGATATTGCGTATATGGAAACTCCTTTTTACCCCAAAGGTCACCCTCAAGTTGCGAATGTTGCGATAAATCAAGCTAAAAATCTTGCTCGAAATCTAAAAGCAACCCTGCAAAACAAACCACTTAAAGAATACACCTATCAAAATTTAGGTTCAATGGCGACTATCGGTAAAAACAAAGCTGTGGTTGATTTGCCTAAATTTCAATTTAAAGGTATTTTTGCTTGGTTGATTTGGATGTTTTTACACCTAATGTTAATTTTGAGTGTCCGTAATAAATTGATTATTTTTATCAACTGGGCATGGAATTACTTTACCAAAGACACGTCTTTACGGCTTATTCTTAAAGAAAATAAAGACTAATTACATATGCAAGTACATACTAATTTTTCACTACAAAACTATAATACTTTTGGTATTGATGCTAAAGCAAAATTATTCACTTCAATAACATCTATTGACGAATTGATTGGCGTTTTAAAAAATAATACGAATCAACCTACACTGATTTTAGGTGGCGGTAGTAATATGTTACTAACGCAAGATTTAGATAAATTAGTCATTCATATTAATTTAAAAGGAAAAGAAATCGTTAACGAAAATGAAAATCACGTTTGGGTAAAAGCCGCTGCGGGCGAAAACTGGCACGAGTTTGTGATTTGGTGTATCGAAAATAATTTGGGAGGTATCGAAAACATGTCGTTAATCCCTGGTAATATCGGGTCTGCCCCTATCCAAAATATTGGAGCGTATGGCGTAGAATTAAAAGATACGTTTGACCAATGTGAGGCTTTGTTTATGGATGATTATTCTCTTAAAACCTTCTCAAACACCGATTGTCATTTTGGCTATCGCGAATCGGTTTTCAAAAACGAATTAAAAGACAAGTGTGTAATCACCTCGGTAACCTTAAAACTAACCAAACAAAATCACGTATTACATACCCAATACGGATCCATTAACGAAGATTTAATTCAAAACAACATTACAAATCCAACAATTAAAGACGTTAGCGACAGCGTGATTCGGATCCGAAAAAGCAAATTGCCCGACCCTAAAGAATTAGGCAATAGTGGTAGTTTTTTCAAAAATCCTATTATTAGCAAGGCTCATTTTAATACGATCCAAAAATCATTTCCTGAGATGCCCCATTATACAGTTTCGGACACCGAAACCAAAGTACCCGCTGGTTGGTTGATCGAACAAGCAGGCTATAAAGGTAAACGAATTGGTGATGCTGGTGTACACACCAAACAGGCCTTAGTTTTGGTGAATTACGGAACTGCTACTGGATCAGAGCTTTTGGCTCTTGCCAAAGAAATTCAGGATGCTGTATTCCAAAAATATACGATACAAATCGAAACAGAGGTTAATATTCTTTCTTAATTTGAAATGAATGCTCACAAAATTTGAGTATTTTTGCCCAAATTTTAAGCTATGAAACTTCTATTTATCACTATTGTTCTGTTAGGTTTGGCATTTGCAGGAATTGCCATTAAAATTTGGGCAAAAAAAGACGGTAAATTCGCAGGTACTTGTGCAAGCCAAAGTCCTTTTCTTAACAAAGATGGGGAAAACTGTGGCTTTTGCGGAAAAACACCCGACGAAATGAAAGACTGTGCTGAATCTTTACATTCATAAAACCAATGGATTTTACACTACTTATTTTATTCATTTTTGGATGTATCGTTTTTATCCAAATCGCATATTATCTAGTTGTTTTTGGAGCCTTTACTTTTGCCAAAAAAAATCAGGTAAACAAAGATAAATTTCTAAAATCAGTACCTGTATCGGTTATTGTTTGCGCAAAAAACGAAGTCGAAAACATCAAAAACAACCTCCCTTTTATCATTGACCAAAACTACAACGCCCCTTTTGAAATTGTTTTGGTAAATGATTCCTCTTACGACAAAACACTCGAAATCATGGAGTCTTTTGCTGCTTTACACAATAACATTAAAGTTGTTGATGTGCGACATATTGATACCAGTTCGAATTGGAGTTCGAAAAAATATGCCTTAATGTTAGGGATTAAAGCAGCAACAAATAACCACTTGATTTTTACAGATGCCGATTGTAAACCGTTATCTAAAAATTGGATTACTCAAGTTGCACAAAAATTTAGCAGTACCAAAACGATCGTTTTAGGATATGGTGGTTATGACACCATAAATGGTAGTTTTATCAACAAAATAGTACGTTACGAAACGTTATTAACCGCTTTACAATATTTTTCTTGGGCAAAAATGGGCAACCCCTATATGGGCGTCGGACGTAATTTAGCCTATACCAAAGAATTGTTTTTTGAAAACAATGGATTTGCAGAACACATGAAAATCTTGTCTGGTGACGATGATTTATTTGTAAACGAAGCCGCTACAAAACAAAACACAGCAATTGTTACGCATCCCGATAGTTTTACCACATCTATTCCTAAAAAAACATTTAGCGAATGGATCGAACAAAAAAGGCGACACGTTACAACAGCTGATTTTTACAAAACAAAAGATAAAATCACACTGGGATTGTTTTACATCTCTCAATTTTTATTTATTGTTACCGCTATTATTTTAATAGCTTTTCAATTTGAGTTAGAAATTGTGGGTGCGTTGATCGTTTTACGTTATATTTTTTCTTTTTGGTCTATTAGCTTAGCCTCCAAAAAATTAAACGAAAAAAACATCATCGCGTGGTATCCTGTTTTAGAAATTATTTTATTGTTTTCTCACTTGTATATTTTTATGACTAATTTTTTCATAAAACCAAATCATTGGAGATAGAAACGACATTGCTTATCGAAAAAGCAATTAAAGGCAATCAAAAAGCATTCACCGTTTTGTTAGACACGTACTGGAACAACGTCTATAAATTTATGTTATCTCGTTCGGTAAACGAAAATGACGCGGAAGACATCACTATTGAAACCTTTGCCAAAGCTTTTGATAAAATCCATACCTACAACTCGGAATACGAATTTTCGACGTGGCTGATTGCTATTGGAAAAAATGTACATGTTGATTCCCTTCGTAAAAAGAAGTTAGACCTAAACTATTCCATTGACATTCAAGAAGATCAAGTTATAAATCAGTTGATTGATACAACTCCTTCCGCTGAAGATGTTTTGATTTTAGAACAAAACGTTGCGCAACTTTTAAAATACATCAAAAAGTTAAAACCTGATTATCAAGAGATTATTCATTTACGTTATTTTAAAGAACTCAGTTACAAAGAGATCTGCCTTGAGGTTAATGAACCCTTAAGTAACGTCAAAATCAAACTCTTACGAGCTCGCAAATTATTAGCAGAAATCATTCAAAAAAAATAGTAATGGAAACCTTTACTCTCCAAGAAAAACTCAAACACCTTTTTAGCTTACCTGTAATTGTAGCCGCTTTGGGCTATTTTGTAGATATCTATGATTTACTCCTTTTCGGAATTGTACGCGTACCTAGTTTACAAGACATGAATTTGGATGTGGATGTTTCAGGTACAATTATTTTAAACTTCCAGATGATTGGATTATTAGTTGGAGGTATTTTGTGGGGTGTTTTAGGCGACAAAAAAGGACGATTATCCGTTTTATTTGGATCCATTTTGGTGTATTCGTTGGCTAATATTGCTTGCGGATTTTTACCTCAATTAAACTTTGCTGACAAAACAACCATTTACGCCGTATTACGTTTTGTTGCGGGCGTTGGATTAGCGGGCGAATTAGGCGCAGGTATCACCTTAGTATCCGAATCATTACCCAAAGAGTTACGAGCTATCGGAACATCCATCGTGGCTGGATTTGGATTATTAGGAGCCGTTGTAGCTCAAATTTCGGTAGAATTAGCGGGTGATTGGACGATATCTTACTTTATCGGTGGCGCGTTAGGTTTGTTATTGCTTTTATTACGCGTTGGAGTTGTAGAGAGCGGGATATACTCCGATATTGAACATCAATCGTCCGTTGAAAAAGGGAATTTTTTGTCGTTTTTTAGCCATAAAATCCGATTTATCAAATACATTAAATGCATCGCTATTGGATTACCTACTTGGTTTTGCATCGGAATATTAGCTGTGATGAGCAACCAATTTGCTCCCGAAATGGGCATCACTTCCATTAGCCCTGGAAAGGCAATTATGTGGGCGTATATCGGGATTTCATTTGGAGATTTTTCGAGCGGATTTATATCTCATTATTTAGCGTCTCGAAAAAAAGCTATTTTTTATATGATGTTATTTACGATTTTGGGTGTGGGCTTACTTTTATTTGGAGGCAAAAAAACCGAAAGCATGTACTATTTTTATTGTACATGGTTGGGCATCGGTTCAGGTTATTGGGCGATGTTTGTTACCGTAGGCGCCGAACAATTTGGCACCAACATCCGTAGTACTGCTGCAACCACCATCCCTAATATGGTACGAGGTTTATTACCTTTAATGTTGTTGGGATTTGATTTTTTTAAAGTAAATACATCTGTTATTATGGGGGCTGCAATCATTGGATTCATCTCATTTGCATTGGGTATTTACGCAACGTTAACTATTGAAGAAACTCACAATAAAGATTTAGATTATGTGGAGTAAAATAACCTTAAAAAATTAACACTAAAATTTCTCTTGTATGAAAATTCAAGCAATATTCAAACCTATTTTATTAATAGCTACAATCATCTTATTAGAAAATTGCGCTGCACCTAGATTACCATCAGAACCACTCCAATTTAAACCTGAAATAGCAGATCATGGGCTTATAATTGGATCAATAACCTTTCCTGAAGAGAAAGCTTACTTTAACGGATACTTTTTAAATGTATCTACTACAGATCAAGAAAATCAAAAAAAGAAAGAAATACACTTTAAGCCTCATCAAATCATTAAAATGAAACATAGTGGCGATACTGATAATGGGCGCACCTATTTGTTTATAATGAAAAAACCTGAAGGAAAATATGAAATCCCAACCTTCAGGTTATTTACTAATTTAGGCATGACAACGTATGATACCAATATTGGTGGTTTTTCTATTCCTTTCGATGTTAAAAAAGGAGAAATCACTTATATTGGAAATATAAATTTTAATGACACTATGATAAACAATAGACGTTTAAATGGTAAAATTGAAGAATGTATCTACATAAAAAATAATTTTGAAAAAGACATCAAATCTTTCCAAAACAAAATACCCTCAACAAACTGGAGATTAGCAAAAGATAAAAAGGTATACACGATTAACTATATTAGTTTAGAGTAAAAAATGTTAAATCATAAATTATATTACATCATTGGATTTTTAACAACAATAACTACTATCCAATCTCAAACGATTTATTACGTAAATAATAAAGTTTCGTGCGTTAACAACTCGTGTGCGACCAACCATGGTAAATCTATTGATAAAGCGTTTCCTACGATACAAAAAGGAATTGATGTGTTAAAAGCAGGTGACAAGCTTTATATACTCGGCGGTGTATATTATGAACATTTAGATCTAAACGGAACAGGACAAACGGCCGTTAACGGAACCGCTAAATCACCGATTACTATTGAAACCTACCCACCTGATTTCCCTAATAATCCCGCAATTATTGATGGCAGTCACATCAGCACTCGAGACAATGATGAGAGTACCCCTCCAATACTTACAAGTTATAGCTCTTTTGATGCTACAAATATATTGTTTAGAATTTATGGCAATCACATTACCATTCAAAATTTAGAGCTCCGTAATAGTATGGCAGTAAGTATCTATGTGAGTAGTGTTGACTCTGGCGAGTACGACACACTACCTAATCCGAATGCTGGCGGAGAAAACATCACGATCAACAATGTACACATACATAATTCATACGGAACAGGGATCTATCTTTTTTGTGCTAAAAATGCCGTTATAACCAATTGTATAATCCATGATATTTATGATTATGGCGTGGGCGGAAAAGGCGGTGGTGGTAATGCTGATGGTATTGGCTGTAACGCGTATGCCGATAACAAAACCCCGATTCATCTATACAGCAATCATTTAATCAAAAACAACATTATCTATAATTGTTCCGACGACGGTATCGATACATGGAACACGCAAAAAAACACCATCCATTCCAACAAAGTCGGGCATATTGGCTACGCAAATTCGAGTAATGGTATTACAGTCGATTCTGACTACATTCCGGCAGGTAACGGAGGTGCTTACAAATTAGGACCTGGCGGAAACAATCTTGTTTATAACAACATTGCTTATGATTTTAGAAAAGAAGGTTTTTATTCTAATTTAGGAAGTGGCAATAGATTATATAACAACACGGCATACGGAACAACAGGAACTGGTTTCCGAATCCAAAGCGTAAAGAATACCGAGGTAAAAAACAACATCTCCACAACGGAAAATTCTATTGCCAGTAATCCATCTAATATTGTAGCAAACAACAATTGGAATTTAGAGATTGTAATGCCCACTTTTAAAAGTACCAACCCTAAAGATGCTGATTTTTTACATCTTGACAAAAATAGTTCTGCGAGAGATCGCGGGATTATAATTCCAGAAAGCAAAACAACTTATTCGGGTAAATCTCCCGATATCGGAGCGTTTGAATATATGCCTTCTTTTTTTAAGAAAATTGCAAACTGGTTCAAATAAAAATCCAGCCCAACTTGATAAAGCTACCTCGTAAAAATCAAATTGGTTGCAGTCGATAAATTCGCATCAAAACGATAACCTTCGTAATCAAATCCTTTTAAACCTTCGACAGTTTCGATACTATTATCAATAATATATCGGCTCATTAGCCCGCGTGCTTTTTTTGCGTAAAAACTGATGATTTTAAGGTTACCATCTTTGTAGTCTTTAAATTCGGGGGTGATAACAGTATGTTTTATTTTTTTAAAATCTACCGCGCCTGAATATTCTTTACTGGCAAGATTAACCAACAACTCCCCAGCTACCAACTGATCGTTTAAGTATTTTGTAAGGGTTGTTTTCCAAAATTCGTGTAAGTTTTTTTTCTTGCCGATGGGCAATTGAGTACCCATTTCTAAACGATAGGGCAAAATCAAATCTAACGGCTGTAATAATCCGTATAAACCGGATAATATCAGTAAGGTATTTTGCATCGACTCTTGCTTATCTTGAGCAATCGTGTACGCATCTAAGCCTGAATATACATCACCATTAAACGCATAAACAGCTTGTTTGGCTTCGCCTTCTGGATACGGGAGTTGCCAAGCTTGATTACGCTGCCAATTGAGATCGGCTAAATTTGCAGATATACTCATCAGTTCGGATAATTGTTTGGGCTTTTTTTTAACCAAAACTTTATGCACTTTTTGAGACATCTCCAAAAAAACAGGCAACGTTTGTTTTTCCGTTGGTGCTTCGGTAGTATAATCCAAAGATTTAGCGGGGGATAATAATACTTTCATAACTTATTTACTGGCGTACATTTTAACATCATTTTCGGTGATTTCAGCATTGCTTAAAATCACTAATCTTTCGATTACATTACGCAATTCGCGAATATTACCTGTCCAGTCGTATGCCTTTAATAATTCGATTGCTTTTTTAGAAATAGGCTTTAGCGACTGTCCTTGTTCTTGTCCAATTTTTTCTAAAAAATGAGTGATTAACAACGGAATATCTTCTCGTCGTTCGTTTAACGACGGAACTTTGATGACGATTACCGCCAAGCGGTGGTACAAATCTTCTCTAAAACGACCTTCTGCTATTTCTTGTTTTAAATCTTTATTGGTAGCAGCGATTACTCTAACATTAACTTTTTCATCTTTTTCTGCTCCGACTTTAGTGATGATATTTTCTTGTAAAGCACGTAATACTTTGGCTTGTGCCGAAAGACTCATATCTCCTATTTCGTCTAAAAACAAAGTCCCTTTATTCGCCAATTGAAACTTACCTGTTTTATCTTTTATCGCAGAGGTAAAAGCACCTTTGACGTGTCCAAACAACTCACTTTCGATTAATTCTGCGGGAATTGCAGCACAGTTTACCTCTACCAATAGCTGATTGGCTCTTTCACTTTGTTCGTGCAATTGATGGGCAACTAATTCTTTCCCTGTTCCGTTGCCTCCTGTAATCAATACACGCGCATCGGTCGGGGCAACTTTTTCGATGATTAATTTGATTTGGTTAATCGGTTCGCTCTCTCCGATCATCTGATAATTTTTACTGATTTTCTTTTTTAGAATTTTATTCTCTACAATCAGATTTTTTTTATCTAGCGCATTGCGAACGGTATTTAACAACCGATTTAAATCTGGCGGTTTTGAGATGTAATCGTACGCTCCTAAACGCATGGTTTGTATGGCGGTTTCGAGATCTCCATGACCTGATATCATGACCATCGGGATTTCTGGTTTTATTTTTTTAACGGCTTCTAATACCTCAACCCCATCCATTTTGGGCATTTTTATATCACATAGAACCAAATCAAAATCTTCGTTTTTGAGTAATTCCATACCCGCTAAACCGTCTTCGGCTTCCGAGACTTGATAAGTAGTATTTTCTTCTGCTATTATTTTAGACAATACTCTGCGAATGGCAGGTTCATCTTCGATTATTAAAATTTTAGACATCTTATTTTTTTAATATTTTAACCATTTAAACAATTCTTTGTAGGTTATTTTTTTGCCGTGCATTAAAATCCCTACGCGATAAATTTTGGATGCTACCCAAACTACCGCCATAAACGTACCAAACAAAATAAATAGTGAAATTGCCAATTGCCACCAGGGTACGCCAAACGGAATTCGCATCAGCATAACAATCGGTGAGGTAAAAGGCAACATCGAAAACAATACGGCTATCGTACCGTGGGGATCATTTATTACCGTAAAAAATCCCACATACACGCCTATTAATAAAGGGGATATAATCGGCAATAAAAATTGTTGCGAATCGGTTTCTGAATCTACTGCTGCGCCTATAGCCGCATAAAAAGAACTATACAATAAATACCCGCCAATAAAATACAAAACAAACGAGCTAATCAACATACCTATCGGTAAACGAAACAATTCATAAATAATTTGTGCCATATCCAATCCTTGTGGTGTATTGGGAATTCCTGTGGCGTTTGTTGTTACAGGGCTTCCTACAATTAAAGCCGCTATTGACAGTAATGAAAACCCTAACACAACCCATATCAAAAACTGTAATAATCCAGCTAATGAGGTACCTAATATTTTACCCAACATTAATTGAATGGGTTTAACTGATGAAATAATGACCTCGATAATTCGGCTTGTTTTTTCTTCAATCACGCTACGCATGACCATATTGCCATAAATAATAATAAACATCATAATCAAATATCCAAACGCACCGCCGATAAACATTTTGATTTCATTGAGTCCTTTCATCCCGTTTGTACCCGAAAGTCCGTACAATTCCATTTCAACTTTTGCCTGTGAACGATTGATTAAATCTACATCTAAATGGGCGTTTATTAAATTTTGTTGGGTAACTACTTTTTCTATTGCGCGTTCCACTTTAAAAGTAAAATCTAAACTGGGATTTTCTTCTGAATAAAACTGAAATTTACTTTGGGCTAAAACAGAATCTTGGGATTGTACCAACAATATACCTGCGTAACCATCGGGTATTAATTTTTGTTTAGCCAAATCAAATCCCATCGGTGTCATATCTTCAAAAACCAACACGTCCGAACTTTCAATAGTGGGTGCCAATTGATGATTTTCATCAATTATGGCAATTTTAACTTTAGTGTTCGCCGTTTGTGTACTTAAATATGCTACCAACAAAAACAATCCTGCCATTAATAACGGACTCACAAAAGTCATAATAATGAAAGACTTGTTTCTGATTTTGGATAAAAATTCCCTTTTTAAAATCAATCCTACTTTCATGATTTCTTTTTTACTGCATTTATAAAAATTTCGTTTACCGAAGGAATTTTTTCTGTAAAATGAGCTACTTCTCCCAAAAGATTTAAATCCGCCAATAACGCCGAAGTAGTCATCGTTTCGGGTATTTGTATTTGAAACTGCAACTCATTATCTATTGTCGGAAATGAGGTGTCGATACAATTCCATTTTTGTTGCAACGCATTTAATATATTTTCTTTTTTAGGAAAAATGCCTATTTGAAAAGTATTGGTTCTGAAATCTCTTTTGATTTTTTTGATATCACCTTCCAAAACCTTTTTTCCTTGGTGTAACAACGCGATGGAATCACATAATTCTTCGACACTTTCCATACGGTGTGTGGAAAAAATAACAGTAGCGCCGTTTTCTTTCAACATCAAAATTTCATCTTTAATGATTTCCGCGTTTACGGGATCAAATCCACTAAAAGGTTCGTCAAAAATCAACAGTTTCGGTTGGTGTAAAACCGTTACTATAAACTGTACTTTTTGTGCCATTCCTTTGGATAATTCTCCAATTTTTTTGTCCCACCAACCTTCTATTTGAAAACGCTCAAACCAATACTGAATTTGTTTTTTGGCTTCTTGTTTTGACATTCCTTTTAGTTGTGCCAAATACATTGCTTGTTCTCCTATTTTCATGGTTTTATACAACCCTCGCTCTTCGGGCATATAACCTATCTGAGCAATATGTTCAGGACGTAATATTTCACCATCTAAATAAACTTTGCCCGAATCTTGATATACGATTTGATTAATGATCCGAATCAATGTGGTTTTCCCAGCTCCGTTGGGACCTAAAAGACCATAAATTGAATTTTGAGGAATCGTTAATGACACCTTATCCAATGCCAAATGGGATTGATATCTTTTTTCGATGTCAATGATTTCTAACATAAAATTTCTTTAAAAAAATGTTATTCTAACTCCATCGTGATTTGTCCGTCGTCGTCATCAGAATCTTCAGATTCTAGATGTTCTTCCTCTTCTATTTCTTCGTAAGGAAGTGGTTCTAATTGGCTGACTTGTTTAATCTTATCCGCGGTTAATTGATTACCCAAAGCTTTGATTCCTTTAACGGATATAAACTGCTCTAAATCGATTATCTCTTTTTCTTTTGCTTCGCTACCTTTGATTTTAGCATATTCAATTTCTATTTGAGGTCGATAATCGGTACAAACAATTTCTAAAACACTTTTTTCGTGTTCGGAAATAAATAATTCTTCTTTATTTTCAGACTCTACTACAAAACGTTTGATGTAATATTTTTTCTTTTCGCCATCAAAATACAATGCCGAAATTGGTTTTTTTGGCACCCATTTTTCTAATACAATCATATCCGCATCAAAATGAACATTTAGATCGGGGGTGATGGCTTTTATTTTTCCTGATTGTGTGATAATTAGTATTTTATCATGAGCTCTAAACTCGCCTAATAATTCGCCACGACCGTCAACATTTAAACGTTGAACCGCATCATCAAACCATATTTTACGAGGTTTTAGCGTGGAAACTCCTGCGCTTTTTAATTCGATTTTTTTGATACCGTATTTGGTTACTTGATTTCCTTTTGAGCTCCTTCCTTTTATATTTAATTTAGAAAAATCAAGGTCAAATTTTAATTTTTTTATACTTCCTACTTGACGTAACAAAATGGTAACCACTTCAGCTTCGCCGTTGCGATTAGCCGTGAAATATAAGATTTGTGAACCTTTAGTGCCTTGTGTTAAATCATACAATTTATCCCGAGTAACACCCGAAACATTAAATCGTTTGACGTATGTGGGTCCTGATCGACCATCACGATACATCATGTTGTAAATTGTGCGTTTGTCGTTTTTATCAAAAACAGCCACGTGTATAATATCTTTACCAATAAATGTTTTTGCATCAACTTTGGTAATCATCATTTGCCCATCGCGTAAAAATACGATCACATCATCAATGTCCGAACATTCGCCAACGTATTCGTCTTTCTTTAAACTGGTCCCCACAAATCCCTCATCTTTATTAACGTACAATTTGATATTTCTCAAAACAACTTTAGTGGCTTGAATGTCTTCAAACAATCGTATTTCTGTTTGTCGCTCTCTACCTTTACCGTATTTTTCTTTTAAATTTTTGAAATAATCAATTGCAAATTCAATTAAGTGTGCCAAATGATGCAATACGGTTTCGATTTCGCCTTCTAAGGCTTCAATTTTTTGTTGGGCTTTATCGATGTCAAATTTTGAAATTCTTTTGATTCTAATCTCGGTTAATCTAACAATATCTTCTTCGGTTACGGCTCTTTTAAGGTGTTTTACATAAGGTGATAACCCATTATCAATCGCTTGAATCACACCTTCCCACGTTTCTTCTTCCTCGATTAAACGGTAAATTCTTTTTTCAATAAAAATACGCTCTAAGGATAAAAAGTGCCAACTCTCTTGTAGTTCACCTAATTGAATTTCTAGTTCTTGTTTGAGTAAATCTACAGTTCGGTTGGTGGATATTTTTAACATTTCTGATACGCCTATAAACTTTGGCGTATGATCTCCGATTACACAACCTAAAGGAGAAATAGCTGTTTCGCAAGCCGTAAATGCAAACAACGCATCGATGGTTTTATCTGGCGAAACACCCGGATACAAATGAATCAATATCTCAACATTTGCTGCCGTGTTGTCTTCTATTTTTTTGATTTTGATTTTCCCTTTGTCGTTGGCTTTTAAAATACTATCAATCAAACTCGAGGTATTGGTTCCGAAAGGAATTTCGGTAATCACCAATGTATTTTTATCTTGCTGTCCTATTTTGGCTCGTACGCGTACTTTTCCACCACGTAAACCATCGTTATATCCCGACACATCAGCAACACCTCCTGTTAAAAAATCAGGATAAATCGTAAACGGTTTATTTTTTAAAATTTTAATTGACGCATCTATTAACTCTATAAAATTGTGAGGCAATACTTTGGTCGATAACCCAACGGCAATACCCTCTGCGCCTTGTGCTAATAATAGCGGGAATTTAACGGGTAAATTAACGGGTTCGTTTCTTCGTCCGTCGTAGGAAGATTGCCAAATCGTAATCTTGGGACTAAACAAAACTTCTAAAGCAAATTTTGACAAACGCGCCTCGATATAACGCGAAGCTGCCGCACCATCACCTGTTAAGATATTACCCCAGTTACCTTGGGTATCAATTAAGATATCTTTTTGTCCCATTTGTACCATCGCGTCAGCGATACTCGCATCACCGTGAGGATGGTATTGCATGGTGTGCCCAACTACGTTGGCTACTTTATTGTACCGACCATCATCCAACTCCCGCATCGAATGCATAATACGGCGTTGCACGGGTTTAAAACCATCTTCAATCGCGGGTACTGCGCGCTCTAAAATAACATACGAAGCATAATCCAAAAACCAATCTTTATACATTCCCGTTACTTTCGTAATGGTCTCTTCTGTATCACTGGTTGGATTATCATAAAATTGATCCTGAGAGGAGACGGAGTCGTCAAACTCTTCTTCTGGATTTATGTTTTCTTCGTCGTCGTTCATTGGGTTATTTATTCTTTAATAACATCTAACTCTACTTTCAAGTTTTTGATGATAAACTTTTGGCGGTCTGGGGTGTTTTTTCCCATATAAAAGGACAATAATTGCTCTATCGAGGTGGATTTATCCAACATCAACGGATCTAAACGCATATCTTCTCCTATAAAATGGCGAAACTCATCGGGCGAAATTTCTCCCAATCCTTTAAATCGGGTAATCTCTGGTTTTGGTTTTAACTTTTCGATGGCGTTTACGCGCTCTTCTTCGGAATAACAGTATATCGTTTCTTTTTTATTCCGAACCCGAAACAAAGGCGTTTGTAAAATATATACGTGACGGTCTTTAATTAGTTCAGGAAAAAACTGCAAGAAAAAGGTAATCAATAACAACCGAATGTGCATCCCATCGACATCGGCATCCGTAGCAATTACGATATTATTGTAACGCAAATTTTCCATATCGTCTTCGATATTAAGAGCTGCCTGTAAAAGGTTAAACTCTTCGTTTTCGTATACGATTTTTTTATGCATCCCATACGAGTTTAAAGGTTTGCCCCTTAAACTAAATACGGCTTGTGTATTGACATCTCTTGATTTGGTTATCGAACCCGATGCTGAATCTCCCTCTGTGATAAATAAGGTACTTTCTAAACAGCGTGGGTTTTTGGTATCGGTTAAATGTACCCGACAATCCCGTAATTTTTTATTGTGTAAACTGGATTTTTTAGCGCGATCACGAGCTAATTTTCGGATACCAGATAAATCTTTGCGTTCGCGTTCTGCTTGTAATATTTTACGTAACAAAGCTTCTGCGACATCTGGGTTTTTATGTAAAAAATTATCGAGTTTGGTTTTGATAAAATCATTGATAAATGTACGTACGGTTGGTAGCCCATCTCCCATTTCGGTTGATCCCAATTTGGTTTTGGTTTGGGATTCAAAAACAGGTTCCATCACTTTTACACTTATGGCACTCACGATGGATTTACGTATGTCGGAGGCTTCAAATGATTTATTGTAAAATTCTTTTATGGTGCGAACAATCGCTTCTCTAAACGCATTTAAATGCGTTCCTCCTTGTGTGGTATTTTGTCCGTTTACAAAGGAGTGGTATTCTTCGCTGTACTGTGTTCGACTGTGGGTTAATGCAATTTCGATATCGTCATCTTTTAAATGAATAATATCATATAATTTATCTTCTTCTGAAATATTTTCATCCAACAAATCTTTTAAACCGTTGTCTGAGAAATATTTTTCGCCATTAAAAATGATTGTTAATCCCGTATTGAGATAACAATAGTTTTTGAGCATTTTAATGACATACTCGTTTCTGAATTTATAATTTTTGAAAATTGCCTCGTCAGGGGTAAAAATAACTTTTGTCCCTTTGCGTTTGGTGGTTTCTTCAATAGCACTTTCTTCTTGAAGATTACCCGCGCTAAATTCGGCTGATTTAATCTGACCGTCTCGAACGGATTCTACTTTAAAATAGGATGATAATGCGTTACAAGCTTTTGTACCAACTCCGTTTAACCCAACGGATTTTTTAAATGCTAACGAGTCGTATTTCCCTCCTGTATTCATTTTGGAAACAACGTCAACTACTTTTCCTAAAGGAATCCCTCGTCCGAAATCACGTACTGATATGGTTTTGTCTTTTATGGAAACTTCAATGGTTTTACCTGCTCCCATGACGTATTCGTCAATGGAGTTGTCAATCACTTCTTTTATCAGGATATAAATACCATCATCAGGCGATGAACCGTCTCCTAATTTACCAATATACATACCTGGGCGCATACGAATATGCTCTTTCCAATCTAACGAACGGATGTTGTCTTCGGTATACTGGTTTTCCTGAATCATAAATTTAAAATTGAAGCTAGGCTAATTTAATATAATTCAAACAATTATTCTAATATTTCAATCCTCACGGTTAATTCACCTTTATTTTTATTATCGGTGATGTCCATAAAGGCTTTTTTTGTCAAATCGATGGTTCTTGTTTTTTTATGCGGGCCTCTGTCGGTTACAACAACTTCGACCCATTTTTGATTGGCTAAATTAGTTACTTTTAAAACGGTGCCAAATGGCAATGTGCGGTGAGCACACGTTTGTTTTTTATTATCTAAGGGTTTACCACTTGCTGTTTTTTTACCCTGAAAACTATCTGCATAATACGATGCTAATGCTTTTTTGGCTACAAGATCTGTGATTTTTTTATCTGAATTAACATTTGTAGCTTTTAACTTGGAGTTTTCTTGTAAGGCAATTGTACGTTCTGAACCGCAAGATGTAACCACTGATAATAAAACCGCAAAGCAAACTAAACGTATATTTTTTTTAATAAAATTCATTATAAAGGGTTTATAAAATTAAAGCGCATAAATAAAAGTTATTTATGCGCTCCAAAAATTATACCGTATACATTTTTTCGCGAAGTTCTTTGATTTTATCATCGCTTAAATATTCGTCAAAGGTCATGTAACGATCTATTACTCCGTTAGGCGTTAACTCTAAAATACGGTTCGCTACAGTTTGCGAAAACTCATGATCGTGTGTGGTAAACAGCAACGATCCTTTAAAATTATTTAACGAATTATTAAATGCTGTAATCGACTCTAAATCCAAGTGATTGGTGGGTTCATCTAACATCAAAACGTTAGCGCGCAACATCATCATGCGAGAAATCATACAACGTACTTTTTCTCCTCCTGATAATACGCTGCTTTTTTTCAATGCTTCTTCGCCACTAAAAATCATTTTTCCTAAAAATCCACGAATGTTCACTTCTTCTCTTTCTTCTTCTGTTTTGGCAAATTGACGCAACCAATCAACTAAAGATAAATCATTTTCATTTTTGAAAAATTCGGCGTTATCTAAAGGTAGATACGATTGATTGGTGGTTATCCCCCAAGCAAACTTACCTGAATCTGGTTTTTGAAGATCGTTTAAAATCTCATAAAAAGCAGTACACGCTCTTGAATCTTTAGAGAAAACCAATACTTTATCTCCTTTAGCCATATTTAAATCCACGTCTTTAAATACGGTTATTCCGTCTATCGAAGCAGCTAATCCTTCTACATTTAAGATCTGATCTCCTGCTTCTCTTTCTTGATCAAAAATAATCGCTGGGTAACGACGGCTTGACGGTTTGATATCGTCTACTTTTAATTTTTCAATCATTTTTTTACGTGAAGTAGCTTGTTTTGATTTGGCTACGTTGGCACTAAAACGACG
>CAYQSQ010000016.1:0-59146 GCA_964420215.1 uncultured Flavobacterium sp. | reverse complement strand
AGGGAGGTGCAGCGAATCCATCGCCACCGGTTGGACCTGCTTTAGGAGCTGCTGGTGTTAATATCATGGAGTTTTGTAAGCAGTTTAATGCAAGAACTCAAGATAGACCCGGCAAAGTTTTACCTGTTCAAATTACAGTATATACTGATAAATCATTTGAATTTGTTGTAAAAACGCCTCCTGCTGCTATCCAATTATTAGAAATTGCAAAAATCAAGTCAGGGTCTGGTCAATCAAACCGTAAAAAAGTAGCAAACGTTACTTGGGATCAGGTTAAAGGGATTGCGGAAGACAAAATGGTTGATTTAAACGCATTCACAATTGAGTCTGCAATGAGTATGATTGCTGGTACAGCAAGATCTATGGGTATTACTGTAACCGGAGGAAACGCTCCATTTTAATTATTTATAAGAAATGGCAAGACTTACTAAGAATCAAAAGTTAGCATTATCAAAAATTGAAAAAAACAAATTGTATTCGTTGAAAGATGCTTCACAATTAGTGAAAGATATCTCAACGGCTAAGTTTGATGAGTCAGTTGATATTGCGGTGAAATTGGGTGTAGATCCAAGAAAGGCAAACCAAATGGTTAGAGGTGTAGTAACCCTTCCAAATGGTACAGGTAAAGATGTTAAAGTTTTAGCATTAGTAACACCTGATAAAGTTGAAGAAGCTACTGCTGCTGGTGCAGATTATGTCGGATTAGATGATTATTTAGCTAAAATTAAAGCTGGATGGACTGATGTTGATGTAATTATTACAATGCCAAGTGTGATGGGTAAATTAGGTCCTTTAGGCCGTATTTTAGGGCCAAGAGGTTTAATGCCTAACCCTAAAACGGGTACTGTTACTATGGAGATAGGTAAAGCTGTTCAGGAGGTAAAAGCAGGTAAAATAGACTTTAAAGTCGATAAATCTGGTATTGTTCATGCAGGAATTGGAAGGGTGTCTTTTGATGCGGATAAAATTTCTGAAAATGCGCATGAAATTATTCAAACATTAAATAAATTAAAACCTACAGCGGCTAAAGGTGTTTATATTAAAAGTATAAATATTTCTAGTACAATGGGACCTGGAATCACATTGGATCTAAAAACGGTTTAATTTTAGCTAAAAAAAATTATTATGACTAGAGAAGAAAAGTCAATTGTTATAGAAGATTTAACAGCAAAGCTTGCAGAAGCTAATGTTATTTATTTAGCTGATATTTCGGGTTTAAATGCTCAAAAGTCTTCTGATTTAAGAAGAGCTTGTTTTAAAGCTAATATTTCATTAGAAGTAGTTAAAAATACACTTTTAGCTAAGGCTATGGAGGTTTCGGAAAGAAACTTTGATACTTTGCCTTCAGTTTTAAAAGGTAATACTTCTATAATGATTAGTGAAACAGGTAATGCTCCTGCTAAATTAATCGAGAATTTTAGAAAAGGTTCTAAAAAACCAATTCTAAAAGGTGCCTATATCAACGAGGCTATTTTTATTGGAGATAATCAATTAAGTACATTAGTTTCTCTTAAATCTAAAGAAGAAGTTATTGGAGATATTATTGGATTGCTTCAATCACCTGCTAAAAATGTTGTTTCAGCACTTAAATCAAGTGGTGGAAAATTAGCAGGAATTATTAAAACATTATCCGAAAAAGAAGGATAATTAATCACAAAGTAACGCACTTTTATTTACACATATTACAAATTTATTAAAACGATAGAAAATGGCAGATTTAAAACAATTCGCAGAACAATTAGTAAACTTAACAGTTAAAGAAGTTAATGAATTAGCTACAATATTAAAAGATGAGTATGGTATCGAGCCTGCTGCAGCAGCTGCTGTAGCTGTAGCTGGTCCTGCTGCTGCTGGAGAGGTTGCTGAAGAGCAATCTACTTTTGATGTTATCTTAAAAGATGCTGGAGCATCTAAATTAGCTGTAGTTAAATTAGTAAAAGAATTAACAGGTGCAGGCTTAAAAGATGCTAAAGATATAGTTGATAGCGCACCAAAAGCTATAAAAGAAGGTGTTTCTAAAGAAGAGGCTGAAGGGCTTAAAAAATCTTTAGAAGAAGCTGGTGCTGTTGTTGAGTTAAAATAACTCACTTTTCAGTAAATATACTAGGTTTAGGTCTTGGGGTAACTCTCAATGACCTAAACCCTTTTTAGTATAGTGTCTTTTTTTAGCCTTTTTCATTTTTAAAACAAAATTTTGTCCATTGATGATAACAAATCAGACTGAGAGATTAAATTTCGCCTCAACAAAAAATATTCCGTCATATCCTGATTTTTTGGATATCCAAGTAAAATCGTTTAAAGATTTTTTTCAATTTGAAACCAAGTCTGACGAAAGAGGTAATGAAGGTTTGTACAAAACTTTCATGGAAAATTTTCCAATAACAGATACACGTAATCAATTTGTACTTGAGTTTTTGGATTATTTTGTAGATCCATCTCGTTACACGATTCAAGAGTGTATAGAAAGAGGTTTAACCTATAGTGTTCCATTAAAAGCGAGACTTAAATTATATTGTACTGATCCTGAGCACGAAGATTTTGAAACAATAGTTCAAGATGTTTATTTGGGAACAATACCTTATATGACTCCAAGCGGTACGTTTGTTATTAACGGTGCTGAACGTGTGGTAGTATCTCAATTACACCGTTCTCCAGGGGTCTTTTTTGGGCAATCTTTTCATGTAAATGGGACTAAATTGTATTCAGCCAGAGTTATACCTTATAAGGGTTCGTGGATAGAATTCGCAACAGATATCAATAACGTAATGTATGCGTATATTGATAGAAAGAAAAAATTACCTGTGACTACTTTATTTCGTTCAATCGGTTTCGAAAAGGATAAAGATATTCTTGAGATATTTGATTTAGCAGAAGAAATTAAAGTTTCTAAAACAGGGATTAAAAAGTTTATTGATAGAAAATTAGCTGCACGTGTTTTGAGAACATGGCATGAGGATTTTGTTGATGAGGATACAGGAGAGGTGGTTTCTATCGAAAGAAATGAAATTATATTAGACAGAGATACGGTCCTTGATAAGGACAATATTAATGTTATCATAGAATCTGATGTTAAAACGATTCTATTACACAAAATTGACAACAATCAAGCGGATTATCAGATTATTCATAATACCTTACAAAAGGATCCTACGAATTCTGAAAAAGAGGCTGTTGAATATATATATAGACAATTACGTAATGCTGAACCGCCTGATGAAGATACGGCGAGAGGTATTATAGATAAATTATTCTTTTCTGATCAACGTTATAATTTAGGTGAAGTTGGTCGTTATAGAATGAACAAAAAATTAGGTTTAGATGAGTCTGTAACAAGTCAAGTTTTAACCAAAGAAGATATTATTACTATTGTTAAGTTTTTGATACAGTTAATCAACTCTAAAGAAGAGATTGATGATATCGATCACTTGTCCAATAGACGTGTACGTACTGTAGGAGAACAATTGTCATCTCAATTTGGGGTTGGTTTATCTCGTATGGCGCGTACGATTCGTGAAAGAATGAATGTTCGGGATAACGAAGTTTTTACACCAATCGATTTGATTAACGCAAAAACGGTTTCTTCAGTGATTAATTCGTTTTTCGGAACGAACCAGTTGTCTCAGTTTATGGATCAAACCAATCCATTGGCCGAAATCACACATAAAAGAAGGTTGTCCGCTTTAGGACCAGGTGGTTTATCAAGAGAACGTGCAGGATTTGAGGTTCGTGACGTACACTATACGCACTATGGACGTTTATGTCCAATTGAAACGCCTGAGGGACCAAATATTGGTTTGATTTCTTCTTTAAGTGTATATGCCAAGGTGAACGGAATGGGATTCATCGAAACACCTTATCGTAAGGCTGAAAATGGAGTTGTTAATTTAAATGATGCACCTATTTATTTAAGTGCTGAAGAAGAAGAGGGGAAAATGATTGCGCAAGCAAATATTCCTTGTGATGATAATGGTAAAATACTATCAGAGAAAGTTATTGCTCGTGAAGAGGGGGATTTCCCTGTAGTAGATCCAGGTGTGATTAATTATACAGACGTTGCACCAAATCAAATTGCTTCGATTTCGGCGTCTTTAATTCCATTTTTGGAGCATGATGATGCAAATAGAGCCTTGATGGGATCTAACATGATGCGTCAGGCATTACCATTATTACGTCCTGAAGCTCCAATTGTTGGGACTGGCTTGGAAAGACAAGTTGCTTCGGATTCGAGAGTGTTAATTAATGCTGAAGGCGAAGGAGTTGTAACATACGTAGATTCAATCAAAATTGTTATAAAATATGATCGTTCAGAAAGAGAAGCTGCTGTTAGTTTTGATTCTGATGAGAAAACATATAGTTTAATTAAGTTTAGAAAAACGAACCAAAGCTCAAACATTAACTTAAAACCGATTGTTCGTAAAGGAGACAGAGTTTCTCTTGGTCAAGTTTTATGCGAAGGTTATGCAACTCAAAATGGAGAATTGGCGTTAGGTCGTAACATGAAAGTTGCGTTTATGCCTTGGAAAGGGTATAATTTTGAGGATGCAATTGTAATTTCTGAGAAAGTAGTTCGTGATGATATTTTCACATCAATACATATTGATGATTATTCTTTAGAGGTTAGAGATACTAAATTAGGGGTTGAAGAGTTAACGAATGACATACCAAACGTTAGTGAAGAGGCGACCAAAGATTTGGATGAAAATGGAATGATCCGAATTGGAGCAGAGGTTAAACCTGGCGATATTTTAATAGGAAAGATAACGCCTAAGGGAGAATCAGATCCGACTCCAGAGGAAAAATTATTAAGAGCTATTTTTGGAGACAAAGCAGGAGACGTAAAGGATGCTTCATTAAAAGCATCACCATCATTACGAGGTGTTGTAATTAATAAAAAATTATTCACAAGAGCTGTTAAAGATAAGCGTAAGAAAACCAAAGAAAAAGAAGAGTTAGCAGCGGTTGAAAACCAATTTGAAATCAAGTTTAACGAGTTAAAAGACGTTTTAATTGAAAAATTAACAGCTATTGTAGTTGGTAAAACATCTCAAGGAGTTTTAAATGATTTGGGTGAAGAAGTTTTTCCAAAAGGGAAAAAATTCACTCAAAAGATGTTAAATTCTGTGGAGGATTTTGCTCACTTAAACAATTGTGTTTGGACTACAGATGATTTGATAAACGGAATGATAGATGATATTATTCACAATTATAAAATCAAATTGAATGATTTACAAGGGGCATTACGTCGTGAGAAATTTACTATTTCGGTAGGAGACGAATTACCAGTGGGGATTATCAAATTAGCTAAAGTTTATGTAGCTAAAAAACGTAAACTAAAAGTTGGAGATAAAATGGCAGGACGTCACGGTAACAAAGGTATTGTTGCACGAATAGTTCGTCAGGAAGAAATGCCTTTCTTGGAAGACGGAACACCTGTAGATATCGTATTAAATCCATTAGGGGTACCTTCTCGTATGAACATTGGTCAGATTTATGAGACTGTTTTAGGATGGGCAGGTCAAAAATTAGGCAAAAAGTTTGCTACTCCAATTTTTGATGGGGCAACTCTAGACCAAATAAACGAATTTACTGACGAAGCTGGAATTCCTAGATTTGGTCATACTTATTTATATGATGGAGGAACTGGAGAGCGATTTGACCAAAAAGCTACAGTTGGTGTAATTTATATGTTGAAATTAGGACATATGGTGGATGATAAAATGCATACCCGTTCTATAGGACCGTACTCATTGATTACACAACAACCATTAGGAGGTAAAGCTCAATTTGGAGGTCAACGTTTTGGAGAGATGGAAGTTTGGGCTTTAGAGGCTTACGGAGCATCAAGTACATTACGCGAGATTTTAACAGTTAAATCAGATGATGTTAATGGTAGAGCTAAAACCTATGAAGCAATTGTTAAAGGAGAAACAATGCCTGAACCGGGCTTGCCAGAATCTTTCAACGTGTTGATGCATGAGTTAAAAGGTCTATCACTAGATGTTCGTTTAGAAGACTAATAGTGTTTTTACGGGAGTGATTTATCACTCCCACTTTTCAAATAAAATAATTCTATATTACTTAATATATTATGGCTAGAATTAACGAGAATGTTACTCAAAAGAAGTTTAGCAAAATAACTATTGGTTTAGCTTCGCCCGAATCTATATTAGCAGAGTCAAGAGGTGAGGTATTAAAGCCAGAAACGATTAACTATAGAACACACCGTCCTGAACGTGACGGTTTGTTTTGTGAGCGTATTTTTGGACCTGTTAAAGACTACGAATGTGCTTGCGGAAAATACAAAAGAATTCGATACAAAGGTATCGTTTGTGATCGATGTGGTGTTGAAGTAACGGAGAAAAAAGTTCGTAGAGATAGAGTAGGTCACATCAATTTGGTTGTACCAGTAGCTCATATTTGGTATTTCCGTTCATTACCAAATAAAATAGGATATCTATTAGGATTATCATCTAAGAAATTAGATATGATCATTTATTACGAGCGATATGTGGTGATTCAGGCGGGTATTGCAAAAAATGCGGATGGCGACGAATTACAAAAATTAGACTTTTTAACAGAAGAAGAGTATCTAAATATTTTAGATTCTTTACCTATGGAGAATATGTATTTGGAGGATAGTGATCCAAATAAATTTATTGCCAAAATGGGTGCAGAATGTTTGATTGAATTGTTGTCAAGAATTGATTTAGAACAATTATCTTATGAGTTGCGTGCTGCGGCAAACAATGAATCGTCTAAACAACGTAAAACAGAAGCTTTAAAGAGACTTCAAGTAGTTGAGTCAATAAAAGAATCTAATAAAAACAGAGAAAATCGTCCAGAATGGATGATTCTAAAAGTAATACCAGTTATTCCACCAGAACTAAGACCATTAGTGCCTTTAGATGGTGGGCGTTTTGCAACTTCAGATTTGAACGATTTGTACCGAAGAGTAATCATCAGAAACAATCGTTTAAAGCGTTTGGTTGATATTAAAGCTCCAGAAGTGATTTTACGTAATGAAAAACGTATGCTTCAAGAGTCGGTTGATTCATTATTCGATAATACACGTAAAGCATCTTCTGTTAAAACAGAATCTGCTCGACCGTTAAAATCATTATCAGATTCATTAAAAGGAAAACAAGGTCGTTTCCGTCAAAATTTATTAGGAAAACGTGTGGATTATTCGGCTCGTTCGGTAATTGTTGTTGGACCAGAAATGAAATTGTTTGAATGTGGTTTGCCAAAAGATATGGCAGCTGAACTATACAAACCATTTATCGTTCGTAAATTAATTGAGCGTGGAATTGTAAAAACAGTTAAGTCTGCAAAAAAAATAATCGATAAAAAAGAACCTGTTGTTTGGGATATTCTTGAAAATATTATTAAAGGACATCCTGTATTACTGAATCGTGCTCCTACTTTGCACCGTTTAGGTATACAAGCATTTCAGCCAAAGTTAATAGAAGGAAAAGCAATTCAATTGCACCCATTAGTTTGTACGGCATTTAATGCGGATTTTGATGGGGATCAAATGGCAGTTCACTTGCCGTTAGGACCAGAAGCTATTTTGGAGTCCCAACTATTGATGTTAGCGTCACATAATATTCTTAATCCAGCAAATGGATCTCCGATCACGGTACCATCTCAAGACATGGTTTTGGGATTGTATTACATGACTAAAGAGCGTTTGTCAACTCCTGAAATGAAAATTAAAGGAGAAGGTTTAACTTTTTATTCTGCGGAAGAAGTAAATATAGCTTTTAACGAAGGGCGTTTAGATATTAATGCTTCTATTAAAATCAGAGCAAAAGACTTTAATGACAAAGGAGAGTTAGTATATAAAATAATAAAATCTACAACTGGAAGGGTTTTATTTAATGAAGTAGTTCCTGAAAAAGCAGGTTATATCAACGAAATTTTGACTAAGAAAAATTTAAGAGACATTATCGGTGATATTTTAGAAGTTACAGACGTACCTACCACTGCAGCATTTTTGGATAACATCAAAAATATGGGATTCAAATTTGCATTTAAAGGAGGTTTGTCGTTTAGTTTAGGAGATATCGTTATCCCAGAAGAAAAGCCAAAATTAATAGCAGATGCTAATGAGCAAGTAGATACGGTAACCATGAATTATAACATGGGACTTATTACCAACAACGAAAGATATAATCAAGTAATTGATATCTGGACTTCTACGAATGCAGTTTTGACTGAATTATCAATGAAGCGTATTCGAGAAGATCAACAAGGATTTAACTCGGTATACATGATGTTGGATTCTGGTGCAAGGGGTTCGAAAGAGCAAATACGTCAGTTAACAGGTATGCGTGGTTTGATGGCAAAGCCTAAAAAATCAACTGCTGGTGGTGGTGAAATTATTGAAAATCCAATTCTTTCTAACTTTAAAGAAGGATTATCGATTTTGGAGTATTTTATCTCTACGCACGGTGCGCGTAAAGGTCTTGCCGATACCGCTTTAAAAACTGCAGATGCGGGTTACTTAACACGTCGTTTACATGATGTATCACAAGATGTTATTGTAAATATCGAAGACTGTGGTACATTAAGAGGTTTAGAGGTAACAGCTTTAAAGAAAAATGAAGAGATTGTAGAGTCTTTAAAAGAAAGAATATTAGGCCGTGTATTGTTAACAGATTTAATAAATCCTTTAAATGGAGAGGTGATTGGCGAGGCAGGTGCAGAAATTACACATGCATTAGCTACGCTAATTGACGAATCTCCTATTGAAAAAGTAGAGGTTCGTTCACCATTGACATGTGAAGCACAAAAAGGTATTTGTGCACAATGTTACGGTAGAAGTTTAGCAACTGGTAAAATGGTTCAAAAAGGAGAAGCTGTAGGTGTTATTGCAGCACAGTCTATTGGGGAACCAGGTACACAGTTGACCTTACGTACGTTCCACGTTGGGGGTATTGCGGGTAATATTTCAGAAGATTCAAGTATCGTTACTAAATTCGCTGGAAAGATTGAAATAGAGGATTTAAAAACAGTTCAGTCTAAAAATGAAGAAGGCGAAACAGTAGAAATTATAGTTTCTCGTTCAACGGAATTAAAATTAGTTGATGTTAAAACAGGGATTACTTTAAATTCACATAACCTACCTTATGGTTCACATCTTTTTGTTAAAGATGGACAAGTGGTAGAAAAAGGTACTGTTATTTGTAAATGGGATCCGTTTAACGCTGTTGTAATTTCAGAATTTGATGGTAAAATTGAGTATGAGGATATCGAACAAGGACTTTCTTATATTGTAGAAGCTGATGAGCAAACAGGATTCCAAGAAAAAGTAATTTCAGAATCTCGTGGTAAAAAATTAGTACCGACCCTAAAAGTTTACGGTAAAAAAGGAGAATTAATACGATCATACAACTTACCTGTAGGCGCTCACTTAATTGTAGAAGACGGTGAAAATATTAAGGCGGGTAAAATTTTAGTAAAAATACCACGAAGATCAGGAAAAGCGGCGGATATTACAGGAGGTTTACCACGTATTACCGAATTATTAGAAGCACGTAACCCATCTAACCCAGCAGTAGTTTCTGAAATTGATGGTGTGGTAGAATTAGGTAAAGTAAAAAGAGGTAATCGAGAGATTATTGTACGTTCAAAATTTGATGTAGAAAGAAAATACTTAGTTAAGTTATCGAATCAAATTTTGGTACAAGAAAATGATTTCGTTAAGGCGGGTACTCCATTATCATTCGGTGCGATTACACCTTTAGATATTTTAAGAATTCAAGGACCTTCTGCTGTACAGCAGTATTTAGTAAACGAAATTCAAGAAGTATATCGTTTACAAGGGGTGAAAATTAACGATAAACACTTTGAGGTAGTTATTCGTCAAATGATGCGTAAAGTAAGAATTGAAGATCCAGGAGATACCTTATTCTTAGAAGACCAATTAATTCATACTATTGATTTTATCAATGAAAATGATCAATTGTTCGGAATGAAGTACGTGGTTAATCCAGGCGACTCTTCAACATTAAAGGAAGGTCAGTTAATTTCATCAAGAGAATTAAGAGACGAAAATTCATTGTTAAAACGTAATGATAAACAATTGGTAGAAGTAAGAGATATTAATTTAGCAACAGCAACACCTATTTTACAAGGGATTACTAGAGCTTCTCTTCAAACCAAATCATTTATCTCAGCTGCTTCTTTCCAAGAGACAACTAAAGTGTTAAATGAGGCAGCTATAGCTGGTAAAATTGATGATTTGTCAGGATTGAAAGAAAATGTAATTGTAGGACATCGTATTCCTGCAGGAACGGGTATGAGAGATTACAATGATATTATTGTAGGTTCAAAACAAGAATATGAAGAGATGTTTTTGTCAAAAGAACAAGTTGCCACATTTTAAATAAAAAGCAATGAGTGATTCAAAGGCTAAATCAGGACAAATTAATATAGAATTAGATGAAAAAATTGCGGAAGGAATTTATTCCAATCTGGCAATAATCAACCATTCATCATCCGAATTTGTAGTAGATTTTGTAAGCATTATGCCTGGAGCGCCTAAAGCGAATGTAAAATCAAGAATTATTTTAACACCACAACACGCAAAACGATTGATAAAAGCGTTAGAGGATAATGTACACCGTTTTGAAAAAAGTTTTGGAGAGATTAAAGACTCAGATGATTCGATGATTTCACCTTTAAACTTTGGTCCAGCAGGACAGGCGTAAAAGAGTTAGAATAAATAATTTAAAAAAGGGTTACTATGCGTGTCATAGTAACCCTTTTTTGTTTATATTTGGGTAAACACCCTTCACAATGAAAACTAAAACAATAGATTTTTATTTACGAGCCACATGGCAAGCCTTGTCGAGAACGTATAATGAAGAAGCTGCAAAAAAAGGAGGCTCGATGTCGGTTGGCTTTGTTTTATTAAGCATAGATAAGGAAGGAACTCCTTCAACTTCTTTAGGTCCCAAAATGGGAATTGAATCAACAAGTTTGACTCGTACACTCAAGACGATGGAAGAAAAAGGGTTGATTTACCGTGAAAAGAATCCGAATGACGGTAGAGGTGTTTTGGTTTATCTCACCGCATTAGGAAAAGAAAAAAGAGATATTGCAAGAGAAGGCGTTATGCAGTTTGAGATTGCTGTAAGAGAAAATATAGATGCCGAAAAAATCGCGATTTTTCTAGAAGTAATTTCAGATATCAATACGTTGATTACCGAGAAGAAAATTTATAAGTAAGGTTTTTTTTGTATAACACCAGAGTAATAACAAAATCTATGGAAAAGAGAATAATTAAAAAAGTAGCTGTTGTTGGCTCAGGAATTATGGGCTCAGGAATTGCGTGTCATTTTGCCAATATAGGAGTAGAAGTGTTGTTGTTGGATATTATGCCTAAAGAACTGACAGATGTGGAAGTTAAAAAAGGATTGACTCTAGAAAATAAATTAGTTCGAAACAGAATTGTAAATGAGCATTTGTCTAATGCGTTAAAATCAAAGCCTTCTCCAATTTACCATCAAAAATTTGCCGCTAGAATAATTACTGGAAATACAACAGATGATATGTCTAAAATATCTGAAGTTGATTGGATTATTGAAGTGGTTGTAGAGCGACTAGATATTAAAAAATCAGTTTTTGAACAAATTGAGAAATACCGTAAGCCGGGAACATTGATTACATCAAATACTTCTGGAATTCCGATTCAGTTTATGAGTGAAGGCAGAAGTGAAGATTTTCAAAAACATTTTTGTGGTACACATTTTTTTAATCCTGCCCGATATTTAAAATTATTTGAAATTATTCCAGGACCAAAAACATCAAGTGAAGTATTAGATTTTTTGAATGAATACGGCGAAAAGTTTTTAGGAAAAACATCTGTGGTGGCTAAGGACACGCCTGCTTTTATCGGAAACAGAATTGGGATTTTTGGCATTCAAAGTTTGTTTCATTTAGTAAAAGAATTAGGACTAACTGTTGAAGAAGTAGACAAATTAACAGGGCCTGTTATTGGTCGTCCTAAATCCGCAACTTTTCGTACAGTAGATGTAGTTGGTTTAGATACACTCGTGCATGTGGCTAATGGAATTTATGAGCATTGCCCAACAGATGAAGCTCATGAATTATTTAAATTACCTGATTTTATTGCCAAAATGATCGAGAATAAATGGTTAGGCAGTAAAACAGCACAAGGATTTTATAAAAAAGTAGATAAAGAAATTCTGTCATTAAATTTAGAAACCTTAGCGTATAACCCACAAAAAAAAGTGTCATTTACTACGTTAGAAATGACCAAAACGATAGAAAAACCAATTCATCGTTTTAAAGTATTAATAAAAGGAACCGATAAGGCGGGTGAATTTTACCGAAAGAGTTTTGCGGCGCTTTTTGCTTATGTGTCTAATCGAGTGCCTGAAATTTCAAATGATTTTTATAAAATAGACGACGCTATGAAAGCGGGTTTTGGCTGGGAAAATGGTCCGTTTGAAATTTGGGACGCTATTGGAGTTGAAAAAGGCATTGAACTCATTAAAGCAGAGGGCTTTTCTCCAGCAATATGGGTAACCGAAATGGTTGCTTTGGGTAATACAAAATTTTATACCGTAAATGAAGGAGCTACGCATTACTATGATATTTCTTCAAAAAAACAAATCAAAATACCGGGACAAGATTCCTTTATTATTTTAAATAATATTCGTGAGAGTAAAAAAGTATGGAGTAATAGTGGCGTGATCATTCAAGATTTAGGAGATGGCATTTTGAATGTGGAATTTCAATCAAAAATGAATACCATCGGAGGTGATGTAATTCAAGGGATAAACAAGGCGATTGACTTGGCTGAAAATCAATACCAAGGATTAGTAATTGGAAATCAATCTGCTAATTTTTCATATGGGGCTAATTTAGCTTTGATTTTTATGATGGCAGCAGAACAAGAATACGACGAGTTAAATATGGCTATCAAAGCATTTCAAGACACTATGATGCGCGTGCGTTATTCTGGAATTCCATTAGTGGTAGCGCCTCATGGAATATCATTTGGTGGTGCTTGCGAAATGAGTTTACATGCCGATAGAGTAGTTGCTGCTGCCGAAACGTATATTGGTTTAGTAGAATTTGGTGTAGGACTAATTCCTGGTGGCGGCGGAACTAAAGAAATGGCGTTACGTGCCTCGGATTTGTTCCGTAAAAACGATGTAGAATTAAATACGTTACAAGAATATTTTTTAACCATTGCCATGGGAAAAGTATCCACTTCGGCACACGAAGCATTTGATATGGGAATTTTACAATACGGAAAAGATATTGTAGTGGTGAATAAAGATCGTCAAATAGCCGAAGCCAAAAAACAAGCGTTGTTGTTAGCTGAAGCAGGTTATACACAACCAATCCGAAGAAAAGACGTAAAAGTATTAGGGAAACAAGCTTTAGGTATGTTTTACGTAGGAACCGACCAAATGGTGGCGGGTAATTACATATCTGAACACGATAAAAAAATGGCCAATAAATTAGCGTATGTAATGGCAGGAGGCGATTTATCCGAAGCTACATTAGTAAGCGAACAATATTTATTGGACTTAGAAAGAGAAGCTTTTTTATCGCTTTGCACCGAAAGAAAAACGTTGGAAAGAATTCAGTATATGTTAACGAAGGGGAAACCACTTAGAAATTAGATTTTAGATGCTAGTTGTAACCAATTTTAAAAAAGCCAACAATTCAAAATTAAACCTTTAATAATAAAGATGATAGTCAAATATAGAGGTAATCATAAAAATAGAATATCATGAAAAAAATTAAAACAATGTTTGTAGCAAATTTTCTCATTCTTGTATTTTCAATTTTTACAATTTCTAGTTGTAGTAAATCTGAAGCGGAAAATATTTTAACCCCTTCACCTGAGACACCAGACTTAACTAAATTACCATTAGGAGGTGTCTCACCTTATAAAATTTTAGTTAGAAATCAAGGCAATCCAAACCCTGATTTTCTTTCGTTATGGCTTTGTGGTCTTCCTGTTGATGGTGCTGGAGCAAATAACGCCAAAGATTGGACAAATTCTGATGGGACTTGGGATTATACCAGAAAACCACAAGTTGCTGGGAATGTAATTTGGGTTTCTGAATTTAAAATTATATTGGATGGCAATGGCAATCGAGTATTAACAGGCAATGGTTTGCCAAATCATCCAACGGGTGTTTTTCCAATTGCTCAAGGCACAACTGCGTGGAACTATGATAAAAATCCCAATATTATTTCTCCTCAACCTTTAAGTTTTACAATTCCTGCATTACCGCAAGAAGCTGCGACAAAATCTTGTGTAGGATTTGGTCCTGCAGGTTATTCCTTAACGGGTAGTGCAATTTACCATGGAGCTTCAACACTTGGCACCGATGCGGCTGCACACGAAATGTTAGATAGATTTGGAGGTCATACAGATGGGACAGAAAGATATCATTATCATTACCCATCAAAAGATTTACAAGACCATATTCATCCGCAAACTTCTGGTCATTCAGCTCTTATGGGATACATGCTAGATGGTTTTGGAATTTATGGTCCTTATGGAGAAAATGGAGAGTTATTAAAATCAGCAGATTTAGACGAATGTCATGGGCATAAACATCCTGTAATGTGGGATGGTCAAATGGTTAATATTTATCATTATCATTGGACCTATGATTTTCCATATAATATTGGTTGTTACAAAGGGAATCCTCAATAATAATTAAAAAAATATGACTACACTAAGATATTTATTCGTAACTCCTATTCTTGCCTTTTTGTTGTTTTCTTGTTCAAATGAAAAAGAAATTGTTGTGGTTTATCCAACAACAAGTACAAGTACACCAAACATTCTTCTGATTATTGCTGATGACTTGGGAAAAGATGCTATAAAAGGCTATCAAGAAGGAAGTATAAAA
The DNA here is from genome assembly GCA_964420215.1 of uncultured Flavobacterium sp. Classification (GTDB taxonomy): domain Bacteria; phylum Bacteroidota; class Bacteroidia; order Flavobacteriales; family Flavobacteriaceae; genus Flavobacterium. Next base: position 44,231 of record CAYQSQ010000016.1, on the reverse strand, counting down.
CCAAACACTCCTAATATTGATGCAATTAGAAGTAAAGGTTTACTATTTACTAATTTTTGGGTTAATCCTACCTGTACACCTACCAGATCTTCTATCATTACAGGTAAATATGGTTTTCATACAGGTGTGAAAGGAGTTGGAGATATATTAAACCCTTCAGAAACAGTGCTTCAAAAATATATAAATATTAATACAGGTAATAAATATGCAACCGCAGTAGTTGGTAAATGGCATCTTTCTGGAAATAGTACTGGCTTTAATCCTGAAACTTTTGGTATTGATTATTACGCAGGATTAATTCGTGGTGCAGTAGATGACTATTATCAATGGCAACTCACAGAAGATGGCGCAAGCAGTCAGCAAACAACATACATAACAGAAAAATTTACAGATTTAGCTATTAATTGGGTAAACACTCAAAGTAAACCTTGGTTTCTTTGGTTAGCTTACAATGCTCCACACACACCATTTCACGTTCCGCCAAGTAATATGCATAGTCAAGGAAACTTGCCTACATACACTAATGTTATGGATGCAACTCCTTATTTTATGGCTTCTATAGAAGCGATGGATTATCAAATTGGACGTTTTTTGTCAAGTATTCCAGCTGATGAAAAAGATAACACAGTTATTATTTTTATGGGAGATAATGGCACAACAAATCTTGTAGCTCAAAGTCCATATTCAAATACAAAAGTAAAAAACACCTTATATCAAGGCGGTATAAACACGCCTTTGTTTGTTTCAGGAAAAGGTGTTTCCAGAACTGGAACAGACAATCAGTTATTATCAGGAACTGACCTCTTTGCAACTATTGCCCAAATTGCAGGTGTGAATGTAAATGAGTATCAAGATAGTAAAAGTTTTAAGTCTTTATTTTCTCAATCTAGCAGTATTCGGAATTATCAATATTCAGAACTAAAAGACGGAACTGATGAGTTGTGGACGATTAGTAATGGCACATACAAATTATTAATTAAAAATTCTGGTAATGAAATGTATAATTTGATAAATGACCCTTATGAAAATAATAATATACTGAATGGTGTGCTATCCACTTCAGAACAGAGTGCAAAAACATTATTGGAAAACGAATTAAATAACATAAGGCAATGAAAATTTGTAATTACAGCGGTTCAGCAAAAAAAGCATGTCTCTTAGTCAAGTCGTAAACAGATATAAGATTTGTGATTTATTCTAAAATCTAACATCTATTGTCTCACATCTCACATCTAAAATCATGAAAACAGCCTATATAGTTAAAGCCTACAGAACAGCCGTTGGAAAAGCGCCCAAAGGATTATTTCGATTTAAAAGACCCGATGAATTAGCGGCAGAAACCATTCAGTACATGATGAATGAATTGCCTGATTTTGATAAAACCCGCATTGATGATGTAATGGTCGGTAATGCAATGCCCGAAGCGGAACAAGGATTAAATATGGGACGTTTAATCTCGTTAATGGGATTGAAAATAGAAGATGTACCAGGCGTAACCGTTAATAGATATTGCGCTTCAGGATTAGAAACCATTGGTATGGCGACGGCTAAAATACAATCGGGTATGGCACATTGTATTATTGCAGGTGGTGCCGAAAGTATGAGTTTTATCCCGATGGGAGGGTACAAGCCTTCGCCTGATTATGCTTTAGCAAAAGCAGGGAATGAAGATTATTATTGGGGCATGGGATTAACGGCCGAGGCGGTTGCCAATCAATTTAAAGTATCACGCGAGGATCAAGATGAGTTTGCTTTTCAATCGCATGAAAAAGCGTTAAAAGCACAAGCTGAAGGTAAATTCGATAAACAAATTGTCCCGATTACTATTGAAGAAACCTTTGTGAATGCAAAAGGAAAAAAGGAAACCAAATCATATGTAGTCAATAAAGACGAAGGGCCACGAGCAGGAACTTCTACGCAAGTGTTAAGCACCTTACGACCTGTATTTGCGGAAGGCGGTAGTGTAACCGCAGGAAACTCGTCCCAAATGAGTGATGGAGCCGCTTTTGTTTTAATCATGTCGGAAGAAATGGTTAAAGAACTAAACTTAGAGCCTATCGCGCGTTTAGTCAATTTTGCTTCCGCAGGAGTAGAGCCACGCATTATGGGAATTGGTCCTGTAAAAGCCATTCCTAAAGCCATAAAACAAGCAGGATTAACCTTAAATGATATTCAATTAATTGAATTGAACGAAGCTTTTGCTTCTCAGTCATTAGCTGTAATCCGAGAATTAAATTTAAATCCTGACATTGTAAACGTAAACGGTGGAGCTATTGCCTTAGGACATCCATTAGGTTGTACAGGTGCAAAATTATCGGTGCAATTATTTGACGAGATGAAACGCCGTGGCAACAAGTACGGTATGGTAACCATGTGTGTCGGAACTGGACAAGGAACAGCAGGAATATTTGAAATGATATAAATTTATACTACTAACCTCTAAATAATATAGTCATGAACGAAATCACTAAAGGAGGAGAATTCCTAATTAAAGAAACAAAATGTGAGCATGTTTTTATTCCGGAAGAATTTTCGGAAGAACAACTGATGATGAAGGAGGCGGTGACAGATTTTATTGATAGGGAAGTATGGCCAAATAAAAACAGATTTGAAAATAAAGATTACGCCTTAACGGTAGAAACCATGCACAAAGTAGCCGAACTCGGTTTGTTAGGCGTAGCTGTACCTACTGAATACGGCGGAATGGGAATGGGATTTGTGTCTACTATGTTAGTGTGCGATTACATTTCTGGAGCAACAGGGTCGTTTGCGACTGCTTTTGGGGCACACACAGGAATTGGAACCATGCCTATTTTATTATATGGAAACGAGGCTCAAAAACAAAAATACGTACCCAAGTTAGCTTCTGGCGAATGGTTTGGAGCGTATTGCTTAACTGAGCCTGGTGCGGGATCAGATGCCAATTCGGGAAAAACAAAAGCGGTTTTGTCCGATGATGGTACACATTATAAAATATCGGGACAAAAAATGTGGATTTCTAATGCAGGATTTTGTAGTGTGTTTATTGTGTTTGCCAGAATTGGTGACGATAAAAATATCACAGGATTTATTGTGGAAAATGATCCTAAAAACGGAATTACTTTCGGAGAAGAAGAGCATAAATTAGGTATTCGTTCGTCGTCTACTCGACAAGTGTTTTTTAGCGAAACTATAGTGCCAGTGGAAAATATGTTGTCTGAAAGAGGAAATGGTTTTAAAATAGCCATGAATTCTTTAAACATTGGGCGGGCTAAATTAGCTGTGGCCTGTATGGATGTACAACGTAGACTGATTACCATATCGACTCAATATGCCAACGAGCGTAAACAATTTAATACACCAATTGCGCAATTTGGAGCCATACGGTCTAAACTGGCCGAAATGTCTACCAATTGTTATGTAGTAGAATCGGCGTGTTATCGAGTAGCAAAAGACATTGAAAACCAAATAGAAACCTATATGCAACAAGGAATGTCTCATCAAGAGGCAGAACTAAAAGGGGTAGAAGAATATGCGGTAGAATGTTCGTTATTAAAAGTAGCGGCCTCGGAAGATGTTCAAAATTGTTCCGACGAAGGCATTCAGATTTTTGGTGGAATGGGTTTTTCCGAAGATACGCCTATGGAAAGTGCTTGGCGTGATGCGCGTATCACCCGTATTTACGAGGGAACCAACGAAATTAATCGCATGTTGTCGGTAGGTATGTTAATCAAAAAAGCCATGAAAGGCGAGTTGGATTTATTAGGGCCAGCGACTAAAGTAGGCGAGGAGTTGTTTGGTATACCTTCGTTTGATACGCCTGATTATTCTATTTTATTTTCGGAAGAAAAAGAAATGATTGCCAAATTGAAAAAAGTGTTTTTTATGGTTACAGGTTCAGCCGTTAAAAAATATGGAATGGACTTAGATTCCCACCAACAATTATTATTAGCCGTTGCAGATATTATTATTGAAATTTATATGGCAGAATCGGCTATACTACGTACCGAAAAATTGGCCTTACAACAAGGTGCTTCGGCAGTACAAGAGCAGATAGCCATGTCTCAATTGTATTTATACAATACAGTTGACACAGTAATTCAAAAAGGAAAAGAAAGTATTTGTTCGTTATCGGAAGGCGACGAACAACGCATGATGCTCATGGGTTTAAAACGCTTTACCAAATATGCAAACAATCCAAACCCAATTGCTTTAAGAGAAGCAATTGCTAAAAAGGTTGTTGATGAAAATGGATATTGTTTCTAGAAATTAAAAATAAAACGATGTGTATAAAGGCACTGAATAAACGAGCAAGACACTCGTAACAACTTTGTTGCGAGTATATTGCACGTAATCTACAAACCTAAATATCTAAGAATTTCACGATCTAATAATAATCTTTCGTTCATTTAAATTATGTTTGTAACAGACTTAATTTAGTGCCTAATCTATATGAAAAATATTGATAAGAATAGTTTAGAAAACGCATACCGATTGTTTGAATCTAATGACATTCAAAAAATAGAAATTGGTACGACCAAAGGTCTCAGCGAAATTCATCGCTATTTATTTAATGATTTATATGATTTCGCAGGAGAGATAAGAAAACTCAACATATCAAAAGGTGGTTTTAGATTTGCAAACGCATTATACCTCAATGAAATTTTAATAAAAATTGAGCAAATGCCAGAAAATAGTTTTGAGGAAATTATAGAAAAATATATCGAAATGAATATCGCTCATCCTTTTATGGAAGGTAATGGTCGATCTATGCGAATATGGTTGGATATGATTTTAAAAAGCAGACTTAACAAAGTTGTTAATTGGCAGTTTGTGGATAAAATTCTGTACTTACAGTCAATGGAAAGAAGCCCGATTAATAGCTTAGAATTAAGAACTCTGTTAAAAGAAAATCTAACAGACGAAGTTGATAACAGGGAAATTATTTTTAAAGGAATTGAGCAGTCATATTATTATGAAGGTTATGATAAAAATGATGAGGGATAATTTTTTAACCTATACAGTTTGTGAAATTCTGACCTTTTAATCAAAAAAAGCATCGTTAAAGCCTATTAAATATACTTTTTCTTTGGCGCGCGTTACGGCGGTGTATAACCATCTGATGTATTCTTTATCTACGCCATTAGGTAAATACGGATGTTCTATAAACACGGTGTGCCACTGTCCTCCTTGTGATTTATGACACGTCATGGCGTACGAAAATTTTACTTGTAAGGCATTAAAATGCGGGTTTTCTTTAATTTTTTGAAATTTTCGATAATTCGCTAAACCTTCAAAATCTTTCATCACTTCTTGGTACAAACGATTGGATTCGTCATACGATAATGATGGTGATTCACTACTTATTGTATCTAATAGCAACATCGTTTCAAAAGGTTTTTGATTGGGATAATCAACCATTCGTACTTTTACTGAAGCAAAATTAAAACCGTATAATTCTTGAATTTTAAAAATTTCTAATACTTCGATAATATCTCCGTTGGCGATAAAACCAGCTTCAAAATCAGGTCCTTCTTTGATCCAGAAATAATTATTTTTCACAACCATTAAAAAATCACCTGTACTTAAATCACTTTCTTTTGATAAAATTTTGGTTCGGATTTGTTGGTTGTATTGATTGGCTCTTTTGTTTGATCGCAAAATAATAGCCGTTTCTTCAATGCCGACCGAATAGTAGGCTTCGGTAATGGCATTTTCGATTTCAAAACCATCAATTAATCGAATGACGTCGGAGTAATTGGATATTTTAAATTGAAAAGAATCTACAAAATAGTCTTCCAAAGATTCACGTAACCGTGTTGCGTTGTATAAAATCCCAGAAGCTTCTTCTTGCCGCATAACCTCGTCGAGTTCAATATGACTGACTTCTAAATTATACGCTAAAGCGAGCGAGTCGTAATCTAATGCTGGACTTGTGGTAAGATTAACAGGAGGTAATTGGGCGGTATCTCCGACAAAAATTAATTTACAATTTTTACCCGAACTCACATAATTAACCAAATCATCCAGCAACGATCCATTTTCATACATTTTTGAATCTGATAAATAATCCGAAATCATCGAGGCTTCATCTACAATAAATAAGGTGTTTGCGTGTTTGTTGGGTTGTAATGTGAAACTCACTCCGCCACCTTTGGTTTTTTTAGGAAAATAAATTTTTTTATGAATAGTAAAAGCCGATTTCTGAGCGTAATTCGCGATTACTTTTGCTGCCCGACCTGTGGGTGCGAGTAATACTGCTTTACGGTTAACTAACTTTAGTTGATCTACCAATGTGGCAAGTAAGGTTGTTTTTCCTGTACCAGCATATCCTTTTAATATAAACGCTTCTTGTTGGTTTTCTGAAAAACAAAATTGAACCATCAATTGCAAAAAGATCAATTGTTTTTCGGTTAACTGAAAAGGAAATTTATTTATTAGGTGTTTTAAAAAATCAGCACGAGTCATTTAAAAGAAGCTTTTTTTGATAAAGAGCTCAAAGATAAGATAATGTAAAGCGAATGAACTTTGTTTTTTGATTAAAAAACAACTTGTTTTCCTTGTTTTTTTGGATTAAAAAATTACTTTTGCAAAACAAAATAATAAGAAAATGTACTGGACATTAGAATTAGCTTCGTATTTAAGTGATGCCCCTTGGCCTGCTACCAAAGATGAGTTGATTGACTATTCCATCCGAACTGGTGCTCCATTAGAAGTAGTGGAAAATCTGCAGTCAATAGAGGATGAAGGCGATAACTACGAGTCGATAGAAGAAATATGGCCGGATTATCCGACAGACGAAGACTACCTCTGGAATGAGGACGAATATTAATACAAAAAGAATTAAAAAAGTCTCGCGAGAGGCTTTTTTTTTGCTTAATTTTACGGCTCTAAAAAAAGAAATAATCTAATGAGTTTAATCAATAATCTGATAAAAATATTTGTAGGAGACAAATCTAAAAAAGATGTAAGTAAAGTCTCTCCAATATTAAATAAAATCAAAGCCTTTGAAACGAGTTTAGCCGGTTTATCTCACGATGAATTGAGAGCGAAAACGATTTATTTTAAAGCAGAAATACAAAAAGCAAGACAAGAGAAAGACGATCTTATTGCACAAAAGAAAAAAGAAACAGAAGCGACTTCTGATATTGATAAGCGAGAATTGATTTATCAAGAGATTGATCTTTTAGAAAAAGAAGCTTACGAACTAACAGAGAAAAAATTAAACGAAATTTTACCCGAAGCTTTTGCTGTTGTAAAAGAAACTGCAAAACGTTTTAAAGAAAATCAAAGCATAACCGTTACAGCGAATGCCAACGATTTAAAATTATCTGCCGATAGAGATAATATTACTCTTGATGGAGATAAGGCGATTTGGGCGAACAGTTGGGATGCTTCAGGTAAAAAAATCACTTGGGATATGGTACACTATGATGTACAATTGATCGGTGGTATTGTAATGCATCAAGGCAAAATTTCGGAAATGCAAACAGGTGAGGGTAAAACCTTAGTGGCTTCACTTCCGTTATATCTTAACGCACTAACAGGCAATGGTGTTCACTTGGTAACGGTAAATGATTATTTGGCCAAACGGGATAGCCGTTGGATAGGGCCTTTGTTTGAATTTCACGGATTAAGTGTTGCCTGTATCGACAACTATCCTGCAAATTCGCAAGAACGACGTAATGCTTATGCTGCTGATATCACTTACGGAACAAACAATGAGTTTGGGTTTGATTATTTGCGTGATAATATGGCGCATACCCCAGGCGAATTGGTACAACGTAAGCACAATTTTGCAATTGTAGATGAGGTTGATTCGGTATTGATTGATGATGCGCGTACACCGTTAATTATTTCTGGTCCTGTAGAAAACGGAGACCAACACGAATTTAATGAAATTAAGCCTAAAATCGCCAATTTATATGCTTTACAAAAGCAAATGATTACAGGCATTTTAGCCGAAGCTAAAAAATTAATTAAAGAAGGAGATACCAAGCAAGGTGGATTCTTACTACTTCGAGCCTATAGAGGTTTACCTAAAAACAAAGCATTAATCAAATTTTTGAGTGAAGAAGGTGTAAAGCAATTACTTCAAAAAACGGAAAATTATCACATGCAAGATAATAACCGTGAGATGCCAAAAGTTGACGAACCGTTATATTTTACAATTGATGAAAAAACCAACCAAGTTGAATTAACCGAAAACGGAACTTCGGTAATATCGGCAGATACAGATCCTAACTTTTTTATTTTACCCGATATCGGAACAGCGATTTCTGCAATTGAAGCTAAAAAACTACCAATTGAAGAAGAAGCTAAAGAAAGGCAACAATTGTATGCTGATTTTGGAGTAAAAAGCGAGCGTATTCATACATTAAATCAATTACTTAAAGCTTACACGCTATTCGAAAAAGATGTTGAATACGTTGTGATGGATAATAAAGTAATGATTGTAGACGAGCAAACAGGTCGTATTATGGACGGAAGACGTTACTCTGACGGATTACACCAAGCGATCGAAGCCAAAGAAAACGTAAAGATTGAAGCCGCTTCTCAAACATTTGCAACCATAACATTGCAAAACTATTTCCGTATGTATAGTAAGTTAACAGGTATGACGGGTACAGCAGTGACAGAAGCAGGTGAGTTTTGGGAAATTTATAAATTAGACGTAGTTGAAATACCAACCAACCGTCCGATATCACGTCAAGACAAGGAAGATTTAATCTATAAAACCACTCGTGAAAAATACAACGCGATTATAGAAGATGTTGTTAAGTTATCACAAGCAGGACGTCCGGTACTAATCGGAACCACTTCGGTAGAAATTTCCGAATTATTGAGTCGTATGCTTAAAATGCGAAACATAGCACACAATGTGTTAAACGCAAAATTACATAAAAAAGAAGCTGATATTGTTGAAGAAGCAGGTAAGGCAGGTGTTGTGACAATTGCAACTAATATGGCAGGTCGTGGTACGGATATTAAGTTAAGTGAAGAGGTTAAAAAAGCAGGAGGTTTAGCAATTGTTGGTACCGAAAGACATGATTCACGACGTGTGGACAGGCAGTTAAGAGGTCGTTCAGGACGTCAGGGAGATCCAGGGAGTTCGCAATTTTATGTTTCTTTAGAAGATAATTTAATGCGTTTATTTGGTTCAGAAAGAGTAGCTAAGGTAATGGATAGAATGGGGTTAGAAGAAGGCGAAGTAATCCAACATTCGATGATGACAAAATCGATCGAACGTGCACAGAAAAAAGTAGAAGAAAATAATTTTGGTACCCGTAAGCGTTTATTAGAATATGATGATGTGATGAATGCGCAACGTGAAGTAATTTACAAGCGTCGTCGTCACGCTTTATTTGGAGAGCGTTTGCAGGTTGATATCGCTAATATGATTTTTGATACCTGTGAAGAAATCGTAGTTAAAAATAAACAGCTTCAGGATTATAAAGAGTTTGAAGTAGATATGATTAACTATTTTAATCACGTACCAAGTTTGTCCGAAGAAGAGTTTAAAAAATTGTCTGCGGATAAATTAACGCAAACAGTTTATGAGGCTGTGTTAAAATTATACAAAGCTAAAAACGAAAAAAGTGCCAGTGATGCTTTTCCTGTAATAAAAAATGTATTTGAAAACGAAGGCAATCAATTTGAACGAATTGTAGTCCCGTTTACTGATGGAAATAAATCGCTGAGCGTTGTAACCAATTTAAAAGAAGCTTTTGAGTCTGAAGGAAGGCAATTAATAGCAGATTTTGAAAAAAACATCACCTTAGCGTTTGTAGATGATACGTGGAAAAAACACTTGCGTAAAATGGACGAATTAAAACAATCTGTTCAGTTGGCCGTTCATGAGCAAAAAGATCCGTTACTAATCTATAAATTTGAAGCCTACGAATTGTTTAAATCCAGTATCGGACAAATAAACAAAGAGATTATATCGTTTTTATTCAAAGGAAATATTCCCGTACAAGAATCTCCAGAAATTAGAGAAGCTCGCAATATAGTAAAAAAATCAAATTATAAAACCTCTAAAGATGAGGTCGAAAATACCACGCAACGTAATAATCAAAATAGTCAAGCACACCAAACACAACAACAAACCGTTACCGAAACCATCGTAAGAGATGCCCCAAAAGTGAATCGTAACGATCAAGTAACAATCAAAAATGTATTAAGTGGCGAAACACAATCTATGAAATACAAAAAAGCAGAATCCTACTTAACAGGAGGACAATGGATTGTTGTTGAGAATTAAGCTATATTTTAAAAAATAAAACAAAAAAGCTATCCCGGTTTGGGATGGCTTTTTTTAATGAAAAAATCGAATGAAAAACTACATCACTTTTAAACAAGTACATACCGAAGCTCACTTAAAATTTAAAAAAAAATACAATCAGATTAGTGTGATTCGGTTATTGTTTGCTGTAACGTTTTTGATTAGTGGCTATTATTATCTTAAATCAGATGAGGTAGTGATTATCGTATCGATGCTAATGTCGTTTGTGGGATTTATTCTTTTGATGAAAAAACACCAAAAAATAGCTTGGGAAATAAAAGTAAAAAAAGCATTAATAGAAATTAACACAGAAGAAATACACTATTTAAACAGAGAAAAAATACCTTTTGATAATGGGTTGTCTTACAATGATTTCACGCATTTTTATGCACACGATTTGGATATTTTTGGAGAAAATTCACTTTTCCAAAACTTAAACCGAACTGCAACTTACATCGGAAAATCCAAATTAGCACAATTATTATTAACACTATTACCCAATGATCGCATACTTGAAAATCAAAAAGCAATACAAGAATTGTCAGATAAATTTTCTTGGAGACAATATGTGCTCGCGTTAGCCAAAATAACCGAAGACACTAAAACTGCGTATGATAACTTAGTTTTTTGGGCAACAACATATCATAAAAATACATCTAAATTAATCCAACTGTATAGTTTTGCTTCGCCCATTTTGTTAGCGACTATGTGTATACTTTTTCTAAATACATCAGCGGCTGTTTATAGTACTATTATAGTGGTTTTGTTTATACTTAACTTAATGGTGTTAGGTTCTCAAAAAAAGAAAATTGATAGAGAAATAAAAGATTCAGGAGAAATACACGATATCCTTAAACAGTATAGTTTAATTATTGAAGCCATCGAAAATGAAAAATTTGAGAGCAAATACTTACTCGAATTACAAAAAAAATTAACCTATAAATCAACTTTAGCCAGTAAACAAATTCGAGAGTTGTCACGTTTGTTTGCCGATATGGATAGTATTCATAACGTGGTAGGATTGGTGATTTTTAATGGGTTTTTCTTGTATCATATTCACGTACTCCGAAGGTTGTTACATTGGAAAGAAGAACATGCCGAGCAGATCATCAGTTGGTTAAATGTAATTGGCGAATTTGAAGCGTTAAACAGTTTGGCAAATTATTCCTATAATAATTCGGAATTTGTTTTCCCGATTTTAAATGACCAATTTAAAATAACAATGCACGATTTAGGGCATCCGTTGATTCAATCTGAAAAAAGAGTAACCAATACCATAGATTTCAACGCCAATCGTTTTGTGATTTTAACAGGATCAAACATGTCGGGCAAAAGTACCTTTTTGCGTACTTTAGGAATTAATATGGTATTATCATGCATAGGTGCTCCCATTTGCGCAACAAAAGCCGAAATACATCCATTACCTGTTTTGGTTTCGATGCGTTTATCGGATTCGTTAAATGATAGCGAGTCGTATTTTTTTGCAGAAGTAAAAAGACTCAAAGACATCATGTCTGTTTTAAAAGAAAAGGTTTGCTTTGTTTTATTAGACGAAATTTTAAGAGGTACCAATTCAGACGACAAACGTAGCGGCACAATAGGGGTTGTAAAAAATAGCATTAATAAAGGAACCATAGGTGTAATCGCTACACACGATTTGGAAGTGTGTTTAACCACCGACGATTATCCTGATATTTTAACCAATAAATGTTTTGAAGTCGAAATAATTAATAATGATTTATCGTTTGATTATAAACTAAGAGATGGTATTTGTAAAAACAAAAGTGCCACATTTTTGATGAAAAAAATGGAGATTATTTGATAGCTATAACGATATAGGGATAAAAAGAAAGTCGTGTCAAATTTTTTGACACGACTTTCTTTTTACTAGATAAAACAAGATTTACATTACCATTGCAAGAAAGTTACTCCAGAAATAAAAAGTTATTATTCCAGCAATGAATCCAAGGAAAGCGTATAACGCGATATTTTTGAGATACCAAATAAAATCGATATGGAAAATCCCCATTACGGCTACACCGGCAGCAGATCCAATAATTAAGATACTTCCGCCTGTACCAGCACAAAACGCTAATAATTCCCAAAATAAATCATTTTGAGGATAGATGTCTAATGTATACATCCCGATTGATCCAGCAACTAAAGGTACGTTATCAACTACCGCAGAAAAAACACCAACTAAAGTATTAATTGCCCAAATATTACCCACTTTATCATTAAGTAAACCAGCCAAATCATTTAAATGACCTGAAGTTTGTAAACCCGCAACTGCCATTAAAATACCTAAGAAAAACAAAATACTTGAAGTATCTATTTTTTCTAACACCTTTACAATTGAAAGTGATTCTTTGATTTTTACTTCTTTGTTTTTATGAATTAACTCGGTATATACCCATAATACACTCAACCCTAGTAAGATACCCATAAATGGAGGGAGGTGTGTTATTGTCTTAAAAATAGGCACAAATAACAAAGCTCCTACACCAATTATAAAAACAGCATTTTTCTCTGAAGTAGCCACTTGGTGATGACTATCAGCCAATTGTTTAGGAGTAATATTTCCGTTTACTTTTTTAGACAAAAACAGTAATGGGATTAATACACAAATCAAACTTGGGATTAGTAATTTAATGATGATATTCATCGCTGTTACTTGACCGCCAATCCACAGCATAATGGTGGTCACATCTCCGATAGGCGACCAAGCACCACCAGCATTTGCCGCCAAAATAACGATGCTAGCAAATATCCAAATGTCATTTTTATCATTTAATAATTTTTTAAGTAAGGCAGCCATTACGATTGAAGTGGTAAGGTTGTCTAAAACTGCACTCATAAAAAACGTTACAAATCCTAATATCCATAATAATTTTCGTTTGTCTGTTGTTGTAATTTTGGAAGTGATAATTTCAAAGCCATTGTGCATATCAATTAATTCAACAATGGTCATTGCTCCCAATAAGAAAAATAAAATACCAGATATTTCACCTAGATGTTCGAATAATTGGTGGTCTAGCCATTCGGGACTAAAGTTACGGTCTCCAATTAAATCTGTACCACCAAAGACTAGTAATGTCCAAATGATAACTCCTAAAAATAAAGCGGATGCGGCTTTATTAATTTTGAGCGAATGCTCCATTGCAATGGCAAGATAGCCTAAAGCAAAAATTAAAATGATAAATAGATACATAAAGAGGAATATAAATTAGGTGAATAAATACAAATTAGGAAGATTTAAAGGGTGTGGAATGATACGTTTTACAATGCGGACCTAAAAAAATACGACTATACATACGAATCAGAGAAATACCCGTCAATACAAAACTCAAACAAGCCGAAAAAGCAAGTACTATTTGATCTGAATGGATATGACTAAAAATTAAATCGACACCTATAAACGTAGGGGTAATAGGAAAAGCCATGAGAGCTAAACAAGCCATTAAAAACCCCAAAGCAAACTTGGGATGTTCGTAAATATGTCCATAAAACTGATTGAGATCAAAAGATTCTATTTTTTTGAGTTTTTGCAAACAAATTGTACCTACAACACCAGCTATAATGATACCGCTAATGTAGAATAAAACTTCGTTTAACGTAAATTTTTCATTGTAAAATATAGCCAACACCAACCAAAAATTATAAACAATGATTAATATCCATGCCAGTAAAGGATTTTGTCTTTCTGAAAAAGATTTTAAAACGAGAAGTAACCCAATCAATGAAAAGAAACCAGGTAAATATTCGTGAGAAATTTCATTGTTATGAATATTTAAGTATAATAGAATAACGGCAATGACATAACTAGGCACAAATAGATATAGCAATCTTTTTACAGTCAAGAAATCTAATTTTTTACCTATTTTTTTGAATGGATTCCAAAAAACAAAACTCATAAAATTGTTTAAGTTCCATTCTTTAAGACTTAATATATACAATGAATATTCAATACGTTTAGGCCAAGTATCTTCAAAAGTATGAGGTTTTGGTACGTAGTTGTAAAATTGTTCTTTAATTAAATAACTCACAACAGACGGGGATACTAATAGTTGATATGTTCTTAAAAAAGCATTACCAGCAAAATGAATTAATGCAATGGTTTCTAAGCCAAGAGCAATTTCGATAAACATGATTCCGATTTGTGCCATAGAGGCATATGCAATTTGGCTTTTTACAGAAGATTGTACTCGAGCAATTAATGTGGCTACTACGCTTGTCGACAAACCAACGAATCCAATAAGAATTCTAATAATGGTTTGATGTTCCCAAAAGGGAAATGTTCGAATCAATAAAAATAAACCTAAATGCACCGATAGTGAACCGTAAAAAATAGCACTTGATGGTGTTGGTCCTTCCATGGCTCTGGGTAACCAAGATGAAAATGGTAATTGCGCTGATTTAGTGGCTGCTGCAATTAAGATTACAAAAGAAATAAATAATCCAGCTGAACTGTGCGAATTTAAGTGATCGTGAACGATTTCATAATTTTGAAGTTTTAAAAAGGAAATATTCTCACTCCACAGATGATGACTTGCCCACATCGCCAAAATCAAACCCACATCGCCAATGCGGTATACCGAAAATACTTTTAGAGCATTTTTAACGGGTAAATATCGATCTCTATAAAAGGCAATGAGTAAAAAAGATGATAGACCTAAAATTTCCCAACCGATAAACATCGTTTCTAAATTTCCCGAAAAAACGATAAGATTATATCCAATGTAGAAGAATAAAATGGTGTTAAAAAAACGTTTATATCCTTCTTCACGATGCAAATAATAGCGGCTGTACACGGTTACTAAAAAAGTTAAAATAGCTCCTACCGTACCATAAATAGCGGTAACTCGATCGAAATAAAAATCAATATAAAATTCGTAATGTGGTGTTTTAAATAAGACAAACTCTTTAATATTAATAATCGGAAAATGATGATATGCCCATAAAATTAGGAGTGTCTGAAAAGTAAATAAGTGAATTCCTACAGTTAAATAAGCCATCCAAGAAATAAGCGACTCGTGTTTTTTAGGTAAGAAGAGGCTTAATATAAATCCGAAAATCGGAAAAAAGATTAAAAATTGTATGATAGTGGTCATGACTGCTATATTTTAGTTGATTAAATGAACCGGATGAGGTTCTAGATTAGAGGTTAAAAAACTATCAAAATTGGAAATAGTATCCAATTTGCAATCAAGAGGTGTATAAGGTACAAATTGTCCTTTTTTGAAAATTAAAATGTCTTTGCTTTCAGGATGAATACAAGCCAAATGAATCCATTCGTTATCAAACCACTGATAGGTTTTTGGGTTTCGGCTAATTGCGTCAATGATAACTTCTGGATAATGTTCAACAATTGACATCAGACGTCGAGGACTGTGGATATCCACCATTTGGTTGGGTAACCCAGTTCGTAAATCGCCGTCTGTTCCGTTGGCAACCCCAAATAATCCCATAACATTATGTGCTAATTTGGAACCAGCTCCTAAGCGGCGGTTATCTACTCGCGAAAAATAATATTGCAAATTAATACCACCACATACTGGCGCCACAGCATTCATGATACCAACCAAATAATCTCCTTTTGGATCGATTTTATAGTCGTATGAGTTTAAAAAAGAGCGTCGGTCTAAAAATAATTTCTGCGTGAGTTGACGATCGCCTACAACACAAAGTGCCACATTAATGTGTGTAAATTCGGGACGCGGTTCAAATAATGAAACAGAACGTTTTTTAACTTTTTGATGTACTTTTTTAGCATTGGCTTTAATATCAATTAAATCAAATTTAACGGCCCGTTCTTTGGCATTATTACTAAGTGCGATGTCTAAATTTTTCTTGTTTATTGCGTGTTTGGATTGATTTAAATCTGTTAGAATTTTTTCGTCATAAAAAAGAATTTCATCTCTACAGGTGTCGTGTAATCCTCCTAAAAATTGCGTTGTAACAGGTATGTGTATACCTTTTTCGAGTAACATCTTACGAACTTCGGGATGGTTTGCCATATAGGCAGCAACGCGAGCATTTACTGATCCTGGTCTACCAGAACATGCTCCACAACCATAAGCCGCATAATGTGTATTATTCACACTTGTTGATCCGTGACCGAATATATAAACAAGGGGAGCGAAATTATTAACAAGCCCTATGCTGCGTAACAATCCTTCGGTACGTTGTGCCATTTGTTCTAATGTGAAACCAACTTGTAAATTGCCTTCGTTTGGGTCTTTAGGATCAAATTCGATAGATAACGAGGAGGTTTTTTCCATGTGTCTAAAAGAAGAACTCGTTGCAGGGCTTAAAGTGGGCCTAAAAATATTTAAAGCTAACTGTAACGCAGACCAAAAACCTAATGTTTGGCTGATTAACCATCCAAAAGTTAAATCGTGTGAGTGTTTGTTAAAATGCGCGTCTTTTTTTCTCTTAGCACAGTTGGAAGTTTCTTTAATGATAAACTGAGGATCCATCGGAGCAGGAGCAACTTTGGTATTAAATTTACTGGAGTCAGGTTGAAAATAAAATTCAACATTATAAAATCCAGCTGTTCCGTAAGTTGCCGCATTTGGATCAACCAGTTCAATGTTTCTTCTGATAGAACATTCTCTATCGTCAATACAAAACATCGATTGAAATGAAGGTGTTGTATTCGGAATTATTTCTTTTGTAGAGCAATGTTTAATTCCGATTAAAACTTGATCAAAATAAGTCCATTCGTAGGCTTCTTGCCATAAAAACAATACATCATTAAGTTCTGTTTTTTGAACGGGATTAAAAAGAGGTGTGGGATTATTTTTGATACGCATGTGTAAAGGCGTCCAGATTTCACCAAATTTTGAATCCAATGCATCGATTTCTAATAATAACTCAAAAATGATAACTTCTTTTAAGGTTATAAATTTAGTGTCGAGTAAGGATTCGGGTTTGTTTTCTACATAAACAACCATTCCAGACCAACCAGGATGCGAAAATTGTTGATCAAATAAATACCTCTCATATAAAGATTCGTCACCAACAATTAAATCTAACAAAGATTGTATAGACGTTGATGTGTCGAAAAATAAACGTTTTGCTCGCGGTGTTTTAAAAAAACTGGTAAAGGTGTTTTTTTCAATTTCGCGCAAAGACTCTAAAAATCCCCCTTTACATACTGGGAAATTCCAAATGGATATTCCTTGATCTAAGTAACTGCATAAAATTCGAAATAGTGTAGGTTGTATTTCAAAATCTAATTCAATATGGTATTCGTCTTTCCAATACCGTCTCAATAGCCCTATTCGTGCATTGGTAGATTGATCGTAATCTTTAGTAAGTAAATTATTTTTCCATTCATTGATATGTTCACTCCCTTTGTGTTTGGTGATGATACGTTCAATTACGGTTTCGTTAATTTGATTTGAGCGGAATTGCGCTCTAAACTCTTCAAGTGTTAACGTTAGCTTATACCCAAATATATGGGAGGCATTAGTTAGTGCGTCTTCAAAATCTTGATCTTGAAAAGGAGCTAACGTATTTTCAGAAATAAAATCTTTTAAAGGAGCTTGTGTAGGTAAATAAAGTTTTAAGTCGTTAATGACTTTATTTTCATTATAATAGTTTTTTGAATACATCTTATACTTTATTAAAAGAATTAATAAAAATTAAAATGATGTAAATTTTAAGACAACATTTGAAGGTTGTTAAGTGTTACATCTAAGCAATAGCGATGTAATGAATGTCGGTTTTCCACTGGCAATACAAGTCGTATAGCGAATTTTTGTGGGTGTTATTTTTGTCGTGAAAATCAACAGGATTGGTTGATTTTAGTGCGATTGAAATTAAATTGGATTTGTTTTTTGTAAAATGAAAATGAAAAAAGTTGTTTATTTCTTCACTTTCACAAAAGTCAGTTGTGTCTGAAATGTCAGAGATAACTTTAAAGAATAAAATACGTTCGGTACTGTTGGTTTCTGAATTATTAAATTCAGTGCTGAACTCCAAACGGGTTTGATGTTTAGCACTTAGATCAGAATTCGGAAATATGAAACAAAATATAATCCCAATAGAGATTAAAATATTTCTTAGAGCAACAGTGAGAGAACTCATTTTCCGTAAATTAATTTAAAGCAAAAGCCGTATTGAGCTTAAAAGTTGGTACAATCACATTAAAACGGTTGGAGGAATTAAAATCAACCATGTTAAAATAACCGTTCATTGCTCCGTAGGGAGACGATAACAAACATCCAGAACGATAGGTGTATTTTTCTCCCACTTGTAGGATGGGCTTTTCGCCAATAACACCTTCACCGTCTACAATACGAGTATAATCTAATGAGTCGAATATTTCCCAGTGGCGAGAAGTGAGTTGTACAGTTGTGTTGCTTTGGTTTTCAATTGTAATTTCGTAACAAAAAGCATATTGCAATTTTTGATTTGCGTAGAAAGAGTCCTCAAAAAATGTGAGAACGGAAATCTTAATACCTCGAGTAACTTGAGAAATCATAATTTTACTGTTAAAGTAATCTTAAAAAGCAATCAAACTTACGAAAAAAATAAGGTTTATTCAAACTAATTTGGATATGTTTATTCTGTTTCTGTATTTTTACGAAAATTAAGCGTTACATCAATGATGTCATTACAAGACTTATCCAATAAGCTAAGATATTTTTTTGAAAAAAATGGTTTTGAAGTGTCTTCAAGACTTGCGGATAAATTAGGAATGAGAACCTCAAGTGTTCGATTGTTTTTCATCTATTTTTCATTTGCGACAGTAGGGCTTTGGTTTGTAATCTATTTGGTTTTGGCATTTTGGATAAAAATAAAAGATTTGATTTATACAAAAAGGAGTTCTGTTTTTGATTTATAATACAATTTACAATGCCTATAAATAATATGAAATTTTTAAAAACATTAGTACTGTTATTTGTACCCGTTTTAACTTTTGGTGCAGAAAAAGGAATAGACGAAAAAATTAACGATTTATTTTTGCCTGTAGCAGATTTTACAGAACAAGTAGTTTTGTTTTCAATACCATTTTCTGATACGGTTTCAATCCCGTTTATTTTAATATTATTGGTTTGTGGGGCATTATTTTTTACGATTGCATTTTCGTTCATTAATATTCGAAAAATGCCATTAGCTATACAAATTGTTAGTGGTAAATACGACGCGTTAGATGCACATACTTCTATAAACGACCCTGAGCACGAAACTGTCAATACAATCGATGGGGATATTGTACAAACCATTAAATCCGAAAATTCTGACGGAGAAGTAAGTCATTTTCAAGCCTTGGCAACAGCAGTATCGGGTACTGTTGGTTTAGGGAATATTGCTGGGGTAGCTGCGGCAATTGGTATAGGGGGACCAGGAGCTACTTTTTGGATGATAATTTGTGGTCTATTAGGGATGTCAACTAAATTTGTGGAGTGTACATTAGGAGTAAAATACAGAGATGTAGATGCCAATGGAACTGTTTACGGAGGTCCCATGTATTATTTAAGACGCGGACTTAATGAAATAGGATATGGTAAATTAGGTAAATTCTTAGGTGTTTTGTTTGCAATATTATGTGTTGGGGCGTCTTTTGGAGGAGGCAATGCGTTTCAGTCCAATCAGGCGACTTCGCAAATTCAGTTATTTTTTAAATTAGATCAAGGGAGTTCAGGATTTTGGATTGGGATTGTTTTGGCTTTGATTACTGGTGTTGTTATTATCGGTGGAATCAAAAGAATTGCCAAAGTAACCGAAAAGATTGTCCCTTTTATGGCAGTGTTATATGTAGGTGCTTGTTTGATTATTATAGGTATGAAAGCAGCATTTTTGGGTGATGCTTTTGCATTGATTATGAGTGAAGCATTTACTCCATCTGCAACTATAGGTGGATTTGTTGGCGTGGTGATTATTGGATTTAAACGGGCCGCATTTTCAAACGAAGCAGGTGCAGGATCAGCTGCGATTGCTCATTCAGCCGTAAAGACCAAGTACCCAGCATCCGAAGGTGTGGTAGCCTTATTAGAACCATTTATTGATACCGTTTTAATTTGCACAATGACCGCATTGGTAATTGTGCTGTTTAATATGGATGATGTATTTGTATATGGTGGATATTCATCCAATGTAATTTTAAACTCAACGGGAGAATCTATAGGAGGGGTGGGTTTAACGTCAATGGCATTTGACTCGGCTTTACCAGGATTTTCAAATGTATTAACAATAGCAATTGTTTTGTTTGCTTTTTCAACGATGGTGTCGTGGTCGTATTATGGATTACAATCATGGAAGTTTTTGTTTGGAAGAGGTAAAACAGCTGATTTGATATACAAGGTTATTTATTTGATTTTTATCGTAGTTGGAGCTGCTTCAACTATGGATGCGGTCATTCGGTTTTCAGACGCGATGATTTTAGCATTGGTATTCCCTAATATGGTTGGATTACTGTTGTTATTTCCTAAAGTTAGAGAGGAAGTAGCGGTTTATTTTTCTGCAATTAAAAAAATAGATCAAGAAGCGAAATAAAAATGTCGAAAAAGACTTTTTTGTTTACACGTCAGCAAAAAATAGGTTTGCTGTATTTTTTTATCATCATAGCTGTTTTACAAATTGTTTTTGTTTTTGATTTTTTCCCGAAGTCGGGTCTAAATTCTCCGGATCAAATACAGTGGGAAAACCATCAAATAGCTTTAGACAAAAAGAAAAATGAACAAGATTCGATAAGCGATGTTCCTCGAAAATTCAATCCCAATTATATAACCGATTACAAAGGTTACCAGTTGGGTATGTCAATTAACGAGATAGATCGGTTGTTACAATTCAGAAAATCAGGGCAATTTGTTAATTCAGTACAAGATTTTAAAAACGTTACAGGTGTTTCCGATTCGTTATTAATGGTAATAGCACCACGTTTTAAATTTCCTGATTGGGTAATCAATAAGCAACAACAAAAAAACGCTAATGGTTTTCACAAATCAAAAATTGTACAATTAGATATCAATGAAGCAACATCGGAAGATTTACAAAAAGTATCAGGTATTGGAAATGTTTTAGCAACCCGAATTTTAAAAACCAAAGATCAATTGGGCGGGTTTGTATCGATGCAACAAATTGGTTGGATTTACGGGATATCATCCGATGTTTTTGAAAAAATACAACAGTATTTTGTAATCAAACAAAAACCAAGTTCATTACTAAAATTAGCCATTAATAGCGCGACCTTAAAGGAGTTGATCGCTTTCCCTTACTTTGATTATACTTTGGCAAAAGAAATCATTATTTATCGTACTATGCACGGAAATGATATCGGTATAAAGGATTTATATCATATTAACGGGTTTCCTCAAGACAAAGTGGCTGTAATTGGTTTATATTTGCAATACTAAATTGATGTCATGAATTTTGAACAAAACGAAACACAACGTTTAATCGCACAATCGATAAAAGATTTTGCCGAACTACATATTAAGCCTTTTGTAATGGAGTGGGACGAAAGTCAGTATTTTCCAGTTACGCTTTTTAAAAAAATTGGCGAAATGGGATTTATGGGAATTTTAGTGCCTGAAGAATTAGGGGGGTCAGGTTTAGGCTATCATGAGTACATTACCATAATTGAAGAAATTTCAAAAGTAGATCCATCGATTGGATTGTCTGTAGCGGCACATAATTCGTTATGTACCAATCATATTTTAACATTTGGTAATGAAGAACAAAAAAAGAAATGGATACCAAAATTAGCCACAGGCGAACACATTGGAGCGTGGGGATTAACCGAACACAATACAGGGTCTGATGCTGGCGGGATGAATACAACTGCAGTTAAAGACGGTGATCATTGGGTGATTAACGGAGCGAAAAATTTTATTACGCACGGAAAATCAGGAGATGTTGCCGTTGTGATTGTTCGTACTGGCGAAAAAGGAGACTCCAAAGGAATGACTGCTTTTGTTTTTGAAAAAGGAATGAAAGGGTTTACCAGTGGTAAAAAAGAAAATAAATTAGGCATGCGCGCTAGCGAAACTGCTGAATTAGTTTTTGATAATTGCAGAATACCTGATAGCCACCGATTAGGTGAAGTAGGACAAGGATTTATACAATCCATGAAAATATTAGATGGTGGTCGAATTTCCATTGGAGCATTATCATTAGGAATAGCAAAAGGGGCGTATGAAGCATCATTAAAATATGCAAAAGAACGCCACCAGTTTGGGCAACCGATTAGTAATTTTCAAGCAATATCGTTTAAGTTGGCTGATATGGCCACCGAAATCGAAGCGTCTGAATTATTATTGCATAAAGCGGCCTATTTAAAAAACAATCACAAACCGATGACTACTATTAGTGCTATGAGTAAAATGTTCGCATCTGAGGCATGCGTTCGCATAGCTAATGAGGCGGTTCAAATTCATGGTGGTTACGGTTATACCAAAGATTTTCCTGTAGAAAAATTTTACCGAGATGCTAAATTGTGTACCATCGGTGAAGGAACTACCGAAATCCAAAAAGTAGTAATATCTCGAAATTTGTTAAAAGATTAAAACGATACGTATGGGATTAATAAAGATATTTTCAGGAAGCGAAATTTTGGCTCGAGCGTTAAAATTAAAAATAGAAGCGTTAGATATAAATGTAGTCATGAAGGATAATATACAATCTGGTAAATTTGCTGGATTTGGAATTTCGGATTTAGCGGTTGAGTTGTTTATACAAGAAACAGATTATAACAAAGCATATCAAACTATAGAGGATTATCGTATGAGTTTGTCATAATTATGGATAAAATTCCTGTATATTTTATGCCAGGTTTGGCAGCGAGCTCAAAAATTTTCGAAAGAATACAACTGGATCCAAAAATATATGAGGTATGTTATTTAGAATGGGATATACCTTTTCCTAACGAAAGTTTAAATGCGTATTGCGTACGTTATTTGCGTAATCACATACATCATGAAAATCCTATTATGATAGGTGTATCAATGGGCGGTATTATTGTTCAAGAAATAGCAACAATCATTGCTGTCAAAAAAACAATCATCATTTCAAGCGTTAAATCCAATCAAGAATTTCCGCGACGTATTCGTTGGGGTAACAAAATCAAATTAAATAGATTGATACCAACAGGTTGGGTGAAATATTTATACCAAATCGAACAATTGTCGCTTCCTAAAAAAATAAAAGCAAGACTTCAAATGTATCAAATGTATTTGTCGGTTAACGACAAGGTGTATTTGGATTGGGCTTTTAAACAAATATTCGAATGGAGCAGAATCTTGCCCGATAAAAATGTGGTACACATTCATGGCGAAAAAGACGGTGTATTTCCGATGCGTTATATCGCAAAAGACAGTTGTTTGATTGTTCCTTCAGGAACGCACATTATGATATTAAATAAATCCAGTTGGCTAAACGAAAACTTACCACAAATTATAAGTTAAAGATTCGGTATTCTTGATGTGTAGCGCGTAAGAGTTCTTCGGTTCTTTCGGGATGTGTGTCTGATATAAAAAGTTGCCCGTAATCATCACTGTTTACCATCGTGATTATTTTACTCACACGGGTGGCGTCTAATTTATCAAAAATATCATCAAATAAAAGCAAAGGTTTAATGCCTGTTTGATTTTTTAAAAACTCAAATTGAGCCAATTTAAGAGCAATTAAAAAAGATTTTTGTTGCCCTTGAGACCCAAATTTTTTAATCGGAAATCCATCAATTGTAAATAGTAAATCGTCTTTATGAATCCCAACGCTGGTGTGTTGTAAAACACGGTCTTTAGAAATGTTTTTTTTAAGAAGATTAAGTAGCGTGTCATCCTTAAGTTGACTTTCATAACTCAAATCAACTTTGTCTCTACTCATCGTGATGTGATGATGAAATTTTTCAAAAACAGGAATAAATTCATTTAAAAAAAGCTTTCTTTTTTCAAAAATAACAGCTCCTAATCCGTCAAGTTGCGTATCGTAAATAGCTAAATTATCCGTATCAAACGTGTGATTTAAAGAGAAATATTTAAGTAATGAATTGCGTTGCTGTATCGTTTTTTGATAGTTGATTAAGCAGGTTAAATAATTTTTGTCTAATTGAGAAATCACGATGTCAATAAAACTTCGACGGGTTTGGCTACCTTCAATAATTAAATCTTGATCCGCAGGAGAGATAATTACCAAAGGGATTAATCCAATATGATCCGATAGTTTGTCGTAAATTTTTCCGTTATTTTTAATTATTTTTTTTTGGTTTTTTTTAAGACTACAAACCAAATTGGTGTTTCTTTCATTTCGGGTAAAATCACCCTCAATCATAAAAAAATCTTGATCGTGTTTGATGTTTTGAACCGCAAGCGGGTTGAAGTAACTTTTTCCGTAAGCCAAATGGTAAATAGCGTCCAAAACATTTGTTTTACCTACACCATTTTTACCTACAAAACAGTTGATTTTACTTTCGAATTCAAACGAAATATCATCAAAATTTTTATAATTAACTAACGATAAGCGGTGTAAAAGCATTTAAACGTACGACTTTTTGATTGACCAACATAAGTTGAATAAGTGAAATAAAACGGTATGCAAATTATTCAAAATTATTGATTAAAACAGCTTTTATTGTCAATAAAAATTATATTTTTGCGTGCAATAAAAATTTTACAGTAAAATGGCTACTTATAATAAAAGAGGATATAAAGCTCCCAAACCAGAAGAGATTGTTGATGATAAAATCGAGATCACGGATAGTGGAGAAAGTACAACAGAAGAAGTTTTTAACTCGTTAGACGAAGGAGCATCACGTACGGAAGAGTGGATTGCCAAAAATCAAAAGATTATTTTAAGTTTTGTAGGAGTTGTAGCTCTTGTTACAGCAGGATATTTGCTGTTTAATAAATTTGTTACAGAACCTAAAGAAGAGACTGCATCAAACGAAATGTTTCAGGCTCAACAATATTTTTCAGAAGCAGTAGCATCAACTACAGCTAAAGATTCTCTTTTTAACTTAGCGTTAAATGGTGGCGAGGGTAAATATGGCTTTCTAAATATTAAAAAAGAATATTCAGGTACGAAGGCAGCAAATTTAGCAAACTATTACATCGGTGTTTCTTATTTTAATTTAAAAAAATATAAAGAAGCGATTACGCATTTAGAACAATTTAGTTCAGAAGATGAATTGTTAAATACTGTTTCTGTAGGATTAATCGGAGATTCTTTTGCTGAAATTGGTCAAAATGACCAAGCTTTAAAGTTTTATAACAAGGCTATTGAATCAAGCGAAAATGAGTTTTTAAAACCTGTATATTTATTAAAAGCAGGTCAAATTGCATTATTATTAAAAGATAAAGCAACCGCTTTAAAAAACTTTACAACAATTAGTGAGTCGTACAAAAACTCAAACGAAGCGAGAGAAATCGATGCGTTTATCGGTTTAGCATTATAATTTTTTTAAACATATAACATATGGCAACAAGTCAAAAAAACTTGTCAGAATATGATCCAACAACAATTCCGAATGCGAAACATTTTCGATTCGGAATTGTTGTTTCTGAGTGGAATGAAAAGATCACCAAAGCATTAAAAAGCGGCGCTTACGAGACGTTAGTTGAGAATAAAGTGCCACTTGATAACATTATTATTTGGCATGTACCTGGTAGTTTTGAGTTGGTATATGGTGCTAAAAAAATGATCGAAACACAAACAATTGATGCGGTTATCGTTATCGGAAGTGTAATAAGAGGAGAAACCCAGCATTTCGATTTTGTATGCGACGGAGTAGCTCAAGGGATTAAGGATTTGAATGTAGTTACAGATATTCCTGTAATATTTTGCGTATTAACCGACAATAATTTGCAACAAGCATTAGATCGTAGCGGTGGAATACACGGTAACAAAGGTACCGAAGCAGCAATCGCAGCAATAAAAATGGCGCAATTACGTAAAGAAGCATAAAATTGTAATAATTTCAAAAAAAGCTTTTTAAAATCAAAATGGTTTTAAAAAGCTTTTTTTGTTTCTTTTTGCTATGGCATACATATTGACTAATTGAAGTGAATTGTGTTTTGAAGCAGCCATCAAAAGCAGTTATTTATCTAATATTCAAATGATTTCGGAACAATGCATTGGTGTTGTCTCGTTTTTATATCTGACAATTTGACTTGAAAAATAAAATGACAACGATTAAAAATTTAAGAATAGACAGCATGTCACTACAAGATTTTGATGCAGATGCGGAGTTGATCCCGTTGCTATCCCCAGAAGATGAAGAGCAAATGAGTAATGAGGTGTTGCCTGAAAAGTTACCGATTTTACCACTCCGAAATATGGTATTGTTTCCAGGGGTAGTTATTCCGATTACTGCAGGGAGAGATAAATCAATACAATTATTAAACGATGCAAATACGGGTAATAAAACAATTGGAGTTGTTTCGCAATTAGACGAAACAATTGAAAATCCAAGGATTGAAGATATTAACAAAGTCGGTACAGTAGCACGTATATTAAAAGTCTTAAAAATGCCAGACGGTAATATTACCGTTATCATCCAAGGTAAAAAACGTTTTGAGATCGACCAGGTATTGACAGAAGAACCTTATATCGAAGCTTTGGTTAAAGAAGTGGAAGAAGAACGTCCTGATGCTGATGATCCAGAATTTGACACAATTATAGAATCAATAAAAGAATTATCCATTAAGATCATTCAAGAAAGCCCAAGTATTCCTTCAGAAGCAACCTTTGCAATAAGAAATATTGAAAGCAATTCATTTTTAATCAATTTTGTTTCGTCTAACATGAACCTTGCGGTAAAAGACAAACAAAGTTTACTACAAATTAATAGTGTAAAAGATAGGGCTTTACAGGCGCTACGTTTTATGAATGTGGAGTATCAAAAATTAGAGCTCAAAAACGACATACAATCCAAAGTACGCGTTGACTTAGACCAACAGCAACGCGAGTATTTTTTACACCAACAGATGAAAACCATTCAGGACGAATTGGGAGGTATTTCTCACGAAGGTGATATCGAAGAGATGCGTTTGGCTTCTAAATCAAAAAAATGGAATCAAAAAATTGCCACTCATTTTGAAAAAGAGTTGGCAAAGATGCAACGCATGAATCCACAAGCACCAGAGTTTGGGATCCAACGGAATTATTTAGAATTGTATTTAGAGTTGCCTTGGGATAAATTCTCAAAAGATAATTTTGACTTAAAAAGAGCACAACGCATTTTAGATAAAGATCATTTTGGTTTAGAAGATGTTAAAAAGCGTATAATAGAATATTTAGCGGTTTTAAAACTGCGTAACGATATGAAGTCGCCTATTTTATGTTTGTACGGGCCTCCAGGTGTAGGAAAAACATCTTTAGGTAAATCAATAGCAAAAGCTTTAGGAAGAGAATATGTACGTGTTTCATTAGGGGGATTACGTGATGAGGCAGAAATACGAGGGCATCGTAAAACTTATATAGGGGCTATGCCTGGAAGGATTATTCAAAGTCTAAAAAAAGCAGGTACATCTAACCCTGTTTTTGTATTAGACGAAATAGATAAGTTATCCGTTAGTCATAACGGAGATCCATCATCAGCACTTTTGGAAGTGTTGGATCCGGAGCAAAACCACGAGTTTTATGATAACTTTTTGGAAATGGGATACGATTTATCCAAAGTAATGTTTGTGGCCACCTCAAATAGCTTAAATACAATGCAACCCGCTTTATTGGATCGGATGGAAATTATAAATGTATCAGGATACACCATCGAAGAAAAAGTTGAAATAGCCAATAAACACTTATTGCCAAAGCAATTAAAAGAACACGGTTTAACAGGCTCAGAAATAACGCTTTCTAAAAAAGTAATTGAAAAAATTACAGAAGGATATACCCGCGAGTCAGGTGTGCGAAAGCTAGAAAAACAAATCGCAAAAGTTGTCCGAAATGTTGCAAAATCAATTGTTTTAGAAGAAGAATACAATAAAAAAATAACACCAGAAGATGTCGTTAAAATTTTAGGTCAACCTCGATTAGAAAGAGATAAATACGAAGATAATACTACAGCAGGAGTAGTTACGGGCTTAGCTTGGACGTCTGTTGGAGGAGATATTTTATTTATAGAATCTTTATTATCCAAAGGAAAAGGACAATTATCCGTTACGGGTAATTTGGGTAAAGTGATGAAAGAATCTGCCACTATTGCTATGGAGTATATTAAGGCAAATTCAGAAGAATTAGGCATCAAACAAGAGTGGTTAGAAAATTATAATGTACATATTCACGTGCCTGAAGGTGCAACACCTAAGGATGGACCAAGTGCAGGGATTACAATGTTAACGTCGTTAGTTTCTTTATTTAAACAAAAAAGAGTAAAGAAAAGCATTGCAATGACAGGCGAAATAACCTTAAGAGGGAAAGTTTTACCTGTTGGTGGAATCAAAGAAAAAATATTAGCGGCCAAAAGAGCGAATATCAAAGAGATAATTTTGTGTGCCGAAAACAAGCGCGATATAGAAGAAATAAAAGAAGAGTATCTTAAAGGATTGACATTTCATTATGTAACCGATATGGGTGAGGTGATTGCTATTGCAGTAACGGACACCTCGGTAAAAAAACCTAAAGTTCTTTAAATAAAATTCTGTATTTTCGCAAGAACGCTAATTTTTAAAAAGGGTATGAGGTTACACGCTTTATTTGTAATTATTGTTATTTTAATAACAAATAATGTATTCGGTCAAGTTGGAGGAGCCTCTACTTATCAGTTTTTAAATACGGTATCGTCACCCATACAAGATGCATTAGGAGGGAGAGTAGTTACGAGTTTAGGTGACGATGTTAATCAAGCGCTGATTAATCCCTCAACTATAAATGCTTCGATGGATAATCGTTTGGGACTTAATTACGGTAACTATTTTGCGGATATAAGTTTTGGAACGGCAGCTTATGGGTATTCTTGGGGCGAAAAAAACAAAACGATACAAGCAGGCGTTACGTATATGAATTACGGAACTTTTAAAGGAGGGGATGAGTTTGGTAATCGAACAGCAGATTTTTCGGGTAACGAAGTTGCTTTGTCTGTAGGATATGCCTACCAATTGCCTATCGAACATCTTACTGTTGGGGCTAATGTAAAATTAATATCTTCAAAATTAGATATTTATAACTCGTTTGGTACTGCGATTGATTTAGCCGCTTTATATCATAAAAAAGAATCAAATACCGCTTATACGATTGTGTTTCGGAATATGGGTACACAGATTACAACGTATGCAGGTAATTATGAGTCGTTGCCTTTTGAAGTTACAGCAGGTCTTTCTCAAAAGTTAAAAAATGCACCCATAAAGTTACATGTTACGTTACAAGATTTACAAAAATGGAAATCAAGTTACAGTAAAACAGCAATAACCTCCGAAACTACTGCGTTTAAGCAAACGAGTTTTACTCAGGATTTGATACACCATATTAATTTGGGTGCCGAGATTTTTCCTGAACGTATCATAACTCTCCGAGTAGGATACAATTTCAGACGTAGTTTTGAGTTAAGTAATCCTAAAAACAAAAGTTTTTCAGGTCTATCTACAGGATTTGGAATACGAATTAAAAAATTTCGATTTGATTATTCGTATTCAAGATATAGTATTGCCAGTAGTACCAGTTTATTCGGATTGCAATTTTCATTTTAAAAAAGCATGAAAAAAATAACGATAGCCATTGATGGCACTTCTTCTACAGGAAAAAGCACCTTAGCCAAATTAATAGCTAGTGAATTGGGGTATGTTTATGTTGACACTGGAGCAATGTACCGAACCGTAGCGTTATTTGCCATGCAAAAGGGTTATATAGCTTCCAATCATTTTGATAAAAAAAAACTAATTCAAGAGCTTGACCAGGTAAAAATCAGTTTTATATTTAATCCTCAAAAAGGTTTTTCGGAAGCCTATTTGAACGGGCAAAATGTAGAAAATAAAATCAGAACATTAGAGGTTTCTAACTACGTAAGCAAAGTAGCTTCAATATCTGAAATACGACACAAACTTGTTGAACAACAACAAGAAATGGGAAAAAATAAAGGTGTAGTTATGGATGGTAGAGACATTGGAACAGTGGTGTTTCCAGAAGCAGAAGTAAAGTTGTTTATTGTTGCCGAAGCCCAAACTCGTGCTCAACGTCGGTTTTTAGAATTAGAAGAAAAAGGGAATCCCGCAACTTTTAATGAGGTTTTACAAAACATAACTGAACGAGATATGTTAGATATGAATCGAAAAGATTCTCCTTTGACTAAAGCTGCAGATGCGATAGAGATTGATAATTCCGATTTGTCAAAAGATCATTTTTTAGCTATTGCTATGCAAATTATACAAACCAAAGTAACCAATAATGATTGATTTTCTGCAAGCGCCTTTTCCATGGTATCTTTCTGGTTTTTTAATCGGATTAACAATGTTGGTTTTGGTGTATGTTGGTAAAACGTTTGGAATGTCAACCAATTTAAAAACGTTATGTAGTATAGCAGGAGCAGGTAAAATAAGTGATTTTTTTGAAGATTGGAAAGACCAAAAATGGAACTTATTAATTGTAATCGGAGCGATTTTGGGAGGATATGTTGGCGCTCATTTTTTAGACAACAGGCAAGGTATTCAAATCAGTTTGGAAACCATACAAGATTTGCAAAATTTAGGAATCGATGTTCCTAATGGATCCTATTTGCCAACTTCTATTTTTGGGATAGAATCTTTGTCAAAAATTAAAACATTAGCAGTTTTATTTATAGGTGGAGTATTGATTGGGTTCGGTACAAGATATGCAGGTGGTTGTACCTCAGGACATGCAATTACAGGGTTAAGTAATTTACAATTACCATCCTTAATCGCTGTGATTGGTTTTTTTATTGGCGGATTGATTATGATACATCTGCTATTCCCGTTAATTTTTGAAAAATAAATACACAATTGAAATGAAATATTTATCAATAGGTTTTTTCTTCGGATTGGTTTTGTATAAATCAGAAGCCGTCTCTTGGTACAGAATATTTGAAATGTTTAAGTTTCAATCGTTTCATATGTACGGAATCATTGGCGTAGCTGTAGCAACGGGTGTAGTAGGGGTACAATTATTAAAAAGAGGAATTATAAAAAGTCCAAGAGGAGAGTTAATTCAAATCGAAGACAAGCCTACAATGCCTAAAGCAAATTTATTAGGAGGTGTTTTGTTCGGTTTAGGTTGGGCTTTGGTAGGAGCTTGCCCAGGACCAATATTTATAATGATAGGAGCAGGCTTTATGAGTGTAGGTGTTGTTTTAATTGGAGCTCTTTTAGGTACTTTTTTGTATGGTGTTTTTAGAAGTAGGTTACCGCATTGAATTTTTAGAGGATATTTAGATAAATAAATTTAAACCTCAGTTTTTTAACGAGTTCTTAGTTTTGTATCTTCATAAAAAAAAGAAAATGAAAAATATTTTAGTAGTACTTGCCCTTTTTCAAATAGGGATTTCTTCTGTTGTAATAGCGCAAGCTAACAAGGATCATATGGGTATTGGTCAACAACTAAAATTTAGTTCAGAGCAATATCAGCTAACCCGAAGTGAGAAGCCGTTTAATAATTATTTTATACAAGAATATATACGTTCGGAAGAAACCCCCAATAATTTTACCAAGTCGATTGTTGTTATGGGAATTATCGATACTATTTCTACCGAAAGAATGGTGGGAATTCGATTGAAAGAACTTGAAAAATACACCGAAAAAAATGTAAAATCACAAATACTATTTAATGGAGAAGGTGGGATAATTTTGGAATTTACAATGAATGACGAAAAATTTCATTTTTGGAATATTCAGCGTTTTTATACTCAAAAATTAAGTAATGGTGAAAGTATAATTGCTATTTATACCTATGTAGAAAGGAAGCCGATTACAGCACTACAAACATTAAAAAGTATCACAGATAATATAGCTAATAAACGCGTTGGATTTATTACAGAAGTAGGGGAAATTATACTGCCTAAAATTAATTTGTAGTAGTTTCTCAGCCAAAGGAAATTGAATCGTAATACTAAAGCCTTAAATTATAGCTCTCATTTTAATCAAATACGCAATAAAACACTTTAATTAATCCCATATTAGCACTGTTGATTTACATTTTAATTTCTAAATTTGCTACGCTTTTGACTAAACAAGTCAAAACAATAAATAACAAATTATAATTCAATTAAAATGACAAAATCAGCTAAAATAGTATACACTATAACAGACGAAGCACCTGCTTTGGCTACCTACTCTTTTTTACCCATTGTGCGGGCTTTTACAGCACCCTCTGGAATTCAATTAGAAACTAAGGACATTTCTTTGGCGGGTAGAATTTTAGCTGCATTTTCAGATGTTTTACCAGACAATCAAAAAGTAAATGATGATCTAGCAGAACTTGGTGAATTAGCAACAAAGCCAGAAGCGAACATTATTAAATTGCCTAATATTAGTGCTTCAGTACCGCAATTAAAAGCAGCTATTAAAGAGTTACAACAATTAGGATATAATATTCCTCATTTTCCTGAAGATCCGAAAACAGAGGAAGAAAAAACAATTCAGGCAAAATACAATAAAATCAAAGGATCAGCAGTAAATCCTGTTTTACGTGAAGGAAACTCGGATCGTAGAGCCCCAAAAGCGGTAAAAAATTACGCTAAAAAGAACCCACATTCCATGGGTGCTTGGAGTTCAGAATCAAAAACACATGTTGCAACAATGAATGGAGGTGATTTTTTTGCCAATGAAAAATCATTAACTATAGCTGAACCAACAACTATTAAAATCCAACACTTGGCTGCTTCGGGTAACGTAACTGTTTTAAAAGAAAAAACAGCCTTGTTGACAGGTGAGATTATTGATGCAACAGTATTAAATAAAACAGCCTTGATTTCATTTTTAGAAAAAGAAATCGCTGATGCTAAATCGCAAGGTGTATTGTTTTCATTACATATGAAAGCCACCATGATGAAAGTTTCTGATCCTATTATTTTTGGTCATGCTGTAAAAGTATTTTTTAAAGATGTATTTGTAAAACACGGAGCTTTATTAGAACAAATTGGCGTTAATGTAAATAATGGTTTTGGAAATTTGATGGATAAAATCCAAGAATTACCAAAGGTAAAAAGAGATCTTATCAAAGCAGATATTGAATCAGCTTTTGCAAACGGACCAAAATTAGCGATGGTAGATTCTAACAAAGGAATTACCAACTTACATGTGCCAAGCGACGTTATCATTGATGCATCTATGCCAGCGATGATACGTACATCGGGTCAGATGTGGGATGCTAACGGAAAACCTCAAGATACTAAAGCCGTAATTCCTGATAGTAGTTATGCAGGTGTTTATCAAGCAACTATTGATTTTTGTAAAGAAAATGGTGCTTTTGATCCGACTACAATGGGGACGGTACCTAATGTGGGTCTAATGGCTCAAAAAGCAGAAGAATATGGATCACACGATAAAACATTTGAAATTTCGGCAGATGGAAAGGTTCAAGTAATTAATGCAGACGGAACTATTTTAATAGAGCACGAAGTTGAGGCAGGAGATATATGGAGAATGTGCCAAGTAAAAGACGCTCCAATACAGGATTGGGTAAAATTAGCCGTAAACAGAGCTGCTGCCACACAAACTCCTGCTATTTTTTGGCTAGATCAAGAAAGAGCACACGATGCCGAAATAATCAAAAAAGTACAAGCATATTTACCTAATTACGATACCAAAGGATTGGATATTCAAATTCTTTCTCCACAAAAAGCAACTTTATTTACTTTGGCAAGATTAAAAAGAGGAGAAGATACGATATCTGTAACAGGAAATGTTTTACGCGATTATTTAACTGATTTGTTCCCTATTTTAGAGTTAGGAACCAGCGCAAAAATGCTTTCGATAGTACCATTAATGAATGGCGGTGGATTATTTGAAACTGGTGCTGGTGGATCAGCGCCAAAACATGTACAACAATTTTTAGAAGAAGGACACTTACGTTGGGATTCATTAGGTGAGTTTTTAGCTTTAGCTGTTTCTTTAGAACATTTAAGTGAAACAACAAACAACCCAGAAGCTAAAATATTGGCAGAAACCTTAGATAAAGCAACGGGTTTGTTTTTAGATAACAAAAAGTCGCCATCACGTAGTGTAAATGAATTGGATAACAGAGGCAGTCATTTTTATCTTGCAATGTATTGGGCGCAAGAATTAGCATCACAGAGTGCTAGTTCTCATTTAAAGGCACTTTTTACTCCTGTTGCTAAACAATTAACAGAAAACGAGTCTAAAATTGTAAACGAACTAAATACAGCACAAGGATCTCCTGTTGATATCAAAGGGTATTACGCTCCTGATGCAAATTTAACATCTAAAGCTATGCGTCCGAGTGAGACGTTAAATAGTATTTTAAGTGCTATTAAATAATATTAGTAGATTATATATAAAATTAAACGAGGCTTCTATAAAAATAGAAGCCTCGTTTTTTTTATAAGGCGTATTATTATTTCTGTTGAGATAAAAAATGATTTAAAACTCCTTTGGGCACTATATCCAAGTGCATTTCATTAAAACCAGTTTTAATGTGTTCGAGTGGTATAACTTTTTTGCGAGCAATCGCATTGGTAGAAAGACCTGTTATTTTGTTAATCGCAATTTGTAGCAACGGTTCGTTTTCGTCTCCTAAAATACCTAAGTTAGATACATCTTCGCTGTATGAAATATCTGGTAACAAGCCCGTTTGGTACTCGCCAAAGTTATTGGCATTGGCAGTTTTTACAACGATTGGTTGCATGGCATATTTATGTGCAGGATTACTTTTTTCTTTAGAAAAATCGATGGCGTCGTACAATGTAATGGATCCAACATTTTTCCCAACTGTTTTCTCTCCAATTTGTACCACGTTGATGTATGGTTTTAATCCGTTAATAATCAATTCACTGGATGATGCTGTCGCATTAGCAGAGGTTAAAATATATACAGTGTTCATGTTTAAGCTATTTATTGGAGTGGAATCTATTTTATCTACAAATTTGTTTTCTAACTCAGACGGATCTTCATTTTCGATGATGTATTTCTGAATTTTAGCATTCCAAATTTGTTTTGAGAAAACTTTTCCAGTGAATTGCCCTGTAATCATACTCGCTAAGCGTTGCGCCGATTGAACAGATCCGCCAGAGTTGTAACGTAAATCCAAAACTAAGTCAGTTACCTTTTCTGATTTCAATATCCCGAATGCAATATTGAGTTGGGTATCGTATTCATTATAAAAGCCGTTATACATTAAATATCCAATTCGTTTATTTTCTTTAGTAATCACAGTGCTGATATGGATTGGGTTTTCTGCTGCGGTTGTTTTTGATACCGTGATTTCTTTTCCGTTTGGAGTTAAAGTACCATTACTATAATCAGCAAACTGTAAAGTGTATGTGTTTAAATTTAAAAGATCGTTGTAATTGTTTCGAGTGAGAGTCGTGTTATTAATGGCATAAAAAACCATTCCTCGTTTGATGTTTTTAGTCGCTGCATCCGAATCTGGTAAAACATATCTAACCCATCCAAATATATTGTTGTTACCACTAACGGCTGATAAACCGTAATCGATACCGTTAGTTGCAGATGTACCGCTTAGCCATTGTTCTAAAACTGTATAATCATCAAATAAATAACTGAATTTATCGGTTGTATGGTGTTGGTATAAAAGACTTTCAAATAAATTTTCGGGAGTTTGACCTTGTAAAAATAGATTTAAATCATTTTGATTTTTGAATCTGTTGTCTGCGAGGTTTGGTACGTCTTTTTGCCATAAATAATACAGGTTAAGACCTTTCCAAATAAAATCTTGTATCACTACATTTTGATTTACGGTATTGTTTTCAGGAGGAGTGCATTGAAAAATACCTAATAATAAAGCAAAAAGTACAATTATAGTTTTAAGGTAAGAAGACATAGGTTTTTGTTTTTTTCCAAAAGTAACAAATATTTAATCATTGAGATTTAGTTTTTATTGGGTAATTTCTTTAACAGTTTTTTAACTGATTTTTGTTATAACTGTTAATTCCTTGTTATAGTTGTGGTTAAGATTTTGACGACTAAATATCTGTGGTACTTTTGCATCTAATTTAAAAACCGATTGAAGCCCGGTTTAATTATTTAACGAATAAAAAATTAACGTATGAGAAAATTGCTTTTAGGACTGCTCCTTGCAGTCGTTACATTATCGTGTTCTAATGATAATGAAGTTTTACAGAATGAAAAAAATGTAACGGAAACATCAAAAACAGCTAATAAATTAGAGGCTGGTTCAAATGTTAAGTTGTTTAAAGCTTGGATAGGTTTATCCCAACGTTATGGATTTGTTCAACAAGATCGAAAATTTCAAGTTGAGGTGCGTAACATTGCGTACAATAAAGAAGTTTACATTGTTCATAAAATGACTGACGGTACATGGAAAGAATATCCGTTAACATATAAAAATTCAACACCAGATAATACTGAAATATGGGCAGCTGATGTTTATATCGATGGAAGTTATTATACAGGAGCGCCTACTTTTGTAGGATTTGACGATCAATTTGCAGTAAAATATAAAGTAAATGGTCAAGAATACTGGGACAACAACGGTAGTCAAAATTATAAAACAACATCTACTGTAGAAGGAGTTGGTAGTTTAGGGATGATGTTAAAACAAGGATTGAATATATCTGTAGATACCAACAGTTCAAAATGGAATCAATATGGAGAAAATGGTTCTTTTTATGTAACTGCAGATGTTAAAAACATTGGTTTTAGTAAAGAGGTTAAATTGGTGTACACCACAGACGGTTGGGCAACCAATCAAGTTGTGCCGTTAGGTTACCAATCTTCGTATGCGGTAGGTGGATACAATTATCAAAGTGGTGTTAATGCTTATGGTGTTGAAAGATGGGGTACAAGCGTAGCGATTGCTGTTCCTGCAACTGTTCAGAACATTGAATATGCAGTTGTTTACAAAGTAAACGGGGTAGAGTATTGGGATAATAATTTTGGTCAAAATTATAAACCAACTAAAGTAGTTTACTAGTTAATAGTCCTTATAATAACACCAAATAATTATGAAAAAGTTAGTAGTATTAGCGGTAAGTATTTTTGCTTTTATTTCTTGTTCCAATGACAACGAATCAATTCAAAATCAATCAGCTGCTGTTGCGCCAAAAGCATCAGCAAATAAATTATCGGCAGGAGTAAATGTAAAATTATTTAAAGCATTTTCCGCTTATAGTGAAATTTATGGTATGGCATCAATTCAAAGACAATTTGAAGTAGAAGTTCGAAATATAGCGTATGATAAAGATGTTTCAATTTTACACAAAATGGGAGATGGTACTTGGAAATTTTTTCCGATGAAATATGTTAAATCAACATCAGATAACACAGAGATTTGGGCATTTTCGCATTCAGGAGTAAACTTTTCCTATTTTGGAAAAGAATTTGTCGTAAGATATAAAGTTAATGGTATCGAGTATTGGGATAATAATAATGGAGCGAATTATTCAATGGGTACTTTGGATGGTGTTTATTTGGGTAAAGATGTAAATATTTTAAATTCAGGTGGATATGTTTATAATGGAAAATTTGATATTTCAGCAAACCTTAAAAATTTAGGTTATACAAAGGAGGTTAATGTTGTTTATACAACAGACGGATGGGCAACATCACATGTAAAACCATTATCGTACTCTTCAAGACAAACAGTAGGAGCACAACAATCAGTTGCAAGTCCGAATGCTTTTGGTGTTGAATTTTGGGCAAGTTTTTCACAAATAACAGTACCTTCAGGAGTTCAGGAATTACAATATGCGCTTGTATATAAAGTGAATGGAGTAGAATATTGGGATAATAACTTCGGACAAAATTATAAAGCAACGATTTATAATTAATCAAAATAGAATACTTAAATTACCAGTAAAGCTGTCAAGAAATTGACAGCTTTATTTTTTTGATCTAATTTGAGAAAACATAATTCAGGATATTAGCACCCATTTTTAAGGCTTGAGTACGAACGGTTTCAGGATCGTTATGTACGCGAGCATCTTCCCAACCGTTACCTAAGTCGGTTTCATAAGTGTACAAACAAATAATTCGTCCGTTGGTATCAAACAAAGCAAATGTTTGAGGCCTTTTGCCGTCGTGTTCGTGGATTTTAGGTGTTCCGTTTGGAAAAACATAAGGTTTTTTGAAAATCTCGTGCGTAATCGGTAACTCAACAAATGAATGATTCGGAAAAACCCGTTTCATTTCTCGACGGATATAGGAGTCCAATCCATAATTGTCGTCAATATGTAAAAAGCCACCCGCTAAAAGGTATTTCTTAAGGTTTTCGATTTCATTAGTTGATAAAACAATATTTCCATGTCCGGTGAGATGTACATATGGGAAAGAAAATAATGAAGGATTATCGAATTCTATAATTTCGGGTTTTGGATCGATTGTTGTTTGGATTGATGTGTTACAAAACCGAATTAAATTGGGTAGTGCCGTTTCGTTTGCGTACCAATCACCACCACCTTTGTATTTTACAACAGCTATTTTTTGGGCATTTACCGAAAAACAAAAACACATAATTAAAAATAAAAATCTCATTGCAGTACCAGTATTAAAAATAACCATGTAAAAGTAAGTATTATCTATGGACAACTTTTACGTACTGCTTCAAATTTTATATCTTGGCATATATTTTTGAGGTATGTTTTTTGTTTGTAGTAAAACATTAGTCGCAATTTTTTCATTAGGTAATGCTGACGGAGTGGTTGTTTACCCGTTTATTTTCTTGAAAAGTGAAAAATTAAAAAAGAGTAAGACCTTTATAAATCATGAGAAAATACATTTTTCTCAAATTAAAGAAATGTTGGTACTGCCTTTTTATATTGTGTATTTTATTGAATTATTATTAAAAACAATAAAATATGGCGATTTTACAACGGGATATCGCGCCATTTCTTTTGAAAGAGAAGCGTATGCAAACGAACATAATTTGAATTATTTGCAAGAGCGAACACGTTATTCGTTTCTTAAATATTTAATAAAAAAAGATTGAAAAGGAAATTCATTGTCACGATTTTTTTATTGATTATAACCTCTGTTTTTTGTCAAAATAACTTAAAAACAGGTTGGAATGATAATTTAATGATTGAACACGATGGTGTTCAGCGCTATTTTAGAGTGTATGTACCAAAGGCAAGTACTAAAAAAATGAAAGCCGTGGTTCAGTTGCATCAAGAATCTAAAAGTATGCGTGTGATTTATAAGAAAAAAGAAAAATCTACACGATCTTGGCAAAAATTAGCGGACAAAGGTAAATTTGTTTTGATTGTGCCTAATGGAATGAATTCGATTACAAATGATGCTAAGGGCGATTCTCAATTTTGGAATGATTGTGGCGACACCAACAAATTTGTTTACGGGTATAGTAAAGCGGATGATGTAGGTTTTATTTCTAAAGTAGTTGATTTTTGTATCAAAAACGGAAACGTAGATAAAAAAAGAATTTATGTAACAGGAATAGCTAATGGAGGTATGATGGCGATGCGATTAGCTATAGAAACCAATAAGTTTGCCGCAATCGCTTGTTTTTTTACTAACCTACCAGAAGTTTCGGAGTGTACTGATAAACCCCGAAAAACACCTGTTTTTTTAATGAATGCGACAAAAGATTCCATAGTGCCATTTTACGGAGGATTAACTCAATGGGATAGCATACAAGTGATGTCATCACAGCGGACTATCGAATATTGGTTTATGGCAAACGGCTATTTTGGTCATAATCCCAATAAGTTACGCACCAATAACACGATTAAAAAAGACAGTTGTCATATTATTCACAAGCGTTATGGAGTTCCTAAATCCAGAGGTCATATTGATTATCATACCATAGTAAAAGGAATTCACCACATGCCAACAACCAATAATAAAATACTTTTTGGTTTATTAAGACGAAGAATTCGAGTAGGAAGGAATGTGGATGTAGAAGCAAGTGATATGGCTTGGCAATTTTTAAAACAATTTAAAAATTAAAAGAAATAAAAAATAGTTATAGAACTTAGTCAAAAGGATAATTTTTTTTAATTAAATTTACATAAATACATTGTTTATGGAAGATAATTTTTCACCAAGAGTCAGAGATGTCATAACGTTTAGCAAAGAAGAAGCGTTACGATTGGGTCACGATTTCATCGGGACAGAACATCTTATGTTGGGTATTTTACGTGAAGGAAATGGAAAGGCAATAGAAATATTACACAATTTAGCAGTAGATTTAGATTATTTAAGAAAGAAAGTAGAGGCGTTAAGTCCTGCCTCTACAGAAATAGATAAAGGCAATACAAAAAGAAGTATCCATTTGACGCGTCAAGCCGAAAGAGCTTTGAAAATAACGTTTTTAGAGGCCAAGTATTTTAGCAGTACCCACGTTAGTACAGCGCATTTGTTGTTGTGTGTTTTAAAAAATGAAAACGACCCCACAACAAAATTACTTAACAAACTGAAAGTGGATTATAACGAGGCGAAAGAACAATACCTATTATTAACCGATAACCAAGAAGAAGACATGTTAGAAAATCTCCCCAAAGCAGAATCTTATAACGAGAACAACGGTAATGATGACGACAACACAAACGAGTCAAGTTTTATCAACAACAAGAGTAACAAAAAATCAAAAACTCCCGTTTTAGATAACTTTGGTAGAGATTTAACGGTATTGGCTGAAGAAAACAAATTAGATCCAGTTGTAGGTCGAGAAAAAGAGATCGAACGCGTATCTCAAATATTAAGTCGACGTAAAAAAAACAATCCCTTGTTAATAGGGGAACCAGGAGTAGGGAAGTCCGCCATTGCAGAAGGATTAGCCTTACGAATCATTCAAAAGAAAGTATCACGTGTATTATTTAATAAACGTGTTATTACATTAGATTTAGCAAGTTTAGTAGCAGGAACCAAATACCGAGGGCAGTTTGAGGAAAGGATGAAAGCCGTGATGAACGAGCTCGAAAAAAATGACGATATCATTCTGTTTATTGATGAGATACATACTATCGTTGGGGCAGGAGGAGCAACAGGATCATTAGATGCCTCCAACATGTTTAAACCTGCATTAGCCAGAGGAGAAATTCAATGTATTGGAGCAACAACATTAGACGAATACCGTCAGTACATAGAAAAAGATGGTGCTTTAGAGCGACGTTTTCAAAAAGTAATAGTAGAACCAACATCTGTTGAAGAAACCAT
Source organism: uncultured Flavobacterium sp. (assembly GCA_964420215.1). Classification (GTDB taxonomy): domain Bacteria; phylum Bacteroidota; class Bacteroidia; order Flavobacteriales; family Flavobacteriaceae; genus Flavobacterium. Next base: position 2,741 of record CAYQSQ010000016.1, on the reverse strand, counting down.
TACAATTTTAAATAACATTAAAAACAAATATGAAGACCATCATAGTGTGTCGTATTCTGATGCTGCGATTGAAGCTTGTGTTAAATTAACTAATCGATACATGACCGAACGGTTTTTGCCAGACAAAGCAATTGATGCGTTGGATGAAGCAGGTTCGCGGGTACACATCACCAATATCGAAGTCCCAAAACAGATATTAGAACTCGAGAAAAAATTAGAAGAAGTTCGGGATCTTAAAAGTAGCGTTGTCAAAAAACAGAAATACGAAGAAGCGGCAAAATTACGTGACGACGAAAAAAATTTAGAAAAAGATTTGCTTTTAGCTCAAGAAAAATGGGAAGAAGATTCTAAAAATAACCGAATTGAAGTAACTGAAGATAATGTAGCGGACGTAGTTTCGATGATGACGGGTATTCCTGTTAATCGAATAGCACAAACAGAAAGCAATAAATTAGCTCGTTTACCCGAGTTAATACAAGGTAGTGTTATTGGTCAAGACGAGGCGGTACAAAAAGTTTCTAAATCAATACAAAGAAATAGAGCGGGTTTAAAAGATCCCAACAGGCCGATAGGCTCTTTTATTTTTTTAGGACAAACAGGTGTTGGTAAAACACAATTAGCTAAGGTTTTAGCCAAAGAAATGTTCGACTCAGAAGACGCTTTGGTGCGTATTGATATGAGTGAATATATGGAAAAATTTGCTATGTCTCGATTAGTTGGCGCACCTCCGGGATATGTAGGATATGAAGAAGGTGGGCAATTAACCGAAAAAGTACGCAGAAGACCTTATTGTGTCGTTTTATTAGATGAAATAGAAAAAGCACACCCCGATGTGTTTAATATGATGTTACAAGTTTTGGATGACGGATTTATGACCGATAGTTTGGGTCGTAAAATTGATTTCAGAAACACGGTAATTATCATGACGTCAAATATTGGAGCACGACAATTAAAAGATTTTGGACAAGGAGTAGGTTTTGGAACATCATCTAAAAAAGATCAAGCCGAAGAATATTCAAAAAGTGTGATTGAAAACGCGCTTAAAAAAGCATTTGCCCCCGAGTTTTTAAACCGAATTGATGATGTAATAGTTTTTAATGCTTTAGAAAAAGAAAATATTCGTTCAATTATTTCGATAGAAATTAACAAATTATACAAGCGTGTAAATGACTTAGGCTATGATTTAGAAGTTACGGATGCGGCTAAAGATTATATCTCGGATAAAGGATTTGATAAGCAATTTGGCGCAAGACCACTCAAAAGAGCCATCCAAAAATATGTTGAAGATCCATTAGCGGAGTCAATCATAACTTCTAAAATAGAAGATGGAGACCGGATTTATGTCGATTTTATAGCCGATTCGCAAGAGCTAAAGATTGATATAATTAAAAAAGGGGAAAAGTCAATTTCATAAAAAAAATTAAAGCGAGTTATAAAATGATAAATACCTTAAAAAAAACCACCAAAATCAAGTTATTCTTGTTTTTGGTGGTTTTGTGTTTTCAAACGTTATTTTCTCAAGAAAACAATAAAAATATACCAAATGATTCGATTAAATCAAATGTAATAAAAGCAGTAAAAAGTGACTCTTTAAACGCATTAATTTTAAAAGATTTTAACAAAAAACTTGCAAAAATAGAGTCGTTACGAATCGCGGATTCGATAAAAAAAGCCGCATTAGAAAAGCAATTATCATCACTTAAAACGACCGATAATTTAAAAAAAGATGAGTTATTAAAACAATTGGATGAGATAAGTAAACACGAATCCAATCGTTTACAGCAGAAAAAAGCGGAGATAGATGCGTTGCGTGCTACCGCCAAAGGGTATGTTGTAAAAGGTTTTTTTGATGAGGATTTATTTATATTATATAGCAAGTTAGGTAGTTTTTCTGCAAAAGATAGGTCTGTTGTTATTTCTGAAAGAATTAAAAATTTAGGCGCCATTTATGGATATAATCCTGAGCAATTGCAACTGATTACCAATGAGACTACGATTGATATCCAAAATGGTGAGGATATCGTAATGAGTATTTGTGAAAACGATGCGATTTGGAATAATACTTCTAAAGAAGAGTTGGCGAAAATATATCTTCAAATCATCCAAAATGCAATAGTAAAATATAAATCGGAAACTAGTTTTACAACATTGGCTAAAGAGATTGGCTTGGCTTTGTTAGTAATTTTCATTATTGGAGTTTTGATTTTTTACATGATAAAAGGCTCCAAATGGATTGCTACAAAAATTGAAGCACAAGAAAATGTCAGAATCAAAGGAATTCAAATTAAAAACTATACCTTATTTGATGCCAAACGTCAGGTAACGTTTTTTTTATACATCAATAATATATTTAAATGGTTTGCGATATCGGTAGTCGTGTACATTGCATTACCGATTGTATTTGCCATTTTTCCATGGACTAAAAACTTTGCTGAGGTTTTATTTGGCTATGTTTTAAATCCTGTAAAAAAAATAGCAGCAGCGCTATGGGATTACCTTCCTAATTTGATAACGATAATTGTAATTGTTTATGTGTTTAGGTATGTCTTAAAAGGAATTCGATTCTTAAAAACAGAGATTGAAAACGGTAGTTTACAATTAAATGGTTTTTATAAAGATTGGGCAAATCCAACCTTTCAGATCGTAAAAGTATTGGTATATGCTTTTATGTTTATTGTGATATTTCCGTATTTACCGGGCAGTGATTCGCCTATATTTCAAGGGATGTCGGTGTTTTTAGG
>CAYQSQ010000015.1:0-60921 GCA_964420215.1 uncultured Flavobacterium sp. | reverse complement strand
GAAAAGACTGGAGAGGTGGTCGTGCAGCATCTTGCAACATCATCCCATCTTCTACAGGTGCAGCAAAAGCTGTTGGAAAAGTAATTCCTGAATTAAACGGTAAATTAACAGGTATGGCTTTCCGTGTACCTACTACAGACGTTTCTGCAGTAGATTTAACAGTGAAAGTTGCCAAGGAAACTTCTTATGAAGAAATTATGGCAGCATTAAAATTAGCTTCTGAAACTTCAATGAAAGGTATTTTAGGATTTACAGAAGATTTAGTTGTTTCTCAAGATTTCGTTGGAGATGCTAGAACTTCTGTTGTTGATGCAAGCGGAGGAATTGGGTTGAATTCTACTTTCTTTAAAATCATTTCTTGGTATGATAATGAATACGGATATTCAAGCAAATTGATTGATTTATCAGTTCATATTTCAAGTTTATAATTTAGTTTATATATCTAAACCCGCTTTTTATAAGCGGGTTTTTTAATTTATAACCCCATGATATTATTAGCAGACGGAGGATCTACTAAAGCAGATTGGATTGCTTTAGACGAAAGTGGTAACAAAGTATTTACTACACAAACAAAGGGCTTAAATCCTGAAACTTTAGAAAAAGAAGATATTATAGAACGTCTTCAAGAACATTTTGACATCGATCACAACCGAAAAAAAGTAACCAATGTTTATTTTTATGGTGCAGGATGTGGTACCGATCGTATGAAAGTTTATTTAAGAAAAGTATACGAAGAATTTTTCCCGAATGCATCAGTTGTCGTAAAAGAAGACACGTATGCGGCAGCTTACGCTGCAAATCCAACAAATGAAGAAAGTATCATTTGTATTTTAGGAACAGGATCTAATTGCAGCTATTTTGACACCGAAGAGTTGCACCAAAAAGTACAGTCGTTAGGTTATATTGCAATGGACGATTGTAGCGGGAATTATTTCGGACGACAATTAATAAGAGGGTATTATTTTAATCAAATGCCGTACGAATTAGCTGAGTTGTTTGAAAATACACATGATTTAGATCCTGATGTGATAAAAAATCATTTGTATAAATTGCCCAATCCCAATACATATTTGGCTACCTATGCTAAGTTTTTGATTGAAAATAAATCATTTCCATATTGTCAAAAAATCATCAATGATGGGATGCAATTATTTATAGATAATTATATCCGTCAGTTTGATAATTGCGAATTTATACCGTCACACTTTGTGGGGTCTATCGCATTTTATTTAAAAGACGAATTAGCTGTAATAATGGCAAAAAACAACCTTAAATTAGGAAATGTTTTAAGACGTCCGATTGATGGATTGATTAAATTTCACACCGCAAAAGTAGCGGAGTAACTTTTTATAAAAATTAGATTTCTCAAAAGGCTATTTCATATCAGGAAATAGCCTTTTTGATTTGTGTGTTGTTTTCATTTATTAAAAAAAGCACACCACTTAAATGTAAAAAAACACCGATTACAAAACAAATTAAAATCAGATGTTTCTTCTAGATAAATTTGAGTAAAAATCAGGTCTTTAATCTAATATTCTATGAAAAACACATTCGGAAAAGCGCTACTGTCGCTTACATTTTTCTTAACCTTAATTTCTTGCGATAAAGATAAAGACGAGGATATCATAACCCAAACACCAATAAATTTAGATACTAATTTCTTTAATCTTAAAGAAGGGAATACTTGGGTATATAAAAAATACGAAAGTGATTATTCCGATACTGAGAATCTTGTTTTTAAAGGATCAATAGATACTGTTTTTATTGAAAAAGAATTGTATTTAAATGGCATCAAGTTTTATAAACAAAGGACTAAACAATACAAAAATTCATCCTATACAAAAACTCCAAATGAATATGTAGATTTTCTTAGAATAAATGAATCTGGTCATTTACTAAGGTCTTATGCCGAAAATTATCAAAATCTTAACGAATATTTGATTCATCCAGGTAACGATTTTGATACCTGGAATTATCCTGCGATTTTTCAGCCCGTAGGTAATTTTGGAAATGTTAATTACTACCTAAAGCCTTTACAAGAGATAACCATTGAGGATAAAAACTATAAAACCTATCCATTTATGGGAGAATTTACTCCTTTTGATGAAACTAAATTAAAAAAAGTTACAGGGTTTGGAGAATATTTTCAAGAGAATTTAGGTTGCATTAAAAGGATCGTTAAAAGGATCAGTAACTTATTAACGCAAGAATATAGATTAACTACGTTTTTTAATCAGCCCGTAAAAAAGAGAAATGATGTTGCAAGTCAATTAGACGATCTATACGATGAAATTTTAGTAATGGCGAATCCAAAGCCTTGTACGGACTCCAGTAAATGGGATTATATCGCTATCGGTCACAAACCTTGCGGTGGTCCTGAACGTTATATAGCTTATTATAAAGAAATCGATGTTGTAAAATTCAAAGAAAAAGTTAAGCGATACACAACATTAGAACTAGAGCATAACATAGACAAAGGAGCAATATCAACTTGTGATTTCATTATGCCACCAACAAAAATAGATTGTGTAGAAAACAGACCAATATTAATTTATGAGTACAAAAAACTTCAATAAATTAAAATCAGGAAAACTATTTTTCGACACTATCCTAAAAAGTTAGGGATTGAATAAAGTTTAGTTGGTCATCAAATCAAATTAAAATACCAAGAGAGTTGTTGTTTATCGTGTAAACAACAACTCTCTGTATTTTGCTAAAGACCACAACTCGTCATCGACTATTAATTCGAGTTTGTCACAATGGTAGCGGATTATCTCAAAATACGGTTTTACTTTTTCACAATAAGCAACTGCTGCAGCTTCTAAATCGATTATTTCGTTTGCTATTTTTCGCTCGTTAATCATTTCTTCAACTTTCGAATTGATTAGGGTGATATGAGAGGATATTTCTTTAATAATGGCTATTTGTTCTTTCCCGATGGTTTCAAATTCTTTCCCAAAAATTTCTTTTAAGCCTTTCACATTTTCGATTAAGGTGTTTTGGTATTTTATTGCGGTTGGTATAACATGATTTTTTGATAAATCTCCTAAAACGCGACCTTCGATTTGGATTTTTTTGGTATATTCTTCTACTTCAATAAAATAACGGGCTTTCGTTTCTATGGGATTCATTATCCCGAGTTCTTCATATAATTTAATTGCTTTTTCTGAAATTTTAGCTTTTAATGCTATGGGTGTATTTTTATTGTTACTCAGCCCTCGTTTTTTTGCTTCTGTTTCCCAAGCAGGATTGTAGCTGTCTCCTTCAAACAAAATACGTTTCGAATATTTGATGTAATCTCTTAAAATGTTAAAAATAGCATCGTCTTTTTTCATGGTTGTTTTGTCTACCAATTGATCAACCTCGATTTTAAAATCTTGTAATTGCTTGGCTACAATGGCATTTAAAACAGTCATGGACTTGGCGCAATTGGCGCTTGATCCAACGGCTCTAAATTCAAATTTATTTCCTGTAAAGGCAAATGGAGAAGTTCTGTTTCTGTCAGTGTTGTCTAATAATATCTCGGGGATTTTACCAACAATATTTAATTTTAAATCTGTTTTTTCTTCAGGAGATAATTTACCTGTTGATATGCTTTGTAGTTCATCTAATACTTTAGTCAATTGTTCTCCTATAAATATAGAAATAATTGCAGGAGGCGCTTCACTTGAACCTAATCGGTGATCGTTACTTGCTGTAGCAATGGAAGATCGAAGTAGTTCTTCATAATCATGCACCGCTTTTATCGTATTGATAAAAAAGGTTAAAAACTGCAAGTTACTCATCGGAGTTTTACTCGGACTTAATAAATTGACACCCGTGTTTGTAGATAATGACCAATTGTTGTGTTTGCCTGACCCATTAACACCTTTAAAAGGTTTTTCGTGTAATAAAACTTTAAAATGGTGACGTTCTCCCACTTTTTGAATCACATCCATTAATAATGTATTGTGATCTACTGCGAGGTTAATTTCTTCGTGAATGGGAGCTAACTCAAATTGATTAGGCGCAACTTCATTGTGTCTTGTTTTTACAGGAATACCCAGTCGAATACATTCTATTTCTAAATCGCGCATAAAATTTAACACTCTGGGTGGGATTGACCCAAAGTAATGGTCGTCCAATTGTTGTCCTTTAGCAGGGGAGTGCCCCATTAAGGTGCGACCAGTAAGCATAATATCAGGTCTGGATTTGGCTAGTGCAAGGTCAACTAAAAAATATTCTTGTTCCCATCCTAAAGTAGGCGTTACTTTTTTTACATTCTTGTCAAAGTATTTTGCGACTTCAGTGGCGGCATCGTCTAATACGTTAATCGCTCGTAAGAGTGGTATTTTATAATCTAAAGATTCACCTGTATATGAAACAAAAACAGTAGGTATACACAAGGTAGTTCCAAAAATGAAAGCGGGAGATGTTGGATCCCAGGCCGTATAGCCTCGTGCTTCAAATGTATTTCGGATTCCGCCATTCGGAAAACTGGAAGCGTCGGGTTCTTGTTGTACCAACTGAACGCCTTCAAATCGATCGATCGGGCTACCGTCTGTCTCGATTTCAAAAAAAGCATCGTGTTTTTCTGCTGTAGCACCAGTTAAAGGTTGAAACCAATGTGTATAATGGGTAACACCTTTTGATATCGCCCATTCTTTCATTCCTATTGCGATTATATCGGAGATATTCCGATTGATTTTAGTCCCCTTTTCGATGGCGTTCATTACACTTTCAAAAGCTTCTTTTGATAGGTATTGCCTCATTTTTGTTTTATTGAAAACATTATCCCCGAATATCTCGGATCGTTTATGTGTTTCAATAATCGAAATACTTTTTCGACTTAATGATTTCTTTAAGGCTTCAAATCGTAATGTGGACATAACAAATACTTTTAAGGCAAATATAATTATTATATGCTACTCGATTTTAAACTAAAAATACTTTTTTTACAATTAACCCCCCTAAAAAATATGGTATCAACAAAAATTTTTGGGTTCAAAATAAAAATCCCCCCTAAATTTTAGCACAAGGTTATTTTATTTTATATTTGCTACCATTAAATTTTTAATCACTTAATTAATATATAATACTATGGCTAGAATAAAGTTAGAGTACATCTGGTTGGATGGTTACGTGCCAACTCAGAACATGAGAAGTAAAACTAAAGTAGAAGAACATGAAAATTTCAAAGGTACTTTAGCAGAAATTGGAAACTGGTCTTTTGACGGTTCATCAACACGTCAAGCTGAAGGTGGTTCTTCGGATTGTTTATTAGTACCAGTTGCGATTTATCCAGATCCAGAAAGAATTAACGGATATTTAGTAATGTGTGAGGTTATGAATGCTGATGGAACTCCACACCCATCAAACGGAAGAGCTACCATCGATGATGAAAATGATGATTTTTGGTTCGGATTTGAGCAAGAATATTTCATCATGGATACACAAACTTTATTACCATTAGGATTTCCAATAGGAGGTTACCCTGCTCCTCAAGGTATGTACTACTGTTCAGTAGGTGGAAAAAACACACACGGAAGAGAATTAGTTGAAAGACATGCTGATCTTTGTATTGAAGCAGGTTTAAACTTTGAAGGAATCAACCAAGAAGTTGCATGCGGGCAGTGGGAATTCCAATTATTCGCAAAAGGCGCTAAAAAAGCAGGTGATGAAATTTGGATTGCTAGATATTTATTAGATCGTTTGACAGAACAATATGGTTATTATATTGAGTACCACCCTAAACCATTAGGTGATACTGACTGGAATGGATCAGGTATGCACGCTAATTTCTCAAATGGAGTTTTAAGAACATGTGGAGACAAAGCGACTTATGAGAAAATATGTGAGGCTTTCCGTCCGGTAACAAAAGAACATATCGCGGTATATGGTGCTCATAACGATCAACGTTTAACAGGTAAGCACGAAACTGCATCTATAAACGATTTCTCTTATGGAATTTCTGATAGAGGTGCTTCAATCCGTATTCCTTTAATTACCGTTCAAAAAGGATGGAAAGGATGGTTAGAAGACAGACGTCCGGCTTCAAACGGAGATCCATATAAAATTGCGGCTAGAATTATCAAAACAGTTAAGTCTGTATTGTAATTTTTAAGTTATAATTTTGTTAAAAAGCCTTTAGGATTTTCCTAAAGGCTTTTTTATTTAAGAATCTTTAGTGTAACATATGTTACAGGCTGTGTTTAAAACTTGGATTACTTTGGTCAAAAATTAATCAACTATGAGTTTACTTAGCTTTTTAGGTTTAGCACCGCAAATAAATACATCTCTAACAACATTTCTAGAAAAAGGAGCTGTAATAATAGATGTAAGAACTCCAAATGAATTTTTAGGAGGGCATATAAAAAAATCGAAAAATATTCCTTTAAATGAGATTTCAAGTCGAATAAATGAAATTAGAAGCTTGAATAAGCCGGTAATTGTTTGTTGCCAAAGCGGTATGAGAAGTAGTCAAGCGGTCTCTTTATTACAAAAAAATAATGTAGAAGTTATTAATGGTGGCGGATGGCAAAAATTAAATTTGGAATTAAAATAATTTATATTATTTTTAACAAATATTTAACACGTGTTTTTTAAGTGTTGAGTTTTTTTTTTGAGTTTTTTTTATTGGTTGGGGAAGAAGGTCATCACAGAGCAATCTGGATGGCCTTTTTTATACCTAAAAAATGAAGTATAACTAAATAACTTTAACAAATATGACTTATCTAATAAAATACAAACATCTTATAATCGGAGGGATTTCAGGAGCAATATTAGGCTTTGCTTATTATTATTTTTGGGGTTGCACTAATGGATGTACAATAACATCTAGCCCAACCATAAGTACATTATATGGTGCGTTTATCGGTGGATTATTTATCAGTATATTTACAAAAAAATAAAGTATGAAAACATATTTATGGAGTACACTTCTTTTGGTTTTGGTTTTAAATAGTAATTGCAGTGGTCAAAATAAAAATCACCAATTGTTATCACCAGAGTTATTTTTTCAAAAAATAAACGAAACACCTAAAGTAAAAATTATCGACGTTCGTACACCTGATGAGTACGCCGAAAAGCACTTGAAAAATGCCCAAAATATTAATTGGAACGATGCTGATTTTGAAAAACAAATACTCGTTTTAGATAAAAAAACACCTGTTTTTGTTTACTGTAAAAGTGGTGGGCGCAGCGCTTCTGCCTCTAAAAAAATGGTCGAATTGGGATTTGCTACGGTTTATGAGTTGGATAACGGCATTACAGGATGGATAGCTGGTATGTTACCTGTTCAAAAATAAAAGTATTATGTTTGAAATTGGTGTTTTTGTAGAAGCTATTGATGAAGCAATTTCAGGTGTTGTTGTTGCAGTACAAAATGATACTGTTACCATCGAAACCGAAGATGGTTTTGAAATGAGTTATACTTCAAATCAACTTGTAGCATCAGAAAATCAGTTGGATTTGATGCAAAATAGTAAAATGATTTACGCAAGTAAAATATCAGATTACGCCAAGAAAAAACAAACGAATAAACCGATTAAAACAAAAAGTAACGATTTTGTTTTTGAAGTGGATTTGCATATCGAAAAGTTAGTCCCTACCACAAAACATTTATCCAATTACGATATTTTAAACATTCAAATCGATACCGCTAAACGGCAATTGGATTTTGCTATAAGTAAACGTTTTCCTAAGTTGGTTTTTATTCACGGAGTAGGCGAAGGGGTTTTGAAATCCGATTTGCGATTTATGCTTGGTCGATATGATAATATTCGATTTCAAGACGCTAATTACCAAACGTATGGATTAGGCGCAACTGAAGTCGTTATTTTACAGCGGTAATTACAACGTAGTAGTGTAAGTTCCGACCAAATAATTTTCAAAAACAAATTGATTAAAACCGTTAGCGAAAATGGTTTTAATGAGTCTAATTTCGTGATTGTATCCTGTGATTGCACCTGTAGTTCTATCGATTACTTCTGTTGATACGATTTGAATTAATCCTGTTTGATCGGCAACTCCTTCTAAAGCGATCCATTCTCCTGTTACAATTAAATTTGCGGGTGTAACAGTAGCGCAAAATGAATTTGTAGTTACGGGGGTGTTGTATTGTCGGTATGCGACTAAATTGATCGAATTAATTGGAAGTTGTATGGGTTTATCAATTTCTGTTTTTTCATTTTTAAATGTACCAACAGGCAATGAAAGGTATAAAAGTTCGTTACTTTTTATTTTGTACAATACATTATTGCAAGACAACACATTCGCTGAGGTGTCAAAGTTAAAATTAGTAACAGCGACATCTCCATCATCACATGAAAATAAAAATAAAGTAACCAAAAAAATAGGGTATAAATAGCGCATAATACAATTGTTGACTGCGCAAAAATATCATTTTTAAAAAGAAATGTACACAAAAAACAAAAATCAATAAACTTTTGATTAGTAATCTATAAAAATTATATTTGAAGTGTTAACGTTTTCTTAAAAAAAATTATGAACAAAATAACAGTACTCCTATTTCTTTGTGTTATCACGTTATGCAAAGGACAATCGTTGCAATCGCCTAACGGTAAATTAGAAGTAACTTTTAATTTAAAAAATGGCATTCCTTCGTATAGTTTTTCATACCATAATAAACCCGTAATTAAAGAGAGTAAACTAGGGATTCAATTGTTAAATATTGAAAATTTAGACGCTAATTTTAAGCTTATAGGTTCGCAAGAATTTCCTCACAACGAGACTTGGGCTCCTGTTTTGGGTGAAACAGATAAGATTGTTAACAAAAATAATGAGTTGTTGATTCAGTTAGAGCAAACAACAACACAACGTAAATTAAATATATTTTTTAGAGTTTTTGATGATGGATTGGCTTTTCGATATGAATTTCCGCAACAAGATAATTTAGATCATTTTATCATTACAGACGAAGTAACGGATTTTAATTTAACAGGTAACCATAAAACTTTTTGGATGCCAGGAGACTATGATAGTAATGAATACGTGTATAACGAAACAAAATTTTCTGAAATTGATACCGAAAAATTAAATTACGACAACGGGATTGGCGCTAAAAGTAAGTCCGAAAAATTTGTGATTCAATCTCCATTACTAATGAAATCCGACGACGGATTGTATATTTCTATTTTTGAAGCCGCAGTGTTAAATTACCCCGTAATGCATTTACAAGCAAATCCTAGATTTAATATTTTACGATCAAAGCTTACACCTAATGTTTACGGTCATAAAGCATATTTACAAGCACCTTGTTTTTCACCTTGGCGTACAATTATAGTAAGTGATGATGCCCGTGATATTGTAGCCTCTAAAATGATTTTAAATCTCAACGAGCCCTCTAAAATTGAAGATACATCATGGATTAAACCCATGAAATATGTTGGGATTTGGTGGGAAATGCACGTAGGTGTAGGCACCTGGAATTATGCCGATAAAAATGAGCCAGATTGGAGAAAATTAAAATCGAACAGAAAACACTCTGCCACAACCGAAAATGCGATCAGATATATTGATTTTGCTAAAAAACACGGATTTGATGGCGTATTAATAGAAGGTTGGAATGTCGGCTGGGAAGACTGGGCATTTAAATGGAAAGAGAATGTATTTGATTTTGTAACGCCTTATCGTGATTTTAAGATTAAAGAAGTCTCCGATTATGCTAAAAATCAAGGAATTAAATTAATTATGCATCACGAAACGTCTTCTTCCGTAGGGAATTATGAAAGAAGATTGGATCGTGCGTTTAATTTTATGAAAGAACACGGCTATCAATCCGTAAAAACAGGCTATGTCGGGAAAATAATTCCTCGCGGAGAATATCACGATGGTCAATCCATGGTAAATCACTATCATCATGTGGTTGAACGTGCGGCGGAGCAAAAGATAATGGTCAACTCGCACGAATCCTCAAGACCCACAGGTGTACATCGTACGTATCCGAATTATATTGCAGCAGAAGCTGCTCGTGGAAATGAATTTAACGGATGGAGTAGCGGTAATCCGCCTTCGCACGAAACAATTTTGCCCTTTACGCGATTGTTAGGCGGGCCGATGGATTACACACCCGGTATTTTTGAAATCAAAATGAGCCATTACAATCCAACCAGTACCCATCAAATACACACCACTTTAGCCAAACAGTTGGCTTTGTATGTTACCTTATACAGTCCGTTACAAATGGCAGCAGATTTACCTCAAAATTATGAGAAACATTTAGATGCGTTTCAGTTTATAAAAGATGTGGGTGTTGATTGGGAAGACACCAAAGTACTTGAGGCAGAACCAGGAGATTATTTAACAATTGCTCGTCGCGAAAAAGGAACACGTAAGTGGTTTTTGGGCGCCATCACCGATGAAAATGCTCGTAAAACAACACTTAAATTAGATTTCTTAAATGATTTTAGCACATACAAAATAACGATTTATGAAGATGCTCCTGAAGCGCACTGGGAAAATAACCCCAAAGCATATAAAATCAGAACGTTAAATAATATAACGTCTAAATCAATAATTGACTTAAATTTGGCACCTGGTGGCGGAACAGCGATCAGTATAATTCCTATTGACTAACAAAAAATCTAATGAATCAAAAAACAACATCAACCAATTTACCTGCATTATATACGTTAATTACAGTCTTCTTTTTTTGGGGATTTATCGCTGCAGGTAATAGTATTTTTATTCCTTTTTGTAAAAATTATTTTTCTTTAGATCAATTTCAGTCGCAGTTGATTGATTTTGCATTTTATACCGCTTATTACCTCGGAGCATTACTACTTTTTGTAATCGGTACGTTTAAAACAAAAGATATTGTGGGTTCGTGGGGATATAAAAATAGTATAGTTTATGGATTGTTATTTTCTGCTTTAGGTGCAGCAGCAATGATTTTAGCCGTTAAGTCAAACGTTTATACAGGGATGCTTGTGGGGTTATTTATCGTAGCACTTGGTTTTTCGTTACAACAAACCGCAGCCAATCCATTTGCAATTTTATTAGGAGACCCCAAAACAGGAGCGAGTCGTGTAAATTTAGGAGGTGGTATCAACTCTTTGGGTACTACATTAGGTCCCATAATCGTTGGTTTTGCTTTATTTGGGAGCACAGCATCCGTAACAGATGATCAAATTCGTAATCTGGGATTAGATACCGTTATAGAGTTGTATTTATATGTAGGGGCCCTTTTTATTATTGCAGCGGCATTATTTTATTTTTCTAAAAAAGTACCTTCAGGAATTTCTAACGAACCTATCGAAAAAGCCAACAAAGCACTCAAAACGTTATTAATCATGACAGGTTTATTGGTGGTTATGTTTACGCCTGTATTCAAAAGTTATAAAAGTACTGAATTTTTAAGAGTAGAAAAATTAGGAATAGAAAACACCTTGTTAAAAGCATCATTATCTACAGATAGCTCTATTTTATCAGAACAAGAAATTTTTCATAAAGAAGAAATAATAGAACAAAATAAAACGGAAATAAAATTGTTGTTAGAACCTCTTGAAAAAGAGCGGATGTATTGGTTATCAGGTGCTTTATTGGTTGTTGTTGGAGGATTATTATTTGCCAACACAAAAGCACAAAAAAATAAAGAAGGTTGGGGAGCGATGCAATATCCACAGTTGGTTTTGGGTATGTTAGCCATCTTTACTTATGTAGGAGTTGAGGTAGCTATAGGCAGTAATTTAGGTGAACTTTTAAAATTACCTGAATTCGGAGGGTATCAATCCTCAGAATTGGCTCCGTTTATTTCAATGTATTGGGGAAGTTTGATGATTGGTCGATGGGCGGGTGCAATTAGTGTTTTTAACCTAAAGGATATGGCTAAAAAAATAGCTTTGATTTTGGTTCCGATTGTAGCTTATGGGGTTATAATAGGGGTTAATATATTAGCACAAAAAGACATGACGCCGTTGTATTTTTATATCATTTGTATCGGAGTTCAAATTTTGGCTTTTTTTATGAGTAAAGACAAACCAGCTCGTACATTGTTTATTTTTGGAGCTTTAGGTGTTTTGGCAATGCTTTTAGGATTATTTACCACAGGAATGGTGGCTATTTATGCATTTTTAGCAGGAGGATTAGCATGTAGCATCATGTGGCCGGCTATTTTTAGTTTGTCAGTTATTGGTTTAGGAAAATATACATCACAAGGTTCAGCTTTTTTGGTAATGATGATTTTAGGAGGAGGTATAATCCCTCCCATACAAGGTAAATTATCGGATATCATTGGGATACACCAATCCTATATCATACCTGTAATTTGTTTTGGCTATTTAACCTTTTTTGCTTTTAGAGTAAAAACCATTTTAAAGAAGCAAAACATAGATGTTGATGCCATAGAAACAGAAGGTTCGCACTAATCGATATGTCAACGGTATATTTAGATAACGCGGCAACAACTCCGATCAGACCCGAAGTTATTACCAATATGAGTCAATATATGACTGATTATTGCGGTAACCCTTCGGCGACACATAGTTTTGGGCGTAGTGTTAAATCAGCGCTCGAAATGGCTCGTAAAACCGTTGCCTCACATCTAAATGCTTCATCTAATGAAATTGTTTTTACGTCAGGCGCAACAGAATCTATTCATTGGATTATTAATAGTTGTATCGCCAATGGAGTGCAGCGCATAATCAGTAGTAAGATTGAACACCACGCTGTGTTAGATACAATTCAACATACTCAAAAAGAAGTTACTGTAGATTATGTTGCTTTGGACGAGTTTGGAGCTATTTTATTGACGGATTTAGTATTGTTGTTACAAAACAACAACGTTCCTACTTTGGTTTGTTTAATGCATGCGAATAATGAAACAGGAACAATTTCGGATTTAGAAAAAATAGGACGTATTTGTCAACAACACAATGCTTTGTTGATGTCAGACACCGTTCAAACAATGGGTAAATTGCCTATGGATGTAGCTCAGATGGGAGTAGATTTTTTGGTAGCGAGTGCGCATAAATTTCACGGTCCCAAGGGAGTTGGTTTTGTTTATAAAAAGAAAAATAGATTTTTGATACCACTGTTTAATGGCGGTGGTCAAGAAAAAGGGTTGCGAGCAGGAACCGAAAACGTGCACAGCATTTTAGGAATGGCCGACGCTTTAACCATCAGTTACCAAAATATAGAAGCAGAGCAAAAACATCTTAAAAACATAAAAGATTACGCAATTAAAGAATTGTTACTTCATTTCCCTGATATAAAATTTAATGGAGACTTAACACAAACAGCAAATCATATCATCAATATGGTAGTACCTTTAGCTGAAAAAAAAGCTTCAATGATAGTTTTTATTTTAGATATGAAAGGAGTTGCTATATCAAGAGGGAGCGCATGTCAATCGGGTAGCGATCAACCGTCGCATGTTTTAAAAGAAATCTTAAACGTTGCTGATTTAAAAAAGCCGTCAATTCGCATCTCATTTAGTTACCAAACCCAACTCAGCGATATAGATATATTGATTGAGGCTTTAAAAAGTATTTCCTAAAAAATAATTTTCGCGACAATGACACCACTTGTGTTTCTTGAGATTGTACTCCCATTGACCAATCCGGTATTAAAATTTTTATTGATTTTGATCATTATTTTGTTCGCACCAATCATCTTGAACAAGATAAAAATACCGCACCTTTTGGGATTAATTATCGCAGGAGCCGTTATTGGTCCCTATGGATTTAATCTGTTAGAGCGAGACGAAAGTATTATCTTATCCGGAACCGCGGGATTGTTGTACATCATGTTTTTGGCGGGTTTAGAAATTGATTTGTTAGAGTTTAAAAAAAACAGTCAAAAAAGTATTGTTTTCGGATTGTATACATTTGCTATACCAATGATATTAGGCACCCTAACAGGGCTTTATATTTTAAAAATATCAATGTATTCTTCTGTTTTGCTGGCCAGTATGTTTGCTTCACATACACTTATAGCTTATCCTTTAATCAGTAAGTTAGGGGTCGCTAAAAATAAAGCCGTTACGGTTACTGTTGGCGGAACAATGATAACCGATACCTTAGCGTTATTGGTTTTAGCGGTAATTGTAGGAATGACCACAGGAGAGGTCAACGGGACGTTTTGGTTGCGATTGACAATTTCTGTTATTGTTTTTGGAATTATCGTATTGCTTGTATTTCCGATCTTTGGAAGGTGGTTTTTTAAACGCTATGAAGATAATGTCTCCCAATATATTTTTGTATTGGTGATGGTGTTTTTAGGAGCATTTCTAGCCGAATTAGCGGGTATTGAAGCAATGATTGGAGCATTCTTATCGGGTTTAGCCTTAAACCGATTGATTCCGCATACTTCCGCACTCATGAATCGGATCGAATTTGTGGGTAATGCGATATTTATTCCATTTTTTTTAATCGGAGTTGGTATGCTTGTAGATTATCGCGCTTTTTTCAAAAATTTAGACTCAATAATTGTAGCGATAGTAATGATTGTAGTCGCTACTTCTGCTAAATTTATTGCTGCTTGGCTGACGCAAAAAACGTATAGATTTTCCGTTGACGAAAGACGGTTGATATTTGGTTTAAGCAATGCGCAGGCCGCGGCAACATTAGCCGCCGTTTTAGTTGGATACAACATTATTTTAGACACTGATGCAAACGGCGAACCGATTCGTTTATTGGATGAAAGCATCCTAAACGGAACCATTTTGATGATTTTGGTCACCTGTACCATCGCTTCATTCGTAGCCCAAAAAGGAGCTAAAAACATCGCATTGCTAGAGGCTAATGAAACTCCTAATGACGATACAGAAAATGCAGAACGCATATTGATACCCATAAAACCATCAGAACATCCTGAAGAGTTAATTAACCTAGCTATTATCATAAAATCTAAAAATAACCGAAACGGACTATATGCACTTAGTATTGTTGATACTAATTCTACCGATGGAGCTATTGACAAAAAAGCTAAAAAAGCACTAAATACAGCAACAATTGCTGCCGCTGCAACAGATGATTTTGTAACCGAATTGTTGCGTTACGATAGTAACAGTGTTAACGGAATTAAAAGTGTAGTTAAAGAGCATAAAATCAGTGATTTAATTATAGGTGTAGATCCTAAAAAGGACATGTCAGAGCTATATTTTGAAAATTTAAACAAAGGAATTCTTGCCAAATGTAATACCACTACATTATTATATAAATCGATTCAACCTTTAGCCACAGTACGACGACATATTGTTGTTGTACCCGATAAAGCTGAAAAAGAAATTGGCTTTCCGTTTTGGTTAATTAAGGTTTGGAATATTGCTCGAAATTCTCGAACAAAACTCGTTTTTTATGCCTCAACCGAAACATTAAAATTTATTAGAGAAGTACATTTTAATTTCCCTGTTGAATGTGATTTTATAGAATTTAACGATTGGTATGACTTTTTGATTTTGTCAAAAGATTTTCAAAAAAATGACAATCTCATTTTTGTTTTAAGTCGAAAAGAAAAAATTTCTTACCAAAATAATATGTCTAAAATGCCGACGTATCTTAACAATTTCTTTAAAGAATATAGTGTAATACTGATTTATCCAATCCAATCTGGAGTTGGAGATTTGGCTAAAATTGATTTAAAAAATCCAACTATTGCCGATCCAATTGAAAAATTGGACGAATTACGTAAAACAATTACACAGATATTTAAACGGAAATAAAAAGGTATCTTTGCGTAATAATTAGATGTGACATATATCTGTGTCATTGTAACAATCACCATATATGTCATTTAAATCATTAGGGTTATCAGAACCTTTATTACGAGCAATTACAAAAAAAGGGTACGATACCCCATCTCCTATACAACAAAAAGCGATACCTGTAGTGTTACAAGGTAGTGATGTTTTAGCCTCGGCTCAAACCGGAACAGGTAAAACAGCAGGATTTACCTTGCCTATTTTACATCTGTTGTCTCAAAACAAACAAACATCAAAACGCCACATAAGAGCACTAATCTTAACTCCAACGCGTGAATTAGCGGCGCAAGTTTATGAAAATGTAAAAGAATATAGCACGAATTTAGATATCCAATCAGCAGTAATTTTTGGAGGAGTAAATCAAAATCCACAAGTAGCACGTTTACGCCAAGGAGTAGATGTTTTAATCGCTACACCAGGTCGATTAATCGATTTGTGTAATCAAAAATTGATATCCTTAAGTCACGTTGAGATATTTGTGTTGGATGAGGCGGATCGTATGTTGGATATGGGTTTTTTACGTGATATCCAACGTGTAATGAAGATGCTTCCTGAAAAAAGACAAAATTTATTATTTTCGGCAACATTTTCAACTGATATCAGAAAATTAGCACACGGGATCTTAACCAACCCAGTAGAGGTCGAAGCAACTCCAGAAAATACAACTGTCGATGCGATTGATCAAAAAGTATTTCGTACCGCAAAACCACACAAAACAAATATGATTATCCAATTGATTTCAGAAGGAAATTGGAGTCAAGTATTGGTTTTTACCCGCACAAAACACGGTGCGAATAAATTATCTGAAAAAATGTCGGAATCTGGTATTTCTTCAGCAGCGATACATGGTAATAAAAGTCAAGGAGCTCGTACAAAAGCTTTGGAAGGATTTAAAAACGGAAATATACGAGTATTGGTGGCTACCGATATAGCGGCACGTGGATTGGATATTCCGTTATTGCCGCATGTAATTAATTTTGAATTACCGAATATTCCTGAGGATTACGTACACCGTATTGGTCGCACAGGGCGAGCAGGGGCAAAAGGCGAAGCGATATCTATTGTTAGTGCTGACGAAACTTCATTTTTAAGAAGTATCGAAAAATTAATCGGCATCCGAATTCCTTCGGAAATTATTGTTGGTTTTGAACCTGATCCTAATGAATCGACGGAACCGATAAAACCTGGGCAACAACGCCAACAACAACCAAGTCGCAAACCAAAATCAACAGCTAAACCGAATAAAAATCACTCACGTAAACGAAGTTTGTAAACGCCTAGGGGTAATTAAAAAAGCCCTGTTTTACGACAGTGTAAAACAGGGCTTTTTTTTAAATTATTTTTATGGGATTATTTACTTCTTACAACTCTAAATCCATAAAAAGGATATGTGGTTTCTGGATATGAACTAATTCGGTTACTTACACGAGCGTAAGATGGTACGCTATCCCAAGAACCTCCTCGAACAACTTTTTTCTCTCCGTTGATAGGTCCTTTAGGATCTTTCTTTTCGTTGAATTTGTAATAATCTGAATTGTGCCAATCCCAACACCATTCCCAAACATTTCCTGTCAAGTCAAAAATCCCCAGTTCATTAGGTAACTTTGTGCCATAAGGATGAGGAGCTCCGTTTGAATTTGCTTTATTCCAAGAAACACTACTTAAGTCTTTCGATCCACTAAACTTATATCCTTTAGATTTTAAACCGCCTCGTGCTGCAAATTCCCATTCTGCCTCAGTAGGTAAACGGTATCCATTTGCATTAAAATCACAAGCGTATTGACCTCCACGTCCTGTATAAGCAGGGGTTAAATTTTGTTTAAGACTCAACCAATTACAAAATTCTACGGCTTGTATCCAGGTTACGTTGGTGATTGGTAAATTATCATTAGCTGCCCATTCGGTAGGTTCCAGTTTTATTTTTTTCTCTTCAGCAAATTTTTTCCATTCGTAAGTGGATACTTCATATTTACTCATTAAAAATGAAGAAACGGTAACTTCTCTTGAAGGACTTTCATCTCCATCACATGGTGAATCACCTCGGCTACACCCCATTATATAAGAACCACCTTCTACTTTTACCATCAAAGGTAATGGCGGGATATTTGTTTGAGCTACAGTAAACAAACTGCTCAAAAAAGTAAAAACAGCTAATAAAAAGGAAGTTTTTTTAAACATATGTACAGGTTTTAATTGCGTTGATCTCTTAATTTTTATGCTAAATAAATATGCTACAAAAGTAAATGTAATTTATTGAATAAGGTTACTAAATTGTTTTTTTTATGTAATCACTAAATACGAATCCATCTTATTGAAAATAAAGTATTAATTACTACATCTTATTTTTTATTTGACAATTGTCGTGCCAAACCCAACTTTATTTATAATGAATTGTTTTGAAATAAGTTGATAACAAATTGATGAACTTGTGTTTTATCTAATTTGAAAATTTTATATTAGCACCCCAAATAACAGGAATTAAATTTATGGAATATCTAGATTTTGAACTACCTATTAAAGAATTAGAAGAACAATTAGATAAATGTACTTTGATAGGGCAAGAATCTGAAGTTGATGTTACCGATACGTGTAAACAAATCAACGAAAAGTTAGAAGAAGCCAAAAAAAGTATTTATGGTAATCTTACTTCTTGGCAACGCGTACAGATGTCAAGACATCCCTCACGTCCCTACACGATGGATTATATAAAAGCAATCTGTGGAGAAACTTTTTTAGAATTACACGGCGACAGAGGTTTTAAAGACGATAAAGCAATGGTGGGCGGATTGGGTAAAATAGGAGGGCAATCTTTTATGATTATCGGTCAGCAAAAAGGATATAACACCAAAGCCAGACAATATCGAAACTTTGGAATGGCAAATCCTGAAGGATATAGAAAAGCGTTACGCTTGATGAAAATGGCAGAGAAATTTGGTATACCCGTATTAACGTTAGTAGATACCCCAGGTGCCTACCCAGGTTTAGAGGCAGAAGAAAGAGGTCAGGGAGAGGCAATAGCGCGTAATATTATAGAAATGATGCGTTTAAAAACGCAAATAGTAACTGTAATTGTAGGTGAAGGAGCATCAGGAGGTGCGTTAGGAATTGGTGTAGGCGATAAAGTATTTATGTTAGAAAATACGTGGTATTCTGTGATTTCACCAGAATCTTGTTCTTCAATTTTATGGAGAAGTTGGGAACACAAAGAAACCGCTGCAGATGCCTTAAAATTAACACCAACAGACATGAAAGCAAATGGTTTAATTGATGATATTATATCAGAACCGTTAGGAGGAGCTCATTTTGATAGAGAAACCACTTTTAAAAATGTAGAAACATCTGTTTTACAGGCTTTTAATGAATTGAAAAGTTTGTCTATTCAAGATTTGGTACAACAACGAATGGATAAATATTGTAATATGGGTGTTTTTAACGAATAGAGTCCTTCATTCATAATAAAAAAAATAAAAAGGGCTGTCTTAAGAATATATCATTAAGACAGCTTTTTTTATCGAATAAATAGACATATCTTGATTATAATACACTATGGAAAATTTAAATCCAGATAAATCGTTTAAGAAAAAAAGCGTGCCTATTATTGCCTTTGAAAAAGGTAAAATACCCCCACAAGTTCTTGATTTGGAAGAAGCCGTTATTGGCGCAATGATGATTGATAAAAAAGGAGTTGATGAGGTTATTGATATTTTGACTCCTGAAGCTTTTTACAAAGAAGCGCATGGGCATATTTTTACTGCGATATCTAATTTGTTTCAAGAAGGTCAACCGATTGATTTATTGACCGTATCGGCTCAATTGCGCAAAGAAGGTAATTTAGATGTGGCCGGAGGCGATATGTATTTGATTCAATTGACACAAAAAATTGCTTCATCAGCACATATTGAATACCATTCTCGGATTATTTTACAAAAATACATACAACGAAGTCTGATAAAACTTTCTGCTGAAATGATTGAGCAGAGTTATGAAGAAACCGTGGATGTATTTGATTTATTGGATTGGGCAGAATCTCGATTGTATGATGTTACACAAGGCAATCTTAAAAAAGGATCTGAAACAGCACAAAACTTAGTGCGTCAAGCGATACAAAGTATCGAGAAAATTTCCAATCAAAAAGGGATTAGTGGTGTCGCTACAGGATTTGATAAATTAGACAAATTAACATCAGGCTGGCAATCCAGTGATTTGATTATCATAGCAGCACGTCCGGCGATGGGTAAAACAGCATTTATCCTGTCGATGGCTAAAAATATGGCTATTGATTTCGGACATCCAGTCGCTTTTTTCTCTTTAGAGATGTCAGGAGAACAATTAATTAAAAGGTTGATTTCCAGTGAAACAGGCTTATCATCCGAAAAATTAAGAACAGGAAAATTAGATAAAGGAGAATGGGAACAATTGGCTACCAAAGTTAAAAAACTTGAAAAAGCACCTTTGTTTATTGACGATTCACCTTCTTTATCCATTTTTGATTTAAGAGCAAAAGCAAGACGATTAGCTTCACAACACGGAATCAAAATAATATTTATTGATTATTTGCAGTTGATGACCGCAGGTTCATCTAAGTCAGGAAATAGAGAACAAGAGATATCTACAATTTCTCGAAATTTAAAAGCTTTAGCCAAAGAATTAAACATTCCTGTAATCGCATTATCACAGTTATCAAGAGCTGTTGAGTCCCGACCAGGCAATAACAAAAGACCTTTGTTATCTGATTTAAGGGAGTCAGGAGCTATCGAGCAAGATGCGGATATCGTATCTTTTATTTACCGACCAGAGTATTATAAATTAGATACTTGGGATGATGAAGAACAAACACCAACACAAGGTCAGGCAGAGATAATTGTAGCAAAGCACCGAAATGGTGGATTAGAAAATATCCGTTTAAAGTTTATTGGTAATTTAGGAAAGTTTGAAAATTTGGATGATTTTTCAACACCAATGGAATATTCTTCCAAAATGAATGAGAGTAACCCTTTTCCAACAAAGGATTTACCATCTGTAAATGATGCTTTTGGATCAGGTGCAACATACAGTATCCCAGAAGATGATAGCGATGTTCCTTTTTAAAATGAAAAAATACACACTACTACTTTTATTGTTAATAACTCTAAAATCGTTGGCGTCATCGGTGCTTATTCCGATGGATGAAGAAGGACAAAAAAATCATTTAAAAGCGTACGGAATTACGTATTGGGCACTTGCCAACCAATATAAAGTAAATTGGTTGCTTAATTATAGAGGCGGATCATTTATGATGCCCGATGCACCAGAAATCCGAAAAGAATGTCAAATTAGAGGCGTTAGTTTTGAGATTTTAACAGACAGTCAACAAGAGCAATTATTATCAGAAATTGATAGCCCATCACAAAACACAGCAACAGTTATTTTAGAAAAAGCACCTAAAATTGCCGTGTATACACCACAGGGCAAACAGCCGTGGGACGATGCGGTAACCTTAGTTTTAACGTATGCAGAAATACCATTTGATAAGATTTTTGATGAAGAAATTTTAAGCGATGCTTTGTTATTGTATGATTGGGTGCACTTGCATCACGAAGATTTTACAGGGCAATACGGTAAATTTTATAGCGCCTACAAAAACAGTCCTTGGTATATTAAAAATAAAATAGACGCCGAAGCGTTGGCTTCCAAGTTGGGGTATTCTAAGGTTTCAGAGTCTAAATTAGCAGTAGCAATTAAACTTAAAAATTTTATCATTGGTGGCGGTTTTATGTTTGCAATGTGTGGCGCAACGGATAGTATTGATATCGCCTTGTCGGCAGAAGGAGTTGATATTTGCGAGCCTATGTTTGACGGAGACAGTACATTGCCTAATTATCAGCAAGCGATAGATTATTCAAAAACATTGTCATTTCAAGATTTTTCTTTAGAAAGAAATCCAGAAGTATATGAGTTTTCAGATATTGATACCACTCCGATACGCCGCATTCCGATGGAACGAGATTATTTTAGTTTAAGAGAATTTTCGGCAAAATGGGATATGGTACCTACAATGTTAACTCAAAATCATACACAATTGGTTAAAGGTTTTATGGGGCAAACAACCTCTTTTGTAAAAGATAAAGTAAAATCTAACGTGATGATTTTAGGAGAAAATAAAGATTTTGACGAAATCAAATACCTACACGGCACATTAGGTAAAGGAATGTTCACTTTTTATGGCGGACACGATCCTGAAGATTACCAACACAGAGTAGGAGATCCTCCAACGGTATTGGATTTACACCCCAACTCACCTGGTTATCGCTTGATTTTAAACAATGTATTGTTTCCTGCAGCTAAGAAGAAAAAGAAGAAGACTTAAAATTCGGATTTTCTGAATATAGGTTTAGTTTTTTTAGATGTATACACTCAAAACTTAAACTTATAAACACCTCTAATTTAACCCGTTAATAACTAAAGCTCATTTAAAGCGAATCATTCCTTATATTTACCACTGAAAATAAACTTTAGGGGTGCCATTATACTTAAAAATGCGCTGAGATATACCCTTGGAACTTGAAACGGTTAGTACCGACGAAAGAAAAAGTTTGGATTGTAACAAAATAAAGAGATTTGTAATCTCCTTTAGCCGTTACATAAAGTACTTCCTAAAGTTTACGGCATATGTTAATTAGTAAACGATGATTCAAATAAGCATAAATAACGAAAAATTTGCAGTGCCCGAGCAATCTACGCTTTCGGATGCACTCACTCATTTACAAATTGAGACCAAAGGTATTGCCGTTGCGATACACGAGCAGATTGTACCTAAAGCAGATTGGTCAACCCATATTGTACAACAAAATCAAGAAATATTAATTATAAAAGCCACACAAGGAGGATAATAAAAATTATAACTATGAAAAACAAAGATACCGCTCCTAAGGAAGGACAAATTACCAGAAAACCTTTTCCGAATTCTAAAAAAATCTACGTACAAGGGACAATTCACCCGCAGATCAAAGTCGCTATGCGTGAAATCACGTTGAGTGATACTGTGGATTCGATGACCAAAAAGAAAACACCTAACGGACCTGTAACGGTTTACGATACATCAGGACCTTACACCGATCCCAACAAAGAGATTAACGTACACGCAGGTATCGAAAGAATCCGTGAGCAGTGGATCTTGGATCGTGGAGATGTAGAGCAATTAGACGGGTTTTCGTCAGAATACTGTAACGAGCGTTTAAACGATAAAAGCTTGGATCACATGCGTTTTTCTTTACTAAAGAAACCATTAAAAGCTAAAAAAGGGCAAAACGTAACGCAATTGCATTACGCCAAAAAAGGAATTATTACGCCAGAAATGGAATACATCGCTATTCGTGAAAACCAACGAATCGACGAAATGACCGAAATCCGTAAACAACACAAAGGTGAACATTTTGGAGCTTCCATTCCTGCAAAAATAACGCCTGAATTTGTTCGCTCAGAGGTAGCCCGAGGTCGTGCAGTAATCCCATCTAACATCAATCATCCCGAAGCGGAACCTATGATATTAGGTAGAAACTTCTTGGTAAAAATAAACGCCAATATTGGTAATTCAGCAGTTACTTCATCAATTGAAGAAGAAGTTGAAAAAGCCGTTTGGGCGTGTCGTTGGGGAGCAGATAATATCATGGATTTATCTACAGGCGAAAATATTCACGAAACTCGTGAGTGGATCGTACGTAATTCACCCGTGCCGATTGGTACCGTTCCAATATACCAAGCCTTAGAAAAAGTAAATGGAGTTGCCGAAGATTTAACGTGGGAGATATTCCGTGATACTTTAATTGAACAAGCCGAACAAGGCGTAGATTATTTTACCATTCATGCAGGTGTATTGTTACGTTACGTACCCATGACTGCAAAACGTGTTACTGGTATCGTTTCACGTGGTGGATCTATTATGGCAAAATGGTGTTTAGCGCATCATAAAGAAAATTTCTTATACACGCATTTTGAGGATATTTGTGAGATTTTAAAATCATACGATGTCGCTTTCTCTTTAGGAGATGGATTACGCCCTGGTTCTGTGGCAGACGCCAATGACGAAGCACAATTTGCCGAGTTAGAAACTTTAGGCGAATTAACCCAAATCGCGCGTAAACACGAAGTACAATGCTTTATCGAAGGACCAGGTCACGTGCCGATGCACATGATTAAAGAGAATATGGAACGTCAAATCGAAGTTTGTGACGAAGCTCCATTTTACACCTTAGGGCCTTTAACCACCGATATCGCACCAGGATACGATCACATCACTTCAGGTATTGGAGCGGCAATGATCGGATGGTACGGATGCGCGATGTTATGTTACGTGACCCCAAAAGAACACTTAGGATTACCCAATAAAGAAGACGTACGAGTAGGCGTAGTCACTTATAAATTAGCAGCACATGCAGCAGATTTAGCCAAAGGACATCCGGGTGCACAGCATAGAGACAATGCTTTAAGTATGGCTCGTTTTGAATTCCGTTGGCACGATCAGTTTAACTTAGGATTAGATCCAGAACGTGCTTTGGAATATCACGATGAAACCTTACCTGCCGATGGTGCAAAGGTTGCTCACTTTTGCAGTATGTGTGGACCTAAATTTTGTTCAATGAAAATTTCACAAGAAGTACGTGACTTTGCAGCTGAAAATGACATTGTTGACAACGAAGTTATCGCGAAAGGATTCGAAGAAAAATCAAAAGAATTTATCGAAAAAGGATCAGAAGTATATCTATAAGTAGATGTAAGAAATTAGATTTGAGATGTTAGATTCAAAATCAATTAAATAAAAAAGGAGACTAACATGCTGGTGTTGATTGCTCCCGAAAAAGATATCAAAGATGAATTACATATTCTAAACCAGCTTTTTGAAGCTGGTTTAGAGTATTATCATTTACGTAAACCCGAAAAAGATTTCGATGCACATTGTGCCTATCTGGATCAAATCGATCCACAATACCACAACCGTATTGTGGTACATTATTTTCACGAGCTAGTAAATACATACAAACTCAAAGGCATTCACTTTCAAGAACAAAAACGAAGAGATCACATCGACAATCCGGGGCATTATTTTAAGAACCTTAATATGTTTGGCAAAACCATCAGTAGCTCTTTTCACGAACTTGAAGAGTTAGCCGAATGTTATTTTGAGTTTGATTACCATTTACTAAGTCCCGTATTTTCGTCCATATCCAAAGAAGGTTATCAAGGCCGAGGATTTGATGTCAACGGAATTAATAAAGTAATTGTCGGTATGGGCGGGATTAACGCTGATAACTTAAAACAAACAATTGATTTAGGATTCCGAGGAATCGGAGTCTTAGGCGGCGTTTGGAATTCGGAAAATCCAATACAAGCATTTACAGACATAAAACACCAATTAAATTTGGTACAACGATCATGAAAAAACGTCCAAAAGTACTGACCATAGCAGGATTTGACCCCAGTGGAGGAGCAGGTTTAGTCGCCGATACCAAAACATTCGAGAATTTAAAATGTTACGGATTAGCTGTTTGCACGGCTAATACCATACAAAATGACAGCACTTTTAAAGCATGTTATTGGACACCAATCACTCAAATTAAAGAACAAATAACCATTTTGTTTGATCGTTTTGAAATTGATTTTGTGAAAATTGGCATAGTCGAAAATTGGCAGGTTTTAAATGAAATTGTTGATTTTTTACGTCAAAATAATCCAACAATATATATCGTTGTGGATCCTGTTTTAAAGTCAAGTTCTGATTTTGAATTTCATACCACCGACGGAAGTATTGATGCTATTTTAGAAAAAATAGATTTAATCACGCCCAATTATAATGAGATACACGTATTGTATCCAAATTTGACGGTGCAAGAAGCTGCGGATTTTATAGCTTCAAAAACCAATCTTTTTTTAAAAGGCGGACATCGTTTGGATAAAAAAGGACAAGATAAATTGTTTACCAAAACAGGCAGTAAGTTTGTGTTTAATCCCAAACAAAAAAACGTTTCCGAAAAACACGGCAGCGGTTGTGTACTATCAGCTTCTATTACCGCTTACATAGCTTTAGGTTATCCGTTGCAAAAAGCCTGTTATCGAGGCAAAAAATACACCGAACAGTTTTTATGTTCAACCCCAAATTTGTTGGGATATCATAAGTAGAAAGAATCGTTTTATGAAATTACATTATATATCACAAGGCGCAACACCAGCCCAGCATCTCGAAAATATTCAGCAAGCCTGTGCCTCAGGAGCAGAATTGGTACAGTTGCGGTTAAAAAACGAAAAGAAGGATACTGTTTTAGCGACAGCCTTAAAAGTCAGAGAAATAACCGCTCATTTTCAAACGCGATTGATTATTAACGATCATTATCAAATAGCTAAGGAAGTAAAAGCCGATGGTGTACATTTAGGTAAAACCGATACATGCCCCTTAGTAGCTCGAAAGCATTTATATAATTGGCAAATTATTGGGGGAACAGCCAATACGTTAGAGGATTGTAAAACGCTGATCGCAAAAAAAGTAGACTATATCGGATTAGGACCTTTTCGGTTTACCAAAACAAAAGACAAATTAAGTCCCGTTTTAGGTATCGATGGTTACATTGAGATTATAACCGAATTGCAAACCGATATTCCGATTATTGCCATAGGCGGAATTGAGATTGAAGATATTTTGGATTTGATGATGACAGGCGTACATGGGATTGCCATGTCGGGTGCGATTACTCGCGATTTTAATGCGATTTCTAAAATTAACACTTTTTTACAAGCGCCATCAATCAATGAACAAGTTTGGAAAATGAACGATTCATTTTCGTCACAAAATTAAAAAATAGCAATTAATCTTACGATTATGAACGATATATTAAAAATTGCAGATAAAGAATTTAGTTCCCGTTTATTTACCGGAACCGGTAAATTTAGCTCGTCCGTTTTGATGGAAGAAGCTTTATTGACTTCCGAAAGTGAATTAATTACAGTAGCCTTAAAACGGGTTGATGTTAAAAATGAAGCGGACGATATCTTAACGCATTTAACCCATTCTCGGATTAATTTATTGCCGAATACTTCGGGAGTTCGTACCGCAAAAGAAGCCGTTTTTGCGGCACAATTATCACGTGAAGCGTTAGAAACCAATTGGATAAAATTAGAAATCCATCCCGATCCCAAATATTTATTACCCGATCCAATCGAAACCTTAAAAGCAGCCGAAGAGTTGGTTAAATTAGGTTTTGTAGTGATGCCGTATATCCACGCCGATCCCGTTTTATGCAAACGATTGGAAGAAGTAGGCGTACAATGCGTAATGCCTTTAGGTGCGCCTATCGGAAGTAATAAAGGATTAAAAACCCAAGATTTTTTAGAGATTATTATCGACCAATCTAACGTGCCCGTTATTGTAGATGCCGGTATCGGTAGTCCTTCACACGCTGCCTTTGCCATGGAGTTAGGAGCAGACGCCGTATTGGTAAATACAGCAATTGCCGTTTCTCAACATCCTGTGGAGATGGCAAACGCCTTTCGATTGGCGGTACAAGCAGGGCGTATGGCGTATTTAGCCAAATTAGCACCTGTAAAACAATATGCGGAAGCAAGTAGTCCGTTAACCAGTTTTCTATCCTAAATGCATATGAAAACTTTTGTAGATACTTTTAATCAATACAATTGGGACGAGGTACTTTCGGGTATTTTAACCAAAACGGAACAAGATGTTCAGGCAGCGTTAAATTCTTCAAAAAGAAATATAGAAGATTTTAAAGCCTTGATTTCGCCAGCGGCACGTCCGTTTTTAGAGCAGATGGCACAAATGAGTCGTGCGTTAACCCAAAAACGATTTGGGAATACGATACAAATGTATTCTCCGATGTATTTGAGTAACGAGTGTCAGAATATTTGTACCTATTGTGGATTTAGTATGACCAATAAAATCCCCAGACGCACGTTAACCGATGATGAGATTTTAAAAGAAATCACGTACATCAAATCCAAAGGCTACGATCATATTTTATTAGTGACAGGAGAAGCCAATCGTACTGTGGGCGTTTCGTATATCAAAAATGCTATTCAATTAATTCGATCGCATTTTGCAAACATAACGATAGAAGTACAACCGCTGGATCAACACGAATATGAAGAGTTGGTAGAAGCAGGTTTGTATGCCGTTTTGGTATACCAAGAAACCTATCATCGTGACGAATATAAAAAACACCACCCGAAAGGCAAAAAGTCAAATTTTGATTACCGTTTAGAAACACCCGATCGATTAGGTAAAGCTGGCGTTCATAAAATCGGATTAGGCGCTCTGTTTGGTTTAGAAGATTGGCGAGCCGATAGTTTTTTCACTGCATTACATCTCAAATATTTACAAAAAAATTATTGGAAAACTAAGTACTCCATTTCCTTTCCGAGATTGCGACCACACAGCGGCGGATTAGATCCCAAAGTCGAAATGACCGATGGTGATTTGGTGCAATTAATTTGTGCGTTTCGATTGTTGGATGAAGATGTGGAGTTATCGATGTCCACCCGTGAAAGTGAATTGTTTAGAGAGCATATCGTACAACTCGGAATCACATCCATCAGCGCCGAATCTAAAACCAATCCAGGCGGTTACGTCGTTGAAAAAGAATCGTTAGAACAATTTGAAATTTCAGACGAAAGACCCACCGAAGAAGTAGTAGCGATGCTCAAAAGCAAAGGCTTAGAGGTCGTTTGGAAAGATTGGGAAGCCTTTAGTTATTAAAATATGTTAAGCACCGCAGAGCAAACACAATACAGCCGACATCTATTATTAGATGAGGTTGGGTATGAAGGACAACTTCAATTAAAAAAAGCCAAAGTACTCGTGATTGGAGCAGGAGGATTGGGATGCCCGATTGCTCAATATTTAGCAGCAGCTGGGGTAGGCACGATTGGCTTAATTGACGACGATACGGTAGATCAAAGCAATTTACAACGTCAGATTTTATATACCCATGCCGATTTAGGACAACCTAAAGTTGCTATCGCAAAACAACGTTTAGTAGCGATCAATCCGTATATCGACATACAAACCTATCACGAAAAGTTAACCACGCAAAACGCATTATCATTATTTGAAAAATACGACATTATTGTAGATGGATCCGATAATTTTCAGACGCGTTATTTGGTCAATGATGCGTGTGTATTAACGAATAAACCATTGGTTTTTGGATCTATTTTTAAGTTTGAAGGACAAGTTTCCGTATTTAATTATCAAAATGGTCCTACGTATCGTTGTTTGTATCCCGAACCGCCCCAACCAGGAGAAGTCCCTAATTGTTCTGAAATTGGAGTTATAGGTGTATTGCCTGGGATTATCGGCTGTTTACAAGCCAACGAAGTTGTTAAAATAATTTGCGAAATAGGAAATGTTTTGTCGGGTAAAGTATTGTCATTTAATGCCTTAACATTGCAGCAAATGATTTTGAAATTTGCCAAAAACGAATCTACACAAATCACCGCTCTAATTGATTACGATATTTTTTGCGGCACGACTTTACCTCAACAAGAAATTACATATGAAGAGTTTGAATATTCCAAAGACAAATATAATTTGTTAGATGTACGTACCTATGAAGAACGTGATGCCGATCACATCGGTGGTTTACACATTCCATTAAACGAATTAGCTTCACGCACTGATGAGGTTGTTTTGGATAAACCTTTAGTTGTGTATTGCCAATCAGGTATACGAAGTGCAATAGCAATTGAACTTTTACAAGAAGAGTTTACGAATGGTGTGTTTTTGAATTTAAAAAAGGGAATGAGTGGAGGCTAAATCCAATCCAATATCCGTTCAAGCGCCATGCCTCTAGATCCTTTGATTAAAATACACTTGTTTTGAAAATGATTTGTATTGGTTGATTTTTGAAAGTCATCAAGGTTTTCAAAAAATGAAATTTGTTTTTCGGTATCGATTTTATTTTTGAAAAAGTACTTTCCTATGAAGACCACTTTGATATTTTTATCTGCGGTAACAAGTTCGATTATTTTAGCATGTTCATTTTGGGATTCGTTCCCTAATTCAAACATATCACCGAGTATCAACCATTTGTTTGATTTGTCAAGTTGCATAAAGTTTTTAATGGCAACTTCCATACTGCTCGGATTGGCATTATAACAATCTAATACAATTTCATTCCCTTTTAAATGTAAAAGTTGTGATCGGTTATTTGAAGGAGTATATTCTTCGATGGCTTCTTTAATCAAAGAGTTTTTAATATCAAAGTATTTACCTATAGTTATAGCTGCATTGATATTGTCGACATTGTAACTTCCAAGTAAATTAGAATTAATTACCGTTTGTCCTATTTTTGTTTTTGCAAAATTAGTAGACTCAACATTTTGAAAAATAACATTTGCTTTTTTATTTTTTCGGCTAAAAGTAAATTGTTTGATTCCTTTTGATTTGTCTACTTGTATGGGGTCATCATCGTTAACAAATGCAATTTTAGATTGTTTGCTTAGATAATTATACAATTCGCTTTTTCCTTTGATAACACCTTCAATTCCACCAAAACCTTCTAAATGTGCTTTGCCAAAGTTGGTGATATACCCGTAATCTGGAAGTGCGATTTGGCACAAAAAATCAATTTCTTTTTGATGATTGGCTCCCATTTCAACAATACCAATTTCGGTGGTTTCATTAAATGATAATAAAGTTAATGGCACTCCAATATGGTTGTTTAGATTGCCAATTGTAGCTTTGGTTGTGAATTTTTTGGATAAAACAGCGTGGATTAATTCTTTTGTAGTTGTTTTACCGTTACTACCTGTAAGCGAGATAATTGGAATACCTAAAAATGTGCGATGAAATTTTGCCAGTTGCTGTAATGTTTCTAAAACATTTTTAACTAAAATAGTTTGGGCATCTTTATAATAGTTAGCATTATCGATAACTACGTATGCCGCACCGCTTACTAAAGCTTGTTGAGCAAAGGTGTTCGCGTCAAAACGTTCTCCTTTTAAACAAAAAAAGATACAATTTTCGGTTATTTTTCGTGTATCCGTACAAATTACAGGATATTCAATAAAAATCTTATGTAAGTTTTCGATAGCCGTCATAGGACAATTAATACTATTAAAAAAGCCCTAAAAGGGCTTTTCAAATGGATATGTTATTGTTTGTGTTTTGGTTTGTTTTTCTTATTGGATTTTGATCCAACTCTTGACATCGCACATCTAAATCCGATATAGTCGGTTGCCATATCCTCAGGAAAATATCTTCTCTGAGCAGGGTCTAACCAATACTCTCTATCTTTCCAAGAACCACCTTTGTAAACTCGTACATTATTGTTGATAAGAGTTTTACGTTCTCTTTTGTCGTGCTGTCTGATTAAAGAACCTAAACTATCTCCTTGTACAACATGTTTAGGAGAGTTATACATTCTTGAATTTGTTTCTTTTTCTTCTTCACCCTCTTTTACCTCTACATCAAATTGACGTGTTGATGGTCTGTCTCCATCACGAAAATCAACATTGTCACTTTTAGAGAAGTTGTGTCGCAAATAGGTTTCATCTTCATCAACTGGAACTTCAATTAATTGACCAGGGAAACTTTTAGCTACAATTTTACCATTACTTAATGTGTCGTATTTGATGTTTTCAGAAGTATATACTTCAGCACGACCGTCTTCTCCTATTTTATTTTTCGTATATATATTCCCTCTGTAGTAGTTAAAATCGTTTGCTTCAAAATCAATGATAGGTCTGTATACATCGGCAACCCATTCAGCAACGTTACCTGCCATATCATACAATCCAAAATCATTCGGTGGGTATGACATTGTTTTATTGGTGATGTCGGCCCCATCATCAGACCAACCAGCAATTCCACCGTAGTCACCTTTTCCTTGTTTGTAATTCGCTAATTGTAGCCCTTTCAATCCGCTATTTCCCGCTCTTGTATAAGCACCGTCCCAAGGATATTTTTTTTGACCAGAGTACATGTTGTATTCTCTGTTTCCAACAATAGCGACAGCAGCATACTCCCATTCTGTCTCTGTTGGTAATCGGTACTCAGGTAAAATAATTCCCGAAGTTCTTTGAGCATAAACATTTCTAGCTTCTTCTTTGGATGCCAATCTGTTTCCTCGACCTTTGTATACGATTTCCTCGTTTCCACCAAATGTATTAGCAGGTGAGTTGATATAAGCTTCTGTACTAAAAATATTATCAGCATCAACGGCTGTCGTTTTTGCGTTACGAGCTAAATATCCGTAATTTTCTAAGGTTGATTCATTAACACGATCCGTTCTCCATTTCGCAAATTCAGTAGCCTGAACCCAATTTACTCCAACCACAGGATAGTCTGCATAAGCAGGGTGTCTCAAGTAGTTTTTGGTCATGGTTTCGTTGAAACCTAAGCGATCTCTCCATACCAAGGTATCAGGTATTGCGCCATTATAAATATATTTAAATCGTTCTTCTGAAGGAGGAAAAACGCCTTTTAACCAATCTAAGTACTCCATGTACATTATGTTGGTAACTTCTGTCTGATCCATATAAAAAGACATCACGTGTTGTTGCGTTGGCGTATTATTCCAATCGTGCATTACGTCATCTTGTACTTTACCTTTTGTAAAGGTACCTCCTTCAATAAAAACTAACCCTGGTCCTGTGATTTGTTCCTTAAAATTAGAGTTAAATTGAAAGCCTCCTTTAGGGTCATTTATCTTCCATCCAGTAGATGATGACATTCTTCGAGTAGGTCCTTTACCTCCACAAGACACGATTAGTAAGGCTACTGCGCCTGCCAAAATTAATTTAGAAGAAATTGTCTTAATCATAATTATTCTTGAAATTTTATACTTGAAAATGTTACGCAATATAGTAAAAATCTTAAATATTATAGAGTACTTGTTAAAATTTACATTTTTAAGTTAAATTTTTTTTAAATCAAATTAAACATAAGGACTACTTTGTATTAAAAGTTATATTTGAACTCTATAATTTATTTTTTGACAGATTATGAAAAAAATAGTTTTCTCAATTTTATTTTTTTGGACTGTAACATGTGCTTTTGGGCAAATCAAAAGACAATTTAGTTTAGATTGGTCGCAACAAAATACGTATCAAATTGGTAATTCGGAATATAAGATACCTGTATTTAATTCACGCAACTTTGAATTTAACCCTGTCGATGGAACTATTTTATTTCAGGAAGTAATATTGGATAATCAATACATTAATGACAAGTCTGTTCGTGTTTTAAATGTTGTTTATGAAGATATTGCATCAAAAGATTTAGGTGTTTTGTCTCAAAAAAATATTCCGAATACATTGGTTTATTCCGTCAGAAATAGTTTTTCACGTGATGAAATTAATAATGTGGTAGTTTGTAGTCCAATCATTAATCAGTCGGGTCAATTTAAAAAAGTAATTTCGTTTGAATTAGAATATGAATTAGCTCCAATACCAGCTTTTCGATTTCAAAAAAGTAATTCGATTACTAATTCCGTTTTGTCTTCAGGGGATTGGTACCGATTTTCAGTAGTAAAATCAGGAGCATATAAGATTACTAAAAGTTTTTTAGCATCTATGGGGGTGAATACAATAGGTTTGAGTCCGCAGTCTGTTCGTGTTTTTGGAAATGGGGGCAGAATGTTGCCTTTGTCAAATGCAGAAAATTATCCGGATGATTTACAGGAAGTTTCTGTTCAAATAATAGGTAATCAAGATGCGGTTTTTGGCGAAGATGAATTTATTCTTTTTTACGGAGAAGGAGTTGATAATTGGGATGAAAAAAATCAAACACACGTTAATCTATTTGAGGATAAATCGTATTATTATGTGTTGATAAATACGGGTACATCAAAGCAAATGTCTGCAATATCGATACCTCAAGAAGCAGCAACCACTCAAATAAACACCTATGACTTGCATTTGTATCACGAAGTAGACTTGATTAACCCCGCTCGGATTGGTCGAAAATGGTTCGGAGAAAGTTTTACAACAAACAGCAGTCAAAATTATTCGTTTTCAATACCGAATTACATTCCATCGGAACCTTGTTTAATTAAGGTCAATGCTTTGGCATCTTCGCCAGTAACAACTTCTTTGGCAGTTGTTGTAAATGGAGAAAATCTTGGGGGACTCACTTTTTCTGCGGTAGCAGACGCATCAAACGTGTTGGCTACGGAGGTTTTTTATAGTACGCAATACATTCCGAAATCGCCTGATTTTACAATTGCATTATCATATAATAATCAAGGAATTCCGACTTCTGAGTCATATTTAGATTATGTTTCGGTCGATACAAAATGTGCTTTAAATGGTTACGGAAAACAATTTTTGTTTTCTAATTCTAGTACAATTCAAAACGGAACCATTGCAGAATATGTATTAGGTAATGCTTCAGCTATTCGTCAGATTTGGGATGTGACGGATATTTATAATATTGCAACCTATACCCATGATGGTCAATCATCGTTATCGTTTAAGCAACGTTTAAATGGATTGAAAAAGTATGTCGCTATTGATTATTCGGATTTGTATGTGCCATCGTTAGAGGTACAATCAAAAGTTTCGACCCAAAATATAAAAGGAACTGTTTTTCAAGATGCGAAAGGAGATTTTCAAGATGTTGATTATGTAATAATTACTCCAAATGCATATTTGAATCAAGCCAATCGTTTAGCGGATTTACATCGTGTAAAGTCAGGTTTGAGTGTTCGAGTTTTAACACTGAATGAAATTTATCATGAATTTTCTTCGGGTAAACAAGATGTTGCTGCGATTAGAAATGCAATTAAATACATTTACACCAACGCCTCAGATACCTCTAAACGTTTAAAGTACGTTTGTTTGTTTGGGGGAGCCTCTTTTGATTATAAAAATAGAATCCCAAATAACACTAACATAGTACCTGTATTTCATGCTAATAACGGATACTCCTTGGTACGAACGTTTATGTCGGATGATTTTTATGGCTTGATGGATTATCCCGAAGGAGAAATGTTGTTTTATAGCGGTATTGATGTTGCGGTAGGACGAATTTTGTTTAAAAATAGTGCAGAGGCTACTACGGTAGTGGATAAGATAATCAATTATGAAAATGAAGCGTCGTTAGGCAAATGGCGAAACGACATTTTGTTAGTTTCGGATGATGTTGATGCTGCTTGGGAAGATGTGATACAAAAAGGTGTTGACGATGTGGGAAAGGTAATTTCTACAGAAAGACCATTTGTAAATGTCAAAAAAATACACATGGATGCTTATGTTCAAGAAACTTCGTCGGGAGGGAATCGTTATCCAGAAGTAAGAAATGAAATTAAAAATCAATTGGAAAAAGGAGTGCTTGTTTTTGATTATTTTGGACATGGAGGAGAAGATGGATTGGCTAAAGAACGGATTTTTGAGAAGTCAGACGCGCAAGAATTAAAAAACAAAAATAAACTCCCCTTAGTGATAACCGCTACTTGTGAATATTCTCGGTTTGATAATCCTTACCGCCCTACGGCAGGAGAATTGATTTATTTAAATCCTAACGGAGGAGCAATCGGGTTGATTTCAACTACACGGCAAATAGGCGTAACAACAGGATTAAATTTTAATAATGTATTGATAGAAAGTTTATATGCGTACAAAAAAGAAACTTACCCATCCATAGGAGAAGCGTTGCGCTTGTCAAAAAATAAATCTGCTAATTCAGGCGTTACTATTATTAGTTGCATCGGAGATCCTGCGTTGCAATTAGCCATCCCGAAACCAAAAATTGTTTTAACACATTTTAACGACATGCCTATAAATCAGGTGAAAGATACACTAAAAGCATTAAGTTTTGTGAAGTTTAGAGGCGCTGTAGTTGATGCTTCCGAGTCTGTATTAACAGGGTTTAACGGCGATATGAATATCGATGTTTTTGATAAAAACATCAAAACAAAAACATTAGGCAATGATCTAACAAACGACTCTTCTGGAAAACGGATTATTTTAGATTTTGAAAAGTTAGGCGAAGTAGTCTTTAGAGGATCGGCTAAAGTTGAAAATGGGTTGTTTGAGGTTTCATTTGTTTTACCAAAAGATATTCGAATCCCTATAGGAGAAGCTCGAATAAGTATGTACGGAAAGGATAATAAAACGGCAAATGATTACACAGGGGTAGAGTTGGGATTAAAAATTGGTGGTTTTAATGATAAGGCTCCAAACGATAATAAACCGCCAGTAGTTAAGTTATATATGAATAGTGAGATTTTTATTTCAGGTGGAATAGTCAATAAATCTCCCGTTCTTTTGGCTTTTTTGGAAGACGAAAACGGAATCAATACCGCAGGAGGAGTCGGACATGATATTGTGGCTATTTTGGACGGCAACGAATCCAATCCTATAAATTTAAATGATTTTTATACTAATAATCCCAATCAGTATAAATCAGGCAAATTAGCGTATACATTTTCTAACTTATCGGAAGGTATGCACACAGTCGAATTTCGAGCGTGGGACGTGTATAACAATAGGGCCTCTCAAACCATACAATTTCAGGTAGTAGGAAATCAAAATTTAGTATTAGACAAAGTGTTAAATTACCCCAATCCATTTGTTAATTATACCGAGTTTTGGTTTAACCACAATAAACCAAACGAACCTTTAGAGGCTCAAGTTCAAGTGTTTACCGTTTCAGGAAAATTGGTAAAAACAATCAATCAAACCATTACCAATACAGGGTTTTTGTCTCGAGATTTAAGTTGGGACGGAAGGGATAAATTCGGAGAAAGAATAGGTAAAGGCGTTTATGTTTATAAGTTAAAAGTGAAGTCTATAATAACGGGTCAACAAGCTCAGAAAACAGAAAAGCTTGTAGTTTTTTAATAATAGTTTATATTTGTTGAGTTTTTATACCAAAAATCCATGAAAAAATTAAAGATAGTATTGTTTTGTTTGCTTCTAATCCAAGTTGTATCAGCCCAAAACAAAGGAATTCCAATCACAACTGCTGTACCTTTTTTACAAGTTACACCAGATGCCAGAGCAGGAGCGATGGGAGATCAAGGGGTAGCAACATCTGCGGATACGTATTCGCAATTTTGGAATCCATCAAAGTATAATTTTCATACAAGTTCACAAGGTTTTTCGGTTAATTATACGCCGTACTTAACAGCGTTAGTCGATGACGTAAGTTTAGGTCAATTGACATATTTTAATAGGATGAGCGATAAACAAGCTTTTTCAGTAGGTTTTCGTTATTTTAGTTTGGGAGAAATTGAATTTCGTAAAAACATAAGTGATCCTGTAGTGATAGCAAAGCCCAACGAATTGGCGTTGGATTTAGCGTATTCATTAAAATTATCAGATCATTTCGCAATGGCAATTGCAGCAAGATATATTCGTTCTAATTTAAAATTATCACAAGTTGATCCAGATGCGACTTCTGCAAATGGTTTTGCTGTAGATATATCGGGTTTTTACAACTCAAAAGAATTTGCAATAAGTGATTTTGTAGGAAAATATCGTTTAGGATATAATATCCAAAATGTTGGTCCTAAATTGAAATATAAAGCGGATGATGTAGTGAGTTTTTTGCCAACAAACTTAAAAGCAGGAGCTGGATTTGATTTTATTTTAGATCAACACAATACAATATCAATAAATACAGAAATTAATAAATTGTTAGTCCCGACACCTAAAGATTTTAATGGAGATGGAGTTATTGATAAACAAGATAATGATGAGTATAATAAGATTGCATGGTCGGAAGGTGTTTTTAAATCATTTGGAGATGCTCCAGGAGGATCTAAAGAAGAATTACAAGAAGTAATTTGGTCATTAGGTGCAGAGTATTGGTATCAAGAAGCTTTTGCTTTACGCGCAGGTTATTTCCATGAAAGTCAAGTAAAAGGATTTAGAAAATATTATACAGTTGGAGCTGGATTTAAGT
This sequence comes from uncultured Flavobacterium sp., assembly GCA_964420215.1. Lineage (GTDB taxonomy): Bacteria > Bacteroidota > Bacteroidia > Flavobacteriales > Flavobacteriaceae > Flavobacterium. The sequence goes on along the minus strand of CAYQSQ010000015.1, from coordinate 23,329 downwards.
ATAACGTAGTTCAGGTAGATTTGTCGTATATTTTTTCGACATCAAAAATACCAAACCCTTTAGAAGGAACATTACGATTCTCGCTTGCGTTTAACTTTGATCAAACCTTTTCTTCAAAATCAGCATCAAATAATTAATTTTAGAATAATTTACAATAGTATATCGCATTTAATATGAAAGAAATAAATAAAGAAGTATATGTCAAGTGGTATGAAGACATGCTTTTTTGGAGAAAATTTGAAGACAAATTAGCTTCGTTATACATACAACAAAAAGTTCGTGGTTTCTTGCATTTGTATAACGGTCAAGAAGCAGTATTAGCAGGTTCATTGCATGCAATGGATTTGACTAAAGACAAAATGATAACTGCATATCGTAATCACGTTCAGCCAATCGGTTTAGGTGTTGATCCTCGACGAATTATGGCGGAATTAATGGGCAAAGCCACAGGAACATCAAGTGGTCTAGGCGGATCAATGCATATTTTTTCAAAAGAACATCGTTTTTATGGCGGACACGGGATCGTAGGGGGACAAATACCTTTAGGAGCAGGGTTGGCTTTTGCAGATAAATATTTTGATCGAAAAGCAGTAACCTTAACTTATTTTGGAGATGGTGCTGCTAGGCAAGGATCTTTGCATGAAGCTTTTAACTTAGCAATGTTATGGAAGTTACCTGTAGTTTTTATTGTTGAGAATAATGGATATGCAATGGGTACTTCGGTAGAGCGTACAGCAAACCATACCGATATTTGGAAACTAGGATTAGGTTATGAGATGCCTTGTGGACCAGTTGACGGGATGAATCCGATCAAAGTAGCAGAAGCAATGTATGAAGCTATTGAACGAGCAAGAAGAGGTGACGGACCAACGTTTTTAGAAATGAAAACATACCGATACAGAGGACACTCCATGTCGGATGCACAACATTATCGTACAAAAGAAGAAGTAGAGGAATACAAAAAAATAGATCCGATTACACAAGTATTGGATATTATAAAAGAAAACAACTACGCATCAGAAGCGGAAATTGAAGCGATAGAAAAACGAGTTAAAGATAAGGTTAAAGAATGTGAGAAATTTGCAAACGAATCAGAATATCCAGATACAAGCGTGATGTATGATGTTGTTTATGATCAAAAAGATTATCCATTTTTACCCCATAAATTATAGATACATATGGCAATAGTAGTAAATATGCCGCGATTGAGTGATACAATGACAGAAGGAGTTGTTGCATCATGGCTTAAAAAGGTAGGAGATAAAGTTTCAGAAGGCGATATGTTAGCAGAAATAGAAACAGACAAAGCCACAATGGAATTTGAGTCCTTTAATTCAGGAGTTTTATTGCATATAGGAGTTCAAGAAGGTGAAACTGCTCCTGTAGATTCATTGTTAGCGATTATAGGTCAAGCAGGAGAAGATATTTCAGGATTATTAAAAGGAGAATCACCTTCTAAATCTGAAGAAAAAAAGGTTGAAGTTGAGGTGTCTACATCAGTTTCAGAAGTTCCAATTACAGAAGTTCCAAAAGAGGTTGAAATCATCACAATGCCTAGATTAAGTGATACCATGACCGAAGGAACTGTTGCCTCTTGGTTAAAAAAAATAGGAGATAAAGTTTCAGAAGGTGATATTTTAGCGGAAATTGAAACTGATAAAGCTACAATGGAGTTTGAGTCTTTTTATAAAGGAACTTTATTGTACATAGGTGTTGACGAAGGAAAAACAGCTCCTGTAGATTCTGTGTTGGCTATTTTAGGTCCTGCAGGTACAGATGTTTCCGCGTTTGTTAATGGAGCACCAAAAAAATCAATAGTTGAAACGATAAAAGCTACAGCGACTGAATCTGTAATAGAAGCAACTCCAACAGTAACAGAAAACACATCATCGAGTACTAGAATATTTGCTTCTCCATTGGCTAAAAAAATAGCCGAAGAGAAAGGAATTTCATTAGCAACTGTACAAGGCTCAGGTGAGAATGGTAGGATTATAAAAAGTGATGTGGAAAATTTTGTTCCTAAATCAAATGTAACACCATCTGCTGTAGCGCAATCTACAACTCAAGCTTCCGCGTCTCCGGTGGCTGTTTTTGTGCCAGCAGGCGAGTCGCATACTGAAGAAATTAAAAATTCTCAAATGCGTAAAACCATTGCGCGTCGTTTGGGAGAATCTAAATTTACTGCCCCGCATTATTATTTAACCATAGAAATTGTTATGGATAGTGCAATGGCATCTAGAGCAACAATAAATTCTTTACCAGATACCAAAGTGTCGTTTAACGATATGGTTGTTAAAGCTTGTGCAATGGCATTAAAGAAACATCCTCAAGTAAACTCACAATGGAGTGATAACGCGATGTTTTTACATCACCATGTTAATATTGGTGTAGCAGTTGCAGTAGAGGATGGTTTAGTTGTACCTGTTATTAAACATGCGGATCAATTGACATTGTCGGCAATTGGCGGATCGGTAAAAGAGTTAGCAGGAAAAGCGAGAAATAAAAAATTAACTCCTGCCGAAATGGAAGGAAGTACATTTACAATATCTAATTTAGGGATGTTTGGAATTACTGAATTTACTTCGATTATAAACCAACCAAACTCGGCTATATTATCTGTTGGAGCAATTGTACAAAAACCAATTGTTAAAAATGGTCAAATTGTGGTAGGTAATACCATGAAAGTTACATTGGCTTGTGATCACCGCACGGTTGATGGTGCTACAGGAGCACAGTTTTTACAAACATTACGTCAATATATTGAAAATCCAATAGCAATGTTAGCATAACATTGTTGTATTGATTACATAAAAAAAGCCGTTACAATATCAAATTGTAACGGCTTTTTAGTTTGAAACCGCACCTTTTAAATAAGTATTGTTTCTCTTCCTATTATAGCCTATATTTGCACACATTTTTTCAGTAAAGTATGATACAGATTACATTACCAGACGGTTCGGTTAAAAGTTTTGAAAGCGGAGTTACGCCGCATGAAGTCGCAGTAAGTATTAGTGAAGGATTGGCCAGAAATGTGATTTCGGCTTCTTTTAATGATACGATTGTGGAAACGGTTACGCCTTTAACAGAAAACGGTTCGTTGGTTTTGTATACTTGGAACGATGAAGGAGGTAAAAAAGCTTTTTGGCATTCTACTTCGCACGTAATGGCGCAAGTTTTAGAAGAAATGTATCCAGGGATTAAATTAACCTTAGGACCTGCCATTGCTAATGGATTTTATTACGATGTAGATTTTGAAGATCAAAAAATATCCGAAGCTGATTTTAAAAAAATAGAAGATCGAATTTTAGAAATCTCCCGAGAAAAACACGAGTTTAAATTACGTCCGGTTTCTAAAGCGGAAGCATTAGAAGTCTATAAAGACAATGTATATAAAACAGAGTTAATTTCGAATTTAGAAGACGGCACCATTACTTTTTGTGACCATTCCAATTTTACAGATTTATGTCGTGGAGGACACATTCCTAACACGGGTTACATTAAAGCTGTAAAAATCATGAGTGTGGCAGGGGCTTACTGGCGTGGTGATGAAAAGAATAAGCAACTCACTCGTGTGTATGGTATTTCGTTTCCGAAACAAAAAGACTTAACGGAGTATTTAACGCTGTTAGAAGAGGCCAAAAGACGTGATCATAGAAAGTTAGGAAAAGAATTAGAATTGTTTGCTTTTTCCGCCAAAGTAGGGCAAGGATTGCCGTTGTGGTTGCCTAAAGGAGCTGCATTACGCGACCGATTAGAGCAATTTTTAAAGAAAGCACAAAAAGCAGCAGGCTATGAGCAAGTGGTGACTCCACATATTGGTCAAAAGGAATTGTATGTAACTTCTGGGCATTATGCTAAGTATGGTGCCGATAGTTTTCAGCCGATTCACACGCCAGCCGATGGGGAAGAGTTTTTATTAAAACCCATGAACTGTCCGCATCACTGCGAAATTTATAATAATAAACCTTGGTCATACAAAGATTTACCAAAGCGTTATGCAGAGTTTGGTACGGTTTACAGATACGAACAAAGTGGGGAATTGCATGGGTTAACACGTGTTCGTGGATTTACTCAAGATGATGCGCATATATTTTGTATGCCAGAGCAACTTGACCAGGAGTTTAAAAACGTAATTGATTTAGTGTTGTATGTTTTTGGAGCTTTAGGTTTTGAAAATTTCACCGCTCAGATTTCCTTAAGAGATCCAGAAAACAAAGAAAAATACATAGGTTCCGATGAAAATTGGGAAAAAGCAGAGCAAGCCATTATTAATGCTGCTAAAGATAAAGGCTTAAAAACGGTAGTAGAATATGGTGAAGCCGCTTTTTATGGGCCTAAGCTAGACTTTATGGTAAAAGATGCCTTAGGACGCAGTTGGCAGCTAGGAACCATTCAAGTAGATTATAATTTACCAGAGCGTTTTGATTTAAATTACAAAGGAGCGGATAACGAATTACACCGACCGGTAATGATTCACCGCGCGCCATTTGGTTCCATGGAGCGTTTTATAGCCATTTTAATTGAACATACAGCAGGTAATTTTCCGTTGTGGTTAATGCCAGAACAGGTAAGTATTTTGTCGCTTAGCGAAAAATATGAGAATTATGCGAAAAAAGTTTTGCAGTTGCTAGAAAATAACGAAATTCGCACCACCTTAGATAACCGAAACGAAACGATTGGTAAAAAAATTAGAGACGCTGAACTTCAGAAAGTTCCTTATATGATTATACTAGGAGAGGAAGAAGAAAAAACGAATACAATTTCCATTCGTAAGCACGGTGATGGAGGAAAAGGAAATCAAGTAATTACTGTAGAAGAATTTGTTAAAATAATACAGTTAGATATTGATAAAACCCTAACAAAATTTGAAGTTTAATTTAAAATTAGTGAGTCATAGCAATTAGAAAAAGCAAAGGTCCAAGACGATTACCTCAGACAGAAAAAAAAGATCTACACAATATCAATTCAGATATTAGATCTCCGGAGGTTCGTTTGGTAGGTGACAATGTAGAAGTTGGAGTTTATAGAACTTCAATAGCTATTAAAATGGCGGTTGAATTGGAATTGGATTTAGTAGAGATTTCTCCTAAAGCCGAGCCACCAGTATGTAAAATCATGAACTATAAAAAGTTTCTTTACGAACAAAAGAAACGAGAAAAAGTCATGAAATCGAAATCGACTCAAATTGTTGTGAAAGAAATACGTTTCGGACCACAAACAGATGAGCACGATTATGAGTTTAAAAAGAAAAATGCGATGAAATTTCTTAAAGACGGCGCAAAGTTAAAAGCATTTGTGTTTTTTAAAGGACGTTCAATCATATACAAAGATCAGGGACAAATATTATTGTTGCGTTTGGCTCAAGAATTAGAAGAATTTGGAAAGGTAGAATCCCTACCAGTTTTAGAGGGTAAACGAATGATAATGTTCATTGCTCCATTAAAGAAAAAGAGTTAGTAAGTTGATAATTAAAATCTAGGAACAGATGCCTAAAATGAAAACAAAATCTAGTGCTAAAAAGCGTTTCAAGCTTACAGGTACTGGTAAAATTAAAAGAAAGCATGCTTTTAAGAGTCATATTTTGACCAAAAAATCTAAAAAGCGTAAACTTGCTTTAACACATTCGGGTTTGGTGCACAAATCGGATGAAAACAGTATTAAGAGACAATTGAGATTGTTATCTTAAACATCAAACAGGTTAAAATTTTATTGTTAAACCATGTATTCAGGCAATTAAAGTATACCATTAAGAGTATCGCCTAATATAAAAAAAATTAAAGAAATGCCAAGATCAGTCAACGCAGTAGCTAGTAGAGCTAGAAGAAAAAAAATATTAAAACAAGCAAAAGGATACTTTGGTAGACGTAAAAACGTTTGGACAGTAGCTAAAAATGCAGTAGAAAAAGCGATGTGTTATGCATATCGTGACCGTAAAGCAAACAAAAGAAATTTCCGTTCATTGTGGATTCAGCGTATTAACGCAGGGGCTCGTCAGGAAGGAATGTCTTACTCTCAGTTTATGGGTAAAGTAAAAGTGAGTGGAATTGAATTGAATAGAAAAGTTCTTGCTGACTTAGCGATGAATCATCCAGCGGCTTTTAAAGCAGTAATCGAAAAAGTAAAATAAACGTTTGTTAAATTCTATCAAACTTACTCTCTTAGAGGCTGACTAAAAACTTTTTAGTCAGCCTTTTTTAATTCGATACTTTTATGATCAATTTTTAAAAACTGATTTTTAAAAAGGTTTAATAGTCAAAAATAGTTGGTAAAAACACTGCAAAGCGTTATAAAATATAGTGTTTAGAAAAGTTTATTGAAATTCGTTTGCTTCGCCAGTTCGGCTTTGCCTCGGGTCAATAAACTTTTTTTATTTATGAAAACCTCAAAAAAAAGCGCTGTCCCACCTGTAAAAGTCTTCAAACCATTAAATGGGGAACTCAACAAAATAAACAACGATATAAGTGTAAAGAATGTGGTCAATTATTCACTTCAAACAACCCATCTGTTTCAGATTCAAATAAAAAAATATGGTTTAAAAAATGGGTAGTTGGTAAAGATTTGTTTAGTTGTTTATCGAAATTTTCATTAAAAACTAACACAGCTTTATAGAATAACTAACAGGGAGCATTATCAAGAAATTGCAGAAGATTTATTGAATTTGCTCAATCTAAAAATCAATATTAAAAGTATTACTTCTGATGGTGATAAATCATCTATAAAAGCGATTAAAAAAGTCTGTCTGTCATACACCAAAAAATGAAATAAAAAAGGCAGTTTGAACTGCCTCATTTTTTGTATATGTATCAAATTTATTGCTAATTGGTTGCTCCTCAGCAGAGCCAATGTCATCTTCAATTTGATGCGTTAATATAAGTAATCGAAATCAGAAAATCACCAACTATTTTTGACCACATTAGCTTAAGATTCTAGACAATTTACTTCGCCACATTAACGGCTCTGGTTTCCCGAATAACAGTTACTTTAACTTGACCTGGATAAGTCATATCTGTTTGTATTTTTTGAGAAATTTCAAAAGATAACGATGATGCATTTTCGTCAGTCACTTTTTCACTTTCAACAATTACACGTAATTCGCGTCCTGCTTGAATAGCATAGGCATTTTTGACCCCATTAAATCCGTATGCAACAGCTTCTAAGTCTTTTAGACGTTGGATATATGAATCTAATACTTGTCGTCTAGCACCAGGTCTTGCTCCTGATATTGCATCACAAACCTGAACTATTGGCGCCAATAGTGTTTCCATTTCAATTTCATCGTGGTGGGCTCCAATTGCGTTACATACATCTGCTTTTTCACCATATTTTTTTGCCCATTCCATACCTAAAAGAGCGTGAGGAAGTTCACTTTCGGTATCTGGTACCTTTCCAATATCGTGTAGTAATCCAGCTCGCTTAGCTAATTTAGAATTTAATCCCAATTCCGCTGCCATTATACCGCAAAGATTAGCAACTTCTCGAGAGTGTTGTAGTAAGTTTTGCCCGTAAGAAGATCTGTATTTCATTCTACCAACAACTTTGATTAACTCAGGGTGTAATCCATGAATTCCTAAATCTATAACGGTACGCTTTCCAATTTCTACAATTTCGGCGTCGATTTGAGATCTTGTTTTTTCTACAATTTCTTCAATACGTGCCGGGTGTATACGACCGTCGGTTACTAATTTATGTAGTGATAATCGTGCAATTTCCCTACGTACAGGATCAAAACATGACAATATAATAGCATCGGGAGTATCATCAATGATCACTTCTACACCAGTTGCGGCTTCAAAAGCTCTAATATTACGTCCTTCACGCCCAATAATACGTCCTTTTACATCATCAGATTCAATATTAAAAACGGAAACACAATTTTCTACAGCTTCTTCAGTGCCAACACGTTGAATTGTATTAATAATAATTTTTCGAGCATCTTGTTGAGCGGTTAGCTTTGCTTCTTCCATTGTGTTTTGTATGAAAGACATGGCGTCACTTTTTGCTTCTGCTTTTAAACTTTCAACCAACTCTAATTTTGCATCTTGTGCGGATAATGCGGATAAAACCTCTAATTTTTCAATTTGAGAGCGATGGATTTTATCAATTTCAGATTGTTTTCGTTCTAAAACATCAATTTTTGAATTGTATTCCTCAATTTTCGATTCTAATTCTACATTTAATTTTTTGTTTTTAGCCAATTCATTTGAAACTTGAGACTCTTTGTCTTTCGTTCTTTTTTCGGCTTCTGCAATTTTTTTATCTTTTGAAAGAATAACATTTTCATGTTCAGACTTCATTTCAATAAATTTTTCTTTTGCTTGAAGTATTTTTTCTTTTTTTACCGCTTCTGCATTTTGTGCGGCTTCTTTTAATATTGATGCAGCTTCTTTTTTTGCGCTTTTGATTAAGTTGGATACGTTGCTTTTTTCAATAATTTTTGCGATAGCAAATCCAATTACAATTCCAATAATTGTAGTAATTACAATTAATAAAATATCTCCCATTTTGTGTTGTATTTTTTTAATAAATTAATAAAAAACCTACAATAATAATTTGAATAAACTCTATAATAACAAGTTTTGAGCTAGCTTACTGTTCAAGGATCTACAATGACGTAGCATGCTTTAGTAGTAACGATTCACTCATTTTAATGTAATAACGTTGAGTTTATCAATATTAAATTATTGTAGGCAGTGTTTTTGTTTCTATTGAAAAAAAACGTTTTTTAATCTAAATGTTGTTTTATTAATTCGTTTAATTGTGCGATTTTAAGGTTTTCGCTTTTATTTTGTGTTACTATATCGATCTGTTTTTGTTCTGCTTGAGAAGCAAATTGTAAGGCACACATAGCCAAAACATCTTGTTTGTCTCTTACAGCATAACTTTCTTCAAATTGTTTTATGGTGACATCAATTTTTTTTGAAGCGGTTCGTAAAGCTTCTTCTTGATTAGGATCTACTGTTAAAGGATAGATGCGATCAGCAATTGATATTTTTATTTTTAATTTTTCACTCATTTACTCTGAAAGTTCAGCAATACAATAATCTATTTCTCGAATTAATAAATTTATTTTTAGTTTAGTTTCTCGTTTGTTTTCTTCACCGCCTAATAATGTATTTACTATTTTCAGTGATTCCAATTTTTGATTTAGACTTTCCATTTCTAAACTTTGATTGGTTAATTTTTGATTTGAAACATGTAATTGTTCTTTCAAATTCATATTTTCATCTTTAAGTTGGACTAACTTATGGATGAGTTTATGAATGTTTTTTTCAAGAAATTCAATGTTTTTAGTCATTTTACTGAAAATCGTGTATATACACTATCTAACCTCACAAATTTAAAATTAGATATTGACAAAACCAATCAAAATATATAAAAAAGATGACTTTATTTTTTGGATCGTTTGATTTTATCTAAAATAACCTTGTCTGCAAAATTTATTAGGTGTAAATCGATTGGAATGTTTGCCATTGTTTTACCTTCAACAACATATATTTTTCCGTTTTTGTAGGGTTTGTTACTTCGTGAAAAATCAACATCACCATATCGTAGTGAGTTTTTGATATCGATAGTGTCAATCCATCTTTCTGCTAAAATTATTGACGCACTATCTGAATAATGAAATGGTTTGATAGATAAGTCGTTTAAGACGCGTTTGTTTGGCATATAGTTACAACGGGTGTCTTTAGCATTAAAAAAAAAGATCAAAAAGAAGATGCCTACTACAAAACCTACCATATAATAGGCGAATCGATGTATAAATTTCATTAAAAAACTATTAAATTAATATCTCGGTATGGAAGGTTAAACCATTCTCCTAAACCTTTATTAGTTAATAAACCATGGTAAAAATAAACACCGTTTTTGAGTCCTGGATTGCAACGAATGGCACTTTCTATTCCACCGTCTTCTGCAATGTTTAATAAATAAGGTGTCAGAATATTGCTTAATGATACCGATGCAGTTTTAGCGTAACGAGAAGGAATATTAGGAACACAATAATGAATAACCCCATACTTTTCAAAGGTAGGTTTTGGATGTGATGTTAGTTTGGATGTTTCAAAGCAACCGCCGTTATCTATGCTTATGTCAACAATGACAGCTCCTTTTTTCATGTATTCGACCATAGTTTCGGTAACTACAATCGGCGAACGGTTTTTACCTCGTAACGCTCCTATAGCAACATCACAACGTCGAAGTGCTTTTAATAATAATTTAGGTTGTAGCGTAGATGTAAATATCCGTTGTCCCAAAACGTTTTGCATGCGTCGGAGTTTAACAATCGAATTATCAAATACTTTTACATTTGCTCCCATGCCGATGGCAGCTCGTGCAGCAAATTCAGCGGCGGTTCCAGCTCCGATGATTACCACTTCCGTTGGTGGTACGCCGTTGATGTTCCCAAATAACAATCCTTTTCCTCCGTTTTCGTTACCCATTAACTCGGAGGCAATGGCTATTGATGCGGTACCCGCTATTTCACTTAATGATTTCACAGCAGGGTAGGATCCATCTACATCTCTAATGAATTCAAATGCTAAGGCCGTTATTTTTTTGGAGGATAATTTTTCAAAATAACAAACTTCTTGTGTTTTGGTTTGTATGGCAGAAATTAAAATCGCACGATCTTCCATCATCTCTATTTCATCCAAAGTAGGGGGTTCTACTTTTAATACTATAGGACACGAGAATACTTTTTTGGCATCGTATGTTATTTCGGCTCCAGCCTCGCTGTATTCTTTATCGGTATAATTGGCGCTATCTCCAGCGGTGGATTCAATCATTACTTTGTGCCCATTGTTAACCAATGCGGATACCGCATCGGGTGTTAGGCAAATTCTTTTTTCTTGATAAGAAGTTTCTAAAGGTATCCCAATATATAAATCACACTTGCTTTTAAAAACAGCTAAACGCTCCTCCTGTGGAAGAATATCTTTTAATTTAAATGAAAAATGAGACATACATTTAATTTTGGATACAATTTACGAAAAAAGATTAAGCCATAGAAAGTAATCTTTGATTATCATTTAATCGTTTAAGTGTTATTTTAGTATGTACTGCCGGGATAATATCTCCCATATGATCAGGCCATTCTATAAAACAATAATTGCCAGAATCTAAATATTCATCAAATCCCATAGCATATGCTTCATCTTCAGTATTTAAACGATATGCGTCAAAATGATAGATTACTTCTTTTGTTGCAGTATGATACTCGTTTACAATTAAATATGTGGGGCTATTGGTATTTTCGACAACACCTAATTGTTTACAAATTTCTTTGATTAAGGTAGTTTTTCCTACACCCATCTCTCCTTCAAATAAAATTACGGATGAAGGTTTAGATTGGATTATCTTTTGAGTTACAGCTGTAATTTCTTCCAATGAAAATACGATTTCTAACATTTTATTTTGGATTAAAGACCGCAAACGGAATAATCATTTCTTCTAAAGAAATTCCACCGTGTTGGTAGGTGTCTTTATAATAATTTACATAATGATTGTAGTTGTTGACGTACGCTAAAAACAAATCTTTTTTGGCGAAAATGAACGAACTACTCATGTTTATAGCTGGTAATTGTATCTCGTGAGGTGCTTTCTCAAAATACACATCTTTTTGTTCGAATGTTAAACTTTTACCTGTTTTATATCGCAGATTTAAGCTGGTATTTCGGTCTCCAATTACTTTGGATGCGTTGGCAACATTAATTGTACCGTGGTCGGTTGTTATTACTAATTTAAAACCTAAAAGTTGAGCTTCTTGGATAATTTCTAATAATGGTGAGTTTTTAAACCAACTATAGGTTAAAGAACGATACGATTTATCGTTAGAAGCCAATTCTTTTACGACATCCATATCGGTTTTAGCATGTGAAATCATATCTACAAAATTATAGACTACAGCAATTAATTTGTTGTCTTTTAGAGATTTAAAACTTTCTGCTAATTTTTTGCCGTTTTTAAAATTAGTGATTTTATGGTATTCGTGTTTGATGTCTAAACCTAATCGTTTTAGCTGTGAGGTTAAAAATTCGGATTCAAATAAATTTTTTCCACCATCGTCGGTATCATTCTTCCAATATTGCGGAAATTTTCGTTCCATTTCAAGAGGTGTTAATCCTGAAAATATGGCATTTCGTGCATATTGTGTTGCAGTTGGTAAAATGGAGAAATAGGCGGATTCTTCTTCCAATTTATAATGATTACTTACAATGCCTTCTAATACACGCCATTGGTCGTAGCGCAAATTGTCGACAACCACAAATAGCACGTTTTTGTCTTTCTTTAATTCAGGTACAACTAGGTTTTTAAATAAGGTGTGAGATAAAGTTGGGCGGTACTCGTCGGTAATAAACCATTTTTTATAATTTTTCTCGATAAATTTCCCGAATTGAGCATTCGCTTCTGCTTTTTGAGATTCTAATATTCCGATTAAACCCGAGTCATTGATGCTATCTAGCTCAATTTCCCAAAAAATTAATTTTTTATACAGATCCACCCAATCATCAAAATTGTTGACCATGGCTAAATCCATAGATATTTTTCGGAATTCTTTTTGGTAATCTAAAGTCGTTTTTTCAGAAACCAACTTGGTTTGATCTAATGCTTTTTTTAAACTTAACAGGATTTGATTTGGATTAACAGGTTTTATCAAGTAATCGGTAATTTTGGATCCGATTGCTTCTTCCATAATAAATTCTTCTTCACTCTTTGTAATCATGATTACAGGAATAGACGATTTTTTTTCTTTGATTTCAGACAAAGTTTCCAATCCGCTCAATCCCGGCATGTTTTCGTCTAAAAAAACAATATCAAAATTTTCATCTTCGATTAATTCAATAGCGTCTAATCCATTGTTACAAGTTGTGACTTGATAATTTTTCTTTTCTAAAAATAGAATATGTGGTTTTAATAAATCGATTTCATCATCTACCCATAGTATTTTGGTTACTTCCATTGTGTCTCTTTATTAATCAATTAGTATTTTGTGAAGAAAACAAATTTACATTTTTTGGGCATACATTATTTGATTCTAATAATATTAACGTATTTTTAATATATTACACCCTTATTAATAAAATTCTATGCGAATAGACTCGGTACGATCGCTTAATGTTTTTTTGTTTTTTAAGTTGCCATCAGCATTTTGGTGCGGGGTACGTGCGTATGAATTCACGCCTAAAAATTGTGATATAACTGTTCGATACCGTTGGATTAATCAAAATCCATTTCGCTCGATGTATTTTGCAGTACAAGCTATGGCGGCAGAATTAGCGACAGGTGCTTTGGTGATGTATCATTTACAAAAAAGTAACCACTCTTTATCTATGCTAGTTACTGAAAATACGGCTCAATATTTTAAAAAAGCGACAGGGTTGATACATTTTACATGTCATGAAGGAGATTGTATAGAGGCTATTATAAAAGAAGCAATAACAACCAAAAATGGACAAACGCTTTGGCTTACCGCTGTAGGTAAAAACGAGCAAGGAATTATCGTTTCTGAAATGAAATTTTGTTGGAGTATAAAAATTAAAACAACATAATGAAAGTATTAATTACCGGAAAAACAGGACTTGTTGGGTCAGCAATTGAAAAGCAATTATTAAAAGAAGGACACACCGTTCATTATTTGACGATTCAGTATAAAAAAATACGATATTCCAAGCACAGTATTGGATTTATGTGGGATCCTTCTAAACAAAAGATTGATCACACCTGTTTAAATGGAGTTGATACAATTATTCATTTATCGGGAGCTTCTGTGAGTAATCGATGGACTAATACCTATAAAAAAGAAATTTTAGACAGTCGGTTAGAGGGTACACAATTGTTGTATGAAACATTAAAAAAACACCCACATCAAGTAAAACAAATTATTGCCGCGTCTGCAGTAGGTATTTATCCCAATAGTTTAGATACGACTTATACCGAAAACCAAACGGTTTATGATACGTCTTTTTTAGGACAAGTTAGCCAGCAGTGGGAGGCGAGTATAGACCAATTTAAATTGTTAAACATAACAACTTGTATTTTAAGAATTGGAATTGTATTCTCTAAAAAAGGTGGTGCCTTACAAGAAATGATAAAACCTATAAAATTAGGTTTGGGCAGTACATTTGGCAGAGGTAAACAAATACAATCATGGATACATATAGACGATTTAGCCGCGATATTTATTTTTGTAAGAAAGAACAATTTATCAGGAGTTTATAATGCGGTAGCCCCTCAACCGTCTACAAACAAGGTGGTTACAGAAACTATAGCAGCAATTATGAATAAACCTTTGTTGCTTCCTGGTATTCCTAAATTTATCATGAAAATTATTTTGGGTGAAATGCATGAATTGTTATATGTCAGTCAAAATGTAAGTTGTCAAAAAATTATAAATCAAGGATTTAACTTTACTTACGAAAAAGTAGAGGATGCTTTGCAAGATATTTTAGCTTCATAAAGCTGTCACTTTGACACTAAATAACATCAAATATGTCCCATTTTAAATTGGCATAATTTATGAAAATTAGGAGGTAATTAAGTATTAACCTAATTTTTAAATTTTATCAATATGGGAGTAAACATTAAACCTCTTTCAGACCGAGTACTGGTAGAGCCAGTTGCCGCTGAGACCAAAACAGCTTCAGGAATTTTTATCCCTGATACCGCTAAAGAAAAACCACAAAAAGGAACTGTTATCGCTGTCGGAAATGGCAAAAAAGACGAGCCAATGACCGTAAAAGTGGGCGATACTGTTTTGTATGGTAAATATTCAGGTACAGAATTAAAATTGGAAGGCACCGACTATTTAATCATGCGAGAGGATGATATTTTAGCAATTATTTAATTGTTTAGATCTCAGATTTTAGACGTTAGATTTAGAATAAAAAACAGAAAACGTTAAACGATTAAAAAAAACAAAATGGCAAAAGAAATAAAATTTGATATTGAAGCACGTGACGGTTTAAAACGTGGTGTAGATGCATTAGCAAACGCAGTAAAAGTTACTTTAGGGCCAAAAGGTCGTAACGTAATTATCGGCAAATCATTTGGAGGTCCAGTAGTGACAAAAGATGGTGTATCGGTAGCCAAAGAAATTGAATTAAAAGATACTCTCGAAAACATGGGAGCTCAAATGGTAAAAGAAGTAGCTTCTAAAACCAATGATTTAGCAGGAGATGGTACTACAACAGCGACCGTTTTAGCGCAAGCTATCGTAAAAGAAGGATTGAAAAACGTTGCCGCAGGAGCAAATCCAATGGATCTTAAACGAGGAATTGATAAAGCTGTAGAAGCAATCGTTGCTGACTTGGCAAAACAAGCACAAGAAGTAGGAAGTTCTACTGATAAAATCAAACAAGTTGCCTCAATATCGGCTAATAATGACGAGATAGTAGGTGAGTTAATTGCAACCGCTTTCGGCAAAGTTGGTAAAGAAGGCGTAATTACTGTAGAAGAAGCCAAAGGAACAGATACCTATGTAGATGTTGTAGAAGGAATGCAATTTGACCGCGGTTATTTATCTCCCTACTTTGTAACCAACTCCGAAAAGATGAATGTGGAATTAGAGAACCCATATATTTTATTGTACGACAAAAAAGTATCTTCTTTAAAAGAATTACTACCAATACTTGAGCCAGCAGCACAGTCTGGAAAACCTCTATTGATTATAGCAGAGGATGTTGACGGGGAAGCACTTTCTACTTTAGTAGTAAATAAATTACGTGGTGCTTTAAAAATCGCCGCAGTAAAAGCTCCAGGTTTTGGAGATCGCAGAAAAGCTATGTTAGAAGATATTGCTATCTTGACAGGTGGAACTGTAATCGCAGAAGAAAGTGGCTACACTCTTGAAAATGCAACCTTAGAAATGTTAGGAACTGCCGAAAAAGTAACGATTGATAAAGACAATACAACTATCGTTAACGGATCAGGAGACGCCTCTCTAATTGAGAACAGAGTAAATCAAATCAAAGCTCAGATGGAAAGCACAACTTCTGACTATGATAAAGAAAAACTACAAGAACGTTTAGCAAAATTAGCTGGAGGGGTAGCCGTGTTATACGTTGGTGCTGCGTCAGAAGTTGAAATGAAAGAGAAAAAAGACCGAGTAGATGATGCATTACATGCCACTCGTGCTGCGGTTGAAGAAGGTATTGTTGCCGGAGGTGGAGTTGCTTTATTAAGAGCAAAACAAGCAATCGCAAGCATCAAAACGGAAAATGCAGACGAGGCTACTGGAATTCAAATTATAGCCAGAGCCGTAGAGGCACCTTTAAGAACCATTGTAGAAAATGCGGGATTAGAAGGATCTGTGATTGTTGCTAAAGTTTCCGAAGGAAAAGGAGATTTTGGGTACAATGCAAAAACAGATGAGTATGTAAACATGCTAGTAGCAGGAATTATTGATCCTAAAAAAGTAACTCGTGTAGCGTTAGAAAATGCAGCTTCAGTAGCAGGTATGATTTTAACTACCGAATGCGCTTTAGTAGATATTAAAGAAGAATCAGCTGGTGGAGGAAACCCAATGGGCGGCGGTATGCCAGGGATGATGTAATATCGTCTTTAATAAATCAGAAAAGCACTATAGTCAATCGTAAGATTATAGTGCTTTTTTATTTAGATAATACTGAATTTAATATCCAGCTTTCAGTATTAATTAACTTGAACCGTCCACCCGAATATGTCTTCAGATTGTTTGCGTTGTATTTTTGTAAGTAATTCTTTTAAACGAAGTGCTATACTATCGTTTACTACAGGTAATTCATAATAAGTTTCTTTATATGAAAAACCTTTGATAGGATTAACTACCGCAGCAGTGCCAGCACCAAACATTTCTTTTAAAGAACCATCTTTTGCTGCCGTAACAATCGTATCAATATGTACGTTGTCTACGATTACTTTAATATCATTTATTTTAGCTAATTGAATTAAACTTTTTCTTGTAATCCCATCTAAAATACGCTCACTTGTTGGTGCAGTATATAAGGTGTCGTTTATTCTAAAAAAGACATTCATTGTGCCTGCTTCCTCTAAGTAAGAATGTGTGGAGTCATCGGTCCATATAATTTGTTGATATCCAATTTCGTTGGCTAAAGCCGTCGGATAAAATTGTCCCGCATAATTACCAGCCGCTTTTGCTGATCCAATACCTCCGTTTGCGGCTCTACTAAAATATTCTGCGACTAATACCTTTACTTCGCCTGAATAGTAAGACTTAACGGGGGACAATATAATTGTAAAACGATATTCACTCGATGGTACCGCGCTTACACCGTGCCCTGTAGCGATTAAAAATGGACGTATGTATAACGAATTTTCCAATCCTTTTTTAATCCATTGCTCTTCAACTAACAGTAATTGTTTTAGCCCGTCCATAAAAATAGATTCAGGAACTTCGGGCATAGCCAATCTTTTAGCAGAACTGTTTAAACGATTCATGTTTTCATCTGGTCTAAATAACCAAATGTTATCTTGATCGCCTTTGTATGCTTTCATGCCTTCAAAAACAGCCTGACCGTAATGAAATATTTTTGACGAAGGATCGAGTACAAAGTTTTCGTAGGGTTTGATAACAGGCTCTTGCCATTTACCATTTTTATAATCACAAACAAGCATGTGATCCGTAAAAATATTTCCGAAAGAAAGATTGTCGAAATCTACGCTGTTAATTTTGGTCGAATTACTTTTAATAACAGTAATTTTGTTTTGAATTGAACTCATTATTCGTTTAATATTGTATTGTAACTATTTTTCTTTAAAAGAAAGAATGTAAATGCTAAAATAGTAATTAATATGATTTGTTATTCCAAAATAAATAAATAAAATTATGAAAAGAGAAGTTGTGATTACAAATGACGGGTCTTCCTCTATATTTTTACCAGAAATAAAAGAGAGTTACCACTCCAAACACGGTGCCATTCAAGAGGCGTATCACGTATTTATTAAAAACGGATTGGATTTGTGTGTTTCAAATGAAGTAGCTGTTTTGGAGATTGGTTTTGGGACAGGATTAAACGCTTTGATTACTTGTAAAGAAAGTGGTTTAAGGAATATAAAAGTAAATTATACAGGAGTAGAGGCGTACCCTATTACAAAAGACGAGATATCGTCTTTAAATTATGCCACGTGTTTGGATATGGATATTGCGGTGTTTGCAAAAATTCATGAATGTGAATGGGAAAAAGATAGTGTTATTACAGATAATTTTGTGCTGAAAAAAGTAAAAAAATTGTTTCAGAATATTGACTTTGTGAATAAATACGATATTATTTATTTTGATGCTTTTGGATATCGGGTACAACCAGAGCTTTGGGGTGTGGAAATTTTCAATAAAATGTACAAAGCCCTTAAAGGAAGAGGAGTGTTAACCACGTATGCTGCTAGATCTCCAATCAAAAAAGCGATGATTGAAGCTGGATTTAAAGTTTTGAAATTGACAGGACCTCCAGGTAAAAGAGAGATGATGCAAGCACTAAAAGGAGAAGCTATTTTTTTGAAATAGGACTTATTATTTTCACATCATAAAAAGTAATAGCGCCTTTAATAATACCAGTAATAGTATCTCTAAGAGCGTTGGTAATATGTATTTTAAGTTCGCTTTTTGGGTAAATTAAACTCACTTCTCGAGCTGGTTTAGGGTCTTTAAATTGGCGGAGTTTTAGTTGTTGATTTTTACTTAAATCTAGTGTGTGCAAGTGTGGTAGTAAGGTCATGCCCAATCCCTCATCGGCCAATTTTATTAAAGTTTCAAAACTGCCACTTTCGATTTGAAAGTTATTGGTCGAATTGTTATTGTTGTGATTACAAATATTCAAAATACTTTCTCTAAAGCAATGACCATCTTGTAATAATAAAATTTCGTTTAAGTTTAAGTCGTCAACCTCAATTTCGTTTTTTTGATATAATGTGTTTTTTTCCGATACATAAGCAACAAAAGGCTCGTAATACAAAACAATTTCTTTAATTGAATCTTCTTCAAGAGGTGTTGCAGCGATTGCTGCATCGAGATGTCCTTTTTTGAGTTTATAAATGATATCTTCGGTTGTGCTTTCCTCGATAATTAATTTTACTTTAGGATGTTTTTTGTTGAAATTTTTTAAAAACATAGGTAACAACGTAGGCATGATCGTTGGAATTATGCCTAATCGAAATTCACCACCAATAAATCCTTTTTGTTGTTCTACAATGTCTTTGATTCTTCCGGATTCATCTACGATATTTTTGGCTTGATTGACTATTTTTTGACCTATTTCGGTTAATTGAATTGGTTTTTTTGATCGATCAAATATTTGAATATCTAATTCATCTTCGAGTTTTTGTACCTGCATACTTAGTGTAGGCTGCGTTACAAAACATCTTTCAGCAGCCACAGTAAAATTTTTGTGTTCAGCAACGGCAAGTACATATTGTAGTTGAGTAATTGTCATAGATTTTATTTATAATAGGTTGGTTTTTTTAGCGAATTTAACATTTATTTTTGAGTTTTTTATAGCTAAATAAATATAATTTAACATTTGTATACAGGTTTTTTTAGTATGAATAAATAAATAGTATGTAGGTAATGTTTGATTTCACTATTATTTAACGTTAATTGGTTGTCCCAAACAAATTTGGAATAAATTATAATTCTAAAAATAATTAAATAATTATATGAATATGCGAAAAATAGTACTCGTTGTAATAGTTCTTTTAAATAGTTACTTAAGCATGGCTCAAGATGAGTTTAAACCTTATGCAACCGCTATTTGGATGTATCAAGTAGGGAAAGAGGATAGCTTTTTTAACACATCATATGATACTCCAAATGGTTTTGTAACCAAAAATGCTCATGCAATCAACCAAGATTTATCTAAGATTTTTCAAGGACATAATTTTGGAATACACAATGTCAATTCAAATAATTTAGGTATTAAAGGTTCTGAAATTAAAACCTATAAAAATGGAGCTGGGAATGTTTGTGGTGCGGAATTTAACTATCGAATTTATTTGAAAAATGCAACCTCAAAGCCATCTTTTACAAATGGATCGTTAAAGTTTTTTGCAGAATGTGATTTAGGTCAATCAAAATTTAATGATGATATAGGGAAGGGACCTTGTAATACGGGTGGCTATCAAAAACTACAAGCATCTAATTTTGTAAACAACTTTTCGTCAATTGACTTAACTAAAAATAATGAAGGTGAGTATGAATTAGAGGTGTATTATAAAATTTGGGGAGGTAATACAGGAGGTTGTAGTACGGATAAGTTTGATAATAACAATAATGCGAATTATAAAGCTAGTTTTACCATTTGTCCTACGTATGCAGGAGGTAATCATTCGGATGCAACTACTTGTGGTGGAAGCAACGGAACAATAACTTTAAATTTGGCAGGTGTTGCTAATGGCACATATGATGATAGTTTTTTTTATAATACAAATTCTGTTTTTAAGGGAGTTGTTGTTTTAAATGGTGTAGCAACGATACCTAATTTAGCGGCAGGTACCTATTCAAATGTGCGTTATAGAAATTTATCAGTTTCAGGTTGTACAGATATTGGAGGGGGCAACTTTACAATATCTGATCCAGCAAAACCTGTATTTAATATTGTTAGTGATGGTTTACAAAATCAAACGATTTGTGAAACGAGTCCGATAACCGTTTTGGATGCAAGAAATAAAATACCGTTTTCTCCGATACCTGATCCGTCTAATTTTGATATAGTATGGTATGATGCGGTGATAAATGGGAATGTTGTAACGTCACCTACCTTAAATAAGGTAGGAACAATTACGTATTATGCTGCTGTAAAAAATAAAACAACGAATTGTGAAAAAACAGAAAGAGCTTCTGTTGTATTAACAATTAATGCTACACCAGTAAAGCCTGTTGCAACTTTTGTTTGTGGCATAGGAGCAGGAAATGCGGAGCTTACTGTTCTGTCTCCTCTGGGTACAGATTTGGAATATTCCTTAGATGGTCTTTCTTTTCAAAAAGAAAAAATTTTTCAGAATTTGTCAAATGGCAATTATACTATTACAGTTCGAAATGCAAATAATTGCAAAAATTCAAATGATACACCTGTAGCTATAAGTTGTCAATGTCCAAATCCTCCAAAAGTTACGGTATCTCCAAATTCAGGAGAAACATGTGGTGTCAGTTCTTTTTCAATTTTAAACAATACTTTTGTTAATGCAACAAAAGTATTTATAACAACAAATGGAGCGGGGCAATTAGATAAAACCGAAGCGACGATTAGTCCATTTAATATTACGTATACTCCTGCTACAGCAGATGCGGATAAAAAAATATCAATCACAGTAACTTCTGATAATCCTGAAGGAGATAAAGGAATTCCGTGTAAAGCAGCTGTAGTGACTTTTGAATTAACGGTTAATAAATTACCTGATACACCTAAGTTATTGAACGGAGGTATTCAAACAGTGTGTGCAACAAATCCAATTCAAACGTTAAATGCAAATACAAGTATTGATTTAGAATCAGGTAAAACCGTGGTTTGGTACGATCAATTAGTCGGAGGTAATGTAGTATTAAGTCCTACATTAAATAGTGTGGGTACAAAAACATATTATGCTGCGTATAAAGATAATTTTACAAAATGCGAAGGAGGGGGGAGGTCTACTGTAGTGTTGACGATTCAAGATGCTATTAAACCACCTGTAAGTGCGGAACAATCTTTTTGTAAGGTAGATGCTCCTAAAGTATCTGATTTAAAACCGAATGATGCAAATATTAAATGGTATTTATTTCCTACGGGAGGAACCGCTTTAGATCCAACAACTCTTTTAGTTGATGGAGTTACCTATTATGCAACTCAAAATAATGGAACATGTGAAAGTTCTGTTAGAAGCAATTCATTAGTAAGAATTAATGATGCAAAAAAATTAAACGTACAAAATGAAAATCAGGTTTTTTGTGGTTTAACCTCCCCAAGAGTATCTTCTCTTCAACCATCGGGTAATAATATTTTGTGGTATGCTTCCGATACTGGTGGAGTAGCATTAAATCCTACGGATTTATTAGAAGATAAAAAGGTATATTATGGAACGTTTAATGATGGAACATGTGAAAGCTCAGAAAGAGTTGCGGTTACGGTTGAGTTACGATGCGGAATTATAGCACAAAATGATATCGCAAATAATATTGATGGATTAAACGGTACGGTAGGAGTATTAAATGTGTTGTCAAATGATAATTTAAATGGTTTGCCAATTAAATTATCAGATATTCAGTTAACACAAACAAAAACAGATCCAGCAGGAGTACTAACGTTAAATCCTGATGGTACAGTTGATGTAAAACCAAACACACCAATAGGTCAATATACTCTTGAGTACCAAATTTGCGAAGCTACAAATTTAACAAATTGTGATGCGGCTATTGTTACAGTTAATATTAAATCACTAGTTGATTTATCTTTAACAAAAAGTGTTTCTCCTCCAGTACTACAACCTAATAGAACATTGAATTATTATGTTGGCGATGTTGTAACATTTAGTATAACAGTGAAAAACAACAGTGTCGATACGGCTAATAATGTTGAAGTGTCAGAAGAGTTACCTTCAGGATATCAATACGTTAGTGATAATTCGATAAATGTTCAAGGGACGTATGATACAAAAAAATGGATGATTGGATCAATGAGCGCAGGTGCAGAGTTAACCCTTTCTATTCAGGCTAAAATTTTAGCATCAGGAAATTACACAAATACTGCATGCATAAAAGCTACAGAGGAAGATCCAGTAGCGGTAAATAATTGTGGTTCTGCTGGAGTGGGAGATAATCCCATTCCTGTTACGGATTTAGAAGTTAAATATTCAACCAGTAATTCAACTCCAGATGCAGGAGACGGGATGACATTAACAATTACAGCTATAAATAATGGACCAAGCAATGCAACAGGCGTAGTTGTTAAAAATACGTTACCTGCTGGTTTTGTGTATGTGCCATCTAGCGCTTTGAGTACGGTGTCTTCTTATGATAGTTTAACAGGAATTTGGTCTATTGGAAACATGAAAATAGGAGCTACAGAAACATTGACTTTTGATGTTCTTGTACAACCTTTGAAAGGAAATGAAACCGTTCAGATTTATAATTCAGAAGCTACAATTGACGGCGTTGAATTTGACCCGGATTTATCAAACAACAAAGCTTCGTTAAATAATTTAAATGTTCAACCTGTAGCTAATTTAAAAGTTTCTATAATAACGTCTAATATGTCACCGCAAGTAGGAGGAACGGTTAAGTTTTCTGTTTTGGTAGAAAACCTAGGGCCAAGTACCGGCACAGATATTATATTAACTACAAAATTACCAAGTGGCTATGACTTATTAG
>CAYQSQ010000014.1:0-68067 GCA_964420215.1 uncultured Flavobacterium sp. | reverse complement strand
GCTTTACCTAGGTTTCCAGCTTTAATTTCAGCGGCAGCTTCTGTATTCTCGGCAATTACTTTTTGAATAGCCGCTTGAATTTGTTCTTCGGATATGGTGTTTTCCTCAAAATATTTTTTGTAGTCGAATTGAGGATTTTCCAACAACGATTTCAATGCATTTTGCACCAAAACTACCGTTACTTTTTCTTGTTTAAACAAAGAAAAAATAGTGATGATGTCTTCGATATTGGCAATGCTGGTGTATTGTTCGGGCTTAATGTTATTCGCCAACGTTTTCGCCACGAAAGACGGATCTTTCACCACGTTGTTAATCGCAACAAAGGTTTCAGAACGCAAAGAATCTGCGGTAAAAAACTTAGCATCTTGTGGTAAAACGCCACCTTCAATTAAAATAGTTTCCACTGCATATGGCAATACACTAGCGTCAACTTTTATAGCGTTTATGGCTTCTTTTATAGAAACAAAAGGCAAATCGGGTTCAGAAATAAAACGATAATCTGCCTCAAATTCCTTTTTACGCATGGTTTTGGTTTGCTTTAAATCGGCATCCCATAATACGGTGGTTTGATCGGGTCTGAAGGCTTTATTTTCAATGTAATAATTGAATTGTTTTTCTACTTCTTCTTTTAAAGCCTCTACCATAAACTTAAACGAGTTTAAGTTTTTAATTTCGGTACGTGGATTTAAATCTTGACTGCCCTTTTTACGTAACGAAACCGAAACGTCTGATTTGAATTCTCCTTTTTCTAGGTTGGCTTCGGATATTTTTAAATTCTGAACAATACGTTGAATGTATTGGGCATAAATAGACGCATCTTCAATATTACGAACACAAGGTTTCGTTACAATTTCAATTAACGGCACACCTGCTTTGTTAAAATCAACCAACGAAATATTTTTTTCGTGCATCAATTTTGCGGCATCTTCTTCGATGTGAACTTGGGTTAATTCTACCGTAAATTTTGATCCATCATTTCGGTAACAAGACACTTGACCATCAGGAATTATCGGATGGTGAAATTGGGTAATTTGAATATTTTTTGGATTATCAGGGTATTCGTAATGTTTACGATCCCAAGAAATTACTTCGTTTGAAAATGTTGAATTGACCGCTTTTCCAAAATAAATGGCTTTGGTAATGGCTTCTTTGTTAATCGCGGGTAAAACTCCCATTTGCCCAGTACAAACCGAACAAATATTTTCGTTAGGTGTTTCCGTTTCTTCGTTGGGGCAAGAACAAAATAACTTGGTTTTGGTATTTAATCGAACGTGTGTTTCTAATCCGATAACCAATTCTATATCATGTGCCTGTAAGGCTTCGTTTAACTGCTCTAATTCCATTATAGTATATCTTTTAAGAAGTTAGCAAACTTCAATACTTTTTCATCATTTTTTTTGGCGGCCGAAATTTGCAAACCTGTAACGGTTCCTTGCGGAATGGTTAAAGTCGGCAATTGCCCTAAACTGAATCCAACGGTATACGCATCAGACAAATACATCGCCAAAGGATCTTTTAAACTGTTGCCAATTACTGGTGGTGCCGCTGGAGTTACCGGAGATAAAATAATATCTACCTGATTAAAATCTTTGTCAAAATTCTCCGCAATTTGGTCTCTTAATGCCAATCCTTTTAAATAAATAGCATCCGAAAAACCTTGAGACAATACTTGATTTCCGCCCACAATTCGGCGTTTGGTTTCTTCCGAAAAATTTTCAGAACGTGTAACCGAATAAGTTTCTTTCAGGTTTCCTGATTCGATACGATTTCCGTAATTAGTACCGTCTAATCTGGATAAATTGGAAGCCGTTTCTGCCATCGCCAAGGTGTAATAGGTAGAAACTAAAGTGTCCGACTTAAAGAAATCCAACGCTTTTACTTCAATGCCTTTCGCTTTTATTTTTTCGATAACACTTAAAAAGTCCGCTTTTACTTGTGAGTCTATGGCTTCGCTTTCAATGAAATTTTTAAAATAACCTACTGATTTTATATCACCAGCGTTTGAAATACTTTCTTCAGAAATTTCTGCGGAAGCATAAGTAGTTTGATCTTTTCCATCTTTACCACTCATCACATTCAACACGATTCTGATATCTTCCACCGATTTAGCCAAAGGCCCCACGCAATCCGTAGAAGAAGCGTAAGCCATCAATCCGTAACGAGAAATTCTGCCATAAGTAGGTTTTAAACCGTAAATATGATTGTATCCTGCAGGTTGACGAACTGAACCTCCGGTATCACCTCCAATAGAAAAAACAGTATAATCTAAAGCCACATTTACTGCAGAACCACCACTAGAACCTCCGCCTACTAAATTAGGATTCACCGCATTTTTTACGGCTCCAAAAATGGTGTTTTCCGAGGACGACCCATGACCAAAACTATCGCAATTTTCTTTCACTAAAGGAATCGCGCCAGCATCTAACAACTTTTGAATAGCTGTTGCCGTATAAGGTGATTTATAATTTTTCAACAATTCAGAACTAGCCGTGGTAACGGTTCCTTGCACCATATACACGTCTTTAATTCCGAAAGGAATGCCTTCTAACAAACCAATGGGTTCGCCCTTAGCAATTTTAGCATCTACCTCAGCTGCTTTTTCTAAAGCGATATTTTCTAATAACGAATTAACCGTATTGTGGGTATTTTGCTTGAGTAAGTTCAATTTTTCTTGCACTAAAGCCGTACAAGTAATTTGTTTAGACACCAATTGTTGGTGTATTTTTTTTATCTGAGATTCCATCTTAGTCTTCTATAACTTTTGCAACAACTAAAAATCCGTTCTTTTCTTTTGGGAAATTTTCTTTAATGATTTGTCTTTCCAATGCTGAACTCAAAACCACTACATCTTCACGTAAATCATTCAAAGACACTGCATTATTATTGACAGTATTCGAAGGATTATGATTAGTTGGCTGTGCATTTTTAATCACTTCAAACAACTGATTCACCGCCTCGGACGGCTGTGCTCCTTTAATACTCGACAAGATGTCGACTGTCATTATTTTGCTCATTTGTATATTATTTTTTCCTAATAAAATTAATCCGCCGCAAATTACAATTTATACCCTGAAAATGAAACTAATTCATAGAATTACAATTGGTATTTAATTTTATGTGTTTTTTAGTAAAAATAAGTTGAAATTATTCACTCTTTTATATTTACATTCGCTAAAAAAATAGCACTATGTCTATAGAGGTTAAAGTGAGAGCTGTAGAGCAACTATACGATGTTTTAGATAAAGAAATCGCTATATTTCAATCGAAAACAAATCTGCATTGTGTAGCCGGTTGTGGTAAATGTTGTACAAAACCGAATATCGATGCCTCTCCCCTTGAGTTTTTGCCTTGGGCTTTTCATTTATTTTTAAACGGTACTGCCGAACAAGTGTTAAAAGAACTTAATGAAGAAGAAAGTACTATTTGTAAAATATATAGTCCTTTTTCATTATTAACTCCTGAAAACGGAAGTTGCAGCAATTATAAATACAGAGGTTTAATTTGTAGATTATTTGGTTATGGTGCTTCACGAGATAAATATCAAGCCTTACAATTAGTTACGTGTAAAATAATCAAAGAAGACCAAAATGAGTTTTACATCAAAACTCAAGAAGCCATTTCTCAAGGTTTGTATGTACCTATTTTCACCGATTATTATATGAATTTATCTCAGATAGATTTTAAATTAGGAAATATGTACGTACCCATAAACAAAGCGTTAAGATTAGCTATCGAAGAAGTTTTACAATATTATTCTTACCGCCCGTATACGCCACCTCTTAGCGATATTGCTTAAGTTAGCGATCAGTAAAAGAGACGACGTACCCAATACAGAAAACGAATGAAGAAATATAGTCAATTAATATTAACCCTAATTTCAGGATTTGCAGTTTACATATTTGATAAAATATGGGGCGATAAAATTCCGTGGGATAAATTAGCTGACATTCCAGTTATAGAGTGGCTGACACTAAAATTGTATGTTTATCAATTTATTCTGTTTGCATTTTTCTTTCTGTTACTTTATCTGCTTCTGAGAAGAATAAATCTGAAAAGGAATGATGATTCAATATATTCAAAAGATGAGCAGAAAATGAAGGAATTTAATAAACATCAGTTTAATCGTGTTTTATGGAAATGGGAAATTTATTTTGACCATTACGGCAATCCAAAATTTACTGAAGCTCGCGCATATTGTACTTCACATGGTAATACTCCAATGGCGATGCAACCAAACGGAATGACTAATAATTTATGCTGTGCCGTTCCTGGGTGTCGTGCTGAAATTCCTTCAAGTGAAATGTATAACATTAGCATTCGGAAATATCATCAATACATTCAATCCTACATTGATGATAGATGGGAAAAAATAAAAAATGATTAGGAAATGGGACTTTCAGAAAAATTAACGAGAATATTAAAGTCAAAAACCGACTTGACAGAAGAACGTTTAAACGAAATGACTGAACGGGAAGGCTGGGCAATTGTTTACTTACTTAGACCTGAATCGACAAAGAAAGAAGCAAAAGTAGAAGTCTGCTTTACTGGATTTTCACCTTCTGACAAAAAAGAATTAGTTGAAATAGCTGAAGATAATGAAATTCATGTGGCAAAAAGTGTAACGAAAGAATTGATGTTTTTATGTTGTGGTGAAAATGCAGGACCTTCAAAAATGTCAAAAGCAGAGAAACAAGGAGTAAAACTTATTGATAAAGATGAATTTTTTAGAATACTAGAAACAGGAGAAATACCGAACCGCTAACAATGTATATACAAAATAGGCGAAATAGTAGTAATTCCAAGGGCTATAGCCCGCTTCAAAATCGTAGCGGTTTGATAGGTTTGAAGCCCACAATCGCCTACTTTGCAAATACTAAACGATTTATAACAATCCTTTTTCCTTCATTTCAATTATACCTAACGATGGATTTTTAAATGTAGGGTTTTGTTTGATAAGGCTTCCTACTTCTTTTTTATTGATTTTTAACATCAAATCAAATTCGGTAGTAAATAACAATACGGACTGAAATGGATTTTTAAGATACGGTTTCAGGATTTCGAAAGATTCATCCAAGGTATGCTCCGACTCTATTTCTTCTGTTTTGTATCGAATGATATGAGACAACAACATCGCGTTATCTTCTTTTAAAACAGGACGAACAAAAATATTTTTAATTTCGGTATCACCGATAGTTTTTGCCAATGTTAACTTAGCGAAAGTTCCGTCGGCTAAACTGTTTTTAACGTGTTCCCAAAAATCAACAAATACAACTTGATAAGACATGAAATCGGTTTTATTTTTAATACTTTTCAAAAGTAAAATAAAAACTATAACATTAATCGTACTTTTGCCTCAATCATAAAAATAGTTGTTTTGAAAAATTTTAAAGATTTAGGAATTAACCAAGGGTTTATAGATGGGTTAAAAGAACTCAAAATCAATACACCTACTGAAATTCAGGAAAAAGTAATTCCTATTTTGCTTAAAGGCAGAACAGATATTGTTGGGCAAGCCCAAACTGGAACTGGTAAAACAGCCGCTTACGGATTACCATTATTACAAAGAATAAACACCGAAAAAAAGGTAGTACAAGGACTTATCCTTTGCCCTACGCGTGAATTAGGTAAACAAGTCGCTAAACAGTTGTTTAAATTTACAAAATACACCGAAAAAGTATTTATAGAAGCTGTATATGGAGGCGAACACATTGACCGCCAAATTACCAACTTAGAAAGACCCACACATATCGTTGTTGCAACCCCAGGTCGATTAATCGATTTATTAAATCGAAAAGCAGTCGATCTTTACCATGTTAAAACAGTTATTTTAGATGAAGCTGATGAGATGTTAAGTATGGGGTTTAAAAAAGAATTAGACCAAATCATGCAACGATTGAATAATGTAGAAAACAAGTGGTTGTTTTCGGCTACGATGCCCAATAGTGTTCAGGATATTATTAGGGTGCATATTTCAAAAGATGCCCCGCGAATTGTGGTAAATGAAAATAACGTTGTTAATACTAAAATCACCCATCAGTACGTTGTGTGTGATGACAATGAAAAATTATTTGTGTTACAACAGTTTTTAAAAACACAAAAAAAGAACCAAGGTGTTGTTTTTTGTAAAACAAAAACCACAGCCAAACTGTTAGCCCAACAACTAATTGCGAAAAGTGTTGCCACAGATGCCATTCATGGTGATTTGTTACAAAAAGAAAGAGATAAAGTAATGCGTGCCTTCAAAAACAAAAACTTACAAATATTAATTGCTACTGATGTAGCTGCGAGAGGAATTGATGTCGAAGGTTTGACTTTTGTAGTACATTACCAATTACCCGAAAGCGAAGAATATTTCACCCACCGTAGTGGTCGTACCGCTCGAGCTGGCAAAGAAGGACTTTCTTTATGTTTGGTTAACTCGGCTGACGTGCGTCGTTTACGTATTTATGAAAAAAATCTAAAGATTAAATTCCATCATATTAGATAGTTATACTTTTTACTTTAAAAAAGTTAATTTTTAGTTAATTTTATTATTTTTGAAAAAACTTAAACTTCTAAAAATTTTATGAAAAAAATTACTTTAACCTTAGGATTAGCGGTTGCGATAGTTACATCTGTATCCGCACAATGGACACCTGTCAATAACGGTTTACCTGCCAAAAAAACAACTGGTTTGGCTAACATTAAAGACACTTTGTATACAGCTGTTAATGGTCATGGGGTGTATTATTCCGTTAACAACGGGGATAACTGGACAGCTTGGAAAATGAATTCAAAACTAAGTTCAAAAGAAATCACAAGTTTAAATGGTTTATCAACCTTTCCTACTGATGGCGGAGGAAATCATTTGGAAATTTCAGGCCCTTCATTCTTAAATTACTATTTATTAGCAAATAGTAGTGATCCTAATATACAGGGTAGTAAATTTGTTAATTACAATGTCCCTAAAGAAACTATCAATGCATTTATAAGCGAAGAAAATCCTGAAATGCTTTATATCGCTACCGATAACGGAGTATTTTACAGTGCCGATAAACAAAACTGGACTAAATCTACAGGTTTATCCGGAAAATCTTTAATTGTAAACGATTTATATTTACAAGAGAATAATGATGATAGTGAATATTTATTTGCATCAACTGACGATGGTATCTATTGGTCTAATGACAATGGTAAAACATTTGCACCATTTACAGATGGTATCGCAACAGGATTACGAGTAAACGAGCAGAACTTTTTTACACTTACCGAAAAAGGAATATACACTTATAGTGGTAGCAAAAACAAGTACACTAGTTTTACAACTGAAGGAGATTACAGAACAGCTGTAATAAGATATCAAAAATCTGTTAGTTATGTTTTCGGAGATGGTGTTGCCGTTAAAATTGATTTAAAAACAGGTGCTCTTGAAAAAATTTCTCAAGAAAACATTACAGGAGGTGTAATCAATAGTTGTACCTATGTTCAGGATTATTTGTTTATCTGTACCGATGACGGAGGTGTTTTTAGAATGCCAATTGGAAGTAACTTAAGCGTAGCAGACCACGACCTCAATGCTGTTGCTTTTGATGTGTTTCCAAATCCAAGCAACGGTCAATTTACAATCACTTCTGACGAACCAATCACTGTTGAATTATATAACAGTAACGGATCATTTGTAAAATCTTATAATGTTAATCAATCCAATTCTTTTTCTGAAAACTTAACACCTGGGTTGTATTTCTTAAAACAAAAAGGAGCTGCAAATACCAAAAAGTTAGTTATCGAATAAACCCTCGAAAATTTATTTTCATACATAAAAAGAGCCTCTTGATCGCTAAAATCAAGAGGCTCTTTTCTTTTTAAAAACAAAGGGTAGATGTTAAAGGAATACCAACATTATGTTAAGATTTTCTTTTGGATGAATTTTTACGTTTTATTTGTAGCCACGATTTAGTTTTATAAAACCCTTTTATTTATGAATACCTCATTTTATACGTTGATTTCAAAAGTTTTTATTGGTGTATTATTTATCTGTTCATTTAAAACATATTCTCAAGAAGTTAGCACTGTGCCAACAGCTCCAATTCGTTTTTTATTGAGTTTTGATGATGATATGGATGTTTGTATGAAAATCGATTTAGACACCAAATTTGATATCGCTTCACAACAATACAATCCAAAAGCGAAAGAACTAATGCAACAGACTTTAGATCTTATTTATAAAAAAATAGCACTCAATAGTAAATTACAATTAGTACCTATAGACGCATTAAAAGGGAAAATACATTATTCCCCATTAGGATATCCTTTAACTACTTTTAAAAAAGCGCGAAAAACCAATGCAAATCAACAATATGTCGGGATTGAAGTCAATATGGGTGGAGCTAAGGCATCTACTAAAACATCTTCAAATATGATTGGTAGAAGCAAACCTTTTAGTAGTATCTCAAAAGATGTTGATTTGTATCCCGAACTTAAAATAGAATTAGTATTTTTTAATCCTACAACCAAAAAAAGAGCTAAAAAAACAGGTAAATACAGACATAACGAAACCGTTTACATAGCTACCGAAAAAATAATTACTCCTGCTGGAGGTTTCACTTTAAATAAAAAAGCAGACCCAATTGATTATTTTTCTTTTCTTGAAAAAGCACTTGATGATTTAATCCAAAAATTACCGCAATAAAAAAATAGTAGTTTGTTAATTACTGCTTTGTAATTATTAGCCTATAACCAAATATGGGTATAGTTGTTTTAGTATATTTGAGAAATTAATATAAACAGTGTAAATAATTCAATAATAAAATCATTGACTAACGAACAAACAGCAATACGAACTACATATTTCAGTATAATTGCAAATACGGCACTTGCGTTAATTAAAGGATTTGCTGGGATTTTTGGTAATTCGTACGCACTAATTGCTGATGCGATTGAATCAACCACGGATATCTTCGCTTCATTTTTGGTTTTGTTAGGACTTAAATACGCCAAACGACCTGCTGACGATAATCACCCATACGGACACGGAAAAATAGAACCATTAATAACGTTTGCAGTAGTTGTGTTTCTTGTAGTTTCGGCGACAATTATTGCGTATACAAGTATCCAAAACATACAAAATCCTCACGAAATCCCACAACGTTGGACATTGATTATACTTGGTGCAATTATTATTTGGAAAGAAATTTCATATCAGATTGTAATTAAAAAAAGTAGAGAAATCAATAGCTCATCCTTAAAAGCGGATGCTTGGCACCACCGGAGCGATGCCGTAACATCTGTAATGGCATTTATCGGAATTTCAATTGCGATACTATTGGGTAAAGGATATGAAACCGCAGACGATTGGGCTGCTTTGTTTGCTTCAGGTTTTATTTTATATAACAGTTACTTAATTTTACGACCTGCCTTAGGTGAGATTATGGATGAACAACTTTATGAGGATCTTGTTATTGAAATTAGAAAAAAATCAACCGAAGTAAAAGGTATTTTAGACACCGAAAAATGTTTTATCCGAAAAGCAGGCATGAAATACCACGTGGATTTACACGCAATAGTCAACGCTGATATTTCAGTTAAAGAAGGACATGAAATTGCCCACAATTTAAAAGACTACTTAAAATTTAAAATCTCCAATTTAGGTCATGTGTTAATCCACATCGAACCTAATAACTAAAAAAACACAAATAAATAACTATAAATAAATAATTTATGAAATTCGAAACACTTCAATTACATGCTGGACAAGAAATAGATCCAACAACAAAATCTAGAGCTGTGCCAATTTACCAAACTACATCATATGTTTTTGACAATGCAACGCACGCGGCTAATTTGTTTGGTTTAAAAGAATTTGGTAATATTTATACCCGAATTATGAACCCCACAACAGATGTGTTCGAAAAAAGAATCGCAGCTTTAGAAGGAGGTGTTATGGCTGTAGCTACATCTTCAGGTCAGGCAGCTCAATTTTTAGCACTAACAAATATATTACAATCAGGGGATAATTTCGTTACTAGTTCTGCAATATACGGAGGAACATATAACCAATTTAAAGTTCAATTTAAACGTTTGGGTATTGATGTTAAATTTATTGATTCAGATTTGGATTCAGATTTCGAAAAAGCAATAGATTCAAACACAAAAGCTATTTACATTGAATCTATCGGAAATCCACAACTTAAAATTATTGATTTTGAAGCTCTTGCAGAAGTTGCAAAACGCAATGAAATACCATTGATTGTTGATAATACTTTTGGTGCTGGAGGATTTTTATTTCAACCGTTAAAACACGGTGCTAATATCGTTGTCGAATCCGCAACAAAATGGATTGGTGGTCACGGAACTTCAATTGGAGGCGTAGTAATTGATGGTGGAAATTTCAATTGGGGCAACGGAAAATTCCCGTTAATATCTAAGCCAAGTGAAGGTTATCATGGTTTAAATTTTTGGGAAGTATTTGGTGACAATAATCCTTTGGGTTTACCAAATGTAGCTTTTGCTATTAAAGCGCGTGTTGAAGGTTTGAGAGATTTTGGACCATGTTTGAGTCCTTTAAATGCTTTTCAATTATTACAAGGGATTGAAACCTTATCGTTACGAATGGAGCGTATTATGGAAAACACACTTAAAGTAGCTGCTTATTTAGAAAACGATAATAAAATCATTAGTGTAAATCATCCTTCATTAAAAACAAACAAATACTTTTCATTAGCACAAAAATACTTTCCGAAAGGAGCTGGTGGCGTATTAACTTTTGAAATTATTGGCGGTAAAGAATCAGGACAAAAATTTATTTCGGCTTTAAAATTAGTATCCCATTTAGCAAATGTTGGCGATGCAAAATCACTCGCAATACACCCTTCATCAACAACACATGAACAACTTAGTCCCGAAGAACAACTAACCGCAGGTGTAACACCTGGAATGGTTCGCTTATCTGTCGGAATTGAACATATTGACGATATTATAGCAGATATCAAACAGGCTTTAGAGAAATGTTAAAAATATTTTAATTGTGGGGATATAATCCACCTTATAAAAACGCCTTTATTTAGGATTATTAATCCAAAAAAAAGGCGTTTATATTTCGATATATTAAGTTTAATATTTTGATTCTCAAAAAGAAAATATTGTATTTTCTAATCTTTAAATCATACTACAATATTAAAGAAATTATCTTTTGCCCGTATGAATTATTTTCTCAAATATGTTTTGATTTTCATCAGCCCACTGGTTGTTGTTATGGCTGTGTTTGAGGTGATATTACGCAACATCCCCAACGATTATACGTATAAAAAAAATATTTTAGATCAACAGTCTAATGATTTGGAGTATTTGTTTATTGGTAATTCACACATCCTTTATGGTATTGATCCAGCTTATATTTCGCCTAAAAGTTTTAACGTAGGTGGTGCTTCGCAATCTTTAGATATTGATTATCATATCATTAAAAAATACGACGGCAATTGGAAAAACTTAAAATGCATCGTACTTACTTTGGATTATTTTTCGCTATACTTTTCGCTGGGATACAGCACCGAAACTTGGCGACTCAAAAACTATGTGCAATATTTTGGTTTACACGAACCTTTTTCAAACAGGCATTGGTTGTACTCCGAATTTTTAGATGAAGACGCATTAATGAGTGCTTTTCGTTTAAAAAATTATTATATCGATAATGAAAATCCGATTACCTGTTCTAAATCGGGATGGAGTAATTCTTTTCAATATAACCCTCACAAAAATTTAGAACGCGACGGTAAACGAGTTGCTAAAAAGCATACGATTGGGGATTACTTTATCGTAGATCAAAATATTGATTTTTTGAATAAAATTGTCGCTTATGCTAATTCTCACGATATAAAAATACTTTTAATTACCTTTCCGACCTACCCTACTTATTACAACAATCTTGAAAAAAATCAGTTGAACAGAACTTTTTCAACTGCCAAAAATTTGGTTCAAAAATATCCTAATGTCACGCATTTAAATATGCTAAAAGATACTTCTTTTACTGCTAATGATTTTTACGATCCCGATCATTTAAATAAAATTGGTGCCAAAAAATTATCTCTTAAAATCAAAACAGTTTTAGACAGTTTATAATACATTTGCAGAAAAAAATTAATGAGTACAAATCATTGGCTATTTCTAATTTTACTTTCATTTTTAAATAGCGGTTGCTATACAACTGAACGCAATTGCAAAGACTTTAAAACAGGTAAATTTGAGTTTGATTACGAAATTGACGGTAAAAAAGTACATTCTGAATTTATTCGAAACGACTCTTTAGAAATTAGTTTTATTGAACAGAAAATTGATACTGCTTCCATCCGATGGATTAACGATTGTGAGTATATCGTTCAAAAACTACATCCCAAAAATCGCTTGGAAAAAAAAGCGGTACATATTAAAATTTTAACCACCTCTAAAACAGGATATACATTTGAATTTTCGTTAGTCGGAAATCAAGAAAAACAACAAGGAACTGTAACAAAAATTAAATAATTATGGATTTTTTATTTACTCCAGATGCAATCATTGCATTTTTAACTTTAACATTTTTAGAAATCGTTTTAGGTATCGACAACATCATTTTTATATCTATCGCAACCGGAAAACTTCCGCAAGAAGACCGCAAAAAAGCGACTAAAATCGGGATGTTTTTAGCCATGTTTATGCGTATTGGTTTACTGTTGGGTATTTCTTATTTAATTGCCATGAAAGAACCTTGGTTTACGATCAACTTAAGTTGGTTACATTCTGAAGTTACAGGGCAAAGTATTATTTTACTCTTAGGAGGTCTTTTTCTAATCTATAAAAGCACTAAAGAAATCCATGAAAAAGTTGATACCCATGAAGAAAGTGAAAACAATGAAAAATCCGTAGCCAAATCTTTTGGGTCTGTAATTTTTCAAATCATAATTATTGATTTGGTCTTTTCTTTTGATTCTATTCTAACGGCGGTAGGTATGACCAACGGCGTTGCTGGCGCTTTATATATTATGATTGCTGCGGTTATTGTGTCCGTAATAATTATGATGTCTTTTGCTGTTCCTGTGGGCGAATTTGTGAACAAAAACCCGTCTATCCAGATATTAGGGCTTTCATTTTTAATTTTGATTGGTTTTATGTTGATTACCGAAAGTGCTCACTTATCACATACGTTAATATTTCACGAGTCTATTGGGGCTGTACCTAAAGGATATTTGTATTTTGCGATTTCATTCTCCCTTTTTGTAGAATTTATCAATATGAAAATCCGAAAAAAATCATAGCCTAATTCAATCGTTTTAATACTTCAATACAATTAGTTGCATTCAAAAACTGGTTGTATTGAAATATAATCTCATACTGCGGATTTAATACACAAATCGAAGGATAGGAAACTTTTCCTTTTAGTGTGGCTAAAGCTTCCGCCAATTCATGAATACCTGTGTTGGTGCCAGAAGGCTTGTACGCAAAATAGGTGTTATTAAATCGAATGATTCTCTTTTCTTCTGCATTAAAATCAATATAATAAAAACGGTTGTTGAGTAAGTTAATTACAGTCGAATCTTGTAGCGTCGTGTTTTCCGTACGGTGGCAAAACTTACACCAATCGGCGTGGATAAAGACGACTATATTTCGTTTTTCGGATTGTTGTAAAGCTTCGATTTGTTCAAAAGCAACCTTGTTCAGTTGCCCGAAACATAGATTAGTAAACAGTAGTACAACGAGACTAAATTTCATCTAAAAAAAGGTATAACGAACGCCAGCAAAACTACGAATCCCTTGGTTAGGTGCAAAAACATAGGTTGGATCAAACGTTAATGCGTTAGGATTGTTTGACGTTGCAACAACTTGTCCTTGCGGCACAACTTGTCCGTTTAACCCCACATTAGTTCCATCCGAAAATGTAACACCTTTATCAAATGGATCAAATGAACGCGCGATACTGTTGGCGGGCGGTGTGTAATTTAAAAGATTTTTTACGCCTCCATAAATTTCAAATCCTTTTTTAAACTTTTTAGTAAACTGTATGTTTTGAATACTCCAAACAGGAGATTCTGATGGGCGATTGTCTAAATCTCCTAATGTGGGTAAATTCATTGCCCCATAAATATTACCTGTATAATCAATTGATACCCCTATTTTTTTAAAGGCATATCCGATACTCCAAACTCCTGAAAAACGTTCGGTCAAGATTTGTCTTTGTTTGATGCCTTGATCGGTAAAGTTTACATCCATTAATGTGCTTCCAATTATTGCACTAAATCCATTGGGTAATTGAATATCCAGATTTAAACTAATCCCTTGAGATACCGCAAATCCATCCAAATTATCGTAAATAATCTCATTAGAGTTTGTTAAATAATCCGGAATAATTCGATTGTTAAAGTAAGTGTAAAAAGCGGTCGCATCCAAGCCGATAAATGTACCGTTTTTGGCGTACATCTTTTTAACAAAATTGATATTTCCGTTCCAAGATGTTTCGGGTTTTAAATTTGATTTAAAAACAACGGTTCGGGCTCCTGTTAGCGCGGCGTGATCTTCTGTAAACACATTGGCAACTCGGTAACCGTTACCCGTGCTAAATCGCAAGATATTTTTTTTGTTTTTAGACGATATTTTATAATTCGCTCTTGGAGAAAATACACTCCCGTGTATGCTGTTATAATCATACCGAACACCCAATAATAATTTATGTTGCGCATTAAAATTAATTTCATCCTGAACAAAAATTCCGGGTAATTTAATTATTGATGGCTTGTTTTCAATTCCGTTGGATTGCAAAGTTACAGGCGTGTCGTCGTCATAAAAAGTATAACGATACGCTGCACCAACTAATACATCGTGTTTTTGAATGGTTTTAAACCAGGTTAATTGCCCAAAACCAATAGTCTGTTGTGCATTATAAATAGTCTCTCCATACACACTGTTTTGACTGTGTCCGTTGGCACTAAACTGAAATAATATTTTTTCTTTTACAGGTAATTCATACGTACCGAAGGTTTCCCAACGGCTGGTATAAATACTTTCGCCATAAACTTCATTTCCTCCTCGGTAGGATTTGTTCCAACGGGTTTCCCCACCCCAGCGGTCTTCATACACATAGCGTCCTGCGATACTAAATAATCTATTTTCGTTACGGCGTAGGGTCCATTTGTTAAACAATGAAATACGATCTTGTAACGTAATGTCTGTAAATCCGTCGTTATTGTTGTCTTTGATATTTTGGTAATTAAAATAATTGATCCCAAGTATAGATTCTGCTTTTTTACCTGCATTAAATTTCATCCCTAAATCGGTATTAACATCGCCCCAATCCGAGCTAAATGTATCTGCCGAAAATAGCGGCGCGTTACTCGGTTTTTTCGTAATAATATTAATTAAACCTCCCACAGCTTCGGAACCATATAATGTAGAGGCTGGTCCTTTTACAATTTCTACCCTTTCAATCAAGGATTGCGGAATCCCTGTTAAACCGTAAACAGTAGATAATCCGCTAACAATAGGCATTCCATCAATTAAAATCATTGTATAAGGGCCTTCCAGCCCGTTGATATGAATATCTCCTGTATTACACACGTTGCAATTTAGTTGCGGGCGCACACCATTTACGTTTTGTAAGGACTCAAATACGGAAGGTGTCGGATTTGATTTAAAAAATTTAGCCGTAAAAACCTCAACAGGAACAGCGCTTTCAAGTTTAGAGACTTCTTTCATTGTACCTGAAATAACAACTTCATTCAATGAATTTTCTGAGAATAAAATATCAAAATTTGCCGTTACAACTTCATTGTCTTTAATTGTTATGTTTTTCTCCGAACTTTTAAATCCCAAACAACTAACGGCTATTTTATATGTACCAACTGGGATTTTTTCTACTTTAAATAATCCTAACGTATCCGATAACGCACCTAATTCTGTTCCTCTTAGGTATATGCTTGCAAATTCGACAGGTTTGCCTTCTGATATTACTTTTCCTTTAACACTTCCTGTTTGAGCTATTAATAACTGAGTTACAAACAAAAACAAAACTACTCCTGTTTTATTATATAATGAATTCATTGTACTTACCCTAAAAATTAGACTGCAAATATAATTAAAGTTAGATAAGTCTAACTTTAATTTATTTAAAAAAAATAAATACTTTTGAGACATGCTATCATACACCGAAGAGAATTACCTAAAAGCATTGCTCCGTATCACTTTAGATCACGAATCTGAAGAAGTCGGAACAAACGAGCTTGCCCTACAATTAGATGTTAAACCTGCAACTGTAAGCGACATGCTTAAAAAGTTAAAAGAGAAACAACTAATTGATTATCAAAAATATGGAAAGATAACGTTAACCACGAATGGGCGTAAACACGCGATGGAAGTACTCCGTAAGCACCGCCTTTGGGAAACTTTTTTGTATGAGAAATTAGATTTTACCTGGGACGAAGTCCATGAAGTTGCCGAACAATTAGAACATATTCAATCCCTAAAACTCGTTAATAAATTAGATAAATTTTTAAATTTCCCTGAATTTGATCCTCACGGTGACCCGATCCCGAACGAAAATGGAGAAATGAAAATCCATTTTAAGAAAAATCTATCCGAAATAAACACAGGTTCTATGTGTAAAATGGTTGCTGTTAAAGATAATTCGAGTACTTTTTTAAAATATGTTGAAGAAGTGGGTTTACATATTAACAAAACCATAAAGGTAATTTCAATACAAGAATATGATGCGATGATGCAAATCGAAATAAACAATAAAATCATTAGTGTTAGCCATCAATTTACCGAAAACATTTTGGTCATTTGTACCGATTGTGATTTAAGTAAAATTTGTACTAAAAAGTGCGCCATTTAATTGACTAAAAACTTGAAAAAACAAAAAACCTCTAACACAAATAAATGTTAGAGGTTTTTTGTTTTTTCAGTTTCTGTTCGCTTATTTAGCGAATTTAGCATATTTATTTTTGAATTTGTCGATACGACCTGCTGTATCGATTAATTTAGATTTACCTGTGTAAAAAGGATGAGACGTTCTTGAAATCTCTAATTTGATTACTGGATACTCAACACCATCAACTTCGATAGTTTCTTTGGTTTCAGCTGTAGATTTTGTAATAAAAACTTCTTCGTTAGACATGTCTTTAAAAGCAACTAATCTATAATTCTCAGGGTGTATACCTTTTTTCATTGTATATAAATATTAATTTCTTGTTCTTTAATATAAGATTGTACAAAATTATAACTTTTTTTAAATAAAAAAATTATTTATCATATAAAATTTAAGCTATTTCTTCACTATTTTAATTTTACCAAATAAGTTATTTTTTACTTTTGCCTTAAAAAAATAAAACCAATCATAAAAATGAATAAAAAAATATTAATTATTTCTGCCTTACTATTAGGTGGAATATTACATGCTCAATGCTGGAAAACATTGACAGGAGGCACCTTACATACATTAGGTGTTAAATCTGACGGAACACTTTGGGCTTGGGGAGATAATTCTGGTGGACAGTTAGGGAATGGTTCAACAATTTCAACTCCTGTAGCTCAACAAGTTGGCCATAGAAAAGATTGGATTGTTATTTCGGCAGGATTTGCTCACAGTGCAGGAATCACTTCAGACGGAACTTTGTACACATGGGGATTCAATACTCGTGGTCAATTAGGGAACGGTACAGAAGT
The DNA here is from genome assembly GCA_964420215.1 of uncultured Flavobacterium sp. Taxonomy (GTDB): domain Bacteria; phylum Bacteroidota; class Bacteroidia; order Flavobacteriales; family Flavobacteriaceae; genus Flavobacterium. The sequence continues at coordinate 50,403 of CAYQSQ010000014.1, read as the reverse complement.
AATGAGTTCGATTCCAGTAGCGCTTTCTGGAAAGTGGAAAGCTGTTGATGCTAATGGATCTCATACTTTGGCTATTAAATCGGATGGTACTTTATGGGCTTGGGGAAATAATGAACGAGCACAAGCTGGTAGATCTGATGGACAAAATCAGTTGGAACCCATTCAAATTTCTGATGCTAATAATTGGATTGCTGTTGGAGCGGGATATTATCATGGAATTGCCTTGAATACTAAAGGAGAAATTTGGGGATGGGGTCATGCAGGGAATCCTTCTGACAGAGAAAAATTAGTTATTCCTGCTAGAATTGGAAATGAATCAGACTGGGTTTCGATATCTGCAGGATTAGGAATTTCGTTAGGAATAAAAAGTTCAGGAACATTATGGTCATGGGATTCTCCATTGGTAGACGAAACAGGCTTTCCTACCTGGGAGGGTAGAATATCACAAATAAGTAATTCTACAGATTGGAAACTTGCCTCTGCAGGATATAATTATGCTTTAGCCGTTAAAACAAATGGGACTTTGTGGTCGTGGGGTAATGGTTCTAATGGACAGTTAGGGGATGGTTATGTAGGAACAATTGCGTATAGTCCACAACAAATAGGGGGTACTGCCAATTGGAATTTTCCTGTTTCGGGAGACTTTCACGGAATGGCATTAAATAATTTAGGAGAATTATTTACTTGGGGGGACAACTCAGAAGGACAGTTGGGTATTGTAAAAAGTGAAAGTATTTTAGTGCCAGAAAAAGTTAATTGTCCTATCAGTAAAGTAGGTTGTTGGAAACAAATTAGTATGGCAAGTTTTCATACGCTAGCCTTAAAGGACGATGGAACACTTTGGGCTTGGGGTAGAAATACTGATGGTCAACTAGGGCAAGGAACTATAGATGCGCTAGGCTCTGCCGCACCAGTGCAAGTTAAAACTACCGCTAAGTTTAAATCCGTACATGCTATAGCCAATCATAATCTAGTTGTAAAAGAAGATGGAACTTTATGGGCTTGGGGAAATAATACCTACGGACAATTAGGAAATGGAACTACTGTAAGTAGCTATGAGCCTATACTTGTTGAAGGAATTTCGGATATTCAAATTCTTTCGGGACATGCCTTTGAATCATTAGTCCATACTAATAATGGAAATTTATACGGATGGGGCGAAAATAAATATGGACAATTAGGAAATGGTAAGGTTCAGGATTATCTGGATGTTCCTGCAATTTCTCATAATATGCCATGGAAATCGATTTCTATAGGTTCAAATTTGTTTGATTCAGATCCCGAATCTGTTTATGCACTTCATCAAAATGGGTCTATTTGGAATTGGGGTACCAAAACATCAACTACACCTAAACTTTTTAATGCTGAAACCGATTGGAAAATAATTTCGACTTCATCATTTAAGAAAAATGCTATAAAAAATGATGGAACGCTATGGCATTGGGGTTCTATTAACTACGGAACAAATTTAGAAAATCCAGTAAAGGTTGGGACAGATAGCGATTGGAATACTGTAGCCGTGGGAACATGGCAAACCTTATTAATTAAGAAGAACGGTACCTTATGGGGGTATGGCAATTTTGCAGACCCCGATAATAAAGATTATTTTATAGAAACTCCAATACAAATAGGAACAGATTCAGATTGGAAAGAAGTATATGCAACAAATTCTAGAAATTGCGCTTTGAAAAAAGATGGAACTTTGTGGTGTTGGGGAGATAATTCATTTGGAGCAGTAGGTGACGGAACATTAGAATATAGGAGTGCGCCGACATTAGTTAATTCTGGGTGCGAAGAAGAATTACTTCATGTAGCTGATAATTTAGGAGTTTTTCAAAAAGTATTGTATTCGCCTAATCCAGTTGCAGATTATTTAACTATTCATTCTGATGAATTCTTAAAGGCGTATATTTACGATTTTTCAGGAAGATTGGTAATGTATTCTACAATTACGAATCAGCAAATATTTATACAAAATCTATCCTCGGGTATGTATTTGATTAAATTAGAAGGAAAAAATCAAACGCAAACCATAAAAGTAAATAAGCAATAAATTTTTATTTTTAACTTTTATAAAAATCTTCTCTCCTAACAGAGTGCAAAATTATTCTTAATTTGCTCTGATGAACTTTTTAGCGCACATTCATTTATCGGGTGATAACGATTATATCAAAGTAGGTAATTTTATTGCTGATGGCATACGGGGTAAAAATTTAAGTAAATTTCATCCCGAAATCCGAAAAGGAATCATCCTACACCGCGCTATTGACACCTTTACAGATGCACATTCTATTTTTAGAGAAAGTACCAAACGTTTACACCAACCTTATGGTCACTACTCTGGTGTGATTATCGATTTATATTACGACCACTTTTTAGCTAAAAACTGGGCAAATTATAGCGCTGTACCGTTAGAAAAATTCACAACTGACTTTTATTCTTTTTTAGAAAATAACCTGCACCAAACCACCGATCGTGTCCGTACTATTTTTCCATACATGGTTAAAGATAATTGGCTGTTAAAATACCAAACCTTTGATGGGATTAGCAATATTCTTTACCAAATGGACCGACGTACACGATTTAAATCCAATATGCAACACGCTCACAAAGAACTTGAAATACATTATGATGCGTTTGAAAATGAGTTTGAACGTTTTTTTATAGAAGTAACAGCACACGCACAAACCTTCTTACATCAAAAATAACAACCATACAATATAAAAGAATTATCACTTTAGGGGTATTATATTTTTTATAAAACTTTACTTTTGTTTTTTTGCTCACAATTATGTCAAAACCTGAAGATTTTATAGAAGTATTTGGTGCCAGAGTGCATAACCTCAAAAATATCGATGTGGTTATCCCCCGAGAAAAACTGGTGGTTATCACAGGTCTTTCGGGTAGTGGTAAATCATCTTTAGCCTTTGATACTATTTATGCAGAAGGACAACGCCGTTATATCGAAACGTTTTCGGCATATGCCCGACAGTTTTTGGGTGGATTAGAACGTCCGGATGTAGATAAAATTAATGGTTTATCGCCCGTAATTGCTATTGAGCAAAAAACCACCAATAAAAGCCCACGTTCTACCGTGGGGACAGTTACCGAGATCTATGATTTTATTCGGTTACTGTACGCTCGTATTGGCGAAGCGTATAGCTACAATACCAACGAAAAAATGGTCAGTTATACCGACGATCAAATTAAAAACTTAATTATTGACGATTATACCGAAAAGCGCATTTCCATCTTGTCGCCTATTATCAAAGCTCGTAAAGGGCATTACCGCGAATTATTTGAACAAATTTTAAAACAAGGTTTTTTAAAAGTAAGGGTAGATGGCGTAATCCTAGATATCGAAAAAGGCATGAAACTCGATCGGTACAAAAACCATGATATCGAAATCGTGATTGATCGCATCCTTGTCGAAAATGACGACAACAGCCTCAAACGTTTGTCCGAAAGTATCCGAACCGCAATGCACCACGGAGAAAATTCCTTGTTAGTTATTGCACATGATACCAACGAAGTTCGTTTTTTTAGCCGAAACCTCATGTGTCCGACAACTGGTATCTCCTACCCGATCCCTGAACCCAATAATTTTTCTTTCAACTCGCCCAAAGGTGCCTGCGAAAGTTGTAACGGATTAGGCACTATTTATCAAATCAACGATGCTAAAATTGTACCTGATAACAAACTTTCCATTAAAAATGGAGGAATTGCCCCAATTGGCACCTACAAAAGTTCGTGGATTTTTAAACAATTAGAAACCATTGGCACCAAATATGAATTTACGTTAGACGATCCAATTGCTACCCTTTCGGAAGAAGCTATAAAGGTGATTATGAACGGTGCAAAAGAAAGCTTTACCCTAAACTCAAAAACGTTAGGCGTTAAACGCGAATATAAAATTGACTTTGAAGGCATCTCAAATTTTATACAAAATCAATTTGAAACTGCCGAATCTATTAGCATTAAACGTTGGGCAAAAGACTTTATGGACAAAGTCAATTGCCCCAACTGTGAAGGCTCTAGATTAAAAAAAGAATCTAATTATTTTAAAATAGACGATAAAAACATTTCGGATTTAACCCATGCCGACATTTCCGAATTATTTGTATGGTTTAATCATATCGAAAAGCAATTAACCGAAAAACAACTGCTTATCGGTTCTGAAATCATTAAAGAAATCAAAACCCGTATTCAGTTTTTGTTAGACGTAGGTCTCGAATATTTAACCCTAAACCGAAGTTCTAAATCCCTATCAGGTGGCGAAGCACAACGTATTCGATTGGCTACACAAATCGGATCACAATTGATTGGCGTATTATATATTTTGGACGAACCTAGTATTGGTTTACACCAAAGAGATAACGAACGCCTTATCAAATCATTAGAGCAATTGCGTGATATTGGTAATTCAGTCATCGTAGTCGAGCATGATAAAGACATGATTGAACGAGCCGATTACGTACTCGATATTGGTCCCGCAGCAGGCATACATGGCGGTGAAATCGTACAGCAAGGCACACCTCTTGAAATTAAAAAATCAAACAGTTTAACAGCTGATTACCTCAACGGAAACAAATGTGTACCCGTACCCGAAAAACGCCGAACAGGAAACGGAAAAACCTTAAAACTAAGCGGTGCGACAGGTAACAACCTTAAAAACGTAACAATTGAAATCCCTTTGGGCAAACTCGTATGCGTAACAGGCGTATCAGGTAGCGGAAAATCAACACTAATCAATGGTACTCTTTACCCGATTTTAAATGCCTATTTTTTTAACGGTGTTAAAACGCCCCAACCCTACAAAAAAATTGAAGGACTCGAAAACATCGACAAAGTAATCGACATCGATCAATCGCCAATTGGTCGCACACCACGCTCTAATCCAGCAACGTATACTGATGTGTTTTCTGAAATCCGAACCTTATTTACCAAAACCCCCGAAGCAATGATACGCGGTTACAAACCGGGGCGTTTTAGTTTTAATGTAAAAGGAGGACGATGCGAAACCTGCCAAGGCGGAGGATTGCGTGTAATCGAAATGAACTTTTTACCCGATGTGTACGTCGATTGCGAAGATTGCCAAGGTAAACGTTTTAACCGCGAAACATTAGAAATCCGATACAAAAGCAAAAGCATTTCTGACATACTCGAAATGACGATTGATGATGCTGTGCCGTTTTTTGAAAATATCCCCAAAATTTATCAAAAAGTAAAAACCTTACAAGAAGTAGGTTTAGGTTACATCAAACTCGGACAACAAAGTACTACACTCTCAGGGGGCGAAGCACAACGGGTTAAATTAGCTACCGAACTTTCTAAAAAAAATACAGGTAATACACTTTATATTTTAGACGAACCCACAACAGGACTTCATTTTGAAGACATCCGAGTACTAATGGAAGTCATCAATGAAATCGTTGACAAAGGAAATTCTGTAATTGTAATCGAACACAATATGGACGTCATCAAACAAGCTGATTACATTTTTGATATCGGCCCCGAAGGCGGTAAAAATGGCGGACAAATCGTTTGCGAAGGCACCCCTGAAAAAGTAGCCAAAAACAAAACCAGCCATACCGCTAAATTTTTAAATTTGGAGTTAAAATAATAATCCCGCGTTTTGCACACAAAAAATAAAAGGGTTCAACTTTAATTAAAAAGTCAAACCCTTATAATTTTATACCTTAAGCTACTACTAACTTTGTTGGTATAAGAAGTAACTTACAACGCTTTCTTTACTAGGTAACCAGCAAATGTTTTTCCGCATTTAGCAAAACTTTCACCAATTCTAGATTCATTACTAAATTGACTTCCAAATTGGTCGCCAGGTGCGTTACTAGCATGCATTTCAAACACCACATTACCTTTATTAGCGGTCTCTACAATTTTAAGATTACAAGTCATTTTTGCAGGTTGTCTTTGGATATAAACATCCCATCCTGGATAAATCCATAAAACTTCTACGATAAGTGTATACTTCGCGGTATTATTGCTTTTTTTAAACTGAACATCTTTTTTGTTTGTAGCATATTTTTCCATCAATTCTAAGAACTTTGGTTCCCAAATCATCTCTTTAGCAGATTGCCATTTTTGAAGCCACAAATCTCCATTTCCATCTGATTTAGAATTTAGATCTGCTTTTCTTTCATCTACATAACGTTGTTCTGGTAACTCATCGTTCATCAATGTTAATTTAGAATAATCAAACTCCACGTTAACTTGTTTTTCTCCTTTTAAAACACTAGCATCACCTGAGATTACTTTAATTTTTTGAGCCATAGTTAAGGATGAAACTAAAACCAATGCCAATACTGCAATTTTTTTCATTTTGTATTATTTTTTTAGTTAGATAATAATTTTTGCGAATATATGATTTATTACATATTTTTTATTCTTTCTGTCCCATTAACATCAAATAGGATTTCAAAAACTCATCGATCTCGCCATTCATAACGCCATCGACATCTCTGGATTCGTAATCTGATCGTAAATCTTTTACCAATTTATACGGGTGCATCACATAATTACGAATTTGAGAACCCCACTCAATTTTCATTTTGTTCGCTTCGATTTCGTTGCGTTTTTCCATTCTTTTTTGCAATTCGATTTGATACAATTGCGAACGCAACAACTGCATTGCTTTATTTTTATTATCTAATTGCGAACGGGTTTCTGAATTTTCAATAATAATTCCTGTGGGTTGATGACGTAAACGTACTGCTGTTTCTACCTTGTTTACATTTTGCCCTCCTGCTCCGCTTGAACGCATGGTTTCCCATGTGATATCGTTGGGATTGATTTCTATTTCAATGGTGTCGTCTACCAAAGGATACACATAAACAGAACCAAACGTGGTATGTCGTTTACCGTTGCTATCAAATGGTGAAATCCGAACCAAACGGTGTACACCATTTTCTCCTTTTAAATATCCAAAAGCATAATCTCCATCAATTTCTAAGGTTACGGTTTTGATACCTGCAACCTCGCCTGCTTGGTAATTCAGTTCTTTTATTTTGTACTTTTTGTTTTCTGCCCACATCATATACATCCGCATTAACATGGCGACCCAATCACAACTTTCGGTACCGCCTGCTCCTGCTGTTATTTGAATTACCGCACTCATCATGTCGCCTTCATCAGAAAGCATATTTCGAAATTCAATAGCTTCTATTAAATCTTTAGCCACGGTGTATTGCTCTTTATATTCTTCTTCGGTTAATAAACCTTCTTTGAAAAAATCACTCGCAATAACTAATTCATCAACTCTTTTTGATGCTTCTTCGTAATCATTAACCCACTTTTTTTTATTCCGTAAGGATTGTAATAACTCTTCTGCTTTTTGAGAATTATCCCAAAATCCTGGCGCTAATGATTTTTCTTCTTCATTTGCGATTTCAATCAACTTGGTATCTAAGTCAAAGATAGCGCCCTAAGGCCCCCACTCTTTCAATTAAATCCTTTATTTGTTCAGAACTTATCATTTGTTTTTATTAAAAATTTAAAGCAAAAATACTTTTTTTAAATGATTAAATTCATATTAAAACAATAGAGAAATTATAGTAATAGCAGTTAATATTGCGATTATGGGTCCTAATATCCCCATTGAAATACCTCCTAACAAAAAGTCTTTTTGATTTAGTAGACCTGTGCTATACGCGATGGCATTAGGTGGTGTTGATACCGGTAAGAGTAAAGCACATGATGCCGACAATCCAATTACTAAAGGTAAAATCATCGGATTTTGATTTCCTGTAAAACTGGATAACGAAATAGCAACAGGTATCAAAATAGACGAAGCTGCTGTGTTACTCATAAAATTAGAAAGAACAACTGTAATCAAACCAAATAACGCCAATAAGAAATAATATTCAATCTGAAAACCACTTATTTTACTAACAAAATAAACAGCTAAACCTTGTTCTTGAATTGCCATACCTAACGCCAATCCTCCTGCAACTAACATCAATACATCCCAAGGTAAGGCACGAACATCATCGGCATCAATAATTCCCATCATCGTAAAGGCAACTATCGGTATTCCTGAAACTACCGAAGTAGGTATACCTGTTAATTTAGAGGTTAACCATAATCCAAAGGTTAGTAAAAAAACACCCACTACAATTCTTTTTTTTATTTTTTCTTCTTCGGCAATTTCCTCGTCCACTTCTACTTCTTCACTTAAAAAATCAAGGGATAAATTATCCATTTTAAGGTTATATTTTATCAATAATATTCGCCAAAAAATAAACGTTAAAATAACTGCCACAGGAGTACCGATCATCATCCATTCTACAAAACTAATTCGAATACCCACCGACTCTAAAGCCCCGACTGCAATCGCATTGGGTGCTGATCCAATAATGGTTGCCATACCTCCAAAGGCTGCTGCCGAAGGAATCCCTAATAAAATAGCTTTATTTAAAGGAGCTTCTTTTCCTAATTGTGAAGCGATAGGCGCTACCGAAGCAATCATTAATGCTGTCGTTGCTGTATTACTCATAAAAGCAGAAACTACAGCTGTTATCAGCATTAATCCCAATAAAATATATTTGGATTTAGATCCAAATTTAGGCAAGGCAAACTTCATAACCATGCTATCCAATTTTGTTTTTTTCATTCCTTCAGCCAAAAAGAAACCTCCTAAAAACAACCAAATAACCCCATCGGACCATGTTTGTACGTACGGTTTAACATCAATTGTACTCTCCCGTCCCATTGTAAAAACAATAAATCCAACAATTAAAATACCTACTGCAAAAGGCGGAATTGCTTCTGTAATCCATAACCCAACAGCAAAAAACAATAAAAACATAACGTAATCTTGTGTAACCGTAAACGAAGGATCACGCAAAACAAAGGTGAGTAGTAACGAAACAATTCCTGACATCATAAATTGAATCATTTTGCTTTGTCTTTCGACACGCAATTGAATTTTGGTTAATTGTTTTAACGAGTAAGTTCTAGAATCTGACATGAGATAAATATTTTGTTTTCGGCAAAAATACAACTTATAAAACGCTAAAAAGAATGACATATATCAGCTAAATCAATTTTCTTAAATAAAAAAAAGAGTAATTTTGAATCTTATTAAACCTCCTTCAATTATGTCTGTATCCGAAATTAATAACGCCACACATTTTATCGCATTAGAAGACAAATATGGCGCACACAATTACCATCCGTTACCTGTTGTTTTAAAAAAAGGAGAAGGCGTATATGTTTGGGATGTTAACGACATAAAATATTATGATTTTTTATCCTCGTATTCCGCTGTTAATCAAGGGCATTGCCATCCTAAAATAATCGAAGCATTGATTCAACAAGCTCAACAGCTTACTTTAACATCTCGTGCTTTTTATAACGATAAATTGGGTAACTACGAACGTTTTATTTGCGATTATTTTGGTTATGACAAAGTACTCCCTATGAATACTGGTGCAGAAGCCGTAGAAACTGCACTCAAAATTTGCAGAAAATGGGCGTATGAAATCAAAAAAATCCCAGAAAATGAAGCCGAAATAATTGTTTGTGCCAATAATTTTCACGGACGTACCACTACAATTATTTCGTTTTCAAACGATCCAATTGCCCGAAAAAACTTTGGTCCTTTTACCAATGGATTTATAAAAATCGAATACAATAACCTACAAGCCTTAGAAAACACCTTAAAAAGCAATCCAAATATTGCAGGATTTTTGGTTGAACCCATACAAGGTGAAGCGGGTGTTTATGTGCCTTCCGAAGGATATTTAACCAAAGCCAAAGCCTTGTGCGAACAATATAACGTATTGTTTATTGCTGACGAAGTACAAACAGGCATTGCCCGAACAGGCAAATTATTGGCAATCGATCACGAAAATGTTACTGCTGATATTTTAGTTTTAGGAAAAGCCATTAGCGGTGGTGTATATCCCGTTAGTGCCGTACTCGCCAACGACAAGATTATGAATGTGATCAAACCCGGTAACCACGGCAGCACCTTTGGAGGAAACCCCGTTGCTGCAGAAGTCGCCATAGCCGCACTAAAAGTTATCAAAGACGAAAACTTAGCCGAAAATGCCGAAAAGTTAGGGATTTTATTCCGTGAAAAATTAAATCAATACATCTCCCAAAGCACTATTGTTTCTCAAGTGCGGGGCAAAGGATTACTCAATGCTATTGTTATCAACGATTCCGAAGATAGCGACACCGCTTGGAATATCTGTATCGCCCTAAAAGACAACGGCTTATTAGCCAAACCTACTCACGGAAATATTATCCGTTTTGCACCTCCATTGGTTATGACCGAAACACAATTGTTAGATTGCGTGGGTATTATTATTCGAGTTTTGAACAAATTTGAAAAGTAAAATGATTGTATTACGACGGTTTTTATTTCCCATCGCATTGATTTATCGTCTGGTAACCACGATTCGGAATTATGCGTATGATCTTCAAATTTATAAATCATACCGTGCAGAAATCCCCGTTATCGCCGTGGGTAATCTCTCTGTTGGCGGCACAGGAAAAACGCCTCAAATTGAATATTTAATTCGATTATTATCTCAGCAACACAAAATTTCGACCTTAAGTCGTGGTTATAAACGAAAAAGTGAAGGTTTTGTTTTGGCAAATGCAACCACTGAAATTGAAGATATTGGGGACGAACCTTTTCAGTTTTTTTCAAAATTTAAACAAATATCAGTAGCTGTTGATGTCAATCGCGTAAATGGAATTACACAACTATTAAAGCTAACTCCAAAACCAGAAGTTATTTTATTGGATGATGCGTATCAACATCGCAAAGTAACCGCAGATGCGTATATTTTACTCACTACTTACGGTGATATATTCACGGATGATTACATCTTGCCTATGGGTAATTTGAGAGAATCTCGTTCAGGAGCAAATCGTAGTACCGCAGTTGTGGTTACTAAATGTCCTGCATTGATTTCCGAAACAGAACAAAAAATAATACAACAACAAATTCAAAAATACACCTGTAGTCCTGTTTTTTTTACCACGATTGCGTATGATGATTTCGCTTTTTCAGTAAATGATAAACAGCTGATAACCGATTTACAAAAAGAGTCTTGTTTAATAATAGCAGGTATCGCTAAGCCAAAATTATTTTTTGATTTTTTTAAGAAGAAAAACAGCCTCAACGATTATATGTCTTTTGCAGATCATCATCATTTTAGCCCGAAAGATATTGAAGCTATCACGAATAAAGCAAAAGAGCGCAAAATCATCACTACCGAAAAAGATTACACACGTCTTAACGGAATGTTGCCTCAAGATCAATTGTTTTATCTACCGATTAAGTCTCAATTTCTAAACAATGAAAAAGAGTTTCAACAGATTATCAAACGTGTGATTAAGTAGAAAGTGTAACTACAAAACATGCTTTTCGGCATGATACGACGATCGAACAAGTGGACCACTTTCCACATGGATAAATCCTAAATCTTTTGCAAACAACTCGTATTTTTTAAATTGCTCGGGCGTAATAAATTCTTTAACTTGTAAATGTTTTTTGGTTGGTTGTAAGTATTGACCAATAGTTACAACATCTACTTTAGCATTTCTTAAATCAGTAATCGTTTCAAAAACTTCTTCCTCTGTTTCGCCTAAACCTAACATGATGCCTGATTTGGTTCTGTTAAGACCGCTATTTTTAAGATATTTTAAAACTTCCATGCTTCGGTCATATTTCGCTTGAATACGAACCTCACGGGTTAAGCGCCTCACGGTTTCGATATTGTGAGAAACTACCTCAGGAGCAACTTCAATAATACGGTCAATATTTCTCTCGATGCCTTGAAAATCAGGAATCAACGTTTCTAATGTTGTGTTTGGATTCATACGGCGGATTGCCTTAACGGTTTCTGCCCAAATGATTGATCCGCCATCTTTGATGTCATCTCGGTCAACACTTGTAATCACAGCGTGTTTGATGCTCATGATTTTTATGGATCGGGCTACTTTTTCAGGTTCGTCCCAATCTACCGTTTCAGGTCTGCCTGTTTTTACACCACAAAATCCACATGATCGGGTACAAATATTTCCTAAAATCATAAAAGTAGCGGTGCCTTCTCCCCAACATTCTCCCATGTTCGGGCAACTACCTGAGGTACAAATTGTATTTAGTTTGTACTTATCTACCAACCCACGTAACTCGGTATATTTTTTACCTGTTGGGAGTTTAACTCTAAGCCATTTTGGTTTTGGTGTGGGTTGGGTTTGTTCTGTAGTTGCTTCCATAGAATCAAATTTTGAACCGTAAAGATACGGAAGTTATAAATATCTGTTTACGTATTTTTGCTTTTAAATCCCTGTTTCTTTTTCAATCACTGACAATGCCAATCGGATTTTAAAGTACTCCATTTTTTCTTCAAAATACTCAAAATAAGGTTTGAGTGCTGGAGGGTTTTGTAACTTTTCTTTGGCTTTTTTAACAGATTCCACTTCTGTGTCGCTTACAAATTGGTATACATTTATATTTTCTCCGTCGATGTATAATTTGGCTAAATGTGAAAATATAGTCGTGGGAGATAAACCGCGCTTTGCTGCAATTTCATCTATATTTAATCCTTGCTGATATAATTCAAATGTCACTTTATGTGTATCTGGTTTTTTTACTTTTTTGATTTTATCTCCCATAAAAGCGATGATTTCGGCAATAAATTCATCTCCATAAACTTCTAACTTACGTTGCCCTACTCCACTGATCGCGATAAGATCCTCTTTACTCATCGGACGAGCACGTTCCATTTCTTTAAGGGTGGCGTCATTAAATATTAAATATGCTGGTATATTTTCTTCCAAAGCAATGGTGTGACGTAATTTTCGTAACCGTTCAAATAACGTATTACTTTTAACTTTGGTTGATTTGATTTCGGCAGTTGTGGCTTCAACTTCTTTGACTTCAATCGGATGAGTTAGATAAACTTTTTCTTTTTCAAACAATACTTTTTTAGAAAAATCAGTCAATCGTAACGCATTGTTTTGATGAAAAGCAATTTCGCACAACCCTTGATTAATTAACTGTACGATATAATGTTGCCAATCTTTCCACGAAATATCTTTACCTACACCGTGGGATTTTATGGTGTGAAATTCTTTATCTATAACGTGTGCGTTCATAGCACCTCGCAATACATCGATGACTGTTCCTGTAGCTTCTGATTCGCTTAAACGGGCAATGGTCGAAAGTGCTTTTTGGGCAATGATTGTTCCGTCAAAAGTTTGTGGCGGATTTTTACACACATCACAATTACCACAATTAGTTGGTGTTAATTCGCCAAAATAACTCAATAAAATTTTACGTCGACAATCTGTGGCTTCTGCAAATTGTTTCATCCGTTCTAATTTTGCCAACTGTAACTCTTCGTTAGACGTTCCGTTGATAAACTGGCGCAATTGTATCACATCGGCATAACTGTGAAATAGTAACGCGTGTGACTTTAAACCATCCCGACCAGAACGTCCAATTTCTTGATAATATCCCTCAATATTTTTAGGCATATTGTAATGAATCACCCAACGAACATTAGATTTGTCAATCCCCATACCAAAAGCAACTGTAGCGCAAACAATACCTGTTTTGTCAAATATAAAATCCTCTTGTACTTTGGTACGTTCTTCAAATTTTAAACCTGCGTGGTAGGCCGATGCTTGGATTCCTTTTTTATTTAATTTTTCGGCTAATTGCTCGGTGTTTTTTCGACTTAAACAATAAATAATACCCGATTGGTGGGGTCTTTTTTCAATAAAATTAAAAATTTGTGTAACCCTATCGGCTGCCGTTCGAACTTCTAATTGTATATTTTTTCGATCAAAAGAAGTAATAAATTGTGTTGCATCGGAGATGTTTAATTGCTCCAAAATATCTTGTCGTGTTGCCTTATCGGCTGTTGCGGTTAATGCAACTATGGGTGTATTGGGTAAGCTTTTTTTAAGAAAACCCAATTGTTGGTATGACGGCCTAAAATCGTGCCCCCACGAAGAAATACAATGCGCCTCATCAATGGAGATACAGCTAACATATTGCTCTGTCAAAATATGTTGTAGTCCTGATAAACTCTCGGGCGCTACGTATAATAATTTGATTTGAGATTGTATTACACGCTCAATTATTGCAGCTTGTTCGGTACTGTCTTGACTACTGTTATAAAAAGCCGCAGGCACACCATTGGCATTTAAACCGTCAACTTGATCCTTCATTAATGCGATCAATGGAGATATTACAATGGTTACGCCATCAAATAATAGTGCTGGGATTTGGAAACAAATAGACTTCCCTCCTCCTGTAGGCATGATAACCAGCGTGTCCTTTTTGGCTAAAATAGCTTCTATAATTTCTTGTTGCTCAGCGCGAAAAGTATCATATCCAAAATATTGTTTTAAAACCGAAAAAAGTGACTCTTGTGTTACAACTGACATTGTTATTTTTTTTGTAAAAGTACCCAAAGTGTTATTTAAAGTCAAAAAGTACTTCGTTGATATTTAAATATCTTACAAATAGTACTATATTCGAAATCTTATGCTTGTTTTGACGATAAATTATTTTTAATTAAAAACCTTTTGTATGGAGTTTTTAGGTATTCCGATTTTTGATAATGATTTTTACAAAATGATTTTTAGGTTTTGTATTACGATCTTTTTTTTAACAATTGTTATTCGATTTTTGTATTACAAAAACAACCCTAAAATCGAGTATTTGTTTACCTATTACATGATTGGCACTATCGTTTTCTTTTTGTGTTTTACGCTCAAAAAATACGAGTTAGACATCGGTATGGCATTGGGATTGTTTGCTATATTTGGTATTATTAGATACCGCACTAACACAGTTGATATCCGCGAAATGACGTATTTATTTGTAATCATTGGTGTATCGGTTATCAACTCTTTGGCGAACAAAAAAATGAGTTACTCTGAGATCTTGGGTGCTAATATTATCATTGTATCTCTATTGGCTATTATTGAAAATCAATGGTCTAAAAAAAACATCATCGCTTTAAATTTAAACATTCCACAAACCAAAGAGATTGTTTATAATAATATTGATAATATCAAACCTGAAAATCACTCCATTTTAAAACAAGAGTTATCCGAAAAATTAGGTCTCGAAATTAAAGATCTAACCATCGGAAAAGTGGACTTTTTAAAAAACACAGCACAAATAAGTATTAGTTATACCAATCCTAAAACAGATCAGTAATGATTCAAAAATTAAAACCTTTATATATTTTTATTTTATTACTTTTTACTATTAAAGGTTGGTCACAAAAAACCAAACAAGTACAGGTTAGAGATTTAGAATCGTGGTCGTCTCTTAGTTTAAAATGGGAACCCACAAAACGCTTATCGTTTGAAGTCGAAGAGCAGTTTCGTTTAAAAGAAGATGCATCAACAACAGATCTTTATTTTACTGAATTAAGCAGTAATTATGATTTAACCAAACATATTGGTATCGGATTTGGTATGCGGCACATCACTGAAAATGATAATCAAGGTAAAAAACAAGGTTTTGATAATTTTTTTCGGTACCAAATGGATCTTTCTTATAAACATAAAATCAGTAGATTATCTTTAAAATACAGAGTACGATATCAAAATAAAAATGAATTAGGAATTTCGACAGATGAAGGAGATATTCCTGTATCTCATGTTCGGTTTAGAACAAGTTTGGGATATAATATCAAAGGAACTAAGTGGAGCCCAAATATTGAAGGTGAAATTTTTAGAAAATACGAAACAGGACAACCTTCAGAATATAACAAATACCGAATCACTACAGGATTATCTTATGATTTTAAAAAATATGGTGAAATCACGCTATTTTATCGGTTAGAAAAAGAATTAAACCAACTTTATCCCAAAACATCTAACATCATCGGATTTACCTACGGTTATACTATAAAAAGTTATAAAAATTCGAAAAAAGAAAAAGAAGGTACAATAACACCTCCTTAAAACTATTTGATTTTCTTTTATTAATTGTATATTTAAAACTCTTTGAAACACTCAAAGACTACAACTTTAAAAATATAACACATGGCACACGAGGATTACGAAAATGAACACGAAAGAATCCAATTAAAATTTCAACAAAAAAGTTGGAACGAAAGACGCGCAAATGATTCATGGGCTATATTTAAAATCATGTCCGAATTTGTTAACGGTTTTGAGGCTATGGGGCGTATGGGACCTTGCGTTACTATTTTTGGATCGGCACGAACGGATCCCGAAAACAAATATTACAAATTGGCGGAAAGTATAGCTTTTAAAATCACCAAATCAGGCTACGGAATTATCACTGGTGGTGGTCCGGGTATTATGGAAGCAGGTAATAAAGGAGCGTATCACGGTGGAGGTACTTCTGTCGGATTAAATATCGACTTGCCTTTTGAGCAACATTTTAACCCATATATTGATGCCGATAAAAACATTCAGTTTGATTACTTTTTTGTACGAAAAGTGATGTTTATGAAATACTCTCAAGGTTTTGTGGTAATGCCTGGTGGTTTCGGAACATTAGATGAATTATTTGAAGCGCTTACCTTAATCCAAACCAAAAAGATAGGGAAATTTCCGATCATCTTAGTCGGTTCAGAGTTTTGGACGGGATTAATTGATTGGATAAAAAACACATTGTTAAATCAATTTTCGAACATCAGCCCTGAAGATTTAAATTTGATTCAGATAGTTGATTCTGAAGATGAGGTAGTTGCTATATTGGATGCTTTTTACAAAAAGTACTCGTTAAGCCCTAACTTTTAATCGAATTGCTTAAATTATTTAAAGCCATTATATTTTTTAGTACCTGTTGCTTGATTGGTCATTCGATCCAAGCGCAACATTCTATTGCTATTAATGCGACTTTAGATGATAAAGAACATCGTTTAACTATTGACCAAACACTAACCTATTTTAATCAAAGTAAGGATACGCTTTCCCAACTTTTTATAAATGACTGGAGCCATAGTTTTTCTTCCAATAAAACCAATTTAGCCCAACGTTTTTCGGACGAGTTTACAACAAATTTTTATTTGTCTTTAAAAGGGCAAAAAGGGCATACCGATATCGACTCTTTATCAAAAAATATTTTAAAATGGCACCGCTTATTTGATAAAACAGATGTTATTGTGGTATATCTAAATCAACCGCTCGCCCCAAATGAACAAACAACTATTCGGTTTCATTATAAAATAAAAATCCCTGACGATAAGTTTACAGGGTATGGATACAATTCAAACGGCTATTATCTTAAAGAATGGTTTTTATTTCCCTTTCGTTATGATACCAAAACAGGATTTGATGCCTATAGCAACCTCGGTTTAGATGACGCTTCAAATCCTGCCACAAATTATTCCATCGTTTTTACGTGCTCCAGCGAATTTAAACTCCATTCCGAACTTCATCTTAAAGCAACTTCATCTTATAATAATCGTACAACTTATGAATTGGAGGGAAGTCAACGGCTAAATGCTAAAGTTGTTTTAGAAAAAGAAAATACTTTTGATACGTTTACAAATAACGCTGTTGAAATTCAAACCAATATCAAAGAAAATCGACTGGATTTAGAAGCAAAAAAAACTGCTATCAACAAAATACATGATTTTGTAAATCAAAATATAGGCCCCTATCCACACAAAAAAATAATAGTTTCTAATCTTGATTACAACCGAAATCCTTTGTACGGATTAAGTCAGTTGCCTTCTTTTATTAACCCTTTTTCGGATGATTTTCAATATGAAATTAAATTTTTAAAAACCTATTTAAATCAATTTCTGCAAAACACATTACAAGTTAATTTAAGAAAAGACGATTGGTTGCTTGATGGTATACAAATGTACTACATCCAAAAATATATCGAAACCCATTATCCTGACACAAAATTATTAGGTGATTTATCCAAATTAGGTCTCTTAAAAAGATATTATCTAACACAAATCCCTTTTAATAATCAATCACAATTGCTGTATTTGTATATGGCACGCAAAAATCAAGATCAAGCCGTAGGATTACCCAAAGATGAACAAATTCGTTTTAACGATAAAATCACAGGAAAATATAAGTCGGGTATTAATTTTCATTACCTAAACAACTACCTATCTGACCATACTGTAGATAAAAGTTTTCAGGATTATTATCTCAAAAACCTACACCAACCCACAAATCAATCTGACTTCAGAAAAATAATTGAATCAAACACATCTGTAGATATCAATTGGTTTTTTGAAAATCTAGTTTACACCCGAAATAGTATTGATTACAGTATTGACGATGTTAAACATACTACTAACGATTCAATCACATTTACCATTACTAATCGCGCCAATCATACCGTACCTATACCTCTTTATGGCATTAAAAATGATTCGATAATTTTTAAAAAATGGTACCCTAAAATTGTTACCGACTCTACATTTACAATTGCTCGAGAAAATGCGGATTATTTGATTTTAAATTACAACAATGAAGTTGTGGAATACAACCGTCGTAACAATTATAAAAACACCTTAAAGGGCAATCACAGACCTTATAAGTTTGTTTTTTTTACAGATATAGAAGAACCTTCGCGAAAACAAATTTTTTATGTCCCAACAGGTGACTACAACCTATACAATGGTATTTTTTTGGGAATGAAATTTGACAACAAATCTTTAATTTTAAAAAATACAGAATTATCCGTTAATCCCTATTATTCTCAAAAATCGAATGCTTTAGTGGGCAGTCTCTCACTTTCTCATAATTTTAATTTTAGAGATCAACGGCTATTTTTGATTCGGTACTTTATATCAGGATCTCAATTTGATTATGCTGCAGATGCTAAATATACCAAACTAAATACTACGCTAAATTTTATGTTTAGAAACCCCGATCTTCGAGACAATTTTAGAGAAAGTATCCATGCGAGATATATCTTAATTAATCGTGAAACTAGCTTACTTGTTACCGACGAAAAACAGGTTGACTACGGAATTTTCAACTTAAATTATAGTAGGTCTCGACAAGAATTGTTACATCACAAAGGAATTTCTTTCGATTTACAAATGGCAAAAAACTTCGGAAAAACAACGGCAGAATTTAATTATAAATATTTATTCCGAACCAACCAACAATTTTATATCCGATTATTTGCAGGAACTTTTTTGTACCGCAATAACTTAACAGATAATTATTTTGACTTTGCGTTGGATCGACCAACCGATTATTTATTTCAATACAATTATTACGGAAGATCCGAAAGTACAGGAATTTATAGCCAACAAATTATAATTGCTGAAGGTGGTTTTAAATCCAAACTAACTACGCCATTCGCTAATGAGTGGTTAACTACCGTTAACTTAGGATTTACCGTTTACAATTGGTTTGAATTGTATGGAGATGCTGGTTTTGTAAAAAACAAACGTTTTAATACTCAATTTTTATACGATAGCGGTATCAAACTCAATTTAGTACCTTCCTTTTTTGAATTGTATTTACCCGTAAATTCGTCTAACGGTTGGGAAATTAGTCAACCCAATTATGCCGAAAAAATACGATTTGTAATTACCTTAAGTCCTAATACATTACTTCGATTATACACCAGAAAATGGTTTTAATAGATTTAAGGTATAAACTTTTCTATATTTTTATCTAAATTTGTAAATTCGACAACTACCATCAGATGATACACGAAATACCTAAAAAAATACTTTCTTTTGAGGACTTCAAAGCCGAAGTCTTACACGACTATAAAATAGCCGTAATCAGCAGGGAATGTAGTTTATTGGGACGACGCGAAGTACTTTCTGGTAAAGGAAAATTTGGAATCTTTGGGGATGGTAAAGAGTTACCACAAATTGCCATGGCTAAATTTTTCCGTAACGGAGATTTCCGTTCTGGGTATTACCGCGATCAGACTTTTATGATGGCTATCGGAACACTCAAATTAAATCATTTTTTTGCAGGATTATACGGTCATCTTGATATCGACAAAGAACCAATGTCGGCAGGTCGACAAATGGGTGGTCATTACCTAACGCAAAGTTTAAATGCCGATGGATCTTGGAAAAATTTAATGACACAAAAAAATTCCAGTTCAGACATCTCTCCTACCGCCGCACAAATGCCCAGAATGTTAGGACTTGCACAAGCTTCTAAAATTTATAAAAAAATTAAAACGCTTCCAAACGCCGATTTATTTAGTAATCAAGGACAAGAAGTCTCCTGGGGTACAATTGGTAACGCCAGTACTTCTGAAGGTTTATTTTTTGAAACTATAAACGCTGCAGGAGTGTTACAAGTTCCTATGATTATTAGTGTTTGGGATGATGAATATGGAATTTCGGTACATAACAAACACCATACAACTAAAGAAAGTATTTCGGATGTTTTACAAGGTTTTCAACGAACTGAAAAATCACAAGGTATTGAAATCTTAAAAGTAAGAGGTTGGGATTATCCTTCATTAATCGCAACATATGAAAAGGCAAATAAAATTGCCAGGGAACAACACGTTCCTGTTTTGGTACATGTTATCGAATTGACCCAACCGCAAGGGCATTCTACCTCAGGATCACACGAAAGATACAAAAGTACCGATCGTTTAGCATGGGAGGCAACCTATGATTGCAACAAGCAAATGCGAGGATGGATTTTGGCCAATGCGATTGCAACCGAAGAGGATTTGATTCAAATTGAACAACAAGCCAAACAAGACGTTATCAAAGCCCGAAAAGATTCGTGGGAAGAATTTTCGAGACCGCTAAAAAACACTCAAAAAGAATTAGTTCAGATTTTAGAACAGCTCGAATTAAAAAGTATCAACAAAGCATTTATTCGGATACAACGTGAAAAAATCGAAGCCATAAAAGAACCTACTCTTAAAGATATTTTAAGCACAGCACGCAAAAGCATTCGGTTAGTCGTAAACGAACCGAATCACCAAAAATTATCCGAATGGATTTTAAAATTATCATCCGAAACACAGGTTAAGTTTAGTTCACATTTATATTCTGAAACAGCTCAAAATCCAACCAAAATTGAAAGTATAGCACCAACATATAGAGATGATTCAGAATTAGTCGATGGTCGTATTATAATCCGAGACAATTTTGATAAAATACTCGAAAAATATCCTAGTGTTTTTATTTTTGGAGAAGATTGCGGTAAAATTGGCGATGTAAATCAAGGTTTAGAAGGATTACAATTAAAATATGGCGAAACTCGTGTTGCAGATACAGGCATTCGAGAATCTACCATTATTGGTCAAGGTATCGGATTAGCATTAAGAGGATTACGCCCAATTGCGGAAATTCAATATGTAGATTATGTTTTATATGCTATTCAAACCCTAAGCGATGATGTTGCCTCTTTACACTATCGAACATTCGGAAGGCAAAGAGCTCCTTTAATAATCCGAACGCGAGGACATCGGTTAGAAGGTGTGTGGCATTCTGGATCCCCCATGGGTATGATTATTAATGCATTAAGAGGCGTTTTTGTACTTGTTCCACGCAATATGACACAAGCAGCTGGCTTTTATAATACCTTGTTAGAATCTGACCAACCTGCCTTAGTTATCGAGTCCTTAAATGGCTACCGACTTAAAGAGAAAATGCCATCCAACTTAGGTGAGTTTAAAACCCCTATAGGTGTTGTTGAAACACTTGTTAGCGGTACCGACATTACCGTAGTATCATACGGATCGACCTTACGCATTGTTGAAGAAGTCGTTAAAGAATTAATTGAAGTTGATATTTCAGTAGAAATCATCGACATCCAATCACTAATCCCATTTGATATAAATAATGATATTGTAAAAAGTATCGAAAAAACAAATCGATTACTGATTGTTGACGAAGATGTTTCTGGTGCCGCATCAGGATATATTTTACAAAAAATAATTGATACTGAAGATGCTTATCGCTTTTTAGATAGTAAACCGCAAACATTAACGGCACAAGAACACCGTCCGGCATACAATACCGATGGAGATTATTTTTCAAAACCATCTGCTGAAGATATTTTTGAAAAAATTTACAGCATTATGCACGAATCCAATCCAAATAAATACCCTAAATTATATTAGCGGTATTTTAAACGAATAAAAAATGTATTTTTACTTTTATAAAAAACGTCTAAACCATGAAAAAATTACTCATTTTATTTTTATCCCTTACCACCTTTGCATTTGCACAAGAAAATGAAGACACAAAACCCGAGAAAAAATCAAGAAGTGAAAGAAGAAAAGAACGAAAATTAGCTCTCGCAGAAAAAAAAGTTGTCTATCCTTTAGAATACCCCAAAGGAATTTATTTTTCGTTGGAAGAACTAATAAGCAAAGAACCTAAAAAAACCAGTGCCTTAGTTGTACAAAAAAGACCTACAGGATCTATCAAAAGAAAAGGTGGTAACGATTATAAATTATACGACTCCAATTTTAATTTCAGCCATAGTGATGTAAAAAATAAAATATTTGCTTACTCTAACGGTACCGAGCTTTTTATTAACGGAACCAAATACGATTTACAACATTATTATTTTAGAGTAGTCAACGATGGTAAATACTTGGTTTTTAAGTCCGGAATACCTACAAATGCCAAAAAAGAATCGGTACAAATGCAAATTGCTAGCACCAAAGCTCCTGTAGGTAAAAAAATGTCAGGTCCATTTTTAGCAACCATGCGTTTTGTATACATTTTAAACAAAGAAACAGGTAAAATCACAGTAGTTGATAAACGTAATATCGAGTCTATTATCGGCGATGTACCTAGTTTATTAAACAGATATAATTTAGAAGATCAAAAAAGTAGTACAGAAACATTATTAAAATATATAGTAGAATACAACGGTTTAACTGATAGTGAAAAAATAGAGCTAAACGAAAAATAAATTCTAAAAAAACACATATCATACAGAGGAATATGAGTCATATTCCTTTTTTTATATCCTAAAGACAATAAAACCATATGCAATCTTTTGAAACATTCAATCTACCAAAATCGATTAAAAAATCGTTAGATGAGCAAGGGATTATTGTCCCCACTCCCATTCAACAAAAAACGTACAAAAAAATATTATCAGGTAAAGACGTGATGGGAATTGCCCAAACAGGAACAGGAAAAACCCTTGCGTATTTACTACCTGTTTTAAAAATGTTTGATTTTAAAATTTCCGAAAGTCCGCAAATACTAATCATCGTACCTACACGTGAATTGGTCATACAAGTACATGACGAAATTGAAAAACTAACAAAGTATACTGCCATCACCTCTGCAGGAATTTTCGGAGGAGTAAATATCAATACACAAAAAAAAGCTGTCTGCGACGGAATAAATATCATTGTTGGTACACCCGGTCGTGTACTGGATTTGGCATTAGACGGCATTTTACGATTTGACGAGGTCAAACGTTTGATCATCGACGAATTTGATGAGATGATGAATCTAGGATTTCGTGTTCAATTAATTTCAATTTTGGCGCTTCTTAAACCAAAAAGACAAAACATTCTTTTTTCGGCAACAATGACCGATGAAGTTAATGATGTTTTAGAAGATTTTTTTGATTTCCCAGAAGAAATAACATTAGCCAAATCGGGTACACCTCTTGAAAAAATTGAACAAAAAAAATACTTTTTACCCAATTTTAATACCAAAACAAATTTATTATTATCCCTTTTAGAAGATACCGAAAACGTATCTCGAGTACTTATTTTCGTAAACAATAAACGCATTGCAGATATCTTACACGAACGTATCGAAACTAATTTTTTAGAACAATTTGGAGTAATTCATTCCAATAAATCTCAAAACTATCGCTTAAGTACCATTCGTGATTTTCAAAACGGAGTTACCAGAGGGATTATTACCACAGATGTAATGGCTAGGGGTTTAGACATTTCAGATATTACACATGTTATCAATTTTGACATCCCAGAAAGTCCTGAACAATACATCCATCGTATCGGACGTACAGGTCGTAAAGACAAATCGGGTACGGCAATTAGTTTTGTTACCCCACGTGAGGAGGATATTTTTATTGAAATTGAAATTTTAATGGATAAAGAACTCGAAATTATCGAAATACCTGATGATATTGAAATTTCGACAGAATTGATTGAAGCTGAAAAAATCAAAAACAAAGTAAAATTTTTATTAAAAAAACCTAAAATTTCTGAAAACGGAGCTTTTCATGAAAAAAAGGATAAAAATAAAAAAGTAAACTTAGGTGGGCCAGGTAAAAGAACTCCACGAAAAACAAAACCTAAAAATCGAGGAACTAATAAAAGTAAAAAATAATTAACTGATTTTTTGCTAATTTTAACCTTGAAATTAAAATTATTCCGTAGCGTTTTCTATTTTTATTAATGAAAAAATTTATTTCCGATCTTAAAAATTTATATGAATGGTTCAGTCGATTGAATCTTAAGTATTTAATTGCTTTACTTTTGTTTATCATTTGGATGATTTTTTTTGATTCTCATTCGTATTTTGACCATCGCGAACTAAATAAAGAAATTGACCAACTCGAAAAAAATAAAGAATACTATATCAGTGAAATCAAAAATGATAGTGCAAAAATCCAAGCCTATCAAAACATCGAACAAATAGAACGTTTTGCACGAGAAAAGTATTATATGAAAAAAGAAAACGAAGAGATATTTATTATTGAATACGATTCGACTTCCAAAAAATAATTTCTAAATTTTTATTCCAATGGACGAGATCAACAATATTTTTGAAGGTGTATCTTCCAAACAATGGAAACAAAAAATACAATATGAACTCAATGGAAGTGACTATAATTCAATTATTCGAGAAGGAATCGAACAAATCCCAGTAAAACCTTTTTATCATTTTGATGAAAAAACACCTGGTCATCCCGAGATAGCACGCAAAACAGTAACCACTAAAATTAGTACCCAAATTTATGTAGCCAATAGTCTTAAAACCGCTAAGCGAATGGCTCGAGATATCGAAAGTGGTATTACTCATTTTGTACTCATTATCCCCAATACAGAGATCAATTGTATCGAATTACTTGAACAAATTTCGTTGCAAGATATTTCGGTATTTATCAAATGTCAATTTTTAACTCCAGAATACTGTATTGCTATTCAAACCAAATTTAAACACCAAAATGTAGTTATACTCAACGATCCAATTGCCCAGTTAACCCGTACTGGAAATTGGTTCTATAATTACGAAAAAGATTTTGAAACACTCCTAACGATTGTAAATCAACCCAACTCTACTTTAAGTTGTGATATAACTTCGATTCAAAACTCGGGGGGTACAATCATCCAACAAGTTGGTATGGCGTTAGCACACTGCAACGAATATTTTAATTGCATCTCAAATACAGATATTAATGTAGTTTTTGAAATTGCAATTGGCGGAAATTACTTTTTTGAAATCGCAAAAATTAAAGCGTTACGATTGGCGTATCAAACTCTTGCTGCTGAATATGGCTTAACACCAAGTTGTTACATTTTCGCACAACCTTCTAAACGTAATAAAACATGGATAGATCACGAAAATAATACCATTCGAACCACAACCGAATCTTTAAGTGCCTTAATTGGTGGTGTTGATGCTGTTGCTATAATGCCAAATGATTTTATTTTTAAAAAAGAAAACACCTTTAGTAACCGTTTGGCTAAAAATCAATTGCTCATCTTATTGCAAGAATTTGATTTAAACTTAAATCAAAATCCAACTGAAGGCGCCTATTATTTAAATTATCTCACCCACCAAATTGCTCAAAAATCTCTTTTGTTATTTAAAGAAATCGAACGCAAAGGAGGTTATTTGCAATTGCTAAAATCGGGTGATATCCAAAAACGAATACAGGAAAGTGCAACTATCGAACAAGATTTATTTGACCAAAAAAAAATAACTTTAGTGGGTGGTAATATTTTTATTGATCAAAACCTTACTCCTGATATAAGTACAACGGAGCTTTATCCCTTTTCTAAAATAAAACCTCGAAAAACAATCATAAAACCATTTATTGAAAAAAGATTAACGGAATCCATCGAAAAAAAACGAGCCAATTTTAAATAAAATTAGGGTTTTATATTGTAAATAATAATATTATATTAGGCAAACGAACCTAAGTTAGATATATGAAAGCATTAGTCATTTCAGGAGGAGGTTGTAAAGGTGCCTTTGCTGGTGGAGTTGCAGAGTATTTACTCTTAAATCAAGGGAAAAAATACGATATGTTTGTAGGATGCTCTGTCGGTAGCATCATGATAAATCATTTAGCACTTGGCAATGTATCACTTCTAAAAGAAACGTTTACTAATATCACTAATAAAAAAGTATTTAGCATATCTCCTTTTATTATAAAAAAAAACAAAGATGAATTTGATGTTCGTATCAATCACTTTAACACACTTCGCTCTTTTTTAAAGGGATGTAACACTTTTGGAGAAAGTAAAAAATTACGAAAACTTCTCAAAAGAACGCATAGTATTCAGGATTTCGAAACACTAAAAAAAACAACTAAAATTATTTTTACAGTATCCAATCTCACCAATCAATCCGTAGAGTATAAAGATATTAGTGAATGCTCTTATGAAGATTATATCGATTGGATGTGGGCATCGGCAAATTATGTCCCTTTTATGAGTTTAATGACCAAAAACGGATGCCAATATGCAGACGGTGGATTTGGAAGCCATGTACCCATTCGGTATGCTGTAGAAAATGGAGCTACAGAAATTGATGTTATCGTTTTGGATAGCGAAAAAGCTAGTGAAGAATTACAAATGTTTACCAACCCATTTCAATCTTTAATGGGAGCTTTTAAATTCATGTCCAATCAAATTGGAATGAAAGATGTATTGATTGGTATATTAAAAGGAAAACAAGCTAATATTGACGTTCGATTGTGGTTTTGCCCAGAAAATTTAACAGATAACCCTTTGTTTTTCAACCCTGTACAAATGAAAAAATGGTGGGAAATGGGTTACTATTTTGCTCAAAAAAATGAACCTATTTGTCACTGTTTTACTGAAGATGGCAAAATTTTTACAACTTCTCCAAATCAATAGGTTTAATATTTTTATGATTTCATCAAAAAGTTTCTATATTAGCCCGACCATGTTTTAAATTTAAAAAAATAGCCTTATTTAATTATGAAGAAATTTAATTTAGTTGCCCTTTTATTATTGGTGTTTAGTGCCAATTTGTTTGCTCAAGAAGAAGCCGTTAAAGACTTATTAAACGATTATATCAAAGCGGTTAATAATCTACCTAAATCTAAAAACACGGAAGATGTTACACAATTATTTCATGAAAATTATGTGAGCTATACAGCTGAGATTGGTATGTCAGGTATTGTTCATCGAAAAACTGCTGATTTAAAAGAATATGAAGAACGCCTTCAAAATATTATCGAAAAATCCGACTACAAACTTAAATTAAGCGTTGATAAAATTTTATACTCTAACCAAAAAAACAGAGAAGGTACTGTTGCTGCTTTAATTAATTTTGAAAATAAATACCAAGATAAAATTGCAGACAAGGGTACTATTTTATTAACCATTATAGCCTCTAAAGTAACAGGAGAATGGAAAATTATGCACTCAAACATCACCCGAATTTCAGAATCTAAAGATATCGGAAAATGTTCTTGTAATATTTATAAAAAAGGAGAAGATTCTTTACGTTACTTAGCTGAAGTCTTTTATCCTTCGGGATTAGAAATTGCTCAAAGCTTTGCCACCTACCGAATTGCATACAAAAACGGCAAACGATTAATCATCTCAGATAATGATGATTACATTTGGGATGAATTAGATGATATCTATTTAGGAAAAACTAAAATTGGAAAAACTGACGACATTAAAGAAGCCATTCGATTGATATCCAAACACAAATTTAATGATAATTGTACAGAAATGATTAAGATCTAAAGAAATCAAAATCACACGAACTAAAAGGCTTTCAAGTTACTTCTTGAAAGTCTTTTTAGTTTAGGTAATGTATTGAAAAAAAGTTGGTGGATTTTACAAAAATAATTTGTACAAAAACAGGTAAAAAACAATGCATTTAAGTTTCTATCAAAAAAACGCCTCAATTTTGGGTTATCAGTCAAAAAAAGAGGCGTTTTTATTTCGATATTTTACGTTTAATCTCTTGATTATCAGAAGGAACCAATCCAACTAATATCGTGTCTTCTAATCTTTAATCAAACCACAACTTGGGGCATTTAGTAGATATGATTTTATAAATATCGTGTCTTCTAATCTTTAATCAAACCATAACGGGAAATCCGTTGGCAGAAAATCAGGAGATTTCCCGTTGTGGTTTGGTCGTTTAAGATTTGATGTTTTATGTCAATGAACTTTTAATCTATATTATATTAAACCCAATTTCTTTTTAAACTCCGCCAACATTTCTTCTCTGGTTTGCTTTTTAGCAAAACCGCTTTTTTCGGCTCTATCTAACTTCATTCTAACAAATTCGACATACTCATCACGTTCACGAGCTTGTTTGATTAAATAATTAACCGCTTCGCTTTTACTAGTAAACTCTTGGTTTTGTACTTGTTTTTTTAACCATTCGTCATTTTGATTGGCTAATGATATACTTTGTCGTGCCATATCTGTATTTTTTAGTTTGGTGTAGATTTACACCAAAATTTTGAGATTGAATTTATTTTAAATTATTACAAAAAAAAACACGCTTTTGCGGAGCGTGTTTCTTTATAATAATTTTTAGTTTTTAATTTTTGATGATTTTTTCAGTAGCAATACCTTGATTGGTATTGATTTTTACAAAATACATTCCCACAGGTAAATGTTCTAAATTCAACTCCGTTTCAGTTGAAGCATAAACCGTTTGCCCTACTGCATTTAATACTTGTATTTGTTTTACTTGTATATTTTCTGGAAAATTTATTTTTACTGAGTTAGTAAAAGGGTTAGGATAAATGGTTAATTGAGTGCTTAAGTTTGTGAATTCTTCGTTTGAAAGAGCCGAACCCCAAATAGGTTTGTTTGCTATAGACAAAGCACTAGCCGTTGAAAAGTTATTAGGTTCTCTTGCAATTTGTTTTACACACCAATTATTCAAAGGTTGATTAAATGATTGCGCATTCCAAAACATACCTGTCATATCCGTAACCTTACATACATCCCAACCGTTTGATTGAGAAATATTTGTTTCTGAATTTTTATTTGATACTTTTTTAAAAGTTTCAAAATCTACATTCCAGCCACCAATCGGTTGATTAAAAGTTAATGCACCATTAAACATTAGTTTCATATTAGCAACATTACTTACATCCCAGTTTTGAATTGGTTGATTAAAAGTTGAGGCTCCACGAAACATCTCAGACATATTGTTAACATTACTCACATTCCAATTACCAATAGGTTGATTGAAAGAATATGCTTCAGCAAACATATGCATCATATCTGTAACATTACTAACATCCCAATGACCGATAGGCTGATTAAATAATTTTGCTAAGCCAAACATGCTATTCATATATTTTACTTGACTTACATCCCAACTGTTTATATTTTGATTAAAATCAACTGCAAACAAAAACAAAGCCCCCATATCTGTAATTCCACTGGTACAAGTAGTTGAGGCATTTTCGGTTGTAATTTGTTCTCTGGTTCGTTTAGTATAATTTACACCATTTACGATTCCAACTTCTCCAACATTAGCATTAGGGCACATACAGGTTACGCCGTTTTGGTGCAGATAAAAATTGGGATTGTTAAAATCAGGAATTGTATTACATTCTTGACCCCATTTAGGCATGTTAGATTCTTGTAAAAAGCTTTGTTTTGAAAAATCCATTGGTAGTGAAGACAAGTTTTTTACACACCAACTAGTTAAAGGATAATTAAAAAAAGTTGCTCCCAAAAACATTTGTCCCATATCAGTTACTTTACTAACATCCCAAGAACCTATGGGTTGATTAAATAAATTGGCCCATGAAAACATTGCTGCCATATTGGTAACATTACTTACATCCCAGTTTTGAATTGGTTGATTAAATGCAATTGCTTGTGTAAACATATTTCTCATGTATGTAACATTGCTCACATCCCAGTTGCCAATAGGCTGATTAAAAGCACGGGTAAAGTCAAACATTGATTGCATATTTGTAACATTACTTACGTCCCAAGCTCCAATAGGTTGGTTAAAAACAGAGGCACTACTAAACATATTTCCCATATCTGTTACATTACTCACGTTCCAACTCCCTATAGGTTGGTTAAATTTCCAAGCACCAGCAAACATACCGTTCATATTTGTTACTTTACTGACGTTCCAGTTTCCTATGGGTTGATTAAAAATAGTGTTGCTATTAAACATATGTTCCATGTATTTAACATTGCTCACGTCCCAATTTCCTATAGGTTGGTTAAATGATGAAGCACCTCTAAACATAAAACTCATATCAACAACGTTGTTTACGTTCCAAGAGCTAATGTCCTGATTAAAAGATACTGCGAATTCAAACATATTACTCATATGCATTACATTTTTAACATTCCAGCCACTAATATCTTGATTAAAAATTGTTCTAGTAATAACTCCATTTGAACTAATCGAACCCGCAAACATATATCTCATGTTAACTACGCTACTTACGTCCCAAGCCCCAATAGGCTGGTTAAATGCTTGAGCGTGCTCAAACATTCTTTCCATACTTCCAACCTTACTAACATCCCAATTACCAATGGGCTGGTTAAAAACACTGGCATTTGAAAACATCTTTTCCATATCTGTAACCTTACTAACATCCCAAGAACGAATATCTTCATTAAAAGTTTTTTTTCCTGAAAACAACCAACTCATATTTGTAATCCCACTTGTACATGTAGTGGAAGCGTTTTGTTCTGTTATTTCTTCACGAGTTCGTTTAGTATAGGTTACACCTTTCACAGCTCCCATTTCGCCAACAGCGGCATTCGGGCACATACAAGTTACTCCGTTTGTGTGTAGGTAAAAATTAGGATTGTTTTGTGCGGATAAATTCAGATGAATTATTCCGAATAGGAACAGAAAAGAAATTTTGATTGATTTCATGGGTTGAGTATTTAGTATGTGTTTTTTTTTGCAAAAAAAGGTTTTAATTAATTAAAACGCAAATCTATTTACCTTTACTGATAAGTTGTTTTTTTCAATTAGCGTTAATCTTAGCTAACGAAACACGAGATTTTTGCGGAGCATGTTTCGTTATAAAATTAAAAATTATAGTTTTAATTTTATAATGATTTTAATCTTATCACAATAAGGCTTATATGCCGTAGGTGAAAACCTTTAGTCCTGCTTCGGTGGGACTTTTTTTTTATCTTTGAATAAAAATACAAATCATGCACACCATTCAATTAAAAATAAGCGACAATGTTTACGATAAATTTATTTGGTTGTTGAATAAATTCAGTAAAGACGAAGTTGAAATCGTAGAAAACGATTCTAACTTTTACGCCAATAAGCAATACATTGAGAATCAATTAAAAGAAATCAATGAAGGTAGGGCTACTTACCTTACCCAAGAAGAATTTGAAAAAAGTCTTGACGATATTTAACTAAAAAATGAAAATTATTTACGAAAAGTCTTTTGTTTTGCGCTTAAAAAATCAAATTAAATATATTTCAAAAGACAACCCAACCGCTGCCAAAAAATTTAAAAAAGAAATCATTTCAAGAATCAATGAAATTCCAAAATACCCCGAAATCTATAGAAAATCAATCTATTCCAATGATTCATCCGTAAATGATTTGATTTATAAAGGTTATACCGTAGTTTTTAAAATAGAGCCTTCACAAATCAACGTATTCGGTTTTTTAAAACATCAAGAAAATCCCACTGATTAAAATCGTCCTGCTTCGGTGGGACTTTTTTTTGCTTTTATTTTTTGGTTAAATTATTCCATATTTATCTGATTTTAAGTAAATTGTACTTACTTAAACTTCCTAACCATGATAAAACGTACTCTATTGGTGGAAAACAGAAATAGTATTACCACCAAAAACCTGCAATTAGTTATAAAATCAGAAACCAAAGAAAGCTCCATACCTATTGAAGATATTGGTTTTTTGGTTTTAGACCATCCTGAAATTCATATCAGCATCCCTGCCCTTAATTTACTTGCTGAAAACAATACCGTAGTAATTATTTGCAACAAACAACTTTTACCCAATAACATCTAATTTAGCAAAACGGAGAAGTAATTTTTTTATTCCACCAACTTCAAACTTGATTTCGGCTTTTTTATCGCCACCGACTCCTTCTAAATTAATTACTTGACCTTTACCAAAACGCTCGTGCATGATCCAATTTCCTGTTTCTAATTTGGTTCCGTTGTCGGCTCTGGGCTTGGGTTGCGCGGTATCTATAGGTTTTAACTTTCGGATATTGGGAGCATCTTGTGGGTTTGATCGCGGTGGTGTGCCTGCTATAGGTTTAATTTGACGGAGTTTAGATTTATCCACTTCTTTAAAAATATCGGTATCAATTAACGATTTATACCTATAATTATTAACGGGGGTGGTATATTCTAAATATTGTTCATCTATTTCCTCGATAAATCGTGAAGGTTCTGCATCTGTTAATTTTCCCCAACGGTAGCGGGATTGTGCAAAAGTTAGATACGCTTGTTTTTCGGCACGGGTTAAGGCTACATAAAACAATCGACGTTCTTCTTCCAACTCGCTACGGGTACTCATACTCATCGCGCTCGGAAATAGATCTTCTTCCATCCCAACAATAAACACGTGTGGAAATTCTAATCCTTTGGCTAAATGTATGGTCATCATCGCCACGCGATCGTCGTCTCCTGTATCTTTATCAAGATCGGTTGCTAAGGCTACGTCTTCTAAAAATTCGCTTAACGAACCTCTGGCTCCGTCTATTTCTTTTTGCCCTTCGATAAAATCCTTCATCCCGTTGAGTAATTCTTCTACGTTTTGGATTCGGGTGATTCCTTCGGGCGTACCGTCTTTTTTCAATTCTTGTAACAACCCTGTTTTACGTGCTACGTGATCCGCTAAAAAGAAAGCATCGTGCGTTTGATCCAATACCTGAAAACTTTGTATCATTTGTACAAAGTCTAATAATCTATTTTTGGTGCCTTCATTGATTTTTAAATCTATTTTATCAATGTTTTGCATCACTTCAAAAACAGATTTTTTATAATGATTGGCTGCAATGGTTAATTTTTCTAAAGTTGAATTTCCGATACCTCGCGCTGGGTAATTAATTACCCGCATCAGTGCTTCTTCATCTTTTGGATTGATAACCAAACGCAAATAACTGAGTACGTCTTTTATTTCTTTACGTTGGTAAAATGACAAACCTCCATAAATGCGATACGGAATATCTTTTTTACGAAAAGCATCTTCTATAGCACGAGATTGGGCATTGGTTCGGTACAATACGGCAAATGCGCCATTTTGTAATTGTTGCGCCATTTTTTGTTCAAAAATAGTACTGGCCACGTGACGTCCTTCTTCGGCATCGGTCATGCTGCGGTGTACTTTTATTTTTGCACCATCGGCATTATCCGTCCAAACAACTTTATCTAATTTGGTTTTGTTTTTATCAATGATTGAATTGGCTGCCTCGACAATGTTTCGGGTAGAGCGGTAATTTTGTTCCAAACGATACATTTGTACCCCATCGTAATCCTTCTGAAAATTGAGAATGTTATTAATATTCGCTCCTCTAAAAGCATAGATACTTTGGGCATCATCACCAACTACACATATATTTTGAAACCGATCGGATAACGCTTTTATGATTAAATATTGTGAATGGTTGGTATCTTGGTACTCATCCACTAAAATATATCGAAAACGATCCTGATATTTCATCAATACATCCGGAAAACGGGTCAATAATTCGTTGGTTTTTAATAATAAATCATCAAAATCCATCGCTCCAGCCTTAAAACATCGATCTACATATTGCTGATAAATCTCACCGATACGCGGTTTTTTTGCCATAGCATCAGCTTCTTGCAATTCGGGATTGTTAAAATAAGCACGTACCGTGATTAAACTATTTTTATACGAAGATATTTTTCCTAACACTTGTTTGGGTTTGTAAATATCTTTATCTAATTGATTTTCTTTAATAATTGCGGTTATTAAGCGTAAGGAATCTTGTGAATCGTATATCGAAAAATTTGAAGGATAGCCTAATTTATCCGCTTCAAAACGTAATATTTTAGCAAATACAGAGTGAAATGTTCCCATCCAAAGATTTTTGGATTCGGTACTACCTACAATTTTACCAATCCTACTTTTCATCTCGCGAGCCGCTTTGTTGGTAAAGGTTAGAGCCAATATATTAAAAGCATCTACTCCTTTACTCATCAAATAAGCAATCCTAATGGTAAGTACTCTGGTCTTGCCCGAACCTGCTCCTGCGATTACAATCATTGGTCCATCTTGTTGTAAAACGGGAGCGCGTTGTGCCTCATTAAGCTGACTTAAATACTGTTCCATAGTGCTAAAATAATAGGTATAATCAACAAAGATAATTCTCACAGTACTGTAATACAATTAAATCACAGAACATTTATCAAACAAGCACTTCTATTTTTGTTGCATTTTATTACTTTTACGCTTTAAGTTAATTTTTGTTAAAAAAACTTAACTCAACGTTAATCTAAATTTTATGAATAAAAAAACAATCTCATTATTAGGCATTGTTGCTATTATGGTAACAAGCTGTAACAATTCAGAAAAAAAAGAAGTAAAAGAAACTGATACAATGGAAGAAACACAAAAAAAAGAAGTTGTTTATCAAGTATTTACCCGATTATTTGGTAATACTAATGAAACAAACAAACCTTGGGGCACAATCGAAGAAAACGGTGTCGGAAAATTTAACGATTTTACCGATGAAGCCTTACAAGAGATCAAAAAATTAGGAGTTACTCATATTTGGTACACGGGTGTACCCCATCACGCTGTTATTAACGATTACACCAATATCGGAATAGCTAATGATGATCCAGATGTTGTTAAAGGTCGTGCGGGCTCACCATACGCTGTAAAAGATTATTACAATGTCAACCCTGATTTAGCTACAAATCCAGCCAAAAGATTAGAAGAATTTGAAGCTTTAATCGCCCGTACACACCAAAACGGATTAAAAGCCATTATTGATATTGTACCCAATCACGTAGCTCGTAAATATGTAGGTAGCAATAACCCAAAAGGAGTTCAGGATTTTGGAGCTACAGATAATACCTCCTTAGAATATCACAGAGATAATAATTTTTATTACATCACTGGTCAAGACTTTAAAGTACCTAACCCACACAACAATTACAAACCTTTGGGTGGAGAGAAAAACCCACTAGCAGACCAAAAATTTATAGAAAGCCCTGCTAAATGGACAGGTAACGGATCTCGTTTAGCGCAACCTGATTTTAATGATTGGTACGAAACTGTAAAAATAAACTACGGAATCAAACCTGACGGAACCAAAGATTTTGACGAATTACCCGAAGGATACGACAAAAAAGATTACAAAGCACATTTTGAATTTTGGAAAAACAAAAGTGTACCTAGCTCATGGGTTAAATTTAGAGATATCGCTCTATACTGGACAGCAAAAGGCATTGATGGTTTCCGTTTTGATATGGCCGAAATGGTTCCTGTTGAATTTTGGAGTTATATGAATTCAGCTATAAAAATGAAAAACCCTAAAGCTTTTTTATTAGCTGAAGTTTACAACCCATCTTTATACCGTGATTATATTCATAAAGGAAAAATGGATTATTTATATGACAAAGTAGAATTGTATGACAACCTTAAATGGGCTATGCAAGGACACGGAAGTACAGACACCATCGCCCATATCCAACGTAATATGGCTGATATAGAGCACCATATGTTACACTTTTTAGAAAATCATGATGAGCAACGTATCGCAAGTCCTGAGTTTGCAGGTAATGCCCTTAAAGGAAAACCAGCAATGACCGTTTCGACCTTAATCAGTACCTCGCCTACTTTAATTTATTTCGGACAAGAAGTCGGAGAAGCTGGAGCAGAAAATGCTGGTTTTGGTTCCGCGTCACGTACATCAATCTTTGATTATATCGGTGTACCAAGTTACCAACGTTGGGTTAATGGTAAAAAGTTTGACGGAGGTAAATCGACTCCTGCAGAAAAAAGTCTTCGTGATTTTTACAAAAGACTCTTAAATCTTTCGCTTACCGAAAAAGCATTTACAGGCGAATACCGCGATATTCATTTATATAACCGTCAAAATACCGAGTTTTATAACGACAAAGTACATTCATTTGTACGTTGGAAAAACGGCGAGCGTTTTTTAATAGTGACTAATTTTGATGCTAATAACTGGTTTGCATTTGATTTACAAATTCCAAACGATGTTATTAAAGCCATGAAATTAGCCGACGGCACCTACAAATTAAACGATCAACTATACAAGCAATTTGCTGCAGATTTAACAATCAAACACGGCACTGCAAAATCTAGAATTCGTATCGAACCTTTAGAATCTTTGGTGCTAAAAATTGAGTAATATTTTTAACTTTAAAAAAGGGCTATTTGACAAAATCGAATAGCCCTTTTTTATTACCTTTGTATACTTAAAATCACCTGATAAATTTTTTAAAAATGATTCATTTCTTTGAAAACGAGAATAAACTTATTTATGCTGTGCAAACTACAGCAGCGATTTCAACCGAAAATATATCAAAACTAAACTGGCTTTTTGCCAATGCACATAAAATAGAAAAATCCGTAATAACGGATTTTTTTGTTGGTCCCCGCGCAACCATGATTACGCCTTGGAGTACCAATGCTGTAGAAATCACTCAAAATATGGGAATTTCTGGAATTATCAGAATTGAAGAATTTCAACCATCAACAGCAGAAAACACTGATTTTGACCCGATGCTTTCGCAAAAATACACCGAATTAAATCAGGATATTTTTACTATAAACATTGCTCCAGAAACTATTTTAGATATTGATGATATTGCGGCTTACAACCAATCAGAAGGATTGGCTTTAAGCCCCGAAGAAGTAGAATACCTAAACAATCTAGCCATCAAATTGGGTAGAAAACTAACCGATTCTGAGATTTTTGCTTTCTCACAAGCTAACTCTGAACACTGTCGTCATAAAATTTTCAACGGTACATTTATAATTGACGGGATAGAAAAAGAAACTTCTCTTTTTAAATTAATCAAAAAAACATCACAAGAAAACCCCCACGATATTGTGTCGGCTTATAAAGACAACGTAGCTTTTGTAAAAGGGCCAAGAATACAGCAATTTGCACCAAAATCTGCAGACAAAGCTGATTTTTACGAAACCAAAGAATTTGATTCAGTTCTTTCATTAAAAGCAGAAACACATAATTTTCCTACTACTGTAGAACCTTTTAACGGTGCTGCAACAGGATCAGGAGGCGAAATCCGTGACCGTTTGGCAGGTGGACAAGGTTCGTTACCATTGGCAGGAACTGCGGTTTACATGACCTCTTACTCTCGTTTGTCAGCAAATAGACCTTGGGAAAATGCTGTAGAAGAAAGAAAATGGTTGTACCAAACACCCATGGATATTTTAATAAAAGCATCAAATGGAGCCTCTGATTTTGGTAATAAATTTGGACAACCTTTGATTACGGGTTCTGTATTGACTTTCGAACATGAAGAAGACGCTCGCAAATTAGGCTATGACAAAGTGATTATGCAAGCAGGGGGAATTGGTTTCGGAAAATTAGATCAAGCCTTAAAACACAAGCCTCAAGAAGGTGATAAAATCGTTATTCTTGGAGGTGAAAATTATAGAATCGGAATGGGTGGAGCCGCGGTTTCTTCGGCAGATACAGGTGCTATGAGTACTGGTATTGAGCTGAATGCTATACAACGTTCGAATCCAGAAATGCAAAAACGTGCTGCCAATGCCATTCGTGGTTTGGTAGAAAGCGACTTTAACCCAATTGTATCCATTCATGACCACGGTGCTGGTGG
This sequence comes from uncultured Flavobacterium sp., assembly GCA_964420215.1. GTDB lineage: Bacteria > Bacteroidota > Bacteroidia > Flavobacteriales > Flavobacteriaceae > Flavobacterium. Next base: position 12,410 of record CAYQSQ010000014.1, on the reverse strand, counting down.
ACACCTAAACTGTCTTTCTGAATTGGTAGAAGATACCGGCGGATTGATTGATTTAGACAAATTGCCTGTAGGCGACCCTACCCTATCGGCTAAGGAAATCATTGGGAACGAATCGCAAGAACGTATGGGATTGGTTATTGCTCAAAAAGACATTGACAGCCTGCAACGCATTGCCGACAGAGAGCGTTCGCCTATGTACCAAGTGGGAGACGTTACGGGCGACTATCGTTTTACTTTTCAATCAAAAACTACGGGTGAAAAACCGATGGATTATGCTTTGGAAGATTTCTTTGGTAGTTCACCAAAAACGATTATAACAGACAAAACAATTTACCGTAAATACGCTGAATTAAGCTACGATAAAAAAAACATATCAACCTATTTAGAACAAGTATTACAGCTAGAAGCCGTAGCTTGTAAAGACTGGTTGACTAACAAAGTTGACCGTTGTGTAAGCGGTAAGGTTGCCAAACAACAATGCGTTGGACCTTTGCAATTACCTTTAAACAACTGTGGGGTTATGGCTCTGGATTATTTGGGTAAAGAAGGTCTGGCTACCTCTATTGGGCACTCGCCTATCGCATCTTTGATTGATGCGGCGGCAGGTACTAAAACCGCAATTGCTGAGGCACTATCTAATATTGTTTGGGCTCCAATCAAAAATGGGTTGGACGGCATTTCATTATCGGCCAACTGGATGTGGGCTTGTAAAAACGAAGGCGAAGACGCTCGTTTGTACGAAGCGGTACAAAGTTGTTCTGATTTTGCTATTGAATTAGGAATCAACATCCCTACTGGGAAAGATTCACTTTCGATGAAACAAAAATACCCTAATGACGAAGTGATTGCACCAGGAACGGTAATCATCTCGGCAGCAGGACATTGTACGGACATTAAAAAAGTAGTAGAACCTGTTTTACAAAAAGACGCTGGTTCGATTTACTACATCAATTTATCGCAAGATGAGTTTAAATTGGGCGGTAGTTCATTTGCTCAAACCTTAAATAAAATTGGTACAGAAGTACCTACTATTAAAGACTCGGCATTCTTTAAAAGAGCCTTCAATACCGTTCAAGAATTAATTTCGGATAACCAAATTATAGCTGGTCATGATATTGGAAGCGGTGGTTTAATTACTACTTTGTTAGAAATGTGTTTTGCCGATGTAAATTTAGGCGCAAAAATAGACTTTTCTGTTTTTGAAGAAAAAGACATTATCAAATACCTTTTTGCAGAGAATATCGGACTTGTTTTTCAAGCGAAAAATGATGCGGATTTAGAAGCTAAATTAAAAGCAAATGATGTTTCTTTCTATAAATTAGGAACAGCAACCACAAACGGTATCTTAGACTTTGGTCCATGTGGATTAGATGTTGCAAAATACAGAGATATTTGGTTTAAAACCTCATTCTTATTAGACCAAAAACAATCTAAAAACGGAACTGCACAAGCACGTTTTGACAATTATAAAAACCAAGCTTTACAATTTAGTTTTCCAACTCAATTTACAGGTATAAAACCAACAATTGACAACAGCAAACCGCGTCCAAAAGCAGCGGTTATTCGTGAAAAAGGAAGTAATTCTGAGCGCGAAATGGCCAATGCAATGTATTTGGCAGGTTTTGATGTGAAAGATATTCACATGACCGATTTGATTTCGGGACGTGAAAACCTAGAAGATGTACAATTTATTGGTGCAGTTGGAGGATTCTCTAACTCAGATGTTTTAGGTTCAGCCAAAGGTTGGGCTGGAGCTTTCTTATACAACGAAAAAGCAAAAACAGCTTTGGATAATTTCTTTAAAAGAGAAGACACCTTATCTGTCGGGATTTGTAATGGTTGCCAATTGTTGATGGAATTAGAAAAAATCAACCCAGAGCACAAAGTACACGGAAAAATGCTTCACAACGATAGTCATAAACACGAGAGCATCTTTACATCTGTTACAATTCAAGAAAACAAATCGGTGATGTTATCCACTTTAGCAGGCAGCACCTTAGGTGTTTGGGTATCACATGGCGAAGGAAAATTTAACTTGCCAGAACACGAAGCCAACTACAACATTGTTGGTAAATATGGTTATGAAAGCTACCCAGCAAACCCAAATGGTTCTGACTACAATACGGCTATGTTGTGCGACACCACAGGGCGTCACTTGGTAATGATGCCACATATTGAGCGTTCAATCTTTCAATGGAACTGGGCAAATTACCCAACTAACCGCAATGACGAGGTTACGCCTTGGTTAGAAGCTTTTATAAATGCTAGATTATGGATTGAGAAATTGTAATCGATTTTTTTTTTTGAATATATATAAAAGCTGTTTACTTTGAAGCAGCTTTTTTTTTGTAACATATAAGATTTTAAAACTTTCCTAAAAATAAAAAAATAGCCGTACTCTAAAATAAAATACAGCTATTGATAATTACATTTGATTAAAATTTTAATATCTAAACTTTTCTAACGATTCGTTTCTGATAATTTTACCTGTTGGTGTTTCTGCAAAATGTCTTATAAAAAAGATTTCTTTTGGTTTTTCGTATTTTTTTAAAGATGAAAACACCTCATTTTTATTTACATCAAAAGGCTCTCCTTCAATTGCTAAAACCACTCTATGCCCTAATAATGAATCCGGTAAACCAGCTACGATATAACGACGGTCAATTTTTGTACTTAATTTCTCTTCAATTTGTTCTGGTATCATTTTGATGCCTCCACTATTAATAATGTTATCGTAACGTCCGATCCAGATAAAAGTATTATTAGGTAAAATTTCAACAATATCGTTGGTGATTATTTTTTCAGATGAGATGTTTGGTGCAACAATTTCTAAACAATCTCTATCGTCTTTAGATATTGTAATGTTAGGCAAAAGTGTAAAAGCTTCTTCTCCTATTCTTTTTGCAGCAACGTGAGTGATGGTTTCTGACATACCATATGTTTCGTATATTTCGGTAGTAGCTCCAGATTCGATAATTAAATCTTCTAATGTTTTATGCACTTTAACACCTCCTGTGATTATTTTTTTTACACGAGATAATTGATCTATCGAGTATTTTAATTGCATCGGTACCATTGCACAAAAATCGTATTCTCCTTCAACGGCATCCAATGGTTTCAAACTTGGGGCTACAAAATCCATATCCAAACCTAAAATAAAGGCACGCACAAACATCATTTTACCAGCTACATATTTTGTAGGCAAACAATGTAATACTTTATCACCTGAACTTAAGTTGAAAAAATCGCCTGTTGCTAGGGCTGAGTTAACCATAGCTTGTTTATCAACCAATATCGTTTTAGGTTCACCAGTTGTACCTGATGTTTCAATTTCTACAAATGATTTTTCATCAAACCAATCCAAAATAAAACTCCCTACTGATTTTTCAAAGTCTTCTCCTTCTTTAATAAAACTATATGCAACTCTTTGTAAATCATCTTTTTTAAATTCAAATCCGTTTAGTTTAAATCGGTTATGAACATTGTGATATGTTGGTGTTTTCATTATTATATAGCGTTATAATTAATAGTTGCTGACAATTTTTGTTTCCAATTATTCCATTGGTATCTCTTAGCAAAAATAACTAAAAGTATGGGATATGCCACTACTAACGGAAAGAAAATCGAATAGAATAAATCAGGTTCTGAAATATCTTTTAAAATGGAATTTGTTTGCAATGCCCCCCAATCTGTGGTAACCAACAGTACTGAGATTAAATTATTAGCAATATGAAATCCAATGGCCAACTCCATACCTCCATCCATCAAAGTTATCACACCTAATAAGAATCCTGTACCAATATAAAATATCATTATAACATAGCCCATTCTTGCTACTTCGGGATTTAGTCCGTGCATTAAGCCAAAACAAATTGAGGTCAACAGTAGTGGTACGAAATTGTTTTTAAACAACACACCAAATCCTTGCATTAAATAGCCTCTAAATAATAATTCTTCAACCGTGGCTTGGATTGGAATTAGCACTACCGCAACTATAAATAATATTAAAAATTTAATCCAATCAAATTGTACAATATAATTTTCTGGTGATATCAAATAATCTAATCCTGTTGTCACAAGAATAAGTATTCCTAAAATAGAAAAAGAAAATAATATTCTTTTATAATCAATAGTAGTTCGTGTTGTTATAATATCTTTAAAATCAAGTTTGTGAAGCCCTCTAACTATTGTGGGAAGAAACACAAAAACACTTACAAAAGTTAACAAAAATAAGACCAACGCTAAACTGGAATCCATTATTTGAAATATTTCTGTTTCTGAAGTAGGCATCGCAATTCCTTTAGACGACGAGAGATAAAACAAGTAACCTGTTAAGGGTAATTGTCCGATTATAAAAGCGATGGCTATCACGAAACAACCTAAAATATATTTATAAAATTGGTTTTGAGGGTGTAATGCTTTTTCAATAAACATATATTATTTTTTTAAAGAATTAAAAGTAGTTTTCTTATCCAAATAATACGATTTTATAATTGAAGAATGTTCAAAATAACCATCTGACTTATCTCCATTTCTTTTTTTATACATTTTAAATCCATTTTTGTAAAAATAAAAATGCGCTTTTAAAATCGCGATTACAAAACGGATTTTCCCTTGTGATAAAAATCGTATTCCGGCTATTCCGTCTAAAACCATTCGAATAAATACAATCCTAAATAAATATTTTTGCGGCAAATTTTTAACCAACATATACAGACTATTTCTAAAATTAAGAAAAGTTTTGTTTGGGTTGCTTTTATCCAATGTCGCACCACCAATATGATATACAACAGATTGGGCACTATAGCCGATTTGATAGCCTTTATTTCGAGCACGCCAACATAAATCTATTTCTTCTTGATGGGCAAAAAAATCTTCATCAAAACCTTGTAGCGCATCGAAAACTGTTTTACGGATAAAAAAACAAGCTCCTGAAACCCAATGAATTAAAGTATTATCATCATATTGACCTACATCTTTTTCTACCGTATCAAAAATCCTTCCTCGGCAATACGGATAGCCATATTTATCAATATAACCACCTGCTGCTCCTGCGTACTCAAAATGAGTTTTTTGCTTATAATCTAAAATTTTGGGTTGAATAATGGCTGTTTGAGGTTGGCTTTCGAATTTTGAAATAATGGGATCGAGCCAATTTTCAGTCACTTCAATATCCGAATTAACGAGTGTTAAAATATCTGCCGAAATGGATTTTAATCCTTCGTTATACCCTTTTGAAAACCCCCAATTTATTGTGTTTGAAATAATTTTTACTTCTGAAAAAGATTCTTGTAACAACATTACCGAATCATCGGTAGAACAATTATCTATCACATAAATATCTGCTTGCTTTGAATATTTAATCAAAGTTGGCAAAAATTGTTTTAAAAGTTTTTCGCCGTTCCAATTTAAAACTACTACTGCAACCTTCATTGATCTGTTGTTTTATAATCAGGTAATTCTCTCAAAAAAGTATATTTTTCATTACTATAATCCATCGTACAATAATAGTGATCTAAACCATTGCTTACCATTAAATACTGCGCACATAACTTACTATTGTAACGTGCAATTTGATCAAATGTTTCTTGTTTTATTACAATATCAGGAGCTTTACATTCTACCAATAAAAACACATTTCCCGTTGGCTCATAAACAACAACATCATACCGTTTGGTGATGCCGTTTACGAGTAATTTTTTTTCCACATTAATTAATGACTTTGGATATTTTTTTTGATACATTAAAAAATGAACAACATGTTGCCGCACCCATTCCTCTGGTGTGAGGATCATAAATTTTTTACGGATTTCATCAAAAATAAGCGTTTTATTTTCGTTATTTTTGAATCGAAACTGAAAAGTGTCAAAATTTAAAGCACGCATACAACAAAAGTAATCTAAAAAACAAAAAGGTGGAAGCTATAACTCAAATAGTAAAAGATATCAAAGCTAAAAACATTAGCCCTTTTTATTTTTTAACAGGAGATGAACCGTATTATATTGACAAACTTTCGGATTTTATTCAACAAAACATTTTAACGGAAGAAGAAAAAGGCTTTAATCAAATGGTACTTTATGGTCGTGATGTAACGGTTGATGAAATCGTTTCGCACGCCAAACGTTTTCCGATGATGGCCGATAAGCAAGTTATTATTGTAAAGGAAGCCCAAGATTTAGTCAAAACAATTGATCGATTGGATGCCTATCTCGAAAACCCACAACCAACCACGGTATTGGTCTTTTGTTATAAATACAAAACGCTGGATAAGCGCAAAAAAACCTATAAACTCATTCAAAAAAGAGGAATTTATTTTGAGAGTATTAAAATTAAAGAATACCAAGTTGGTGATTGGATCAAAAAAACATTATCCAGTAAAGGTTACTCTATCCAACCTGAAGCGAGTACCCTTTTAGCTGAATTTTTAGGTAATGATTTAGCCAAAATCAACAACGAACTCGAAAAATTAAAGCTGGTTGTTCCTAAAATGGTAACTATTACAGCAGATGATATCGAAAAAAATATTGGATTCAGTAAAGATTTTAACAATTTTGAATTGCGAAAAGCGATTGGTCAACGTGACGAAATCAAAGCGTTTCAAATCATTACACATTTTAAAAACAACCCCAAAGAAAATCCTTTAGTGGTAACATTAAGTATGGTATTTACCTACTTTACGCAAATTATGCAATATCACGGCATTACAGACAAGTCGCCCAGTAATGTTATGAAAACCTTAAAAATAGGAAGTACATACTTTATAAAAGATTATGAAATAGCCGCTCGTAATTATCCTATGAAAAAAGTCAGCCAAATTATCACATCCATACGTACCATTGATTTACACGGAAAAGGTGTTCATGCAGCTAATGCTACGCAAGAAGACCTATTAAAAGACCTTTTGATTGCTATTTTTAATTAAAAAAATACTTTTTTGAGTTAATTATTTAACGGTAAATATTCTTATGAATTCAATAAAATTGACTTTCTTTGCATCCGAAAATAATTTTCTGCAATTAGAATGATTGATTACTCCGAAATAATACAACAAACCGATTACCAAAACTCGAGTAGAGTTCCAAACAAAGCAGGAGCAAAAATATTTTTGGCACTTATGCTTATTGGATTGTTGTTGTTTTTTTTAGGAATTTATTATCTTGATGGTACCCATCCTGAGGTAACCAATGCTTTAAATCAATACTTCACATTTTTATAATATAATCATGTCAGACGATAAAAAAGTAATTTTTTCGATGTCTCGCTTAAGCAAGACGTACTCAAGCACAAACAAACAAGTTTTAAAAGATATTTACCTCAGCTTTTTTTACGGAGCTAAAATCGGTATTTTAGGTCTAAACGGATCGGGTAAATCTTCATTATTAAAAATTATCGCTGGTGTTGATAAAAATTATCAAGGTGATGTAGTTTTTGCACCAGGTTATTCCGTTGGATACTTAGAGCAAGAACCTCAATTAGATGAGACCAAAACAGTCATCGAAATTGTAAAAGAAGGCGTTGCTGAAACAGTAGCTCTTTTGGATCGATTTAACGAAATCAATGACATGTTCGGTTTACCCGAAGTGTATGAGGATGCCGATAAAATGCAAAAATTGATGGATCAGCAAGCTGATCTTCAAGATAAAATTGATGCAGCAGGAGCTTGGGAAATCGATACCAAATTAGAAATTGCAATGGACGCCCTTCGCACACCAGACGGAGATACTCCAATCAATGTACTCTCTGGTGGTGAACGCCGCCGCGTAGCTTTATGTCGTTTGTTATTACAGCAACCCGATGTTTTATTATTAGATGAGCCCACGAATCACTTAGATGCCGAATCTGTACTTTGGTTAGAACAACATTTACAACAATACGCGGGTACAGTAATCGCTGTAACACACGATAGATACTTTTTAGATAACGTAGCCGGTTGGATTTTAGAATTAGACCGAGGAGAAGGCATTCCTTGGAAAGGGAATTACTCGTCTTGGTTAGATCAAAAATCAAAACGAATGGAGCAAGAAGAAAAAACAGCTTCAAAACGCAGAAAAACACTTGAGCGCGAGTTGGATTGGGTACGCCAAGGCGCTAAAGGTAGACAAACCAAACAAAAAGCACGTTTACAAAACTACGACAAGCTTTTAAACGAAGATCAAAAACAATTAGACGAAAAATTAGAAATCTACATCCCTAACGGACCTCGTTTAGGTACAAACGTAATCGAAGCCAAAGGCGTTGCCAAAGCTTTTGGAGACAAGTTATTGTATGATGATTTAAATTTTGTATTGCCACAAGCAGGAATCGTAGGAATTATTGGACCTAACGGAGCAGGTAAATCCACCATTTTCAGAATGATTATGGCTGAACAAACCCCTGATAGTGGTGAGTTTAGTATTGGTGAAACAGTAAAAATTGCATACGTAGATCAATCCCATTCAAATATTGATAGCAACAAATCCATTTGGGAAAATTTTTGTGACGGCCAAGAGTTAATCATGATGGGCGGACGTCAAGTAAACTCTAGAGCATATCTATCACGTTTTAACTTTGGCGGTAGTGATCAAAACAAAAAAGTAGCTACGTTGTCAGGTGGTGAGCGTAACCGTTTGCACTTGGCGATGACGCTGAAAGAAGAAGGGAATGTACTTTTGCTAGATGAGCCTACCAATGATTTGGATATAAACACCTTACGTGCTTTGGAAGAAGGACTGGAAAACTTTGCAGGTTGCGCAGTAATTATTTCGCATGATAGATGGTTTTTAGATCGTGTATGCACCCATATTTTAGCTTTTGAGGGAGACTCTCAAGTATATTGTTTTGAAGGAAGCTTTTCGGAGTATGAAGAAAACAAAAAGAAACGTTTAGGTGGTGATTTAACTCCAAAACGCATTAAATATAAAAAATTAATCAGAGGGTAATTCTTCTGGTTAATTTTTTTTAATCCCCAATCCTGCTTTATCTGATAAAAAGATTTTTCCTTTTTCAACAAAAGAACCTTGAGCGAGATCATTCAAAATAAGATTAGCACCATCCAAATCAACATAATCTACTAAAGGAGTTAACACAAGACCTGCAGAAATCCCAATAGTAGATTCCGTCATACAGCCCATCATAATTTTAAAACTTTTACCTCGCGCTTGTTTGATTAACTCTAAAGCAGGTGTTAATCCCCCACATTTAACTAATTTAACGTTAATCGTTTTATAGTGTGGTTGTAAGACATCTAAATCTTGTAACGTTTTACAATCTTCATCCGCCATCCAATTGGGGTAGTTGCTTTTAGATAATTGTGTAAAATTTTCTTTACCCATCGCCATAGGCTGTTCGATGTAATCAAATTTTTGCGTCCACGATTGTTCTTCCAACCACGAACAATCTTTGGGTAAAAAACTTCCATTAGCATCCAACGAAATTACTTTATCCGCAACTAGCAGTTGATCTAAATCCGTTACATTTTCTCTGTTGCATTTTACTTTGATATGCAACCAATCGGATTGATTTATTTTATGTAATTGCTCTTGTATTGTTCCAACACTAACTGTAATTGTAGATTCTGGCAAGATATTGTATTCAATTTGATTCAATTGCAAGAAACTTTTAGCTTCTAACTTCCCAAATAAATCCCAATACGCACAATCTAAAGCTGATCGCAAGAATGAGTGTAGGTTTAAATTTTCTAAAAAAGCATAAAATTGGGTCGGATGTTGTATCGTTTGATTTTCAATTACAAATTGTAGTTGCTGTAATTGATTTCTAAATTGCTGTAACGAAACATAATAATAATCAATTTCAGTACATTCGCCATAGCCAGTATACCCAGCATGTGATAATGAAATAATTAAGGCGTCTCGATGGTTGTATGAGCCATACGAAATAGAAAAAGTTTCTTTTAAGGATAAACGGTATATCTGATACGATAAAACCACTGTACGATATGACGATAATTGGAATAAAAAATGGCAAGCGACCTACATCGCACCGCTACAACCATTTACCTTTGCTGCGTTCCCACCCTGGAGGATTCAACAGGAGCTGGTCGTGTAGGACTTGCCGTTGCAAATATACAATCTTTTTGTACTTTCGCAAACACCTTTTAGGCTTAATTTAAATACTTACTTCAAAACAAATATTTATGAAAATTTCGATTCTATTTTCTGCATTTCTTACTGGGATTTTATTTTTTCAATGCGGTAAAAAGGAAGATCAAACATCATCTTTTACTATTGATAATCAAGCAATAAAATCTATATATCAACCTCAAGAATCCGTATCTCTTTCAATTTTAAATCCGAAAAAAATTACTATAGACTCTGTTATTTATTATCTCAACAACCAAAAAGTAGGTGTTGCAGTACAAAATAAAACTTTAGATTATGGGTTATCTAATCAAAAATTAGGCTATCAAAATATCAAAGCAATCGTATACGCAGAAGGCACAAAAACAGAAAACACAAGTCGAATCGAAATTGCTTCGGCTACCACTCCTAAATTAGTGAACTATACTTTAGTAAATACATATCCTCATGATAAGAATGCTTATACGCAAGGTTTAGAGTTTTTTAGAGATACTTTGATTGAAAGTACTGGGCAATACGGAAGCTCTTCTTTAAGAAAAACGAACGTAAAAACAGGCGAGATTTACAAAAAAATTGATATCGACCAAAAATATTTTGCCGAAGGTATTACTGTTTTTAACAACCAAATCATTCAGCTTACTTGGCGTGAAAATCAAGGTTTTATTTATGATGTAAATACGCTTAAGAAAATAAAAACATTCGCCTACAACAAAGGTATGGAAGGATGGGGATTAACCAATGACGGTACTTATTTATATCAATCCGATGGAACTGAAAAAATTTGGAAATTAAACCCTACTACCTTAGAAATCATAGATCACATCAATGTTTACACCAACAACAGCAAAATTAAAAGTGTAAATGAATTGGAGTACATCAACGGAAAATTCTTTGCTAATGTGTATCAAAAAAGCGCCATAGCGATCATCAATCCTGTATCTGGATCAGTTGAAGGCATTATCAACTTAACGGATTTAGAAAAAAAAATCACCAAACATCCTAAAATGGACGTTTTAAATGGAATCGCTTACAATGCCAAAACCAACACTATTTTTGTAACAGGTAAAAACTGGGACAAAATGTTTGAAATTAAGTTGGTAGATTAATATTTATAATAATTTACCCCACAATGGGTAGTTAACTATTTTAATCCCGCCAAACTTAACTCTATAGTTTCAATTTTAGCCAAAGCATCTGCTTCTTTTTTGCGTTCGTTGGCGATGACTGCTTCGGGTGCGCCATTCACAAATTTCTCGTTAGATAATTTTCCTTGTACTGATTTTAAAAAGCCTTTGGTGTATTTTAATTCTTCGGTCAATTTGGCTATTTCTTCTTCTACATTTATCGCTCCCGTGATCGGAATATAATATTCGTTTGAATTTACACGATAAGATAAGGCTCCATCCACTTTTTCGGTCACATATTCATAGGCTGAAATGTTTCCTAATTTGATAATAACGCTATCAAAATACGTTGAAATAGCATCATTGTTAATCGCTTTTAATTCAATAGCGTCTTTAAACGGGATGTTTTTTTCTTTTCTGATGGTTCGTAATCCTGAAATAACTTCCATAGTCGTTCCGAAATCTGAAATCAAACTCGCATCAAATGGTTTTGCCTCTGGCCAAACCGAAATGATTAAAGCTTCTGATGGCTTACGTTCCGCGATATGTTGCCAAATTTCTTCCGTTAAGAAAGGCATAAATGGATGCAATAATTTCAAATTATTTTCTAAAATAGAAATAGCACTCGCAAATGTTACCGCATCTATTGGTTGTTGATACGCTGGTTTTATCATTTCTAAAAACCACGAACAGAAATCATCCCAAACTAATTTGTAAATCGACATTAACGCATCTGAAATTCTATATTTTTCGAAATGATCTTCAATCTCCAATAATACTTGTTGAAATTTAGCTTCGTACCATTCAATCGCTACTCTTGAAGATTCGGGTTGCGTAATCGCATCGCTTACCTCCCATCCATTTATCAATCTAAAAGCATTCCATATTTTGTTGGCAAAACCTTTTCCCTGAGCACACAACTCCTCGTCGAACATAATATCATTTCCTGCTGAAGCACTCAACAACAATCCTACTCTAACTCCATCTGCACCAAATTCTCTAATTAAATCTAATGGATCAGGAGAATTCCCTAATGATTTTGACATTTTACGACGTTGTTTATCACGAACTAATCCCGTTAAATATACGTTGGTAAACGGTTTTTCGCCTGCGTATTCATAACCTGCAAAAATCATACGAGCAACCCAAAAGAATAAAATATCTGGTCCTGTAACTAAATCATTAGTTGGATAATAATATTTAAAATCTT
>CAYQSQ010000013.1:0-70655 GCA_964420215.1 uncultured Flavobacterium sp. | reverse complement strand
TTTCTTCTTGTTTTAACTTACGAACGCCAAAATATTCGGGCGTTATCATGGTTTCGGTTTTATTGGAAATCACTTTAGTTTCACAGGTTAACGAAATTTCATCATAACCATCTAAAGCATGTAAAATGGTGAAATTTTTATCGGTATTCTGATATAAATAACCATACATACGTGCCAATTCTAAATTAAAAACGCCTACCATTTGATTCTTAGGGAACGATGGATTTACCATAGGCCCCAACATATTAAAAAAGGTTTTCACTCCTAATTCTCTGCGGATAGGTGCTACATTTTTCATCGCAGGATGGAATAGGGGAGCGTGCAAAACGCAAATTCCAGCCTTGTCCATACACGTTTGTAAAAAGGCAACCTCATTACTGAATTTAATACCCAAACTTTCTAACACATTACTCGACCCACAAGAAGACGAAACACCATAATTACCATGTTTTGCCACATGTACACCCGCACCTGCGGTAATAAACGAAGCTAAAGTAGAAATGTTAAAGGTGTCTTTTCCATCACCACCTGTGCCGCATAAATCCACAGCATTATAGCCTTTTAAATCCACAGGAATACACAATTCTAATAAGGCATCACGGAAACCTTCTAGTTCTTGAACGGTAATGCTTCGCATCATAAAAACGGTTAAAAATGCCGCAATCTGATTTTGATTGTAGGCTCCGTTAGATATATTGTTCAAAACAGCTTTCGCTTCGTCTTTCGAAAGCGTTTCGTGATTGATTAATCGGTTTAGTATTTGTTTCATTTTTCCTCCCCCAGCCCCTCCGAAGGAGGGGAGTTCCTATTGGGGTAAATAGGAGTTTATTAGTTTGTAATTTATTTAAACGTTATATTCAGATATAGTTATAGCTTTCTAGTCTCCCCTCCTTCGGAGGGGTTGGGGGAGGATTAACCATTCACCCAATTGGCTAAAATCTTTTTTCCATCGGGGGTTAAAACTGATTCTGGGTGGTATTGTACTCCACGTACATCGTACGTTCTATGACGTAAAGACATCACTTGTCCGTTTTCGTCAAATGAAGTGGCTTCCAATTCATCGGGTAAATTAGCATCAACTACCCAAGAATGATATCTTCCTACTTCAATTTCTTTATCTAAACCTTTAAACAAGTTTTCGTCATCTACCGTGATTTTTACTTTGGTAGCAACGCCGTGATATACTTTATCTAAGTTAATTAGTTTTCCGCCAAACACTTCTCCAATAGCTTGTTGTCCTAAGCAAACGCCTAAGATACTTTTGGTAGGAGCGTATTTTTTAATGATGGGTTTTAACAATCCTGCTTCATCAGGAATACCTGGGCCTGGCGACAAAACAATTTTATCAAAAGCTTCTACCTCTTCAAGATCTAATTGATCGTTTCTTTTCACAGTAACCAAACAATCCATTTCTTCTAAATAATGAACTAAATTGTACGTAAAACTGTCGTAATTATCTATAACTAATACCTTTTTCATAATTTATATCGTTTCTGCCATTTCTAAGGCATTTTCTAACGCACTTAATTTGTTGTAAACTTCTTGTGTTTCGTTGTCTAAATTAGATTCAGAAACAACACCTGCACCTGCTTGATAATGCAATTCGTGATTTTTACTTAAAAAAGTTCGAATCATAATGGCATGGTTAAAGTTGCCTTCAAAATCCATAAAACCAATCGCTCCGCCGTAAAATCCACGACTTGTTTTTTCGTATTTTTCAATCAATTGCAAAGCCATGTGTTTTGGAGCTCCACTTAATGTTCCTGCAGGAAAAGTATCGGCAACTACTTGCATCGTGGTTGCTTTATCATGTAAGGTACCGGTTACTTTAGAGACCAAATGGATTACATGAGAAAAAAACTGCACTTCTCTGTAATTTTCAACTTTCACATTATGACCGTTACGGCTTAAATCGTTACGGGCTAAATCGACTAACATCACGTGTTCGCTGATTTCTTTAGGGTCTTCGGAAAGAATCACGGCTAATTTGGCATCTTTTTCATCGTTGCCTGTACGTCTAAAAGTGCCTGCAATCGGATGGATTTCAGCTTTTCTATTTTTTATAACCAATTGAGCTTCAGGAGATGAGCCTAATATTTTAAAATCCCCGTAATCAAAATAAAATAGGTAAGGGGATGGGTTAATACTCCGTAAAGCACGGTATAAGTTAAAATCATCACCTTTAAATTTTTGGGTAAATCGACGCGATAAAACCAATTGAAATACATCACCTCTGTAACAATGTTTTTTCGCTAAAGCGACATTTTCTCTAAACTCATTATCCGTAAGGTTTGAGGTATGTTCGCCATCGCGCGTAAAAGCGTAGGTAGCAAAGTTTCGTGATTGTAAAATTTGTTCAATCTCGTGGGTGTTGTTGGTGTTTTTATCAACACTATGGCAAAAAATATAGGCTTCGTTTTTAAAGTGATTGATAGCTATAATATTTTGATAAATAGCGTAGTAAATATCAGGGATTTGATTTTTCGTTTCTTTTTTAGAAATCTCAACTTGCTCAAAATAACGTACGGCATCATACGAAATGTAACCAAACAAACCGTTGTTGATAAACTTAAAATCAGGAGCGTCGCTTTCAAACTGTTTTGCAAATTGCTGAATTTCAAAAGGCACATCAGTTGCTGATGTGATTTCTGTTTTGTTCGTTTTTCCGTCAGGATATTCGTAAGCGATTTGCTCGTTGTTAACCGTGATGCTCGCAATCGGATTACAACAGATGTAAGAAAAACTATTGTTATTGGCGTGGTAATCACTACTTTCTAACAACAAACTGTTCGGGAATTTATCTCTAATTTTAAGATAGATACTCACAGGTGTGATCGTGTCTGCCAGTATTTTTTTATAGTTGGTGTGTAATTTATATTTCATTGTAAAAATTCTAGTTTTAGAAGGTTCAAAAATACGAATAACAAAAAAGACTTGTCGTGATTGACAAGCCTTTTTTTATTGTTTTTTCAAAAAATAATTGAAGGAGTTAGCCGACCACGATTGAACGTAAGTTACTCCACCACCAATTATTTTTTACTGTACGAATCATTTCTGTGAAAAAATTGAGTTACAAATATAGAAATGAAAATTAAAATGAACAAAAAATTACACACCAATTAACTGTCCTGTAAAGGTTGTTTTATCTCCATCATTGGTACTAACTTCAAGATTAGACCATTTTACATCTAATTTGGTGGCGTCTTTTGTATTTGTGCTAACCGTAACCGTGCCTGATTGCGCATACCAATATTTAGATTTGTGATTGTAAAAAACCATTGTTGTATTTCCAGCACCTGTCAGAACATCAATTTCTGAAGATGGTTTTATTTTATAGGTGCCGGGTTTAATTGGCTTTGATAAATCAAAATAAAAAGTCAAAGCGGCAGAACTACTCTGGCAAGGCTCAGAAATGACATGAACTGTTGACACAAAAGGCCTGCCTTGGCTTATAGGTTTACACGTCATACCATCATCTGCGAAAGTGTAGTTGGATTCTGTTGAATTTGTTACAGGTTCTTGGTTTGGATTTGGGTCAGGAGTAGGGATTATGTTTTGGGTGGCAGGAGTAGAATCGTCTTTGCTACAATTAACTAACAAAGTGCTAGATGCTGTTAAAAAAGATAATAGAACTACATTTTTTAAAATTTGAAACTTCATAATAGACTGTTTTATGATTGATATAATATCGTAAAGTTAAAAAAAATGTACCTTTGCACAACCTTTTTGGGTAGTAATAACAATGAAATTGTACTGTAAATGAAGCAATACTTAAACCTTGATGATATTCAGGATATTGACCAATTAGTCGCAGAAGCCATTAGTTTAAAAAAAGAACCTTGGCAATTTGAACACTTAGGAAAACGTAAAACCTTAGGGATGTTGTTTTTTAATCCGAGTTTACGAACTCGTTTAAGTACACAAAGAGCCGCTACATTGCTTGGGATGAATGTGATGATTGTTAATTTTACAGGCGAAGCTTGGACGATCGAATTCGGAGATGGTGCCATAATGAACGGAGGTTCGTCGGAACATATTAAAGAAGCCGCTGCTGTGGTTTCTCAATATTGTGATATCATCGCCATTAGAGCATTTCCTACCTTAACGGATAAACAAAAAGATGAGCAAGAGCACGTTTTAAATAGTTTTAAAAAATATGCTTCCGTGCCTATTTTAAATATGGAAAGTGCTACAGGGCATCCTTTACAAGCTTTGGCAGATGCGATAACTATTGCCGAAAATAAAACAACAACACGCCCCAAAGTGGTTTTAACTTGGGCGCCACATCCGCGGGCTTTACCCCACGCAGTACCAAATTCATTTGCGGATATGATGCAACGTATCGATGTTGATTTTGTAATCACGCATCCAAAAGGATACGAACTAAATCCTGCAATTACTAAAAACACTACGATCGTTTATAACCAAGACGAAGCATTGAAAGATGCGGATTTCGTATATACCAAAAACTGGAGTTCATACAACGATTACGGTAAAATCATTAATTCTGAAGAAAATAAAGATTGGACAATCACTTCCGGAAAAATGGCATTAACCAACAACGGAAAATTTATGCATTGTTTACCTGTACGACGTAATGTAATTGTAACGGATGCGGTATTAGACTCCAACAATTCATTAACGATTGAACAAGCCAATAACCGAACGTATGCTGCGCAAGTAGTATTAAAAAAGATTTTAGAAAATGCCAAATAAACCTTTAACAATCGTAAAAATTGGAGGCAACGTCATCGAAAACGAAGCGGCTTTAGAATCATTTTTATATGATTTTTCAAGAATAGAAGGAGCTAAAATTCTCGTGCACGGTGGTGGTAAAAAAGCAACTAAATTATCAGAAACACTAGGTATTCCTACTCAAATGGTAGAAGGAAGACGTGTTACAAGCAAAGAAACGGTCGATGTCATCACCATGGTATATGGCGGTTTGATTAATAAAAATATTGTAGCTCAATTACAAGCAAATGCGTGTAACGCTATGGGTTTAACAGGAGCCGATGGCAATACCATCGTTTCGGATAAACGACCTGTAACCACAATAGATTATGGGTACGTAGGTGATGTTAAAAAAGTAAATGGTCTATTGATTTCTACTTTATTAAATAACGATATCACACCTGTTTTTTGTGCGATAACACACAACCAACAAGGACAACTACTCAATACCAATGCGGATACAATAGCTTCTGAAATAGCCATTGGGATGAGTCCTTTTTTTGATACGTCATTGTTTTATTGCTTTGAAAAAGAAGGTGTTTTACGAGACATCAACGACGAGCAATCGGTTATCACAACAATCAATACAGAAACGTATCAACAGCTATTAAATGATAAAATAATAGCGGACGGTATGATTCCTAAAATAGAAAATTGCTTTCACGCATTAGACCATCAAGTTCGTAAAGTTTGTATCGGAAGCCCCAATATGATACAGTCGGATCACACATTATTTACCACTTTAACCCTATAAGCGATGACAAAATACAGTGACCTAAAAGAGGCTGCAATTACATTGCTAAAAAACCTTATCGAAACGCCTTCTTTTTCTACAGAAGAAGAAAAAACAGCGATTTTAATAGAGCAATTTTTAACCAATTATAAAATTCCGTTTAAGCGTCAAGGCAACAATATTTATGCGTTTAATAAATATTTTGATCCTAAAAAGCCTAATTTATTACTCAATTCGCATCACGATACCGTAAAACCGAATTCGGGATACACCCGAGATCCATTTCAGGCAAGTGTTGAAGATGGTAAATTATACGGTTTGGGCAGTAATGATGCTGGCGGATGTTTGGTGTCGTTATTAGCAACGTTTGTTTATTTCTATGAAAAAGAATTAAATAACTACAATTTAATGATTGCAGCTACGGCTGAAGAAGAAAATTCAGGACCCAACGGATTAAATGGTTTAATCGCCACGTTGCCTAAAATAGATGTTGCTATCGTGGGCGAACCTACATTAATGGATCTGGCTGTAGCCGAAAAAGGATTGTTGGTTTTTGATGCCACCATCAAAGGAACAGCAAGTCACGCCGCGCATCCAAATAACGATAACGCTATTTATAACACAATAAAATCGTTGGAGTTTTTTAGAGATTTTAAATTTGAAAAAGTATCTGAAACCTTAGGGGAAGTCAAGCTAACCGTAACCCAAATCAATGCGGGTAAACAACACAATGTAGTGCCAGGAACTACAGAATTGGTTATCGATGTACGTGTTAATGACAAATACACCAATCTTGAAATCATCGATATTTTGACCGCAGCGGCGCCATGTGATAAATTAGAACCACGGAGTATCCGATTAAATTCGTCATCCATACCAATTACACATCCATTAGTACAAGCAGGAATCGCTTTAGGTAAAAAAACCTATGGGTCTCCAACACTTTCGGATCAATCCGTATTGAGTTGTCAGTCTTTAAAATTAGGGCCGGGCGATTCATTACGCTCGCACTCAGCAGACGAATTTATTTATCTCCGAGAAATTGAAGAAGGAATCGAAACCTATATCCAATTATTAACTAACGTACTTTAAAAAATAATCGAATGAAACTTTGGGACAAAGGATTTAGTACCGCAGAAAAAATAGATCATTTTACAGTAGGAAATGACCGTGCATTAGATTTAGTATTGGCTAAATACGACGTTATAGCTTCTCAAGCACACGCCAAAATGTTAGGCGAGGTAGGTTTGTTAACCTCAGAAGAAGCCGTTCAATTAATTGAAGGTTTAGAAGCAATTCAAACCAGTATCACCAAAGGAGAATTTACTATCGAAGAAGGTTTTGAGGATATGCATTCTAAAATAGAATATATCTTAATTGAAAAACTAGGAGATACAGGTAAAAAAATCCATATGGCGCGTTCGCGTAACGATCAAGTATTGGTCGCGACACACCTTTATTTGCGTAATGAATTAGAAGAAATCAAAGCGTTAATCAAAGCGCTTTTTGATTTGTTAATGCGTTTAGCCGAAACACATCAAAATAAATTAGTACCTGGTTACACTCATTTACAAATCGCGATGCCCTCGTCATTTGGTTTGTGGTTTTCCGCTTACGCAGAAAGTTTGATTGATGATTTACACTTTGTAAATGCAGCACACAAAATAGTGAATCAAAATCCATTAGGTAGTGCGGCGGGGTACGGAAGTTCTTTTCCAATAAACAGAACATCAACCACTAAAAGTTTGCAATTCGAATCCTTAAAATACAACGTAGTTGCTGCTCAAATGAGTCGAGGTAAAGCTGAAAAAAGTACAGGTTTTGCCTTAGCTTCGGTTGCAGGAACCTTATCTCGTTTGGCGATGGACGTTTGTTTGTATTTGAGTCAAAATTTTAATTTTATCTCTTTTCCAGACGAAATGACTACAGGGAGTAGCATCATGCCACACAAAAAAAATCCCGATGTTTTTGAATTGATCCGAGCAAAGTGTAATAAAATACAAGCTATACCCAATCAATTAATTATGATGACTACTAATTTACCAAGTGGGTATCATCGTGATTATCAATTGGTAAAAGAAGTAATTGTACCAGCAGTACAAGAGTTAAAATCGTGTCTGGATATGGCAATTTATACATTAAAAGATATTCGCGTTAACGATAATATCACAGATGATAAAAAGTACGATTACCTTTTTAGTGTAGATACTTTAAACGAATTGGTAAACAACGGAATGCCTTTTAGAGACGCCTACAAAAAAATGGGAATGGAGATACAAAACGGAACATTTGAGCCGTTGCGTGATATCAAACATACCCACGAAGGAAGTATTGGTAATCTTTGTTTAGAAGAAATAAAACAGAAAATGAAAGCGGTGTAATAACCGCTTTTTTTATAGCTTATCAACCAATCTTTCGAATGTTTTTCGGACACCAGGAGTTAGTGCATCGACATACTGCGGTTGCATTAAAAAATCAATTTCATTTCTCAATTCAGGAAATTTACGGAGTATTTGTATCAAAAATGCAAAAGCGGTAATCCGAACCGATGGGCTTTTACCAACGGTTTCCCAAATCGTCATACAGCAATCAAAAAGGCGTCCTTCTTGCTCATCACTTAAAGAAAGTTGCATAATGATTTTAAGAAGTTCACGTTGGTGTCCGTCTTTCCGAAAAGGCAAAACAGTAAGGATTAAATCAACATCAAAAACAAGAGAGGAATCTTTTTTAGAAACAAAATACCCTATCATCCAAGCCGCGCGCCAATTTTGAGGTTCTTGATTAGAAGTCATCAAATCTATAGCGTGTTTTTTTTGTTCGGGATTTTCTTCAAAAAAAATAATAACCTTTTGTTTATTGAGGTGCGAAGGTGAAAGGATTTCGTTTAAAGTCATTTTTTTTGAAGGTTTTGATGTAAAATTAAAATTTTCAAAAAAGGAAATCAATTTATGGGATTAAAAATCTTTTTTAACTACTTTTGTGATGCAGAATTTACTCTTTTTAAATTGGAAAATAAAAAGGTTACCTCATTTATAGGTTGGTGTTTTACAGCGGTTTTTTCGCTTATAGCACTTCTTTTTTTCAATACATCAACTCCGTTTCAGGCTGTAAAATTATCAGATACCGTTTCTTTTCATGAAAATGAACAGGAGCAATTTGTTTATTTTAATGATGTAGAAAACGATTTATCGTATTGTTCTGAAACAGAAATTGAATTTGAGGTTGAATTTGATACCCTACGCTTTTTAGTCAAAAGGAAAGACAATATTTATGTGCTATTGTCTAACAAATCGGAGCTTTCTTTTGATACGATTGGCTTGCATTCGGGTAAAAGAATTCCATACTATGACTTATTCTGTAATTGGAAAACCCATTTGAGTTAATTGTTTTGAGTCGAATTCGACCTTTTAAAATAAAGACAAATAATCAAAAACAATTATCAATGATGTGTATACATCAATTACAAAATAAATCATGAAAAATATATCAAAAATAAAATCACCTAAAGACGGTATAGAAGGGTTAAAAGAAAACTTTTCTACAGATGCTATTTCTGGGTTTATCGTTTTTTTATTGGCACTTCCGTTAAGTTTGGGGATTGCAAAAGCCTCAGACTTTCCACCGTTAATGGGATTAATTACAGCTATTATTGGCGGTATTGTAGTTAGTTTGTTTATGGGGTCTAGATTGACAATTAAAGGTCCTGCAGCAGGCTTGATTGTTATCGTTTTGGGTGCTGTAGCTGAATTTGGTCAAGGAGACATTAATTTAGGATGGCACTTGGCACTTGGCGCAATGGTTGTAGCAGGTTTAGTTCAAGTGTTATTTGGTGTGTTTAAGTTGGGTAAACTAGTCGATTTTTTCCCGATATCAGCTATACACGGAATGTTAGCCGCCATTGGATTAATCATTATTGCTAAACAAATCCCCGTTTTACTTAATGTAGATGCGGCTTTAACCAAAGGAAAAGGACCAGTTGCACTATTGGCGGAGATTCCTACATTTATTACTAATCTAAACCCTAATGCAACTATAATTGGTGTAGTAAGTTTGGTTATTATGTTGGGTTGGGCATCTATTAAAAATCCAATCATTAAAAAAATACCCGCTCCATTAGTGGTACTTGTAATTGCCATTCCGGCTCAGTTGTATTTTGGAGGAGAAACAGCAGGTATTAAAATGGTAAGTATTGGGAATTTTGTAGACAGCATTAATGTAAACGTAAGTTTTGATGGAATCAATCAAATGGGGGTTTTTATTAAGTATGTAGTCATGTTTGCATTAGTAGGTTCTTTAGAATCTTTATTAACCGTAAAAGCAATTGATTTATTAGACCCGTTTAAAAGAAAATCAGATTATAACAAAGATTTAATTGCGGTAGGTGCAGGAAACGCATTTGCGGCTGTTTTTGGAGGTTTACCTATGATTTCAGAGGTAGCTCGTAGTTCGGCTAACGTAAACAACGGTGCTAAAACCCGTTGGGCAAACTTTTTTCACGGATTTTTTATTTTGGCGTTTGTGTTATTAGCTACACCGCTTATCGAAATGATTCCAACAACTGCTTTAGCTGCAATGTTGATTGCTGTTGGATATAAATTGGCACATCCAAAAGAGTTTGCTCATACTTTTCATATCGGAAAAGAACAATTGGCCATTTTTGTAGTTACCATATTAGTAACCATGTTAGAGGATTTATTATTGGGTATAGCTGCGGGTATTGTTCTTAAAATAATTATTCACGTTGTGAATGGCGCGCCAATTTCATCACTATTTAAAGCGCCAATTAAAGTTTCTAACGAAGGGAATAACTGCACAATAGCTATTGAGAAATCAGCCATTTTTACGAATTATTTAGGGATAAAATCTAAATTGGAAGCCATACAAAAAGGGCTTAACGTAACTATTGATTTAAGTGCGACTAAATTAGTAGATCACTCAGTGGTTAAAAACTTTTATTTATACAAAGACGATTACGAACAAACAGGCGGGACTGTTAATATTGTTGGTTTAGACAATCACAAATCTTTTTCTTCCGACGAATTAGCAGCAAGAAAAAAAGCGTAATTACCATGAAAAATATAATCTTTTTAATTGTTGCTTTATTAGTAACACAGGTTTTTTATGCTCAAGAAAAACAAGCGTTAAAGTTTGATATTAACGAGGATGGTTCACATTATATACAAGCTACAATGTTAAATCAAACCTGGTTGCGTTTTAATGAGAGTAATCCGGGTACTACTGTCGAAGGTATGCCAGCAGCAAACACTACCGATATTGGATTGCGACGAACTCGTTTTCAGTTTTTTGGACAGTTGACCGATAAAGTGTTTGTGTATTTTCAATTTGGACAAAACAATTTTAATTCACAGTATAACTCCAATAATGGAAACAGAAAAATAGCACCATTTTTTCACGATGCCTTGTGCGAATATAAAGTTACCAGTGGTAACCAATTAAAATTAGGTGGTGGTTTAACCATTGCTAATGGGTTGTCTCGATTTTCACAACCAAGTATAGGAACCATAATGACGATGGATGTACCTGTTTTTGCACAGGCTACTGTAGATCAAATCGATCAATTCAGTAGAAAATTATCGGTTTTTGCTCGTGGACAAATTGGTAAAATAGATTACCGATTGGTATTAAGTGATCCATTTCCTATAACATCATCTGGAGCGACACTGCCTGCCCTTTCAACAGTTTCCAATTATGCGCAAAAAGGGCATCATTTGCAACAGCAAGCGTATATTATGTATCAGTTTTTTGAACATGAATCCAACAACACACCTTATATGACGGGAACTTATTTAGGTAAGAAAAAAGTTTTTAACGTCGCTTTTGGAGGAATTTTTCAAAAAAATGCCATGTGGAAAAAAGGAGTAGCTAACGACACAATCTATCAAAATATGAAGCACATTGCAATTGAAAGCTTTTTAGATATGCCTTTGAATACAGAAAAGAAAACAGCAATTTCCGCTTATTTAGGATTTTTTAAAATGGATTATGGAACTAATTATTTACGATATAATGGCATTATGAATCCTGCAAATGGCAGTACTTTAAACGCTTCTAACGGTATTACAGGGCAAGGAACTACTTTTGGAAATGCACTTCCAATGTTTGGAACAGGTAATGTAGTCTATGCTCAATTTGGTTATTTGTTAAAGGAAAATTTTTTAAAATCAAAAGGAAGATTTATGCCGTACGCAGCGGCAACATTAGCTAAGTATGATTATTTAGGTTCGTTACCAACAAATACCTATAACGTAGGGCTTAACTATTTTATAAACGGGCATAAGTCTAAAGTTACCTTAGATTTGCAAAACAGACCTACTTATGCTGTTCACAACGGCACAGTTGTTAGCGGTAATAGATTAAATTCATTAGTGTTACAATATCAAATTAACTTTTAATACGTACTTTTGAAAACTTTAAATTTTCAAACCAATTAAAATTAAAAAATGAAACTTAAATTTTTCCCAAAACGGTTTTCTGTATTAAAAACATACGGTATTTTATTTTTGATGTTATCTTTTTTAATACGGATTATATTTTTGGTCTGGAATTTTAGTGAAATAGATTTATCTCCATTCGCTTTAATTAAAACATTTGTAATTGGATTATTTTTTGATTTAGGGACGATATCATTTTTTGCAATTCCGTATGTATTGTATTTGTTACTTATACCGTCAAAATTGCATGGATCAAAATTTGATCGAATAGTAACATATATCGGTTTCTCTTTAGGAATGATGATTTTTTTATTTTCATTTTTTGCAGAAATTACTTTTTGGGAAGAGTTTAAACGTCGGTTTAATTTTATAGCGGTTGATTATTTGATCTATACCTATGAGGTGGTTAAAAATATTAATGAGTCATATCCAATCCCATTTTTATTAAGCGCCATACTGGCCATACTAGCAATTATCGTTTATTTTACAAATAAAAAGGGTGTATTTAAGCAGTCATTTTTGAGCGAAACAACACTTAAAGAAAAATTACCAACTGCTTTTGTCATTATAATTGTAGCCCTGTTTTTCTCCTTTTTTGTTTTAAATAAAAATGCAGAGCATTCGCAAAATAGATACAATAATGAGATTTCAAAAACAGGAATTTATTCGTTTTTTGCCGCTTTTCGAAACAATGAATTGTCGTATGTCGAGTTTTATAAAACAATCGACGTAGCAAGGGCTTTTACAAATGTGAAACAACTGTTGAAAGAGCCTAATTCTAATTTTGTACCCAGTTCAAACCATTCTATATTCAGAACTATCAAACAGCAGGATTCTACAAAAACAGAACAAAAGCCAAATGTGATTTTTATTTGTGTAGAAAGCTTGAGTGCGGAGTTTTTACATTCTTACGGAAGCGAATTACAAATCACACCTAATATAGATCAATTAGTCGAAAAAAGTGTCACATTTACCCGATTGTTTGCGACCGGTACCCGTACCGTAAGAGGAATGGAAGCAATAACACTATCAATACCGCCAACACAAGGGCGTAGTATTGTAAAACGACAAAATAACCAAGGATTATATACTATCGGTGAAGTGTTTAGACAAAAGGGTTACGATAGAAATTTTTTTTACGGAGGAGATGGTTATTTTGATAATATGAATACCTATTTTGGGGGTAACGGTTTTAATATCGTTGATCGTGGACGTGGTTTTTTAATAGGAGATAAAAATCCCGCAAAACGCACCAATATTGACGATCACGAAGTAACGTTTGAAAACGCTTGGGGCATATGTGATGAAGATATTTACAATAAAGTAATCAAAGAAGCAGATCTTTCGCATAAGTCAGGAAAACCATTTTTTGATTTTGTAATGACCACCTCAAACCACAGACCATACACGTATCCGGGTAATAAAATTGATATTCCATCAGGAACAGGTCGATTAGGAACAGTGAAATATACTGATTATGCAATCGGAGAGTTGATAAAAAAAGCACAAAACAAACCTTGGTTTAAAAATACTGTTTTTATAATAATGGCCGACCATTGTGCGAATAGTGCAGGTAAGTGGTCATTAGATGTTGCGAATTATCACATTCCAGCATTGATTTATAATTTACCCAATACAAATCCACAAAAGATTACAACGCAGTGTTCTCAAATCGATTTGTTCCCAACTTTGTTTGGAATGTTAAATTGGAGTTATTCGTCTAATTTTTATGGATTAGATGTGTTAAAAATGAATCCAGAAAATGAACGTGCCTTTATCGGAAATTACACACATTTGGGATATTTAAAAAAAGACAAGTTGTTAATCTTAAATAATCAACAGCGTGGTGATTTTTATCAATGGGATAAATCTACAAATAATTTAAAAGAATTACCTGTTCATCCTGTTTTTCAAGAAGAAGCAATTTCGTGGTATCAGTCAGCGGATTGGTTGTATTTAAATAACCAATTAAAACTTAAATAAGTAGAGTTTTGAAAATCATACATTTTATAGTAAATCCGATTGCTGGATCAGGGAATAATAAAATAACTGAAGCATATTTACAAACTATTTTTGATGTAAATAAATTTTCGGTATTGGTTAAATATTCGACATACAAGCAACACGCATTAATTTTAACACAAGAGTCGATTGCGGAAGGCGCTTCAATAATTGTAGCTTGCGGTGGCGACGGAACAATTAACGAAGTCGCATCCTGTTTGATCGGAACAGCTGTAACTTTGGGTGTAATTCCTATGGGATCAGGTAACGGTTTAGCTTCAAACTTAAATATCCCCAAAAAAGTAAGCGAAGCACTTGAGGTAATTAAAAACCTAAAAACAATAAAAATAGATGTAGGTAGCGTTAATGGCTCATATTTTTTTAGTAATACGGGTGTAGGATTTGACGCGGCAGTTGTAAAATACTATCAAGAATCAAATAATCATAGTTTATTCAGTTACGTTGTGGCTGTTTATAAAGCGTTAAAATCGAATAAAATAAGTACAGAGGTTAAAGTACAGATCGATAATAAAGAAGAGTTTAGTGTAAATCCATTTATGATTTTTGTATCCAATTCAAATGAGATGGGATATAAAGTTAGTTTGACTCCTAAAGCCTCTTTACAAGATGGATTGTTAGATGTAGTTGTTATCTCAAAATTAAGATTTTTAAAAATTTTATGGTTTGGATTATTAGTTTTTTTAAAAAAATTAGAGGTTTTAAAAGAAGCGACTTGCTACCAAGCTACACAGGTTTTGATCAAAAATCATTCAACACAAGTAGTATTATCACAAATGGATGGAGAAATATTTCCAATCACGAGTACAGAAATTAAAATGGTAATGCATCCGAATTCCTTGCAAATAGTAGCACCATAATTTTTCACCATAATTTTTTAAAAATATTTGATAAATTAGTATTGTTATATGAAAATAAAGTACTATGTTTGTATAGTAATTCAATCACAGTTAAGAATATAAAATGAGAATGAGTGATTAGATTTGTTTTTTAGAAAAAAGTTAGTTTTTTTATTGGTTGGGTAGGTAAGGGTGTGTTTTCAGTTTCTGAGACGCACTCTTACTGTTTTTGGTCGTTTCGTACTTTTTAAATTTATGTTAGAAGTTAATGCTATTTCGTTTGCATACAATGATTCAAATGTAATTCGTGATGTTACTTTTCGCGTGGAAAAAGGCGATAATGTATCTGTTATTGGAGAAAGTGGGTGTGGTAAGAGTACTTTGTTACGATTGTTGTATGGTTTACATGATTTATCTAACGGATCAATTTATTTTGATTCAAGAGAGATTTTAGGACCAGCTTTTCATTTGGTTCCAGGTGATGACGCTATGAAGTTAGTTGCTCAAGATTTTGATTTAATGCCGTTTGTTACCGTTGCCGAAAATATAGGTAAACATTTGTCTAATTTTGATTTATCCAAAAAAAGAAGGCGGTTAAACGAATTATTGCACATGATTGAAATGCAAGATTTTGCACATGTACAAGCACGATTTTTAAGTGGCGGTCAAAAACAACGTGTAGCGTTGGCAAGAGCCATCGCAGTTGAACCCAAATTATTATTATTAGATGAACCATTTAACCAAATAGATGGTTTTAGAAAAAATGCCTTTCGTCGAAATTTATTCTATTATTTAAAAACACGAAAAATAACGTGTATCGTAGCCACGCATGATAGTGTTGACGCCTTGTCGTTTGCGGATCAAGTATTGGTGATGAAAAAAGGAGAAATCGTAGCTCAAGATTCGCCCATTAATTTATATAATAATCCCACTTCGTATTACGTAGCGTCACTTTTTGGAGAAGTAAATGCAATAGCTGTGACGGAATTAATACCTAACGCAGATTTTGAGGGAGACGTGTTAATTTACCCACACGAGTTAGTAGTAAACGAAAATGCCACATTTAAAGTAATAATAAAGAAAAATTATTTTAAAGGAGGAAAATTTTTAATTCAAGCGCAGTTTGATAAAAAAGTTATATTTTTTGAACACGATTCAGAGATAGCAGAAAATCAAACAGTAGGTTTGCAAGTAGATCGTTCAATTATTCATAATAGAATAAAAAAATAAATATTTATAGGTATAAATGGAATTTTCTTCCAAATTATTAGAACAAGCCGTTTACGAAATGTCTCAGTTGCCCGGTATCGGCAAACGTACGGCTTTGCGCTTGGTTTTACATTTGTTAAAACAACCCAAAGAAACTACAACGTATTTAACAACAGCCATCGAAAGAGTCAGAAATGACATCAAATACTGCCAAACATGTTTTACGCTTTCCGATCACACAATTTGTGAAATTTGCGCCAATGAAAAACGAGATCATACGATTGTTTGTGTCGTTGAAGATGTTCGTGACGTAATGGCTATTGAGAATACACGATTGTTTAAAGGGGTGTATCATGTTTTGGGTGGTAAAATTTCACCAATGGAAGGAATCGGACCATCGCAATTGACCATTCAAAAATTAACCGAAAGAGTATCAAAATCCGATATCAAGGAAGTTATATTCGCACTCAGTGCAAATATGGAAGGAGATACAACGGGATATTACATTTACAAACAAATTAGTCCGTTTGATGTTAAAGTGTCCAGCATTGCCAGAGGTATTTCTGTTGGTGATGAAATTGAATATGCGGATGAAGTTACTTTAGGTAGAAGTATCATAAATCGAATTTCGTTTGAATCATCTTTAAAAAATACCTAATTTTTGAAACTATCCGTAATCATACTTAACTATAATGTTAGTGCTTTTTTGGAGCTTTGTTTAAGAAGTGTTGAACAGGCAATACAAAATATTGATGCCGAAATTATAGTCGTAGATAATGATTCGTCAGACGGTAGTTGCGGGATGGTTAAAGCAAAATTTCCGAATGTAATTTTAATCGAAAATAAAACCAATTTTGGATTTCCGAAAGGGAATAACATTGGAGTTGCTCAAGCAAAAGGTGAATATGTTTGTATCCTTAATCCAGACACCGTAGTAGGCGAATCAACTTTTACAGAG
Source organism: uncultured Flavobacterium sp. (assembly GCA_964420215.1). Classification (GTDB taxonomy): domain Bacteria; phylum Bacteroidota; class Bacteroidia; order Flavobacteriales; family Flavobacteriaceae; genus Flavobacterium. Next base: position 53,711 of record CAYQSQ010000013.1, on the reverse strand, counting down.
GTTTTATCGGTTGCTCAGAGCAAATCAGATTTAGGAGCTTTAGGTGTGCGCTTAATCGATGGTAAAGGGAATTTTTTACCAGAATCTAAACGTGGCGTACCCAAGCCGTGGGTTGCATTTACTAAAATTAGCGGATTATATAAATTATTTCCAAAAAACAAATGGTTTGATTCGTATTACGCAAGTCATATATCGGAAACAGACAGTGGGGAAGTCCCTATTTTAGTAGGCGCTTTTATGTTGCTTAAAAAAGAAAATTATTTGGCAGTAGGTGGTTTTGACGAGGATTGTTTTATGTATAGCGACGATATTGATTTGTCGTATTTATTACTTCAAAAAGGGTTAAAAAACTATTATTACGGCGGTACAACGGTGATTCATTTTAAGGGAGAGAGTACGGTAAGGGATTCAAAATATATGAAGCGTTTTCAGGAGGCGATGAATTTCTTTTATAAAAAACATTTTAAAGTTTCTTTTTTCTTTAATTTATTGATGCAAATAGGGATTTACCTATTTTCTTTTTCAAAAAAAATACAAGGTAAAACAATAGTAAATGCTAAAATAGGTGTACGAGTATTATATTCAGATCAAATCGATTTAAAACAGCAATTAGAAACAATATCTAAAAACAACTGGTTCATGGTTTCGAGTTTTGAAGAATTAAAAAAAACAGTAAGCCAACATACGACTCAAAATGTTGAAATCATTTTTGATAACCATTTTGTTAATTTTAAAAACATAATCGAAACTATCGTAAATTGTCGCTCAAAATTAATTTACTACAGGATTTTGCCCGCGAAAGCTGAATTTTATTTAGGAAGTGATTCAAGTGATAGTAGAGGTGAGGTAGTATATTTAAAAAATGTACCTTTGCCAAACAAATAATTTACCTAATAGATAGGGACTTATGACTAAATACGAATTAAAATTACCCAATATGGGAGAGAGTGTGGCGGAGGCTACATTAACTTCTTGGTTAAAAAAAGTTGGGGAAGTGATTACGATTGACGATGCTGTGGTTGAAGTAGCAACGGATAAAGTTGATTCAGAAGTAGTATCAGAATACACAGGTGTATTAGTCGTTCAAAATTTTAAGGAAGGGGATGTTATTAAGGTTGGTGAGACAATTGCAGTTCTAGAAATAGATGATGCTATTGCAGAAAATGAAGGTCTTGTTCAAGAAATAAAAGAAGAAGTAGCGCCAGAAGAAGTTTCGGCTGAAATAGTAGAAGCCCTACAAGAACCTTTAGAAAATACCATAGCGCAAACAGCATACGAGTCACCAGCTACACCGATAGATGTATCAGATTCGAAACGATTTTACTCTCCTTTGGTTAAAAATATAGCCAATAAAGAGAAAGTAACATTTGAAGAATTAGAGCAAATCGAAGGTACAGGTAGCGAAGGAAGAGTGACAAAGTCCGATATTATGGAGTATGTGGCACTTCGAAGTTCAAAACCAAAAACGGCAGATCTTCCTAAAGAAGAAAAAATAATAGAAAAGGTTGAATCGACACCGATTCAAACCACACCAATAATAGAGCGTACAACCTTAATACCAAAATCACTCAACGGGCAACATGAATTGATTGAAATGGACCGCATGCGCAAATTAATTGCGACACACATGCGTGAATCTGTTGAAACATCTGTACACGTGCAATCCTTTATGGAGGCAGATGTGACTAATATTTGGAATTGGAGACAAAACACAAAAGAAGCATTTCAGAAAAGAGAAGGTGAAAACTTAACGTTTACACCGATATTTATGTTGGCAATAGCCAAAGCATTACGGGATTATCCAATGATGAATATTTCTGTAGAAGGAACAACCATCATCAAAAAGAAAGACATCAACATTGGTATGGCAACCGCTTTACCGTCGGGTAATTTAATTGTACCAGTGATTAAAAATGCGGACACCTTAAGTTTAGTAGGTATGGTTCGGGTGGTAAATGATTTTGCCAAACGCGCCAAGTCAAACAGTCTGAAGCCAGATGAGGTGGCAGACGGAACATTTACGGTAACCAATATTGGTTCGTTTGGTAGTTTGTTCGGAACACCAATTATCAATCAACCACAAGTGGGTATTTTAGCGATAGGTGCCATTCGAAAAGTGCCTGCAGTAATCGAAACAGCTCAAGGTGATTTTATCGGAATTCGGAATAAAATGTTTATTACACATGCTTATGATCACCGTGTTGTAGACGGTGCTTTGGGAGGAATGTTTTTGAAACGAGTAGTCGAATATTTAGAAAACTGGAATGATAAAAAGAATTGTTTTTAATTAGAGCAACATGGAGTTACAACTTAATAGACCTATTTGCTTTTTTGATTTAGAAACTACAGGAATAGACGTCGTAAAAGATAAAATTGTCGAGATATCGATACTAAAAGTATTTCCTAACGGAAATAAAGAAAGTAAAACGTGGTTGGTAAACCCAGAAATGCCTATACCGCCATCATCCTCAGAAATTCACGGGATTACCGACGAAAAAGTAGCCAACGAACCTACATTTAAACAACTATCCAGTCAAATTTATCAAATGATAAAAGATTCGGATTTGGGTGGTTATAATTCGGATCGGTTTGATATTCCCTTATTAGCAGAAGAATTATTGCGTGTTGATATTGATTTTGATATGAAAAATCGAGTTTCGGTAGATGTACAAACTATTTTTCATAAAAAAGAACAACGTACGTTAAGTGCAGCATACCGATTTTATTGTGATAAAAGTTTAGAAAATGCACACAGCGCCGCTGCAGATACGTTGGCAACCTACGAGATTTTAAAATCCCAATTGGATCGATACGAAGATTTACCCAACGATATTAAAGTATTGTCGGAGTTTACAAGCAGAAATAAAAGTGTTGATTTTGCAGGGTTTATAATCTTAAACAAAGACGGAGTAGAAACTTTTTCATTTGGTAAGCACAAAGGAAAACCTGTAGAAGAGATATTAGATAGCGAGCCGGGTTATTATAGTTGGATTCAAAAATCGGATTTTCCGCTGTATACCAAAAAAGTGTTAACAGCAATCAAATTAAGAAAATTGAATACAAAGTTATGAAGTTAATCTGTGTTGGAAGAAATTATGCCGCTCATATTGACGAGTTAGGTAACGAAAGACCAAAGTCTCCTGTGATTTTTATGAAACCAGATTCAGCAATATTACCATCAAAAACAGCGTTTTATATACCTTCTTTTTCTCAAAATATCCATCATGAGATAGAGATTATCGTTAAAATTTGTAAAACAGGTAAATCGATACAACAAGAGTTTGCACACCGTTATTATGAAGAGGTTGGAGTAGGAATTGATTTTACTGCACGAGATATTCAAAATGAGTTAATTACATCGGGTTTGCCATGGGAATTGTGTAAAGGTTTTGACGGCTCTGCGGTCATTGGTGATTTTGTGCCAAAAACAATTCTTGAGTTGAATAACGGAATTTCTTTTCGATTAGATAAAAATAATAAAACAGTTCAAGAGTCAAATTCAAATTATATGATTTGGAAAATTGATGAAATCATAGCATATGCTTCTCAATTTTTTACACTCAAGACAGGCGATATCATCTTTACAGGAACCCCGCAAGGCGTTTCTGCAGTACAACCCAATGATGTGTTAGAAGGATATATCGGCGATCAAAAATTATTAAGCGTTACCATTAAATAAATGCCATTACATTACAATTTAACACAAGTTTATTCGCTTTCTAACAAAAAAATAGAAATCATACAAGCTATGGTCGCTTCTTTTGTGTCAGAAAGCGAAGTGGCAATTTTAAAAATAGGAAAGTCAGTTAAGAAAAAAAAATACCACAAAGTCCTTAAACATTCTAATTCAATCATCGCCTCGACGGAATTGTTTGGTTTGGATACAGCACACGAAAATTTATTACGAATCATTGAATGGGCAAAGTCAGAAGGAAAGAAGAAAGAGATTAGAGCCACTTGTAAAGAATTTAATAAACAGATGAAATCTGCAATAAAAGAGTTGCAAAAAGATTACAGCATAAAAACATATCTTAAAGAATTATAGTTGATGAAAGCGGCTGTTGTAACCATTGGCGACGAAATTTTGATTGGTCAAATTATCGATACCAATTCAGGATTTATTGCTCAACAATTGGATTCGATAGGTGTTGCAATTGATCAAATGCTATCAATTGGTGATAACGAATCACAAATTTTGGCAACCTTTGAACGGTTACAAAATCAAGTCGATTTAGTTATTATTACAGGCGGTTTAGGCCCCACAAAAGACGATATCACCAAAAAACTTTTCGCGAAATATTTTAACGACACATTGATTCAAAACGACGAGGTTTTAGCACATGTAACCCGTTTGATCGAGCAATTTTATAAACGACCCATTTCTCAAATTAATAAAGATCAAGCGTTAGTGCCATCAAAATCAGTTGTATTATTTAATGATTTTGGTACAGCACCAGGTATGTGGATGCAAAAAGAGGGAACGATTTTTATTTCCTTACCAGGAGTGCCGTATGAAATGAAACATTTAGTACAATCGCAAGTTTTACCGCGATTGATGCGACAATTTGATCGTCCGTTTTTTATACACAAAACCATAATCGTTTATGGAGTAGGAGAGAGTCTATTGGCAGAACAAATTGAAAATTGGGAAAATAACTTACCCGAATATATTAAATTAGCGTATCTGCCCAGCCCAGGAAGGGTTCGATTGCGGTTATCTGCGCGTGGTAAAAATCAAACAGAATTATTGAGTAGACTTCAATCGGAGATTGAAACCTTAATTCAAATTTTAGGAAAAGACATTTTGATTGGATTGGATGAAAATCAACCTGTTGAATTCGCATTAGGAAAACTATTAAAAGAACGAAACGAAACATTATCCGTAGCCGAAAGTTGTACAGGAGGATTAATTTCATCAAGAATCGTAAGCGTGGCTGGGGCTTCTCAATATTTTATCGGGAGTATAGTTTCTTACGCGACAGCGATTAAGGTAACCGAGTTAAACGTTTCTCAATCAAGTGTTGATAACTATTCAGTGGTAAGTGATGTAGTAGCTAAAGAAATGGCGGTTGGGATTAAAAATAAGTTTCTATCGACGTACTCCATCGCAATTACAGGTAACGCAGGACCTGTATCATCTACAACAGAAAATGATTTAGGTGTTGTTTTTGTAGCCATTGCTCATCCCAAAGGCGTATTTTACGAACGTTTAGAACTTGGGCAACCTCGAGAAAAAGTTATACAAAAAGCAACAAATGTAGCGTTAGAAATGCTTTTAAAGTTTATTTCAAAAAACTAGAAAATATTTTTGTGTAATCGTTTTGTTTTTCGTTTATTTGCAGACCTATTTAGAATAATATATAATAAAGATACCAAATGTCAAGAGTTTGTGAACTTACGGGTAAGAGAGCGATGGTAGGAAACAATGTTTCCCATGCCATGAATAAAACTAAAAGAAAGTTTAGTGTTAACTTAGTTAAAAAACGTTTTTATTTACCAGAGCAAGGTGAGTGGATTACTATAAAAGTAGCTGCTTCAACAATAAAAACAATTAACAAAAAAGGAATTACGGCTGTGTTGAAAGACGCTCAAAAAAACGGTTTCATTAAATAATTCTTTTTATTAATACGATAAAGAAATGGCTAAGAAAGGTAACAGAATCCAAGTAATATTAGAATGTACAGAACACAAAACAAGTGGTCAACCGGGTACATCAAGATATATCACTACAAAAAATAAAAAAAACACACCTGATAGGTTGGAGATTAAAAAATTTAATCCAATTTTAAGAAAGGTAACTGTTCATAAAGAAATTAAATAAGTAAGAAATGGCAAAGAAGGTAGTAGCAAGTTTACAGACAAAATCTAAGAAATTGTCTAAAGCAATAAAGATGGTAAAATCTCCAAAAACAGGAGCATATATATTTGTTGAAACAATAGTTGCTCCAGAGGTAGTTGGAGATTTCTTCAAAAAGAAATAATACTATTTATATAATGTAAACACAATAAGCTACTTTCATCGTATTGAAAGTAGCTTATTGTGTTTTTGTGTATTTTTAAATAATTTAGGTATGAATTTTTTTAAAAAAATATTTTCTTCCGAAAAAAAAGAGACGCTTGATAAAGGTTTAGAAGTGTCAAAAACATCCTTTTTTTCAAAATTAAGTAAAGCGGTAGTCGGAAAATCAAAAGTAGATGATGAGGTTTTGGATAATCTTGAGGAAGTATTAATATCTTCGGATGTAGGTGTCTCAACAACTCTAAAAATTATCGAAAAGATAGAGGCTAGAGTTGCGAGAGATAAATATGTAGGTACAGATGAACTTAATAAAGTGTTACGAGAGGAGATAGCGGCTTTATTGTCCGAAACAAATTCAGGAGAAGCAACCACTTTTGAGGTACCCGAAAACAAAAAACCATATGTAATTATGGTAGTAGGTGTTAACGGAGTTGGTAAAACTACAACAATTGGTAAGTTAGCAAGTCAATTTAAAAAATCAGGCAAAAAAGTAGTGCTAGGTGCAGCAGATACTTTTAGAGCCGCAGCGATAGATCAATTACAAATTTGGGCGGATCGTGTAGGTGTACCAATTGTACGACAAAATATGGGAAGTGATCCTGCGTCGGTAGCTTTTGATACGTTGCAATCAGCGATTACTCAAAATGCAGATGTTGTAATTATAGATACAGCAGGTCGTTTGCATAATAAAGTAGGTTTGATGAATGAATTATCAAAAGTAAAACGTGTAATGCGAAAAGTGGTGCCTGATTCACCTCATGATGTGATGTTGGTTTTAGATGGATCAACCGGTCAGAATGCTTTTGAACAAGCCAAACAATTTACGGCAGCGACTGAAGTAACCTCATTAGCCGTGACTAAATTAGACGGAACAGCCAAAGGAGGTGTAGTTATCGGAATTTCGGATCAGTTTCAAATTCCTGTTAGATATATAGGAGTAGGTGAGGGAATAGATGATTTACAGGTTTTTAATAAGTATGAATTCGTAGATTCTTTTTTTAAATAAGATGGAAGATCAGTCGAACAAAGATTTTATTGAAAATACGCCAAATAAACATTTGGTTACTGCAACCAAAATTATTGCGGTTTATAGTGTTTTTTATATAGTATTAAAAGTGATTGCGGTTTTGTTGGGTAAGTCATTATACGCAAATTTAATTTTAGGAATCCCCTTTGTTTTTATAGGCATTTTATCACTGTACACGATATTTTTTAAAAAATACAGCTGGATATTAACCATTTTTATAGCTTTAATAATTTTGGTTATCCGAGTGTTTGAGGTAGATTGGACAGTAGATATAAGTAATTATTTTAATCAGTGATACCCTTATCGATACACAACGAATCGAATACATTACAAGCAGTAATATTAGGAATTGCTGATGATAGCGGAGGCGTACCAAGATTAGAAGATGCATACGATCCCAAATCATTAGAGCATATTTTTAAAGGATCCTATCCAACAGAGGATATCATGTTACAAGAGTTGCATGCTTTTAAAAAAGTACTCGAAAAATACCACGTAACCGTTTATCGACCCCGTAATATAACGTCGGTTAATCAAATTTTCACAAGAGATATTGGTTTTGTAATCGAAAATAAATTTATAAAATCCAATATTTTACCTAACCGAAGTCAAGAATTACAAGCTATAGATGCTGTCTTGAATCAAATTAACCCAAAAGATATTATTTCGCTCCCATCAAATATTCATATTGAAGGAGGTGACGTTGTTTTATGGAATGAGTTTATTTTTATAGGTACTTACAAAGGTGCCAATTATAAAGATTTGATTACCGCGCGTACAAATCCAGAAGCCGTCGCATTTATACAATTTCTATTTCCGCATAAAAAAGTAATATCATTTGACTTGATAAAATCAAACACCAACGCAAGAGCGAACGCATTACATTTGGATTGTTGTTTTCAGCCGATCGGTTTGGACAAAGCAATTGTATATCCCAATGGATTTAAAAATCCAGCAGATTTTGAGTTTTTGTTAGAATTGTTTGGGCAAGAAAATACATTTCAAATTACGGCAGAGGAAATGTATCAAATGTATTCGAATGTTTTTTCGATTTCACCTAAGATAATTGTTTCCGAAATAAAATTCACCAGATTAAATCAATGGTTGTTGGCACAAAACTTTATTGTTGAAGAAATTTCGTACTCCGAAATTTCCAAACAAGAAGGTTTATTGCGTTGCTCAACCTTGCCCTTACAACGGATATAAGATGACTAAACAAGCAACAAATACGGTTTTGATGGTTCGTCCGTCACTATTCAGAAGTAATGAACAAACGATAGAAAACAACAGTTTTCAATCCGACAACACACAAAACAATAAAGAAGTAACCATACAGGCTCAACACGAATTTGATGTATTACAACAACGTTTATCAGAAAAAGGCGTAAAGGTTATTGTTATTCAAGATACCATTGATACCGATACGCCAGATGCCCTATTTCCTAATAATTGGATCACGTTTCATGAAAATGGAGATGTAGCCATTTATCCGATGTTTGCCCCAAACAGAAGATTAGAACGAAGAGAAGCTATTTTAGATATCGTTGAGGAAAACGGGTTTGAAATACAAAATGTAATCGATTACTCAGAAGCTGAAAATGAAGGTTTTTTTTTAGAAGGAACAGGAAGTATGGTTTTAGACCGCATAAATAAAATAGCGTATTTGTCGGTATCCCCCCGATCCGACGAAGATTTGTTTATCGAATTTTGCGAAGATCAAGAGTATTCGCCTGTAATATTTAGTTCTAATTTTCAAAATCAATCCATTTATCACACCAATGTAATGATGAGTATTGCTACAGATTTTGCAATTGTTTGTTCAGAAGTTATAACCGATAAAAAAGAACGCCAATCGGTGCTTAAACATCTAAAGGAATCAGGAAAAGAAATCATATCAATAACAGCCTCCCAAATGCAATCATTTGCAGCAAACGTTTTAGAACTGAAAGACAAAAACTCAAAACCTTTTTTAGCAATGAGCACAACAGCATACAACTCATTTACAGAAGCCCAACGCAACAAAATCCAATCCTACCTCCCTATTTTACACAGTGATGTCTCTACTATCGAAAAAAACGGTGGAGGTAGTGTTAGGTGTATGATTGCTGAGGTTTTTTGGGGAATTTTCTAAATATATAGTTTTTTGGTTCTTGTTATGTTATTTATGATTAGGAAGGGATGTGCTATTTCACAAAACATCTTAGTTGCGCACTATTTATTATTTACAATTGAGATACCTTTTTGAAGTAATAAACTGTTTGGGTACACAACCATTTCATTATCAGAAGTACGTAAATAAATATAAAAAGAACGAATATCTTCGATTTTAGCTTCTAACGGAAAATCTTTGTCGTTAATTCGGATAGTATCACCAATTTTAAAAGGATATGAAAAAAATAATAAAACACCTGACGTGATGTTGGTCAAAATTGACCATTGCGCAAATAAAGCAACGCCAACCACGGCAAAAACAGAGGATAATGTCACAAATAAATGTTCGGCTTTAACTCCCCAAATAATAAATAAAATAAGCAAAACAACAGCTCCCAAAAGAATGTTGATGTATTTTATGACTAAATTGGTTCGTTGCTCAATATTTTCATTAGACGCGGCGTATTTATAAACGAGTTTTTGTAAAAAGTATTTCATTACAAAATACAGCAGAACGACAATTGCTGAGGTTATTTCTTCTTGAATGTAGTATTTTAAAAGATTCATTTTTTTAAGAAATGGTTTGTAAATATGTAAAGACTTTTTCGGTAGGTAATCCTACAACATTGGCGTAAGATCCTTCAATTTTTTCGATACCGACTAGTCCAATCCATTCTTGAATTCCGTAAGATCCCGCTTTATCAAATGGTTTGTAATTGTCGATATAATAAGTAATCATTTCGTCCGATAATGCTGAAAAAGTAACATTGGTTTGGTCGTGAAAAACAGTTGTTTTGGTATTCGTTTTTACACAAACAGAGGTTATTACTTGGTGTGTTTTCCCCGAAAGTGATTGTAACATTTCAAAAGCACCTTGGCTATTTTTTGGTTTGCCCAAAGCTTTGTCTTCGAGCCAAACAATCGTGTCGCTCGTAAACAATATCTCGTTGTCATTTAGTTTTCCTTCAAAAGCATTTGCTTTTAATTGGGACAAAAAGTCGGTGATTTCAGCTGCTTTTAAATGGTCAGGAAATATTTCATCAACTTCTTTTAATCGTATCTCAAATTGCAACCCCATTTCGGTAAAAAACTGTTGCCGTCTAGGGGATCCAGAAGCGAGTATAAGTGTTTTATTTTTTAGATTTTCAAGCATTATTATTGCATATTATAGGTAATTACTGCAATCGAAATAATTCCAAAAAACATAATCCATTTAAGGAGATTACTCATTTTTCTAAAATCATTTTTATCTCGAGACGTCCAGATTTTAATAGAAAAATAAAGTAACGGACCAACAACTATAGCTAAAATATAGATACTGGCTATTTGTAGATTAAATAAGTAAGTCAATACATAATACACAATCGCTCCAACAGGAATCAATGCTACAATCGCTAAAATTTTGGTCGTTGTTGCTATCCCAAAAATGATTGGCAATGTGCGCATGCCTTGTTTTTTATCCCCTTCATAATCTTCCATATCTTTTACAATCTCACGAAGTAAATTAATTACAAAAACAATAAAAGCGTAATCTAATAAGATTCCAAAAAAGATGCGTAATACGGCTTGATTATCTGCGTTTATTACAGGATACAAATCAAAAAGACCTATAATTAAAACACTTAACGCAACTAATAGTGATACGATTATGTTCCCAACTAGTAAACTTTGTTTGAGGTTTGTCGCATAAAGGTACAGCGTGCCTGATGTAAAAATAAATAAGGCTAAAAATGCGGGTTTATCAATGACGTTAGAAAGATAAAAACCGATTGCAACCCCAATCACATTAAAAATAATATAATAATTATATGCATTATATTCCGATAGGTGTTTGCCTACAATTACACGATCGGGTTTGTTGATATAATCCGTTGCAGAGTCCATTATATCGTTAATGATATAACCTCCCGCAGCAATACATATCGTTGCAATTATTAAGAGCATAAACTGCCAATCGGCTAATGCCAAAAATACACCTTGCGGTTTTAAAAATGCGTATCTAAAAATCAGTTGCATAAAAACCAGCATTAACAGGTTTTTATAGCGAATAAGTTGAAAAATGTGTTTCATATGTTTTTACTTAATATTTTTATGAAAATAGTTTATATAGTTCTTTTAATGCTAAAAGAATTGCAATTATAAATCCGATTCGTGCAAACCACTTTGTTTTAGGGTATTCGTTTAATATTTTTTCAGCTAATTCAAGGTCAACTTTTGATTTTTTTAATTCCAACTCATCTTTTTTATTTTGTGCTATTTCTAATTTATTTTCACGCTCTTTTTTGTCGTGTAAGAATTTTTTCCACCCTCCAGATTTATATATTTCTAATCCGAATTCCTCAACTATACAAAGTTCATTTATTCTACGGATAAGACCTCTTGACTCCATCTCAAAAGAAAACTTTTCACTCAAGTATTTGTCATTAAACATTTTATCATTGATGTCCAGGAATTTTTTCGCGAAAATTTCTTTGTCAATTATTTCGCAAATTACTTTTAGATTTTTATCGATAAGTTCATTTATTTGTTCAGTCATGTTTTTGCCTAATGAATTTCAAAATGTTGATAAATTATAAACTGTCAGTCTAAAAATCACTCGTCGTGTTTCCATCAAGAGTCTGTATCCATTTTCCTTGTACTTTCATGACTTGTTCGATCACGTCGCGAACACAACCTTCGCCACCATTTTTATGAGAAACATAATGACTGACTGATTTTACTTCTGCGACAGCGTTTTGCGGGCAAGTGGCTAAACCTACTTTTTGCATCACATAATAATCAGGAATATCATCTCCCATATATAATACGGTTTCGGGTTTGATGGAGTAGATGTCGGTAAATTCTTCAAAAGTAGCTACTTTATCGTGGATGCCGAGATAGATGTCGGTAATACCCAAGCCTCTTAAGCGATTACGTACACCTTCGTTTTTACCGCCTGAAATTACACAAATGGTATACCCATTATCAATGGCAGTTTTCATCGCGAAGCCGTCACGGGTATTCATGGTTCGTAACAATTCACCTGTTGAAGTAATGGTTACATTACTATCGGTTAAAACGCCGTCTACATCAAAAATAAACGTGGTAATATCATTCATGACTTCTTTATAACTTCTGGACATATGTATCTTGTATTGATCGTGTTATTGTATTGTAAATATGGTGTAAATCAGGTTTATTTTCTAAAAAATTCATATGTGATTGTATAGTTATTGAATCATTACGAATAGCAGGACCTGTTTGTGCTTGTTGTGGCGTTAAGTGAATTATTTTTTGAGCTGTTTCGTGTATCAACGGTTTCAATATTTCGAACGGAATTTGATGTTCTTCACATATATCAGCGCCTATTTGATACATTTTATTAACAAAGTTACATACAAAAACAGCAGCAACGTGCAACGATTTGCGCTGTTCCGAATTAATTCGATAAAATGTGGCGGATAATTCGGTTGTAAAATTTTCTAAAATGGTATAATCACTATCGTTAATCGCTTCAATACAAACAGGTATGGTTTTAAAATCGACTGTTTTTTCTTTTGAAAAAGTTTGCAACGGATACCAAACACCTTTTCTGTTTTTATCCGATAAAATAGTGATCGGTTGCGAGCCTGAGGTGTGTACAATTAATTTATCTGTAAGGTTTAAATTTGTCGAAACATTGGATATTGCATCGTCAGAAACGGCGATAATATATAAATCAGCATCTTCAATTAGAGTTGAATTTCGGGTGTAATTCTGAACCAATTGAAGCTTTTTATTCGATTCGATATGTTGAATTAAATGAAAAGCTACATTGCCTGATCCGATAACAACAATTTTGATCATTTGCGTATTTTTTGTTCCCACTTCCAAGCATCAGCTAAAGCTTCTTTTAAACTGCGTTCGGTTTTCCAACCTAGAATAGTATTGGCTTTAGTCGTATCGGCATAAGCTTCGGTAATGTCACCTTCTCTTCGAGAAACAATTTTATAGTTTAACGGTTTTTGGGTAATGGATTCAAAAGTTTGTATGACTTCTAATACCGAACTTCCTTTTCCGGTACCTAAATTAAAAACCTCTACTTTTTCTTCGTTTTTATGGTGGAGCAACCTTTCTAAAGCGATTACATGTGCTTTTGCTAAATCAACAACATGTATGTAATCTCTAATAGCGGTGCCGTCAGGAGTAGGGTAGTCGTCTCCAAAAACAGACAACTCTTGACGTAATCCGATTGCCGTTTGGGTAATAAACGGTATTAAATTTTGAGGTACACCTAAGGGTAATTCGCCTATTTCTGCGCTTGAATGGGCACCAACGGGATTAAAGTAACGCAATAATATAGCATCGATGTTACTTATTTTAGCGACATCGTGGATGATTTCTTCTCCGATTTGTTTGGTATTTCCGTAAGGTGACATTGCTTTTTGAATCGAAGCATTTTCAGTTATCGGCATTTTTTCAGCTTGACCGTAAACAGTACAAGATGAACTAAAAATAAAATAAGCTTTTGGCTTTTTTTGTAATTCTTGTAAAAGATAAACTAATGCATTGATGTTGTTATCATAATATAATAACGGATTTCCCACGCTTTCATTAACTGCTTTGGAGGCAGCAAAATGAATTACACCAACAATATCTGTATGTCTGTTGAAAAAATCAATTACCGTTTCTTTTTCTCGAAGGTCTAATTTTTCAAAAAGAGGTTTTTTAGAAGTGATTGCCACAATCCCGTCTAAAACCTTCTCGGATGAATTCGATAGATTGTCTATTATTACAACTTCGTATCCTTTGTTTTGTAACTCAACAACTGTATGTGATCCGATAAAACCTAAACCTCCAGTAACTACTATTTTCATAATTTGGATGTGGTATTTATGCGTTCAAAAATTCAAGAATACTGTCGGTAATGTATTTAATTTGTTCGTCATCTAATTCCGTGTGCATCGGTAAGGAAATCACCTCGTTTGCTAATTGATTAGTGATAGGGAAATCTTCTTCTTTATAACGCACATCGGCATAGGCTTTTTGACTGTGCAAAGGTATTGGGTAATAAATGGCGCAAGGGATTTCTTTGCTTTGTAAGTGTTTTAATAATCCATCTCTGTCTCCACCGTTTACAATTCGTAAAGTATATTGGTGAAAAACATGACAATCGCACGATTCACAAATTGATGGCGCAATAATATTTGGGTGATTTTGTAAAAGTGCCGTGTATTTTCGAGCGGAATTTTGCCGAGCGGCATTGTATTGATTTAGAAAAGGAAGTTTAGCTAACAATACACCGGCTTGTATACTGTCTAATCTAGAATTTACACCAACCACATCATGGTGGTATCGTTCGTACATGCCGTGGTTTACAATCCCTCTAAGGGTGTGTGCTAAAGCGTCGTCATTGGTAAAAATGGCTCCACCGTCTCCATAACAACCTAAATTTTTAGACGGAAAAAAAGAAGTTGCGCCTGCATGACCAATCGTTCCTGCTTTTTGAATCCCATTTTTAGACTTGTAATTAGCACCAATGGCTTGGGCGTTATCTTCAATAACAAATAAATTGTGTTGTTGCGCAATTTCCATAATGGCGTCCATATTGGCTACTCGACCAAATAAATGCACAGGCACAATTGCTTTTGTTTTCGGCGTGATGGCTTTTTTGATGGCCTCAATGGAAATGTTCATATTATTAATATCTACATCAACCAATACCGGTGTTAATTGTAAAAGGGCAATCACTTCAACGGTAGCCGCAAAAGTAAAATCGGCGGTAATCACCTCGTCGCCAGGTTGTAAACCCAAGCCCATCATGATTATTTGTAAAGCATCCGTTCCGTTGGCACAAGGAATTACGTGTTTCACCTGTAAATACTCCTCGAGTTGTTTTTGAAACTCATGAACCAAAGGCCCGTTGATATACGTGTTGGTTTCCAATACGTCTTGTATCGATTGATTGACTTGGGTTTTGATATTTTGATATTGACCGCCAAGGTCAACCATTTGGATTTTTTTCATCGTGAATATATAATGGTTAACAAAATTAAGTAATTATTTGTGGCTCACAATTCTTAATAACCTTAGTTTTGCTTTTTTAATTGATAGATTTTTTTTGAAATGTATTTTTTTTATAACAGTATAGTTGTTTTAGCTTCTAAAATAGTGAGTTTGGTAGCTTTATTTCAGCCTAAAATAAAATTATTTGTTGAGGGAAGAAAAAATACGTGGCTTATTTTAGAAAAAGCAATTCAAAAAAACGAACAATATGTTTGGTTTCACGCCGCTTCTTTAGGAGAATTTGAACAAGGCGTTCCTGTAATTCAAGCCTACAAAAAGCAATTTCCAACGCAAAAAATAATTTTGACTTTTTTTTCACCGTCAGGGTACGAAATTCGCAAAAACACACCTTTAGCCGACGTAGTTTGTTATTTGCCTTTGGATACCAAAACAAATGTTCAGCGATTTTTGAAACTGGTACAACCTCAAAAAGTATTTTTTATTAAATATGAATTTTGGCCTAATTATTTGAAAGCATTACAGCAAAAAGAAATACCTGTGTATTTGATTTCGGGGATATTTTCGGAAAAGCAGTTGTTTTTTAAGTGGCATGGAGGTTTTTACAGAAACTGTTTACAAGCGTTTACGCATTTTTTTGTACAAGACGAAAATTCTAAACAATTATTACAAGCGATCCAAATCCAAAATGTAACCGTGAGTGGTGACACACGGTTTGATCGTGTTTCTGAAATTTTAAAAGCGGATAATACGTTAGATTATGTGGAGCAGTTCATAAATAATCAATTATGTGTTGTTGTCGGAAGCTCGTGGTTGCATGACGAAACAATTTTGGTAGATTATATTAATAATTCAGAAGCCAATGTAAAATGGATTATTGCGCCTCATAATATCAAAATGGATCAAATTCAAAATCTCAAACAAAGATTAACGAAATCAGTTGTTCTTTTTTCAGAAAAAGAACAAAGTAACTTATCCGATTACGCTGTTTTTATAGTAGATACGATCGGGATTTTAACCAAAATATATTCTTACGCATCCGTTGCTTATGTGGGCGGTGGTTTTGGATCGGGGATTCATAATGTGTTAGAACCTGCAACTTTTGGCGTCCCAATCGTGATAGGACCAAAATATGCTCGATTTAAAGAAGCGGTAGATCTTGTTGCTGTTGGTGGATGTGTTTCGGTAACGAACAAGCAGGAATTTAAAACTGTTTTTGATGAATTACTCCAAAATAAAGACTTCAGAACAACAAAAGGTGCAATCGCAAAACAGTTTGTACAAGGACATACGGGAGCCGTTACACAAATTATGAAAGGAATAAACTAAAAAAAGTTTGTTTGTTATCAATTCATTTGTTTTCTTTGTCCTTCGAATTTAAGATCATATACGTACTGAATGTTATAAAGAAAGACTGAGGGATTAGACCCTGTGACGTCTTAGCAACCCTTTGCTTTTAAAGAAGGTGCTACGCTCTACCGCTCATTTTTGAGGGGAATGATAACAGAAAAATATTTTTTCAGAATACTTTCTTATAACATTTTAAAATTATAAAATGTTATCCATTGAATCCAAAAGTTAAAGAAATCAACATTATTGATTATTGTACCGAAAACGGTACACATTATCATATTATACCTGTGTCATACCAAGCCTATGGTTTGCCAATAGGGGAGGCTCCAGTGGTTTTAATCACACACGCCTTAACAGGAAACTCGACCGTTGCAGGAGAAAACGGTTGGTGGACACAAGTAATAGGCGACCACAAAATCATCGACACCACAAAATATACCGTTATCTCGTTTAACGTGCCAGGAAACGGTTTTAATGAGTTTGAAATAGATAACTATAAAAATTTCTTAACTTTAGATATCGCAAAAATATTTTACGCAGGGTTAAAAAATTTAGGAATTAAAAAATTATTTGCAGCTATCGGAGGTTCTATCGGAGGCGGTATTATTTGGGAATTAGCAGCAGCATATCCCAAATTAATTCAAAACGTTGTGCCCATCGCAAGTGATTGGAAAGCAAGTGATTGGTTGATTGGTAATATCTTAGTTCAAGATTTAATACTGAACAACTCCAACAATCCCGTCCACGATGCCCGTATTCACGCGATGAATTTGTATCGTACTCCTGAGTCGTATAAATTTAAATTTAACAGAACAGTCAACGAAGAGTTAGGTATTTTTAATGTCGAAAGTTGGTTATTACATCACGGCGATAAACTGAAAAATAGATTTCAATTATCAGCGTATAAAATGATGAACAACCTGTTAAGTACCGTTGATATCACCCGAAATAGAGGTTCTTTTGTAGAGGTTGCTTCTAAAATAGAGGGGGATATTTACATAGTAGCAATTGATACCGATTTGTTTTTTTCACCAAAAGAAAATTTAGAATCTTTTGAAGCATTAAAAAAAGTAAAAGACAACGTGTATTTTGAAATTATAACATCCATTCACGGGCACGATGCCTTCTTAATTGAGTTTGATCAATTAGAAAAAATCTTAGATAAAATTTTTAAATAAAAACACACCATGCCATACGATAATTTCGAGACCAATGCCATACGAGCTCAAATTAACCGTTCTGAATTTTTAGAACACACAGCTCCCATCTATTTAACGTCCAGTTTTATTTTTGAAGATGCTGAAGACATGAGAGCGTCTTTTACAGAAGAAAAACAACGCAACATATACAGCCGTTTTTCTAACCCAAATACATCTGAGTTTGTAGAGAAAGTATGTCAGATGGAAGGCGCTGAAGACGGTTATGCATTCAGTACCGGAATGGCAGCTATATACAGTACGTTTGCGGCTTTGTTAAGTAGTGGCGATCATATTGTGTCGTGTAGTTCCGTGTTTGGATCTACACACACGTTGTTTACTAAATACTTTCCAAAATGGAATATCGAAACTTCTTATTTTAATGTAAACGATGTCGCAAACATCGAATCATACATTAAACCAAATACTAAAATAATTTATGCCGAGTCACCCACGAATCCCGCAGTTGATATTTTAGATTTAGAATTTTTAGGAAAAATTGCCAAAAAACATAATCTTATTTTAGTGATTGACAACTGTTTTGCGACACCGTATTTACAACAGCCTATAAAATTTGGAGCGGATATAGTAGTGCATTCTGCCACTAAACTAATGGATGGTCAAGGCCGTGTATTAGGTGGTATTGCTGTGGGTAGAGCCGATTTAATCCGAGAGATTTATTTGTTTTCCAGAAATACGGGCCCTGCACTGTCTCCATTTAACGCATGGATGCTGTCAAAAAGTTTAGAAACGTTGGCGGTACGTGTAGACAGACATTGTGATAACGCTTTGGAATTAGCTACTTTTTTAGAAAGCCATCCGCAAGTCAAACAAGTAAAATATCCGTTTTTAAAATCGCACCCGCAATATGAAATTGCTCAAAAGCAAATGAAAAAAGGCGGTAATATTGTGGCTGTTGAGGTAAAAGATTTAGAATCGGGGCGTAAGTTTTTAGATGCCATACAAATGTGCTCGTTAGCTGCTAATTTAGGGGATACGCGTACCATTGTTACGCATCCCGCTTCAACTACACACAGTAAATTGTCGGTAGAAGACCGTAACGAAGTAGGTATTACCGATGGTTTAGTTAGAATTTCAGTAGGATTAGAAAACATACAAGATATTATTGCAGACATTAATCAAGCGTTGAACGCTTCAGCTTTATAAAACATGAAAGCAGACATTAGACAAGCCTTAAAAGAACGCATTTTGGTATTAGATGGTGCTATGGGTACCATGATCCAGCAATATAAATTTACGGAAGAGGATTACCGAGGCGAACAATTTAAAGATTGGCATCTTTCGGTAAAAGGGAACAACGACATGTTGTCGATAACGCAACCCGAGGCGATTAAAGAAATTCATCGCAAGTATTTTGAAGCGGGTGCTGATATTGCCGAAACCAATACGTTTTCGGGGACTACCATTGCCATGGCAGATTACGAAATGGAGGATTATGTGTATCAATTAAACTATGAATCGGCTAAAATTGCTCGTGAAGTAGCTGATGAGTTTTCGGCTAAAGAGCCTCATAAACCTCGTTTTGTAGCAGGTTCAGTAGGGCCAACTAATCGTACGGCAAGTATGTCGCCCGATGTAAACGACCCCGGTTATAGAGCCGTTTCATTTGATGATTTGCGCATTGCGTACAAACAACAAGCAGAAGCTTTATTGGATGGTGGAGTAGATTTGTTGTTGGTAGAAACCGTGTTTGATACTTTAAATGCCAAAGCGGCTTTGTTTGCGATTGAAGAAGTAAAAGAGGAACGAAAAATTGATGTGCCTGTAATGTTAAGCGGAACGATTACCGACGCCAGTGGACGCACGTTATCTGGGCAAACTGCCGAAGCTTTTTTAATTTCGGTGTCGCACATTCCGTTGTTATCAGTAGGATTAAACTGTGCTTTAGGTGCTAATCAATTGATTCCGCATTTAGAGGCTATTTCGGGTAATACCTCGTATGGCGTTTCTGCACATCCCAACGCAGGTTTGCCCAATGCTTTTGGAGAATATGACGAAACACCCGATCAAATGGCAGATCAGATTAAAGAATATTTAGATAAAAAATTAATTAATATCATCGGAGGATGTTGCGGTACCACACCAGGTCATATAAAAGCCATAGCTGATTTAGCCGCTAATTATAAGCCAAGAGAAGCGGTATAAATCAAGTAATACATCAACTATCGGACGTATGGAACAATATTTAGATAAATCCGAATTTGTTTTATGGATTAAAGGATTAAAATCCAAAATTCATGATGCAAGACGAAAAGTTGCTTTTAGTATTAATTCGCAATTATTAGAATTGTATTGGGATATAGGAAAAGATATTTGTGAGAAACAGGAAAAATCTAATTGGGGAAGTAATTTAATAAAGGAAATTGAGTTGGAATTGCGATTGGAATTTCCTGAAATGAAAGGATTTTCAAGACGGAATTTATATGCAATTCGGCAATGGCATAAATTTTATTCGTCTAAATATCAATTTGTGCCACAGTGTGTGGCACAAATCCCGTGGGGGCATAATAGGTTGATTATTACGAAAATAAAGAACATTGAAGAAGCAGAGTTTTATTGTAACGAAATAATAAAAAATGGTTGGGACAGGGATACTCTCGAAATACATATAAAAGCGAATTATTATTTTAAAATTGGGAACTCATCGAATAATTTTCAAAACACACTTCCTGAATCTCAATCTAAAATGGCAATAGCTACATTGAAGGATCCTTATAATTTTGATTTTTTAGGTTTGTTGGATGATGCACTAGAAAGATCTATCGAAGATGAATTAACAAAACATATTACTAAATTTCTTTTAGAATTAGGAAAAGGTTTTGCTTTTTTAGGAAGACAATTTAAAATTGAAATTAGTGAAAATGATTATTTTATTGATATGTTGTTTTACCATCTCGAATTAAGGAGTTATGTAGTAATAGAACTAAAATCAGGTAAATTTAAACCTGAATATGCAGGTAAATTGAATTTTTATTTATCAGCAGTTGATAGTCAATTAAAAAAGGAAACAGATAATCAGACTATAGGTATTTTGCTTTGTAAATCTAAAGATAAAATTGAAGCAGAATATGCTTTGAGAGATATAAACAAACCAATGGGAATAAGTGAATATAGACTAACGGATGCTATTCCTGAAAATTTTAAAGCCAAATTACCAAGTATAGAAGAGTTGGAAAATCAACTTGGAGAGATATAAAAAGTAGGTTCAAATAAAATTAATATGAGTATTAAACAAACAAAATACATGAAGTTGTCGGGTTTAGAACCTTTGATTCTAAGTCCGAATATGAACTTTATTAACGTAGGAGAAAGAACCAATGTCGCAGGATCGCGTAAGTTTTTGCGTTTGATTAAAGAAGAAAAATTTGAAGAAGCCTTAGATATTGCCCGTGATCAAGTAGAGGGTGGTGCACAAATCATCGATATTAATATGGATGACGGTATGATTGACGGTAAAGAAGCGATGGTTCGTTTCTTGAATTTAATCATGGCAGAACCTGATATTTCTAGAGTGCCGATTATGATTGATAGTTCTAAATGGGACATCATTGAAGCTGGATTAAAAGTAGTACAAGGTAAATGTGTAGTGAATTCCATTTCTTTAAAAGAAGGGGAAGAAGCTTTTCGTCATCATGTAAAATTGTTGAAACGATATGGCGCAGCTGTAGTCGTAATGGCTTTTGACGAAGTAGGTCAGGCTGATAATTACGAACGTCGTTGCGAAATTGCTAAACGTTCGTACGATATTATGGTGCATGAATTGGGCTTTCCGTCCGAAGACATCATTTTTGACTTGAACATATTTCCAGTGGCAACCGGTATGGATGAACACCGCCGAAACGCCATTGATTTTATAGAAGCTACGCATTGGGTAAGAACTCACTTAACCAACGCTAGTGTAAGTGGTGGGGTAAGTAATGTGTCTTTTTCTTTCAGAGGAAACGATACCGTGCGCGAAGCCATGCATTCGGTGTTTTTATATCATGCCATAAAAAAAGGAATGAATATGGGAATCGTAAACCCAGCGATGTTGGAGGTTTACGATGATATTCCTAAAGATTTATTGGAGTATGTAGAAGATGTGATTTTAGACCGCAGAGACGACGCCACAGAACGTTTGTTAGATTTTGCCGATTCGGTAAAAGGGGCTAAAAAAGAACAAGTTTTTGATTTAGAATGGCGTAACAAACCGTTGCAAGAACGCATTACTCACGCCTTGGTTAAAGGATTGGATTTATATATTGTAGAAGATGTTGAAGAAGCCCGATTACAAGTTGCGAAACCTTTAGAAGTTATCGAAGGACATTTGATGATTGGAATGGGTGTAGTAGGCGATTTATTTGGTGATGGAAAAATGTTTTTACCACAGGTTGTAAAATCAGCAAGGGTAATGAAAAAAGCCGTGGCCTATTTAATGCCATTTATTGAAGCGGCGAAAGACGAAAATTCAAAACCACAAGGAAAAGTATTATTAGCTACCGTAAAAGGTGACGTACACGATATTGGAAAAAATATTGTAGGGGTTGTTTTGGCGTGTAATAATTACGAAATCATTGATTTGGGCGTGATGGTTCCGCCAGAAAAAATTCTGGAAGAAGCCAAAAAACACAAGGTAGATGTAATTGGATTAAGCGGATTAATCACGCCATCGTTAGATGAAATGGTACACATTGCCAAAGAAATGAAACGATTGGATTTTAAAATTCCGTTGTTGATTGGTGGAGCGACTACTTCACGAGCGCATACTGCCGTAAAAATTTCAGAACAATATGATCATGGAGTAATTCATGTATTAGACGCTTCACGTTCCGTTCCTGTAGTCAGTACGTTAATTAACGATGATACCAGAGAAGAATTTTTGCAAAAAACTTACGCAGAATACGACGAATTAAGAGAAGGATATTTAAGCCGTGCCCGAACCAAAGAATATGTAAAATTAGAAGACGCTCGTGCGCAAAAGTTCAAGATAGATTGGAAAGCCGATGAGGTTTACAAACCTAAACAATTGGGCGTTCACGTAATTGAGGATTTAGATTTTAATGAGTTGGTACCTTACTTGGATTGGACACCATTTTTTCAATCTTGGGAATTGCACGGAAAATTTCCAAATATTTTAAAAGATGAGGTTGTGGGTGAGCAAGCTTCGGAATTATACAAAGAAGCACAAGCCATGTTGCAACGCATTTTAACAGAAAAATGGTTTACCGCAAAAGCGGTTTACGGATTATTTCCTGCCAATACGGCTGATAATGCTGACGATATAGAAATTTATACCGATGAAACCCGAACTCAAGTTGCTGAAACCGTATTGACCTTGCGTCAGCAATCGGCAAAAGCTCCAGGCAAACCTTATTTGGCATTGGCAGATTTTGTAGCACCAAAATCAACTCGATTACAAGATTATATCGGAGGATTTTGTGTAACCACAGGTTTTGGTGTAGAAGAAAAAGCAGAAGAATACAAGCAAAACTTAGACGATTACAATTCTATTATGGTGAAAGCTTTAGGCGATCGTTTTGCTGAAGCTTTTGCAGAATATTTACACGATAAAGTACGAAAAGAGTTTTGGGGATATGGTTCTAACGAAAATCTAAGCAACGAAGAGTTAATTAAAGAGGCTTATCAAGGGATTCGTCCAGCACCAGGATACCCAGCTTGTCCGGATCACTTGGAAAAAAATACGTTGTGGAAATTACTGAACGTAGAAGAAAACATAGGGGTAACCTTAACCGAAAGTTTAGCGATGTTCCCAACCGCAGCCGTATCAGGAATGTATTTTGCTCATAAAGAAGCCAAATATTTTGGATTAGGAAAAATTAAAGAAGACCAATTAGTAGACTACGCACAACGCCGAGGAATTTCTAAGGAATTAGCCGAAAAATGGTTGAGTCCGAATTTGGCGGAGTAGGTTGTAGAAGTTAGATTTGAGAAGTTAGATTTTAGTTAACTTCACCCTATGACAGAAATAAAATATGAAAGCAAACGAAACCAAAGTAGATAAATTCTTAGCGACAAATGAAACAACATTTGCTATTCCTGTTTATCAGAGAAATTACGATTGGACATTATTTCAATGTAAACAATTACTCCATGATATTATCGAAACGGGTAAAAACGATAAGACAAATGCTCACTTTATTGGGAGTATTGTTTATGTTCACGATGACGTTTACACAGCATCAGGCTTAACGGAATTAACCATAATTGACGGACAGCAAAGGCTTACAACTATTACGTTAATCTATATTGCTCTTTACAGACTTGCAAAGGAACTTGACAATCAACTTCTAGTTAACCGAATTCAGAAAACGTATTTAATAAATGAATTTGCACCCGAAGAAGAAAAGCTAAAGCTAAAACCAACCGAAAATAATAAAGAAGCACTTCGACACATTCTAAATTCTACAGACGGAGAAGAATTTAAAGGCTATTCAAAAATTATAGAAAATTTTGATTATTTCAGGTCAGCAATTAATACTGAGAATTTTGAAGTTATTCAGCGTGGACTTTCTAAACTCATTTTCGTTGATATTGCACTTGACAGACAAAAAGATAATCCGCAAAGAATTTTTGAAAGCCTGAATTCAACCGGACTTGAATTATCACAAGCCGACCTTATTAGAAACTATATTCTAATGGGATTAAAGTCTGAAGAACAGAATAGAATTTATAAACATTATTGGGAAGTAATTGAGAAAAACGCAAAGGATGAAACATTGAATAAAACTCGTGTTTCTGAATTCATTCGTGATTACTTAACTCTTAAAAACAAAGAAATCCCGAACAAAGGAGACGTTTACAACAAATTCAAAGAAAAGTATCCAACTTCCACCATTGACGAATTGGAGCTTGTTCTCACAGAATTAAAATCATTAGTTAAGTATTACAATAAACTAACTAACCCGAAAAACGAACCTGACAAACTAATACGAATTCAACTTGAATACATAAACAGGTTAGAAATAAATGTTGCGTTTCCTTTCTTAATGAAGGTTTATGAAGATTTTTCAAATGACATAATTGATAAAGCAACTTTTATTTCAGTTTTGTCGACAGTTCAATCATTCACATTCAGACGTTTCATTTTAGGCTTGCCGACCAATGCACTTAATAAAATATTTATGGGCTTATACGACAAAGTTGAGCCTAACAATTATTTGTTTTCAATTAAAAAATCATTACTTCAAAGGTCAGGTGTTCAACGTTTCCCAAGAAACACAGAAACGATAAATGCACTAAAAGAAAAAGATGTTTACAACATTAAACCGAAAAACAGAACCTATCTTTTAGAACGACTTGAAAACTTTCAAAACAACGAACCAGTAGCAATTGAAGGAAATTCCGATATAACAATTGAACATATTTTTCCGCAGAACCCTGACCCAAAATGGAAAATTGAATTAGGTGCAGACGAATACAATTTGATAAAAGAAAACTATCTAAACACAATCGGCAATCTCACTCTATCAGGCAACAACGGCAAATTAAGTAACAAGCCATTTCTTGACAAGAAAGTAATGAACGTTGACGGCAAAGAGCAAGGTTATACTTTCAGCCGACTTTGGTTAAACAGAGATTTGAAAGAAAAAACAAAGTGGGATAAAGTAGAAATTGAAGAACGAGCAAATGCTATTTCCGAACGCTTTATTAAAATTTGGGAAATTCCTGAAATTGACATTGAACTCGAAGCAACAAATGACGAAATAAACATTTTTGATGCAGAAGACCCAAAACACAAGAAGTTAGAGTATGCTATTTTCTTCAATCAAAAACTTGAAGTTACACAAGTAGCAAAACTTTATATTGAAGTATTCAAACAACTATTCGACTTACAACCAGAAACCTTTTTTACATCAGAAATTGGCGACCGACTTAGTTTGACAAAAACACCTGAAACGAACGGATTAAGACAAGCAGTTCCCATAAGTGAAACATATTTTATAGAAGCAAACATTGACAATATGGGCAAGTTCGACAGAATAAAACAAGCCTTGACAATTTTTGGTTTTGAAGACGAATTATCGATCAAATATGCTGACTGAGAAAGAAGGGCGAAGGCATGACACGGGACAAAAGAGGCGGTTCAGTGCTACTTATAAACATTAATGTTAAAATACGCCACATCATTAAGCTTAAAAACAGAGGCAAGACATAGAAATATAGAATTTAACATCTAAAATCTCAAGTCTAACCTCTAAAAATCTAAAATAAAAAAAATGAAAGTAACAGATCACATAGCACAAGCCAAAGGTAAAACGATGTTTTCCTTTGAGGTAGTACCACCCGAAAAAGGAAATAACATACAAGATTTATATTCCAATATTGCTCCGTTAATGGAGTTTAAACCGCCTTTTATAGACGTAACCACTTCGCGCGAAGAGTATATTTATGTGAATAAAAATGGCTTGTTGGACAAACAACTTACGCGTATGCGACCGGGTACCATAGGGATTTGTGCGGCAATCATGCAAAAGTATGGCGTAGATGCCATACCACACGTAATTTGCGGAGGGTTCACGAAAGAAGAAACTGAATACATGTTGGTGGATTGTCATTATTTAGGGATTGACAACGTGGTGGCTTTGCGTGGTGATGCGATGAAAGATCAAAAATATTTTGTACCCACCGTTGGTGGACATACGTACGCCGTAGATTTAGTAAAACAAATCAAAGAATTAAATAAGGGGCATTATTTACATCAAGTAATTGATAACGGAAATACACCTGATTTTTGCATTGGAGTAGCGGGCTATCCTGAAAAACATATGGAAGCCCCATCGTTACAATTTGATTTGCAAAAATTAAAAGAAAAAGTAGATGCAGGCGCCGATTACGTGGTTACTCAAATGTTTTTTGACAATCAAAAATATTTTGAATTTGTAGATAAAGCCCGTGCGATAGGAATTAATGTTCCAATTATACCAGGATTAAAACCCATTGCAGTACAACGTCATTTACAAATATTACCACACGTATTTAGTTTAGATTTACCCGAAGATTTGGTAACTGAAGTGGTAAAATGTAAAAATAATCCAGAGGTGAAACAAGTGGGTGTAGAGTGGTGTATTCAGCAAAGTAAAGAACTAATCGCCGCAGGCGTACCGTTTGTTCATTTTTATTCGATGGGGAAATCCGATAATATTAAAGCTGTAGCTAAAGCGGTGTTTTAGTAGTGCAACTACTTTTTATACGCGGGTATTAAATAACTTATTGTGTAGTTAAAACCGGCACCAAAATCACCGTTATACGTTCGATTAAAACCAGGGATATAGAGGTTATCAAAATTCTCTGGTTTTTTATTTGAAATAAATCGGTTAATTCTTAAACTGAAACCTAAGAAAAGATTACTGAAAATCTCTGCTTTTACACCCGCAACAAATTCAATCCACTGGCTGTTGAGGTTATTGTACTGTAAACCTGAGGTTACATGATTTTCAGGAAAATAATTGGTCGTATTGTAAATTGTATAAGTATTCAGTGTTTGATTAAAATTACTAACACCATAACGCAACCCAACGTAAATCATGTTTTGCATATCTAACCAATTTTCGTAAGCGTTATAATCAAAACCTACTTTTAAATAACTCCCACGTGTTGTAAAGTTGACACGATCGTCATCGGTTGTTTTGTTTTCGTGTCCAAATTCAGCAGCAATGTAGTGTGATTTTGTAATGCGATAATCGCCAACAACTTCAAAACCTGTATAGTTTTTGGTGTAAAAGGGCTTTGTTGCACGGTATAAATCAGCCCCAACACGCAAACCGTATTTCTGTGTTTGTTTGGGTATGGTGTCGGTATCTTGTTCTTGTGCGTAGGTAAAAACAACACACAATAAAAAGGTTAAAATATTAATGAAATATTTTAATGTGTGCATTTTTTTCATTTACGATTGTATTAGATATAATTTCAGAAGTAGTAAGCCAGTTATCGCCATCGTTTGTCACGACAAAACCATCGGTAGTATCCAAAGTGAAAAAAGTAGAAAAACCACAAGCACGCGATAAAAAAATATCTTCTCGGGTATAATTAATAGTTATGATGTCTTCGTTTTCAAAAGTTTTTTTTTCGGAATCGTATTTTTTAAATAAAGAATATTTGGTTTGGTCAGTATTGGTTTTCAAAGGTATTTTGATACTGCTTACGCCATTGTATAAAATCCCTGTAGTTTCAGTTTCGGCAATCAACAAAACGTTTTCGATGTTTTTTACGACATTAGGATTATTGATGTCATAAAATGTTACGATTAAATTGGGAGTTGTTGGTGTACCTAGGGTGCAAATATCATCTTTTTCACATCCTGAAAAAGAGAAAAACAAAACCAATAGAACGAATAAAAGTGGTAGTTTTTTCATCAAATTAATTAACTTCTTTTTTCTAATAAAACCACATTTTCAACGTGATGCGTTTGCGGAAACATATCTACAGGACGTACACGAGTGACTTGGTACATTTCATCTAACAAGGCTAAATCACGCGCTTGTGTTGCCGAATTACAGCTAACATACACAATTTTTTGAGGCGCAATTTTAATAATTTGTTGTACTACATCAGCATGCATACCATCGCGAGGCGGATCGGTAATAATTACGTCGGGATGTCCGTTTTGAGCAATAAAATCATCATTGAATACTTTTTTCATATCGCCTACATAAAATGTAGTATTCTCAATTTTATTACGAATAGCATTTTCTTTGGCGTCAGCAATCGCTTCAGGCACCGCTTCTACACCGATTACTTTTTTGGCTTTTTTGGCAATAAATTGTGCAATTGTGCCTGTACCTGTATATAAATCATATACGATTTCATTACCTGTTAATCCTGCAAAATCGCGTGTTATTTTGTACAATTCATACGCTTGATCAGAGTTGGTTTGATAAAAGGATTTGGCATTAATGCTAAATTGTAATCCCTCCATTTCTTCAATAATATGATCTCTTCCTTTATAAACTATAACATCTTGATCGTAAATGGTGTCGTTACCTTTATTGTTGATTACATATTGTAGGGATGTAATTTCAGGAAACGTTTCTGCTATATGCTGGAGTAATAACTCTCTTTTAGTGGTGTCTTTTTCAAAAAACTGAATTAAAACCATAATCTCACCTGTAGATGCTGTTCGAATCATCAATGTTCGTAACAAACCTGCTTGATTGCGTGGATCGTAAAAGTCTAAATTGTTCGCAATCGCAAATTCTTTAATACTGTTACGAATGTCGTTAGAAGGATCTTCTTGCAAATGACATTTATTGAGGTCTAATATCTTATCCCACATTTTTGGAATATGAAAACCTAACGCATTTTTATCTTCAATTTCTGCTTGGGATTGAATTTGTTCAAGAGTTAACCATTTTTTGTTAGAAAAAGAAAACTCCATTTTATTGCGGTAAAAGAATTGTTTTTTGGATCCTAAAATAGGTTCAAAATCAGGCAATTCGATTTTACCTATGCGTTTAAGGTTATTTTCAACCTCTTGATTTTTATAAAACAATTGACGTTCGTAATTCATGTTTTGCCATTTGCAACCACCACACACACCAAAATGTTCGCAAACAGGGGTTGTTCGGTGCTCCGAATAACTATGAAAACGAATGGCTTTGCCTTCGTAATACGCTTTCTTTTTTTTGAAAATAGAAACATCAATCACATCCCCAGGTACAACATTGGAAATAAGGATGATTTTTCCATCAGGTGCTTTTGCTACACAAACACCTTTTGCTCCTGCATCTAAAACGGTAATATTTTCAAATTCAGGATTTGATTTTTTTCTCGTTGCCATGCTGCAAAAATAAGGTAAACGATGTTTTAAATCCTACTTGTTGTTTTATTTTTATAAACGGTTTTATAAACGTAATCGATATAACCAATTGGGATATTGATATTTAAGGTTATAAGGGCGGTAAAAGTTAAAAAAAAAGTTATTTTTGCTATAAATAGCTAAGCCCAATATTTAGTTGTACACCAAAAGTGCCAATAAAAAATGAAAAATAGTTGTACTGTTTTTTTTCTTTTCTTATTTAGTTTTGTTTCTCTCAAAGCTCAAGAGTCTGCTGGTACAACATCCGCAACATCCACACAATCAAAATATTTTACGCATTATGTAGGCGAAATCTTCGGAGGAGGCATTATTTTTAGCCTTTGGAAAGATGAAAAAGGAGTAGAGCATGGCTTAATAGCATCGTTAGATGATGTGAGCAAAGGCATGGTTTGGAATACCTATGAAAAAATAGCAGGAGCTACGAGTTTAGATGATGGCGCAACCAATACCAAATTGATTGTGGAAGCCTTAGATAATTGTACCATTTGTGCCGCAGGGATGTGTGCTCAATACAAAGCAGGTGGGTTTACAGATTGGTATTTACCTGCATCGTGGGAGTTGTTTGAATTATCTAAAAAAGTACACGTTATAAACGCGATTTTATCTACCGATGATTCAGAAGAGACACAGCCGTTAACTTTTGACTATTATTGGAGTTCGACCGAAGGAAGCACAGGTAGTGCTTGGCGGCAAAATTTTGCTGACAGTAATCAAAAGTTTTATTATCACAAGTACAGCAGAAGTAGGTTGAGAGCCGTTCGACGTTTTTAATTGATTTATGATTCAAAAACTAACCGTACTATTTTTGGTGTTGATTCAATGGAGTTATGCTCAAGTAGATTTTAAAAAAGTCGATGCTTATATTGAAATTGATACCATACAACGATCCGTATCAGGTAATGTTACGTATACTTTTGATGTTTTAAACCCAGTAGATTCGATAGTTATTGATGCGCAAAAAATGACATTTTATGATGTTAAAATAGATGAAAAAAAAATACTATTTACAGCGACGGATAAATACTTAATCTTAAAAAATTCGCCCTCAAAAGGAACGCACACATTAACTTTTGAATACTATGCGGTTCCTAAAACATCGATGTATTTTATCGGTTGGAAAAAAGGAGTAGAATCTCAAATATGGACGCAAGGGCAGGGCAAATATACAAGTAATTGGTTTCCGAGTTTTGATGATGTAAACGAAAAATTGATTTTTAATATTTCGGTATTATTTGATGATAAATACAGTGTGATATCTAATGGCGTTTTAAAAAAGCAAGAGCACAAAAAAGATAAAATATTATGGAACTATCAAATGGATCAACCCATGAGTAGCTATCTATTGGTTTTGGTTGTTGGTAAATTTGAGAAAGACCAATTGAAATCCTCTACCGATATCCCGATTGAGTTATACTACCATCCCAAAGATAAATCCAAAGCAATAGCAACTTACCAACACACCAAAACCGTTTTTGATTTTTTTGAAAAAGAAATTGGCATCCCGTATCCGTGGAAAATATACCGACAAATCCCCTTACAGGATTTTATCTACGCAGGTATGGAGAATACCACAAGCACTACATTTTCAAAAGAATATATGGTAGATGCCATTGGTGCAAATGACCAAAGTTTTGTAAACATAAACGCCCACGAATTGGCACATCAATGGTTTGGCGATTTAATTACAGCAAAAAACAGTACGCATCATTGGTTGCAAGAAGGCTTTGCAACGTATTACGCTTTATTGGCGGAGCAAAGTGTTTACGGATCGGATTATTTTAATTGGGAATTATTCAAATACGGTATTGAATTGCAGGAGGCATCAAAACATGATACAATACCAGTTTTAAACGGAAAAGCAAGTTCATTAACCTTTTATAAAAAAGGAGCGTGGGCATTACACGCCATCAAAAATAAAATAGGAGCAACAGCATTTAATAAAGCTATTTATAACTATATACTCAAAAATCAGTTTAAGAGTGTTGATACTGAAGATTTTTTAACAGAAATAGAAGCTGTTTCTGATTTTGATAAAAAATTATTTTACGAAACCTGGTTACAGAAATCGCATTTTCCGAGTCAAGAGGTTTTTGATATTTTATTGAAAGACAATTTTATACAGCAGTATTTGGTAATTCAAAAAATGAGAACCACACCACTATCGGTTAAAAATAAAATTTTTAAAAAAATGCTGAATTCAGATGTTTTTTATCCTATAAAAGAAGAAATATTGTATCAGATAAAAGACGAAGAATATATCGATAAGAAAAAATTATTAAAAGTAGCCATCCAACAAAAAGAGCCACATTTGGATATTGCGATTGCATTAACCACCTATGATATTCCATCAGAATTTAAATCAGAATTTGAAAATTTATTAAACAGCCAATCGTACAAAGCACGTGAAATAGCGTTGTTTAAATTATGGGAGTTATTTCCTGAAAAAGCCAATATTTATTTAGAAAAAGTAAGAGGAACAGAAGGATTAGGAGATAAAAATATCGAATTACAATGGTTGTACCTCAGTATCTTAACACGCGATTATAAAAAGATAGATTTCGGAACAGAAGTATCTAAATTGGTAGCCTATACACAACCAGTTTATGAGTCTGTAATTCGTGAAAAAGCATTAGAGTATTGCCTTAAATTAAAGATAGTAAATTTCGATACCGTAACTAGTTTAATTGAGGCATCTACCCATCACCGTTGGCAATTTGCCAAGTTTGCTAAAACAAAATTACGGTACTTATTACAAGAAAAAACAGTTCGTGAAGCTGTTTTGGAAATGAAATCCGACTTGGGTGAAAAAGAATGGATTCAGGTTGAAAAAATCTTAACGGAGCTGGGTTTTACCACAGCGCGCTAACCTCCGTTTTTAGAATATCAATAGCCATTTGTGTGGGTGGTTGTTTATCTAATAAATCGTTCAAAATAGTCTCACGCAATTGATTTGCAGTTTGTATTTTATCCGAAAAACTGATTTTACGAATCATTTGAATCACCGTATTTTTAGATGTAACAATGATCGTCCAAGTTTCTTCTGACATGTAAATTTGTTGTGTTAAATTGTGCTCAAACTCTTGTTCGATATGTTGGATGATTAAATTAGCATAATCATTTTTTTGTTCAGAAATAGGCGCGATCCGAACGATAATTTTAGATAAATTAATACGTTCTAAAAACAAAGTCATTCGTTCGTAAGCTTGTAAACGTAAAGGGAGTGCGTTTTTTTGAGCTTCGCGATGCAATAAAAAACGTCTGCGACTATCTTCACTTTTAAGATGCATATCAAATAAATAATAAGCTACGCCTCCTGTGATTAAAGATGGGATTGTGTAACTGGCTAATTGAATAATATCGTTTACGTTCATTTTTGAATGATTTTTAATAAAAAGGATAAAGATAATTTTTAATCTGTATTAGGTCTGTATTATGCCCAAATTAAATGGTTTTTCGATAGGTGCGTGGTTAGCTGCTTCAATTCCCATGGAGATCCAATCTCGGGTTTCGAGCGGATCAATAATCGCATCTGTCCATAAACGGGCAGCAGCGTAGTAGGGCGAAGTTTGTTCGTCGTATCGATTTTTGATGGTTTCAAAAAGTTCGTTTTCCGATTTAGGTGTAATGATTTCGCCTTTTGCTTTTAGCGAAGCGGTTTCGATTTGGGTTAATACTTTTGCCGCTTGTGCACCGCCCATAACTGCTAATTCGGCACTTGGCCAAGCGATCATTAATCTTGGGTCAAAGGCTTTTCCGCACATAGCGTAATTCCCAGCTCCGTAAGAATTACCGATTACAACTGTAAATTTAGGGACAACCGAGTTACTCACGGCATTCACCATTTTAGCACCATCTTTAATAATGCCTCCGTGTTCGGATTTACTACCTACCATAAAACCTGTTACATCTTGTAAAAAAACCAACGGAATTTTCTTTTGGTTGCAATTGGCTATAAATCGGGTCGCTTTATCGGCACTATCAGAGTAAATTACACCACCAAATTGCATTTCGCCTTTGGCATTTTTAACCACTTTGCGCTGATTGGCTACAATACCAACCGCCCAACCGTCAATACGTGCATAGCCTGTAATGAGCGTTTGTCCGTATCCGTCTTTGTATAATTCAATTTCGCTGTTGTCCACTAAACGATGGATGATATCCATCATGTCGTATTGGTCTCTGCGTAGTTGCGGTAAGATGCTATAAATATCTTCTGGATTTAATTTAGGCGATTCAGGCGTGTTGCGATTGAATCCCGCAGGTGTGTAATCCCCAATTTTATCAACTATGTTTTTTATTTTATCTAAACAATCTTTGTCGTCTTTGGCTTTGTAATCGGTTACGCCCGATATTTCGCAATGTGTAGTGGCTCCTCCTAAAGTTTCATTATCAATGGTTTCGCCAATGGCAGCTTTTACCAAATAACTTCCTGCCAAAAAAATACTTCCTGTTTTATCTACAATTAAAGCTTCGTCACTCATAATGGGTAAGTACGCGCCACCAGCCACACAACTACCCATTACGGCAGCGATTTGGGTAATGCCCATACTACTCATTTGTGCATTGTTGCGAAAAATACGCCCAAAATGATCTTTATCAGGAAAAATTTCGTCTTGTAAGGGTAAATATACGCCTGCTGAATCCACTAAATAAATGATTGGTAATCGGTTTTCAATGGCAATTTCTTGTGCTCTTAAATTCTTTTTTGCCGTTATCGGAAACCAAGCGCCTGCTTTTACCGTGGCATCATTAGCGACTACAATACATTGTTTACCTTTAATGTAGCCTATTTTTACTACCACACCACCCGACGGACATCCGCCGTGTTCGGTATACATTTTATCGCCTACAAAAGCGCCAATCTCAATGATTTTTTTATCGGTATCTAACAAATAATCAATGCGCTCACGAGCCGTCATTTTACCATCGGCATGTAATTTTTCGATGCGTTTTTTACCGCCACCTACATATACTTTTTGTAGTTTTTGGTAAAGGTCGCTTAATAGTTGCTTGTTGTGTATTGCGTTTTCGATATTCAATTCCATGGAATAAGTGCTTATTGCTTCAAATTTAACATAAAAAAAGACAACTAAACAATAAGTTGTTGTAGTTGTCTTTTTTGAGAAGTTGTGCGATTTTTCAGCCTTATTTACATTCTTTTTTTATAGCAGATTTGATTTCTACATCAACATTTGGCCATGTTACGCTTTTTCCATCAGCACCTGTATGCAATGCTTTGCAAGCATTATTAATTGCGTCTAAAGCTTTGTTTCCGTTCCATTTAGTAACATCCATTGTCCCTTTTAAGGTGATGGTGTCGTTAGCAAATGTATAATCAAGATTAACATCATTGTCAATTTCATTTATGCGTAATTGTGCAACACACTTTCCTGATGTATTATCACCAGATACTGTTTTAAGGTGACCTGTGATGGCTTCTGTTTTAGCCATTTTTCCAAAGAAAAAATTGATGATTTTTTGATCTCTTTCTGGATTGTTGGTGTTAGTGCTTGAGGTTTTGATGTTAAATTTTATTGAAGATAATGCTTTAACAATTGAAGAATCGCTCACGATACCTGTAACTTCTACAATATCAAATTTACCATTTACACCAATTTTTTCAGATGTTTTAAACGCTGTCCAATTTACTGTAGTTTGAGTGCTATCGATGGCATATTTACAATCCGTAGCTGTGATTTCGGTTGTAACGATTTCCGGCTGGATAATTTCTTTTTCTTCATTTTTTTTACAAGAAGTTAAA
This sequence comes from uncultured Flavobacterium sp., assembly GCA_964420215.1. GTDB lineage: Bacteria > Bacteroidota > Bacteroidia > Flavobacteriales > Flavobacteriaceae > Flavobacterium. The sequence continues at coordinate 18,386 of CAYQSQ010000013.1, read as the reverse complement.
AAAACAATAGATAAAGCAAGTAGTGAAAGTTTATTTTTCATAGTTAAAATAAATTAGGTGTTTGTTACTGCAAAGGTATGGTATAATTCTATTTTGAGTTCGGATGTTTAAATTTTTTACGACAATACATCAATAAGTGGGATTGAAAAACTATTTCTTATTTAATTTATACGAATTTTCTCCTTTTTGAGTAGTTACTTTTAACACATAAAATCCTTTCGAAAGTTTTGATACATCAACAACTGTATCGTTTGCAAGGATCACTGCAATTAGTTTTCCAGTCATATCAAAAACTGAAACAGATTGAACAGGCTCTGTAAATGTAATAGTATCTTTTGCTGGATTTGGATAAAACACATTGTTGTTATTTGATACATCAAATTCAGAAGCAGACAATGTTGGTTCTTTAATTGTAGTAATAGCAAGATTGGTTACAATAGGAAAGTTAAAATCAAAATAAATACTGGCTTTGTTTTTTAATTGATCCCCTAATTTAACAGTAGATTTTGTTTTGATTTTAAAGGCAATATGTCCATCGTTATTGGCATCATCAAATGGAAGATTTATGTCTTCAAAAAAGAACGTAACTTTGTTATTTTGATTAATTTTCATTGAATAAGTGTGTGACGCATTTACAACCTCTAAACTTTCAATATCAAAAACAGTTGTGTCAATTACATCTTCTATCACAACTTGCAAAGCTTCTGCTGTACCAATGTTTTCAAATCGAATAACGTAATCTAAAAACTCACCAATCATATTAGGAGCTATAACTTCGCCTTGTAAACATGTTTTATCATTTGGGTCAAACGAGTTAACTACAACTTGATTTAATTCATATAAATTATCTACAGGCGTAGTATCAATACCAGATCCCTTAATTTGTGTTTTATATATCAAAATCTCACCTCCACTTATCGCATTTTCATCTGTCGGTTTATTAATTCGCATTTCAAGTGTAATTTTTCTAGTTTCAAAAGGGAATAAATCTGAGAAATTCCAAATCAATTTATCAACAGTTATTGAACTAGGTTTCAAGGTAGCATTTTCATAAACTTGAGCTTTTGGATCAAATGATAATTCAATAGTTCCTGATTGAGTAGTATTACCTTTATTATTAAAAACAATATCGTAGGTAGATTTTAAACCAGGACGCGAAGATTTTGTAGGTATAACAGTAATATCAATATCATTTTTAACTCCATTCGCATTCAAACAAAAGTCTGCTTTTTGAGTATCGGATACTTTAGTGAAATTTATTATTTTAGAAGAAGGCTCAGCTGTATAATAATCATTATCCAAAACAGGTGTTACCGTTATTGAATTTTTAGTAGTAAAAGCGGAGTATGTTGCATAATTTCCATTAGTTGATACGATAGAACTTGCTTCGCTATCGTTAATTTTAAAACGGATATTTTTTAGATTAAGAGGTTGTGTGGCACAATTAATTTTAGCGGTTCCACTTACGGTATTGTAATCTCCTCCAGGAGTTAATGAGCAAAAAGAAGATACACTTGTATTGTATTTTAGTAAAGCAACTGTTGATGAAATTTTTGAGGTATTTTCTTCATCACAACAAATTAATTTAAGAGTAGGGTTTCCTGAAAGTGATAAACTTAATTGAGTTTTTTTACCATTTTTTACGTTGAGTTGTGTTAATAAATTTGTCCCACAATTTAAAATACCAACGTTTTTATTAGCCGAAATATCTAATACTTGTAGTTTGTTATTTGAACAATCAATATTATTTAAAACTTTGTTATTACCTAAAGTAAGCGAAGATATTGTATTTACACTACAGTCTAAATTCACTAATTTAGGATTCTGAAGTATAGAAATTGTTGAAAGTTGATTTCGACTACAATTCAAAAACTTTAATTCAGGATTCAAGTTTGTGTTTAATGATGTGATTTTATTTGAATTTACTTCCAACAAGGTCAACTTAGGTAAAGTAGTAAGATCAATATTGGTAATTTGACTATTTGATACGGTTAAACTCTCCAAACTAGGTAAATTTAAAACAGTCAAATCATTAAGTCCAGATTGGGTTATGGTAACCGAATTTAATAATGCACAGTTTTTAAGAACAACCTTTTTTAATGACTGATCAAAACCAAAAGATACAGATTCTAATAGATTATAACCATCAAATTCAAGAGAAGCTAATTTATTTTGTGATAAATTAATTGTTTTTAGTGCGGGTAAACCACTATAATTTAAATTTACAATGGCACAATTCTGCGCTTGAACGGAATTTAATTTAGCTAACTGACTAATATTTAAAGTAGTTAATTTAGAACTGTTTTGACATTCTAAAATTTCTAATTTTTTTAAGGAAGAAACATCTAAGGCTGTAATTTGTGTAAACGAAGTTTTGAATGTTTGTAAATTCACAAATTTTTCTATGCCTTGTAAAGTAATTACTTTCGAATCATTTACAGTCAATATTTTAACCAATTCAGCTTCATTTTCTTGAATTTCACCATCTGCATTCGCATCAATCGTTATAAAAGTACCAGAAGTACTAACAGCAATCGGGTTGGTAGTTCCATTTACCGACAGTAAAAAAGCTTTAAAATTAGGGTCTTCAAAAGTAATTGTAGCCTGAGACCATGATATGAAACTCAACATAAGTGCAAGTACACTTAAAATAATTGATTTTTTCATTTTAAAAATATTAGGTTAATAAGTCTTTTTTTTTCGCGAAAATAAACAATATAAAGTGATTTAAACATGACTTAATATGTTTGATTAAGATATTTTTATTTTTACCCGTAATGCGTTATTTTAGTAAAGATATCAATAGCTTCGTTTTTGGTACTAATATCTAGTTTCTCGTAAATATTACGGATATGGAATTTTACGGTATTTAATGAGATATGGAGTTCGTCTCCAATTCTTTTGTTGGTATATCCTTTAAATATTAATTGCAAAACATCCGCTTCTCTTTCAGATAATTGATGTTGTATGATTAAATTTTCAATCGGATTATCAGTAGTGTTGATTGTTTCAAAACGGTTTATTTTAACTAAATAATCTTGAATTTCTTGTTTATATTGCTCGTTTTCTTTTTGCAAAATTGTCACACGATAGGTTATGGCATACGTTAATATGAGCATTTCAAATATAGATCCGAATTTAAGGGCATTTAAAGAGACTGTAAGCGTGTTTAAGCCCCAGTCCATTGGGATTACGAATAAAAACGCAGAAAATAAAATTAAAGAGTAGCCAAGCACAAAAAAACGTGCAAACTCATGTTTTTTCAACATAATAATTCCAATAATCCAGTAATTTAAAAGCACAAATAAAGAAAACGTATTTGCGATAGCAACAAATAAATAATTCTGAGTTGGAATAAATAAAAAATTACAAACTACGGCCATTACAACCAAGAGCAAACCGACTTTATTTCCCTTAGGTACGTAGTAGTTTACATTTAAAAATTGATTAGCAAGTAACGCTCCAAAAAAAGGCACAAGAGAATGAATTAGTAAAATGTTATAACCTGAAAATGAATCTGGCAAAAACACATTTAGCAATCCATCAAAATCTAAGATCGTGATCGTTACAGCGGTTAAAAATGCACAATAGAACAAAAAAGTTCTGTCTTTTAAAGAAAAATAAAAGAAGAAATTAATCATCAGTACCATTACAACAAACCCATAATATGCGCCATTAATAAAAAATACATATTTATCCTCTATTTGCGAGGGTTCATAAGATTTTATATGTAATGGAAAATAAGCTCCTTTGTTAAAATTAACTCTAAAAAAATAGGTGTTTGTTAATGAATCCGTATTTACTAATAAAGAAAAATGGGAATCGTTTAACGTTGTATATGGAATAATTTTTTGATTATTATAAATTTCAAAGTTCGATACATTACGATTTGGAAATTCAAAAACAATGTCAGAATTTGTTTTTTCGGGTATAAATACTTTAAACCAATATACTCCATTTTTAAATCCTAAGTTAGCGCCTTCAAATGGGATAAGTTTCCGTTTTGATATTGACTCAATGGTTTCTTTTTGATTAAAATCAATACCATATGAAACCGAGAAATTTAAGGTATTCTGATTAGAGCTCCATAAACTGTGTACAGAGCATAAAATAAAAATTAAAAAACACCCCCACTTTTTTCTCAACAGAAATTTATTTTTTCCAAAAATAATTATTTTTAGAAAAAAGTCCAATCTTTTATAAAATCACTAGTAAAATAGGTGTTTTTATACAAAACTACCCTTTTGGGGTGGGCATTTTTTGATTAGTTGCAGGTATTTTTGCTGAAAATAGTTACGAATGAAGTTCCCTCTTTGGTTACTTAGCGGCTTATTGTACGGCTTGTCTTGGCCAGTATTTCAAAATGTAAATCTATCTTTTTTAGGTTGGTTTGCCTTTGTCCCGTTATTTATTTTTCTAGAAAAAAACAAAGCGAATTTTATAAAAAGTATGCTTGGTAGTTATGCCGCTATGGTTATTTTTGGATGTATCTCAGCAGGATGGTTATTTAATTTTCCGAGAATGAAGTTTGAAATAGCCCTTATTTTTTTTACGGAAGAAATTTGGTTTTTCATCCCTTTTTTACTGTTCTATTTACTTCATAAAAAAATTGGATTTGATAAAGCTTTGTGGCTATTTCCGTTGATTTGGATGTTATGGGAATGGGTGTATTTGAGTTTAGAATTTACTATGGGCACGCATTTATCACCTTATTCACAAAGTAATTTGATATGGTTAATCCAATACCTTGATATCACGGGGATGTGGGGAGTTTCCCTTTGGTTGATGTTTTTTAATATACTGATTTTTAAAGCTTACCAATCCGTAAATTATTCATTACAAAACACAATATTTTACAAAAAAGTAGCTTTCATAACGATTTATATGGTCGGAATTCCTTTAGTGTATGCCGGATTTTCGTATGTAAAGTACCATAATCCGAAAGGAAAATCGATTAATGTAACCATTATACCAACCAATTATGATACAGATATTTTAGACCAATTTAACAGTTTTATTCCTGTTGTAGAACAAACCCTGCACAGAACAGATTCCATAGCATTAGCCCAAAAACAACATCATATTTATAGTGATTTATTTCTATGGCCAGAAACAGGCTTGCCTTTTACCATGCAACAAACTAATTTAAGCGAATTACTTGCAGAAGCAGTGAATGATTGGGATTCGGCATTGCTTACGGGAGTCAGAGGTGTTACAGAGGCTGTTAAAACATATGACCAACGTAACTATGTATCTGGCGTTTTAATTTCTTCTAAAAATAACCAACCGATTTACCATCATAAAACCGTATTAACACCAGGTCAAGAGGTCATTCCATACCATTCTGTATTAGCTAAAATTCCAAATTTCCCTGTTAAAGAAACAGATTCACGTTTTTTTAAAAAAGGAATACGATCAGAACCGTTAGAGCTCACAACTACAAATAATCAAAAATTTAAGATAGGGGTTTCACTTTGTTACGAGCAGTGGTTTCCGCAACATTGGGCAGCTTTAGCCCGAAATGGTGCCGAGTTTTATACTCATTTAGCAGGCGAGGGCTGGTATGGTAAAGTGGGGTTTATGCGTTTTATGACTAACGTAACCATAATGCGCTCGATCGAAAACAGAAAACAAACTGCGCGTGCTGCAAATGTTGGTATGTCGGGTTGTATTGATCAAATGGGGCGGTTTCATGATTTTGCAGTAAATGGAACATTACAACCCATTCAAACCCCATTAATTGCTTTACAAAAAACCACTTTTTACGCAAAATACCCAAACGCATTTCCGCTTCTAGGTTTGGGGATTTTTATAACGGCTTTAATTTTTAGTACAAACAATTTTTATAATCTCAAAAACAAAACAAAATGAAAAAAACAGTATGTAAATTAGTATTTTTTTGTGTAATGATTTGTACACAAATGGTAACAGCGCTTCCTATTAATTGTGGGAGTGGTGGAACCAGACCGTCTGGTCAAAATCAAAAATTCAAAAGAACCTACAGCAGCTCAACAGTTAATAACAAAACTGCAGCCAAATCCAATACCAATGATAATGTTGTAATTACTTATGATGATTTTTTAAGCCATTTACAAATTGGTAGGGAGCGAACAACAATGGGTACAGATAAACCTTTACGTATGGATATTGGCGCCATAAATTCAGGAGTTAAAGAAACTTGGGTGTTAACAGATTTTAGAAACGCAACGGATTTTACCTCAATTCTTCAACATCATGTTGCCCCCACAGAATTAGATTTATACGAGGAATTTGGATACGGAACTCACGGAGTTTATTCAGATCAAACAGTTTCTAGAGATGATTTATACGATTTAAATGAGGAACGATTATTTTTTGTAGGGTATGAAGAATTAGAAAACGGAGTGTGGCAAGAACATCGTTATGATCAATTAAAAGCACCGATTCCTTTACAGTTGGGAGCGGACTATTCTTCAGTAGTTCGATTTGGACTTGATGGTACCGATACAGATTTGAATTATGTTGAGTATACAGATAATTATAGTGTTATTGGACAAGGAACTTTAAAAACTTTTGACGACGGAGATGCTGAAGCCATTAAATTGATTTATAAAGAAGAGACTCGTGAGTATGAAAATGGAGAGCAAGTTTCGTACAGCGAACGGTATGAATTGATTTTTTACAGTAAACGAGGGCACTACATTCAGGCAGATATTGAAGATCCATGGAACAAAGAAGGTTTAGTGGATTTCAATACCATACGTTATCATAAGTTAGCTGATACAAGTTTATCTATTGCTGATTTTAGCCAAAATGACGTAAAAATATTCCCCAATCCAATTGCTGCTGGCGAGACCTTAACAATTCAATCAAAATCAGAACTGGGATCTTATTCAGTTGATTTTTATAATATTTATGGGCAACACATAAAAGTTCCTTCTCAATACGAAAATGGAAGTAAAAAATTACAACTTAATATCCCATCAGATTTGTCAAAAGGTTTTTATATCTATAAAATTAAATCACAAGATGGAAGTGTTGTAACTAACGGTAAAATTCAGGTTTTATAGTCTTTTTTAAGACTCAAAAATAGTTTACAAAATGTAATAAAGTTTATTGAAATTCGTTTTTATAGAAAAGATCTTTTCTCTTTCGTTTTTAATAAATTTTATTACATTTGATAATGCCGAAAAAATATTCATAAATGAATGATACTGGTTTTAAAAAATCACATGAAGTTCCCTCTTTGGCTACTTAGCGGCATATTATACGGCTTATCTTGGCCTGTATTTCAGAATATAAATCTATCATTTTTAGGTTGGTTTGCTTTTGTACCACTATTTATTTTTCTTGAAAATAATAAAAATAATTTTTTAAAAAGTATGTTAGGAAGTTACCTAGCGGTGGTAGTTTTTGAACTTATTTCAGCAGGGTGGTTGTTTAATTTTCCAATAATGAAACTTCAAATTGCTTTTGCTTTTTTTATGGAGCAATTGTGGTTTTTTATGCCTTTTTTACTCTTCTTTATACTTCATAAAAAAATAGGATTTGATAAAGCTTTGTGGTTGTTTCCGTTGGTGTGGATGTTATGGGAATGGGCGTATTTGAATTTAGAATTTACAATGGGCACGCATTTGTCGCCATACTCACAAAGTAATTTTATATGGTTAATTCAATATATTGACATTACCGGAATGTGGGGTGTTTCCCTTTGGTTGATGTTTTTTAATGTACTGATTTTTAAAGCTTACAAAGCTGTAAATTATACATTACAAGATGTGGTATTTTATAAAAAAATAGCATTCATAACGATTTACATGGTCGGTGTTCCGTTAGTATATGCTGGATTATCGTATGCAAAGTATAATAATCTGAAAGGAAAATCGATACAAGTGACCATTTTACCAACCCAATATGAGGCTGATTTTTTAAAAAATCCAGACAATAGTTTTCATGTTGTAGAAGAAACCTTGTACAGAACAGATTCAATAGCATTTGCGCAAAAACAAAATCATATTCATAGTGATTTATACCTTTGGCCAGAAACCGGTTTACCCTTTACTTTACAACAAACTAATTTAAGTTCGTTACTCTCACAAGCGGTTAAAGACTGGAATTCTACATTGCTTACTGGTGCTAAAGGTGTGTCAGATTCCACAAATAAAGGCGAACAAAGTTACGTTTCAGGAGTTTTAATTTCTCACAATACTAAGTACCCTCAATACCACCACAAAACAAAATTAATTCCAGTTCAAGAAGGCGTTCCGTATCATTCTATTTTGGCTAATATTCCAGGTTTTCCTATTAAATTATCTGATGATCGATTTGCTAAAAAAGGACCAAAGTCAGAACCTTTACAACTAGTTACAAAAAACGGCGATCATTTTAATTTAGGTGTCTCGCTATGTTTTGAGCAATGGTATCCTCAACATTGGGCAGCATTAGCACAGAATAAGGCACAATTTTACTCCCATTTGGCAGGCGAAGGTTGGTATGGAAAAGTGGGTTTTATGAGTTTTATGACTAATGTGACCAAAATGCGATGCATAGAAAATCGAAAACAAGCTACACGTGCCGCTAACGTAGGCATGTCAGGCTTTATTGATCAAATGGGACGCTTTCATCACAAATCTAAAATAGGAACTTTGTCACCTATTACCACCCAACTAACAGCTTTAAATACCCTTACAATTTATTCAAAATACCCAAACGGATTTCCGTTGCTTTGTTTAGGCATTTTTTTAACGGCATTATTATTAATTACTAACAATTTTAATTATCTAAAAACAAAAACAAAATGAAAAAACAACTATTTCCATTAGTAGTTATTTGTGCTCTTTTAAGTACGCAAATAGGGATGGCATTTTCCTTTCGTATTGGAATTTCAAATCTAAGACCTGCTGCTCAAAACAAGCAGTTTAAACGAATTTATAACAATTCAACAGTTAATAAATTGGCGCATCGGTCAAAAACATCCGATAATATCAGCATTACGTATGATGATTTTGTAAGTCACTTAGATTTTAACAAAAGCAGAATCGCTATGGCTAGTGATAAGCCATTACGTATGGATATTGGCGCAATAGATTCAGGTGTTAAAGAAACATGGGTATTACCAGATTTTAGCAAAGCAGATGATTTTACATCAATTGTTCAACACCAAGTAGAGGCTGCTGAATTAGATTTGTATGATAAGTTTGGATATGGAACTCACGGCATATATTCTGATCAAAAGTTTTTTAGAAACGATTTGTACGAGCTAAGCGAAGAAAAATTGTTTTTTATAGCCTATGAAGAATTAGAGAATAATCTATGGGAACAATATCACTATGAGCAATTGAAAGCGCCTATCCCTATTGAATTGGGTACAGAGTTTACATCTGTTGTTCAGTTTTCTAATGATGATATTGAACCTTCTAAGAATTATACCGAATACACGGATACCTATAATGTTATTGGACAAGGAACTTTAAAAACTTTTGACGATGGAGAATCTGACGCCATGAAGTTGATTTACAAAGAAGAAACAAGAGAGTTTGAAAATGGGGAAGAAATTTCGTACAGCGAACGCTATGAATTGGTTTTTTATAGTAAAAAAGGACACTACGTAATTGCAGCTATAGACGATCCGAATATAGAAGGCTTAGTTGATTTGAAATCAATTCAGTATCAAAAGCTGAAAGATAAAAATTTATCTGTTAATGATTTTAGCCAAAATGAAACTAAAACATTCCCCAATCCAATTGCTGCTGGCGAGACCTTAACAATTCAATCAAAATCAGAACTGGGATCTTATTCAGTTGATTTTTATAATATTTATGGGCAACACATAAAAGTTCCTTCTCAATACGAAAATGGAAGTAAAAAATTACAACTTAAAATCCCCTCAGATTTGACTAAAGGTTTTTATATCTATAAAATTAAATCACAAGATGGAAGTGTTGTAACCAATGGTAAAATTCAGGTTTTATAAAAGAAATACAAAATTGTATTACAATAACAAAAGCCTCTTTTAAAGAGGCTTTTGTTATTATTTAAGATTTAAATTATCGATATCCGTCCAGCTGACTTTATCTACGATTGTGCCTTTGTTTAAAATTAAAACGCCAGGGTTAGCACGAACAATTGTTTTTAATGTAGTTTCGTCACAAGTATAAAAATCAAAAGTGATATTGTTTTGTTTTGTAGTTAAATCAATGATTTCGTCAAGAGAAGCAGTTAAACCAATTACTTCGTAACCATTTTTTAATGCTTTTTGATGAAGTTTTTCGAGTTTTTGTAGTCCTATCTTTTCCGATTTTTTAAGATTATGAGTGATGATGATTACCACTTTTTCCATAGATAAAATATCGTCGGTATAATCGCCACCATCTTTTTCAATAGTAAAATCATGTATAGGCGGCTCGTATCCTTTAGAAATTAGAGTTGTTGTACGATCAACAAATTCTGCACCAGGTAGGTACCAAGGCGCCTCGTCGGTAGTGTATTGATTTACTTTTCCATCAACGCGGTAATACCAAACATCTTCATAAATTGATTTTGGTGCGTTTAAAGGAATTTCCATTTGTTTGGGGATGTTAGCACCGATTTTATAAGGTCTAAAATCTATAATAGGCAAATGAATTAAAACATAATAAATCACACATAAACAAACAGAAATAAAGCTAAATACGGTGATTTTGGTATATTTTTTATCTAATAACGGTTTAATGTATTCTTGTTTAAAGAAAAGAATTAATATCAATACCAATAAAAAAATGTCTTTACCAAATGATTGCCAAGGTTTTATTTTCATGGCATCACCAAAACAGCCACAGTCTTTTACTTTATCAAAAAAAGCGGAATAAAAGGTTAAAAGCGCAAAAAATGTAATTAGCAATAACAAATACCACATCGTAAATCGCCTTTTAAAACCAAATAAAAGCAATAAACCTAGTGTCATTTCAAAAAGAACCAAAATAATAGCTATATAAAGCGAAAAAGGAATTAAAGATGGTAAATTAAGTACATCAGCAGCGAAGTATTCATTTAGTTTGTACGAAAATCCAAGAGGATCATTTAACTTGATTGCTCCTAAAATTAAAAAAACAATACTGACAAAATATCTTAAAATAGTAACAACTAATTTCATTTTTTATTTAGAATTTCCTATTAATATTAAAGCAAAAACAGCATAATTAATCATGTCTTGATAATTGGCTTCGATCCCTTCAGAAACAATGGTCTTCCCTTTATTATCTTCAATTTGCTTAACGCGTAATAATTTTTGTAAAATTAAATCAGTTAACGAACTTACCCTCATTTCTCGCCATGCTTCTCCGTAGTCGTGGTTTTTTGCTTCCATCAACTGCTTGGTCAAGTTGATTTTTTGATCGTACAAATCAGTAGCTTCTTGAATATTCAAGTCGGGTTGTTTTGCGATACCTTTTTCTATTTGAATTAAAGCCATTATCGAATAGTTGATAATACCAATAAATTCAGATGATTCATCTTCATCTATCTTTCGGACTTCATTTTCTTGTAAACTACGAATGCGTTGGGCTTTGATAAAAATCTGATCGGTCAAAGACGGAAGTCTTAAAATTCGCCAAGCGCTACCGTAATCACTTAATTTTTTGATGTATAATTGCCTACAAGTGTTAATTATTTCATCGTATTCGACAGAGGTAGCTTTCATTTATGATATTCAAAAATTATAATTTCGTTCAAAAATATCAAATTATATATAAATAGGAACCATTTTGCGCCAATAAAAAGCTTTATGAGCTTCGTCTTGCCAAATATATAAGTGATTGTTGATTCCTTTGCTGTTTAATAAATGAACCAAGTGATTGTTACAGGATAGGCAAGGGTCTTCATGACCGACAGCAAAAATATAGTCGATTTTTCGGATTTTGTTTAAAATCACTTCATCTGTTAAGTGATACATAAATTGTGTTGGGGTATTGAAGTAAATCGTTTGGTCTCGATAACCGCTAAATAAATCTTGGTAATGGGTAATTTCTTTGGTTAAGTCGTAACGCCCACTTAATCCTACTATTTTATTAAAATATTGTGGATGACGTAACGAGATGTTAACCGCGTGAAATGCTCCCAAACTACAACCTGCAGCAATTAAGTATGGGTTATTGTTTAGCAAACTTGATAACGGAATTACTTCGTCTAAAACATATCTTTCGTATTGTAATTGCCGCTTGATTCTGTTTTTTGGGTGGGTGTTAAAATTATAAAGTGATTCATTATCAATACTATCTAAACAGTAAATTTGGGTTAGTCCAGCTTCTATTTTAGAACGCATTGCTTCAATGATTCCCCAATTTTCATAGTCGTAAAAACGTGATTTTCGGGGAGGAAAAAATAAAACACGGGAACCACTTTTTCCAAAAACTAATAATTCCATTTCTCTATTTAGCGATGGGCTATACCATTTGTGATATTCGCGGTGCATGGTTGGGGGAAAATTTGGGGGTTTTGTAATAAAATTTGAGTCCAAAGATCATATCCCTTTGGACTTAAATGTAACTCGTCTTCTAAAAAATAAATTGGATTTGGTTTTCCTTTGATATCTAACATTGGGGCATTAACATCAACGTAATAAATCCGATTGTTTTTTTTTGCAATTTCTTGTACCAAATGATTGGTGTAGTTTATAGAGTCAATTAAATGCCATCTTGCTACACTTGGTTTGATGGAAAGAAAAGTTATCTTAACTTTTTTTCCAAAAATGCGATCAATTTTGTTGCGCATTTTTTCTAAAAAGAGAATTATTTCTTCAGGATGTCGATTATCGGCTAGGTCATTATCCCCAGCGTAAATGATGATTGATTCGGGTTTTTGGTTTTCAAAAACAGATTCAAAATACCATGTACATGCCGCAAACGTGGAACCGCCAAAACCAACATTGATAGGGTCGTACATTTTAAAAGTAGCTTCTAAACCGTCCCATAAGCGTATGGACGAACTACCGTAAAAAAAAGTGCGAGGCGTGTTTTTTTGCTGAGATAACTTGATTTTCAGCATTTCAATCTCCTCTTTATACCAATACATAAGTTGACTCAGCTAATTTATAAAAGTTAAATATATTAAAAAATGAAGTTAAAAGAAACCAAAAATGACAATAAAAATGGATTTAAAACAATGAATATTAATTATATGACTATTTTTGGGAATATTAAAAAAGATTGTAAAATAGGTTATGCGTAACGTAATATTTGTTTTTGTATTGTTTATGGTTTTAGGTGCGCAAGCTCAGGATGATTTATATACTAAAAAATCGATTGCTATTCCCTCTGCAAAACCAACTTCAGGAGCCGAAATTAAAAAGGAAGAGACGCCTAAAGAGCCTTCTAAAACATTTCCTTTATACAAAATTGATTATAATAAAAGAAGTTTTTCAAATAGAGAAGAACTTAAAGATATCGGTTTTTATAAAACAGATGATTTTGTAAAACCGGGTCAAAAAATTAAAAAAGAATTAAATCAAGATCTTAAAGGAGAGGATGTTATTGATATGACCATCTTTAGAAGGCACCAACTTTTTGGTGAAATCAGAAATAACGGAGAGAAAGTAAATATCATGTATCGCGATCACATGGCTATTGATGGTGATATGATACGTGTTTGGTTAAATGACAAGGTTATAATGGATCAAATAACATTAATTGGATCTTTTCAGGGAGTTGATTTAAAACTGCAAAAAGGGTTTAATAAAATTGAATTTGAAGCGATTAACCAAGGTAGCTCTGGACCTAATACTGCCGAATTTTTTGTTTACGACGATAAGGGAATTTTAATATCGTCTAACCGATGGGATTTAGCAACTGGATTTAAGGCGAGTTTTATTATTGTAAAAGAATAAGTTTAATCAAATAAATCGTCACTTATTTTTTCACTTTCTTTAGTTTCTTCAACTGGTTTAAAAATGTCAACGATATTTTTAGTAGTCATTAAACCTGCCATCATAAAAATAACACACAACAAGATAATCTGAATCAATAAAGCGTTATCTACCAAATTGGTTTGGTGATTTAACGGAATTGACATAAACAACAAAATAGTAATTAATCCACGAGGCGCTAAAAACAAAAGAGGAGAAAGGGAAAGTTTGAATAGTGATAAAAAGGCAATACGGATTAAAAATATGGCAGATACAATCATTATAGCCCACGGTAAAGTGTCTAAATTAATTACATCTTGAGCTTCGATAAAAAAACCGAATAGCAAGAAAAATAAAGAGCGTATTAAAAAAGCGAATTCGGCAGTTAAACCAGTAAATCGTTTAACTTCTTTTTTAATGTATTTGGTGTTGAATTTTTCGAAATACTCAAAGTTTTTAATTAAATCAATATTGTGCAAAGCAAGACCAAATATCAAGATAAATATAAGTGCGGGTAAGTGAAACAATTTTGCAATCCCGTAGATCAAAGTGATGGATAAAATAATCGGTATAAACTTTATATGATGTTTAATGTTTCCGATAAATAAAGACAATAAAACGGTAGCTACTATTGAAATTAGTAACATTATCAGAACTTCCACAAAAAATAGTCCAAATGCCAAACCGTCAATTATTTCATTTAGTGAGATGAAATTAAAAATAATAACTCCGAAAATATCGGAAAGACTACTTTCGTAGGTGACGAATTCTTTATCATTTTCAGCTAAATTTCGCGCACTTGGGATAGCGATTGCACTACTGATAATAGCTAAAGGTATGGTGTTGATAAATGCAGTTTTTAGGGGCATACCTGCTAAAATATGAAAGGCATATACTACTCCGATTGTTAAAACAACCATAGGGATTAGTGCCATAGCAGATGATTTTCCGATTAAAGGCAATCGATCTTTGCTTAATCGTAATTCTAAAGATCCTTCTAAAACAATCAGTATAAGTCCTATAGTACCTAATATGGGTAGTAAAGGTTGTAGGTTAGGGATTTTTATGTTTAAAAAATAAATCAATTGGTGTAAACCAAATCCCATTAAAATCAATAAAATGATAGAAGGAATTTTGGTTTTAGAAGCACTAAAATCAAACAAATAAGCAAGTAACAGCAGGACACAAATAGTGATAATAATATGTTCTGTCATGACTCGATTTTAATATTGGTTTGAGTTTGTTAATTTTAAATCGAAGCCGAAATTAAGTATTAATTTTAAAAAAGGCAAAAATTATAGAAACATTAAATAGATTGATTTCGATTAAATAATTTGAGCCGATAATCCAGCATCTAATAAAGCGACACATTGGTCTTTTAGCTCCTCAATTATACCTGTTTTAACGGTACATTTTCCGTTATAATGTACAATCATTGCGCATTGTTCCGCTTGGATCGGATCGTGATCACAAACTTTAACTAAGGTATTGATAACATGGTCAAACGTGTTTACATCATCATTATATAAGATAATTTCATTTTGAAGGGTTTCCAATTCTTCTAAAAGTAACTCTTCTTCTTTATGATAAAATGGATTCATGTGAACGATATCTTTAGGGATTAACAGATTGTTTTTAAGTTGATTACAAATTTAAATATTTAAGACTAATCCAATTATTTTTTTTAAGTTTTTTTTCAAAAGTTAATCCATTAGTTACGCAACAGTTTTCTATAGATGGAATATCTTCTTCATAAAAACCGCTTAATAATAGCGTGCCTTTTGGGTTTAATCTTTTTACGTAAGTAGGAATATCGTTTAATAAAATATTACGATTGATATTGGCGATTATTACGTCGTATTGCTGATTGGTTAATAGTGTTGCATCACCTTCATAAACAGAGATGTGTTTGCAGTTATTTCGCTCGGCATTTTCAATTGAATTGAGATAGCACCAGTTATCAATATCTATTGCATCAATAGGTTTAGCCCCTTTCATTTCGGCTAAAATGGCTAAAATGGCAGTACCACAACCCATGTCTAATGTTTTTTTGTCTTGTAAATCTAAATTAAGTAAGTGTTGGATCATCATGTGTGTTGTTTCATGATGTCCGGTACCAAAACTCATCTTGGGTTCGATTATTATTTCATAAGTTACATCGGTTTTAGGATGAAAAGGGGCGCGCACAGCACAAATACCATCTACTAAAATGGGTTCAAAGTTTTTCTCCCACTCTTCGTTCCAATTTACTTGTTCAATTGTTTCAATGGTGTGGGTGATGTTAAATCCTTCGGTATGTATAATTTGGATGTTTTCTAAAATCGTATCAGTGTGTAAATCGTATTGTACATAAGCAGAAAGACCTGTTTCGGTTTCCATAAAACTTTCAAAAGCGGTAGCTTCTAATTCGGCTAATAAGATTTCAACACCAGGTTGGATTGGATTAACGGTAAAGTGATAGGCAATGTATTTTGATTCCATCAAGTTAGATTTAGTGAGGATTCAAAGGTACTATTATTCCTCTTTTTTCTCTAAAATCTTTTTTAATTTATCTAACCCAATTTGAAAATCATCGCCAATCATTTTTTCAAAATCAACAAACAACATCATAAGATTCATGGGATAGTTCATTTTTCCTGCAAAGCCCCATTGTACAATCGTTACGTTTTCTTCGATAGGTTCGATGGATATGTAAACAGGAGAGGTTGACTTGAAAGGTTCTTCAAATCGCAGTTGATAATCAATGCGTTCTCCATCATAGATTTTTATAATTTCTTGTTCACCAACCCCAACATCAGGATTATTGCTCTCCCATCTCGAAATAAAACCAACGGTTCCATCAGTTCCTTGGTATGTTTTTTTCATTGAGGGGTCAATATTAGCCCATTTACTATAATTTTCTTGATTTTTTAAAAGCTTGACATATTCAAAAACTTCGATACTCGGTTTGTTGATTGTAATAATTCGCACTACAGTATATTCGTTATCTACAAAAAAAGCAACAATCAAAGGGATTAGAGCTAAAAGCCCAATGATCATTAAAATTTTTGTAAATAATTTTTTCTTTTTCATTTTATTAATATAGAAGCATGTAAAATTAATTTACACGAGTCCAATTTCTGGTTTCAAAAAACCAGCCTATATAGCCCCTTACTAAAAGTTTTCCGTTTTCAATCATCAAAGTACAATCGTAACTTTTACCTGTTTTTGGGTCGTAAATACTACCGTCTGTCCATTTTTTGTTTTTATAAGTTAAACCGTTAATGATGTTAAGTCCGATTAATGGTTTTTGTCGTAGGTTATGATTGGGGTTATGTTGATCTATTTTATCTGTTCCGTCAAGATTTTTAGGTTCTTTTAACCAAATTAGTTTACCGTAATATTTACCGTCCTTTTTATAAATTTCGGTTTTTCCTTCTTTGCTTTCAGATAACCAAGTGCCAATAACTTCATCTTGTGAGAAGCCTAATAACGAACTGCATAAAAAAAATAAAAACAATAATTGTTGTTTTGATGATTTCATATTTGTTGGTAGTTTAATTTTGTTGTTAACCAAATATAAAGATTGTTTTTAAAAATACTATTTTTACGCAAATAAAAACGTATAATGAAAAAAAATATCATAATAATTTTGTGTTTTTCTGTAGTAATAACAGCTTGTTTTCCAGAAGAATACCAAAAAAGAGAGGTGTATATCAAGGCTTGTGTTGATCAAAAAATAGTTGCTTTTGACAATCAAAAAATGTGTCCAGATACTGGAGATGTAAAAGAATATCTTTTTCAAGGAAAACAAATTTATGTTTTTAATCCAGGTGATTGTGGTGCGGATATGACTTCGGAAGTGATTGATAGCCAATGTAATACATTGGGTTTTTTAGGAAGTATAACAGGCAACACAAAAATCAATAATGAGGATTTTTCAAATGCGGTTTATGTACGAACAATTTGGGCAAGAAATAAACAAGTTAAATACGAAGAGCAAAAAGAAAGTGAACGTTTAGTGCTTGAAAATGAATACAAAAGCATTGTCGCTTTAGTTTCAACTACAACATGTAACGACCCGTTATTATGGTCATTTACAGCAATTGGAAGTAAAGCATGTGGTGGTCCGGATGGATACATCGCTTTTCCCAAAGAAATAGCATCTTCTTTTGTTGAAAGAGTTCAAAAATATAATTCAGAAAAAGAAAATTTTAATAAACGGTGGAGTGTAATTTCTGATTGTGCTTATGCCTTACCACCAAGTCGTGTGGATTGTAAAGATGGAAAGCCAGAATTGGTTTATTAGGTATGAAAAATGATAAAATCATTCAGGATAAAGAACGAATTACATCACAAGATATTGACCGTTGTATTCAAATTTTATCCCAATTAAATCAAGATACCGATCAAATATTTGACATCCCGAAAGAACAACGAATCGAGTTAATAAAAAATGCGGGGATACTCTCTAGACCAGATAGAGACGAACTTTCCCGAAGAAAAAAAGACGGAAAATTAGCGGCTAAACGCAAACAAGAAAAACGCGATA
>CAYQSQ010000012.1:0-79113 GCA_964420215.1 uncultured Flavobacterium sp. | reverse complement strand
AAAACTGGAATGTTTAATTTTTGAGCTTCTTTAATCGCGATATGTTCGTTTTTGATATCTACTACAAATAATGCAGCTGGTAATCTTGTCATATCAGCAATAGAACCTAAATTCTTCTCTAATTTAGCACGTAAACGATCTACTTGTAAACGTTCTTTTTTAGATAAAGTTTGGAAAGTTCCATCTTTTTTCATTCTGTCGATTGACGACATTTTTTTAACCGCTTTACGAATAGTCACAAAGTTAGTTAACATACCGCCTGGCCATCTCTCAGTGATGAAAGGCATGTTAGCTGCCGCTGCTTTTTCCGCTACGATATCTTTTGCTTGTTTTTTGGTAGCAACAAATAATACTTTTCTACCTGATGCAGCGATTTTTTTCAAAGCTTCATTAGCTTCTTCAATCTTAGCTGCTGTTTTATATAGGTTAATGATATGTATACCATTACGCTCCATATAGATATAAGGAGCCATGTTTGGATCCCATTTTCTAGTCATGTGTCCGAAGTGAACACCTGCTTCTAATAATTCTTTTACTTCTACTTTTGCCATTTTTTTATAGTTTACGTTCCGTTGACTTAACTAGCAATGCATAAGTGACGATTTTCCGGCCTTATCCATTTAGATGCTAAACTAACTTCCACTTGTGATGGATCAACAATAACTTGTTTAATAATATTCTGTATAAACAGATTGTAAATATTAACGTTTTGAGAATTGGAATTTTTTACGCGCTTTTTTCTGACCGAATTTTTTACGCTCTACCATTCTTGGATCTCTGGTTAACAGACCTTCTGGTTTTAAAACCGATCTGTTTTCAGCATCTACTTCGCACATCGCTCTTGCGATTGCCATACGAACAGCTTCTGCTTGACCTGTAGTTCCACCACCATATACATTAACATTAACGTCAAAATTCTCAACGTTTTCAGTTAAAGTAAGGGCTTGTCTTACTTTGTATTGTAATGTAGCTGTTGGGAAATAAACTGCAATATCTTTTTTGTTTACAGTAATTTTTCCGTTTCCTTCAGAAAGGTAAACACGAGCTACAGCTGTTTTTCTTCTTCCTATTTTATGAATTGTAGCCATTATTTTAAATCGTTTATGTTAATAGATTTTGGTTGTTGAGCATCATATTTGTGCTCTCCACCAACATTTACTTTCAAATTACGGAACAATTCCGCACCCAATTTATTTTTAGGCAACATTCCCTTAACTGCTTTTTCTATCAATATTGCAGGGTTTTTAGTTTGCAATACGTCAGCAGTTAAAACTCTTTGTCCTCCAGGATAACCTGTGTGGCGAATGTATGTTTTCGCTTTCAGTTTGTTACCTGTAAGGTTAATTTTTTCGGCGTTGATGATGATTACGTTATCACCACAATCAACGTGAGGTGTATAACTAGGCTTGTATTTTCCTCTTAGTAGCATCGCTACTTTAGAAGCAAGACGTCCTAAGTTATGACCCTCAGCATCAACTAAAACCCATTCTTTTTGAACGGTAGCTTTGTTAGCCGATACTGTCTTGTAACTTAATGTGTTCACAATAAATAATTTAAATTAAACATTCCATCCCCAATAAAGGGAAGGCAAAATTACAACTATTTATTATAAAAACAACAAAAGTCATCCCTTAATGTTTTACGATTTAAAAACAGATCTTTTTCCGTATAAAATATAAAGTTGTTAACGAGTTATTTAACATCGTATTTTAACCTGTTTAGCATTATGAATTTAGGAAAAAATTGTGTCGCATCACAACATTATGACCGTTGCACAATCCAACGCTACTATTTTTTGAAATTCTGGAATTAAATTTAAAAACAAAAAAGCCTTAAACGTTTTGTTTAAGGCTTTTTTTAATGAGCGAGAGACGAGGCTCGAACTCGCGACAACCAGCTTGGAAGGCTGGAGCTCTACCAACTGAGCTACTCTCGCATTTTGGTGAGGCAAATATAGGAATAACAATTATTTATTTCCAAATTTTTTTTAACAAAAAAATAAAATCACTTTTTTATTTTGAACTAAAATCAAAGTACCTTCTGAATAAAATACTTAATTTATTGATTTTTAATACTTTATTAAAAACCCTTTTGATCATTTAATATTGTATCAAAGTAATATTTGGTAGTGACAACCGATTTGTATAAATTAACATCGTTTTATATAAATACGGCATAAATGATATTATTGAAAGGAAACAGGTTTGTAATTTTGCTTTTGGCTATTCTTTTGGCTTATAGTTGCAAAGGGGAAGAAGGAAAAGAATTAGTTGTAGTTGAAGATAAAAAAGACTCCGCAGTTGTCGATGAAATAATCATTCCTGAAGAAATCGTAAAAGAATCCGAATGGAGTAGAGCCTCTAATCGTATCGAATTAATCAACGTTATCGAAACAGCAGAACAAGAAGGGTTGCTGAGTTCGGATTATTTTTTAAAAGAAATTAAAGAATTTGAATCTAAATTTAATACGCTTGATGTTGCAAGCAAAAATAAATATTATAAACTACTCACTCAATCCTTTAAACGGTATTACAAACACATGTATTTTGGTAAAGTTGACTTTAGTAAAGTTTACACAGACTGGTCACTACCTAAAGCCCCCATCCGAGTAGATACATTAATAAATTATGCCTTAACAAATAACAAGGTAGAAACGATATTAAGAAGTGCTGGTCCTAAAACAAGTGACTACCAAATGCTAAAAGACGCTTTACAGCGCTTTGATAAATTGGTAGGTAAAGACGGAAAAGCAATAGATTTAAATGACAATCTTTATTTAATGTCCGAACATCCGCAAGTTATCAATATCAAGAAAAAACTATTAAAATGGGGCGGAACAGCTAAAATGGACACCACATCTACAGAATACAACCAAGCAATGGCGATTGTAATTAAAAATTTTCAGGAAGAACATTGTATTAAGCCTGACGGAATAATTAATTATGAAACCGTAAAAGCGCTAAACATGACCATGTTAGATCGCAAAAAACAAATTATAGCCAATCTGGAGCGATGGCGTTGGTTTCCAAGAGATTTAGGTCGTGAATATTTACTTATTAATATTCCTGAATACCAACTCTATTATTATAGAGATAACAAACTCATCCGAAAACATAAAGTTGTAGTTGGAAAAACGGAACGAAAAACCCCTATACTATCTTCCAAAATCAGTTACATTGTTTTAAATCCGACATGGACGGTTCCTGAAACGATTTTAAAAGAAGATTATTTTCCTGAAATGGAAAAAGACCGTGAGTTTTTACTTAAAAAAGGCATCATTATTTACGATCAAAAACAAAAAGAAGTGAATCCAAAAGATTGGAATCCCAAAAGAGCCATGTCATACAAGTACATCCAAGGTCCTAGTGAAGACAATGTTTTAGGACAAGTTAAATTTATATTTTCTAATACACATTTTGTGTATTTGCATGATACCAATCAAAAATATTATTTTGATAAAGTAAAACGTAATTTAAGTTCGGGGTGTATTCGTGTCGAGAAACCTTTGGATCTTGCCATGGATTTAAGTACTAAATTGATGAATTATCATCTTGAGAATGAAGCATCAAAAAAGTCAACAGCACTCAAAAACTTTAATACCGATATGGAAACCAAAATGCACGTATTATATTATACTGCTTGGAGCGAAAAGAAAGAAATGCGTTACCGACCAGATGTTTACGAATTTGACAATGCGCTTTATGATCTTTTACAAAAACCTGCTATTGACTAATAGAATTGTGATAGATAAAAAGAAGGTTTTGATTTTTTATCATATTAATAATTTTTAACGACAACTCTACAGGAATGGCAGGACAACCATAACTTCTGCCTAAAAAACCTTTTTCAAAAATAAAAGACTCGCTTACATAATCAGCGCCATGCATCACAATGTCGCGATCTCTGGCATTATCATTTATATTTTCTTCTAAACCATCCAATCGCAATGAAGTTCCGTTAACTCCTTCATAAACTTCGGCAGTCGAAAAATACCCCAAACTACTTTTGTGAGATTCTATATCATTAGAAAAATCATTTGGCACCAATCCGCCTGAATTTATTCCGTGAGCAACTAAACAATTCAGTATAATCGTATTGGTATTAAAATCAATAATCCACAATCTTTTTTGGGTAGAAGGTAAACTGTAGTCAATCATTGTAATAATATCTCCCGAAATTCTTCGATTGGATTTGTATTTAAAATAACCTTTCACCGCTTTTTCATAAACTTTAAGTTGTGGCGGCGCAAAGTTTTTTTTATTTAAAGAATAATACAACCGCTCTATATTTTTATCATAATCCACTTTTTCATAAATCCCATCCGCGCAAACATTAGATCCAAAAGAAACATTTGCAATGAGTAAGGGATAAAAAATATAAAACAGTGTCGTTTTCTTAAACATTAAAAAAATATAAAATCAATATCCAATTAAAAAGATGATTGCTAATATAACAAAAAATATATTAGCTCGTGATTGATTTGTTATTAAGGACTTGAGCTATAAGATGTTTTCTTATTTTTTAATTAGAAAGTAAAACAAATGATTAATTTTGTACAGAATTAATTTTTTTACAAAAAAGATGAACAAAAAAACAATCTTGATGATTTTAGATGGTTGGGGATTATCACCCGATCCAAAAGTTTCAGCAGTGGATAATGCAAATACACCTTTTATAGATAGTTTGTATACCAAATACCCAAATGCTACTTTACGTACCGATGGTTTAAACGTAGGTTTGCCAGAAGGGCAAATGGGAAACAGCGAAGTAGGTCATATGAATTTAGGTGCGGGTAGAATCGTATATCAAGATTTAGCTAAAATTAATTTAGCCGTTGCTAATCATACCTTAAGCAAAGAAACAGTATTGGTTGATGCCTTTAATTATGCAAAAGACAATAATAAAGATGTTCATTTTTTAGGATTAGTATCTGATGGTGGCGTGCATTCACATACGTCGCATTTGCGCGGTTTGATTGATGCTTCACAAACCTACGGATTACAAAATGTATTTGTACATGCTTTTACCGATGGTAGAGATGTGGACCCAAAATCTGGAAAAGGATACATTCAAGATTTACAAAACTATATTTCAAATACGAGCGTTAAAATTGCTTCGGTAGTTGGGCGTTATTATGCAATGGATCGTGATAAACGTTGGGAACGAGTAAAAAAGGCTTATGATTTAGTGGTAAATGCCGAAGGAAGCCATTTCCAAAACGTGGTGGAAAGTATAACTCAAAGTTACGCAAACAATGTAACGGATGAATTTATCGATCCGATTATTGCGGTAGATGCCAACAACAAACCCTTAGCTACAATTAAAGAAGGGGATGTGGTGATTTTCTTTAATTTCCGTACCGACCGTGGTAGAGAATTAACCGAGGCTTTGTCTCAAAAAGATTTCCACGAACAAAACATGCACAAGTTAAACTTGTACTACGTAACGTTAACCAACTACGACGAAACCTACCAAAATGTAAAAGTAGTTTACAACAAAGACAATATTACCGAAACCTTAGGAGAGGTGTTGGAAAAAGCAGGTAAAAAACAAATTAGAATTGCCGAGACTGAAAAATATCCACACGTAACGTTTTTCTTTTCAGGCGGACGCGAAGTACCATTTGAAGGAGAAAGTCGTATTTTAAGAAATTCACCAAAAGTAGCCACTTACGATTTACAACCCGAAATGAGCGCCTACGAATTGCGTGATGCTTTAGTGCCCGAAATCAATAAAGGCGAAGTGGATTTTGTGTGTTTAAACTTTGCCAATGGCGACATGGTGGGGCATACCGGAATTATGGAAGCAGCGATTAAAGCTTGCGAAGCAGTAGATGAATGTGTAAAAGATGTAGTAACGGCTGCTTTAGCCAACGGTTACAGTACCTTGTTAATCGCCGACCACGGAAACTGCGAAACCATGATTAACCCTGATGGCTCACCAAATACGGCACATACCACTAATCCAGTCCCTTTTATTTTAATTGACGAAGATAAAATTGCCGTGAAAGATGGAGTTTTAGGAGATATTGCGCCAACCATTTTAAAATTAATGGGAGTGGCACAACCCGCTGCCATGACGCAACATTCGTTGGTGTAAATCTAATCAACACCACAACAAATGACTTATTCTATTGTAATCCCAGCACATAACGAAGATGCTTTTATTGGGATTACAATAGAATCGATTATTTCCCAGTCGGTATTACCCGATCAAGTCATTATTGTTGACGATAACTCAACAGATAACACCTATCAAATCGCAAAAAAATACGCCGACCAATATCCCTTTATCAAACTGATTTCGCACAAATCAAGTAGTGAACATCAACCGGGCAGTAAAGTTATTCAAGCATTTTTATCAGGGTTTCAAGCACTCCAAAATGATACTGATATCATCGTCAAATTAGACGCGGATTTAATTTTACCGACGCATTATTTCGAGACAATTCTTTCTCATTTTAAATCAGATGATCGGATAGGTATGGCTGGTGGTTTTGCCTATATCGAAAAAGAAGGAAAATGGATTTTAGAAAACCTAACCGCTAAAGATCACATCCGCGGCGCATTTAAAGCCTATCGTAAAGAATGTTATGTTCAAATTGGAGGATTACAGACCGCTATGGGCTGGGACACCTTAGATGAAATGTTAGCCCGATTTTTTGGATGGAAAATAACCACAGACCAATCCTTGCACATCAAACACCTTAAACCAACAGGATCCAATTATCAAAGTAAATCCGCCACTAAACAAGGTGAAGCTTTTTATACCCTTGGATATGGTTTTTGGTTAACACTTATTGCATCTATTAAATTAGCTTTTTTAAAGAAAAAGAAATCTCTTGTGTTTTCTTATATCAAAGGATTTTGGTTATCCAAAAAACAACATAAAAAAATGCTTGTGACTCCCGATCAAGCTAAATTTATTCGAAATTACCGATGGCAGATTATTAAAGATAAAATCTTATATTAGAAATCTAAATTAAATAAGCTATGAATTTATTCATACTACAGTTGCTATTACCCTTATTTATAATTCAAACACCTATGGATATTAAAAAAGTTGAACAAATCATTGCACCGCCACAACCTCATATGGTCGGAGACGGATTTCGCGTACATAATTTTATACCTAGTACCCGACCGTTAAGTATGCAACGTATGGATCCGTTTATTTTAATGGATTATAACTCTAAATTTTATTTCCCACCTACCGATCAACCTCGAGGAGTTAGCGTACATCCGCACAAAGGTTTTGAAACGGTAACCTTAGCCTATCACGGCAAAGTGGCGCATCACGATAGCGCAGGTAACAGTGGGGTTATTGGCGAAGGAGAAGTACAATGGATGACTGCCGCTTCTGGTATTTTGCATAAAGAATACCACGAAAAAGAATTTAGTCAAAAAGGCGGTTATTTTCAGATGGTTCAATTATGGGTTAACCTACCTGCTAAACACAAATTATCGCCACCAAAATATCAAGGAATTTCTCGTGAGAATATCCAAGTTCATACTTTAACAGATGGCTCTGGTTCTGTTGAAGTGGTAGCAGGACAATACAAAAACACCAAAGGTAGCGCCTCAACTTTTACTCCTATACATTTATATACCGCTAAATTAAATACAAACGGCACGGCAGATTTTAGTTTCCCTGAAACATATAACACTTGTTTATTGGTTATCGAAGGTAATCTTACCATTAATAATAACGAAACCGTTAACGCCAATCATTTTGCTTTATTCGAAAATAAGGGCAGTGATTTTACCGTAAAAGCCACCGAAAACACTATTGTTTTAATCCTTAGTGGCGAACCAATCAATGAACCAATTGCTGCTCAAGGTCCTTTTGTAATGAATACCCGCGAAGAATTAATGGAGGCCTATGATGATTTCCAAAATGGAGCGTTTGGATATTTGCAAGAATAATGTGATATGCAACGAAAAATGAAATAAAATTTAAGCTACAGTATAAATAATTGATTAAAAAAAGTAGTCCCATTTATTCTTATAATCAGGATCTCTGTCCAAAAAATAAATTAATTCAATCGGGGCTAATTAATTATCAATACGTTTGTTTTTACTCTTCTTCCTTTAAAGCATTCCAACCTCTTGCTTTAAGTGGTATAGCTTCGTTGTTACGAGTTATAAGGTTGACACCGTTGGATGCGTCGGTCATGTGACCGATTACGGTTAAATTAGGGTTGCCTTTTATTTTGTCGTAATCCTCTAAGGCAATGGTAAATAGCAGTTCGTAATCCTCACCTCCATTGATGGCAACCGTAGTGCTGTCAATATTAAACTCTTCGCAAACGGATATCAATTGGGGATCTAACGGTATTTTGTCTTCAAACAGGCTACATCCTACTTTTGATTGTTTACAGATGTGTAAGACCTCAGATGTTAATCCATCGGAAATATCAATCATAGCAGTTGGTACTACTTTTAAATCGTGTAACAATTGTTTGATGTCTTTTCTTGCTTCGGGTTTTAATTGTCTCTCTATAAGATAAGTGTATAAATCTAAATCGGGTTGGTTATTCGGGTTTACTTTAAATACTTCTTTTTCGCGCTCTAAAACTTGCAGCCCCATATACGCGGCTCCGATGTCTCCGGTTACAACCAATAAATCGCTTGATTTAGCTCCGTTACGGTACGCGATTTCATTTTCGGCAACAACTCCTATCGCGGTGATGCTGATGATTAATCCTTTTTGTGAAGATGTGGTGTCGCCACCTACAATATCTACATTATAGTTTTGCGCGGCTAATTTCATCCCATCGTACAATTCTTCAATAGCTTCTAACGGAAAACGATTGGATACGGCTATTGATATTGTGACTTGTGTAGGTGTGGCATTCATCGCATAAATGTCGGATACATTTACAACGATGGATTTATAGCCCAAATGTTTTAGTGGTACGTATGCTAAATCAAAATGCACGCCTTCGACCAATAAATCGGTGGATATGACTGTTTTTTGATCTTTAAAATCCAATACTGCTGCATCATCACCAATTCCTTTTAGGGAGGATTTTTGCTTTAATACAATATCATTCGTTAATCGTTCGATCAAACCGAATTCACCTAATTCGGATAGTTTTGTTATTTGAGGTTGCTTATCTTCTATCATTTTTGAAGTATTATCCTAACCAAACTGCCCATGGTAAACGAGTTAACAAAAGTGCTAAAGCAAGGGTGTAAAACAAACGAATAGTTTTTAATTTATCTTCTGCGGTTTCTTTTTTCTTGTGTTTAGAAAAACCAATGGTAATCAAGATTACGGATAAAATCATCACCAAAGGATGTTCTACAACATACAATCGTAACGTACTATCTTTCATGGCTGCGCCCATCCCAACTTGTTTTGCTGCCATGTAATACGGCGACATAAAATAGATTGCCATACCCAATAAAACTTGTATGTGTGTAAATATCAAGGCAAATAATGAAATTCTAAAATCTTTGTTGCCAAATTCCTTTTTACCTGACAAACCCATCCAAGAATTTATCGTGGATAAAAACAAAACGATCAAAACAAAATACGCCCACAAGGAATGTAAACTCTTTATTATTTCGTACATAATTAAAATTATTAGTTGTTATTTTTATAAATCAAACCCCATTTGAACGCCTAATTTAGTCGCGATGGTTTTGGTTACCTTTGCTTTCAATTCGGCTATTTTAATACTTTCTATTACCTCATTGCTGAAAGCATACATTAATAATGCTTTGGCTTCTTTTTTTGGAATTCCTCGAGACTGCATATAAAACAAAGCGCTTTCGTCTAGTTGCCCAATGGTACAACCGTGTGAACATTTTACATCATCCGCAAAAATCTCTAATTGAGGTTTCGCATTAATGGTTGCTTTATCACTTAACAAGATATTGTTGTTTTGCTGAAAAGCATCTGTTTTTTGAGCTTCTCTTTCTACAAATATTTTACCATTAAAAACTCCTGTTGACCTGTCGGAATAAATGCCTTTGTAGTTTTGGTGGCTTTCGCAATTTGGTGTTGCATGTTGTACCAAGGTATAATGATCTACGTGTTGTTTGTCGCCAATAATAGTTACTCCTTTAAGAATACTATTTATATGTTCGCCTTGATGGTAAAAATTTAAATTATTACGCGTGATATTACCTCCAAAAGAAAATGTATGCACCGATGCCACGCTTTGTTGTTTTTGAGCGATATAGGTATTGTCAATCAAAGACGCTTGTTGTGTATCATTTTGCATTTTATAATAATCCAAATGAGCGCTTTTTTCTACAAAAATCTCCGTAACCGAGTTGGTTAATACTTGATTTTCGTTCAAACTTTGGTGTGTTTCAATAATCTGAACGTGAGCATTTTCGCCTACAATTATTAAATTACGCGGTTGCACCAATAACGCCGTTTCTGTACCTGTCGAAAAATTAATGATCTCAATCGGTTTATCTACTACTTTACTTTTTGGGATGTTGACATACGCCCCTTCATAAGAGAAAGCCGTATTTAACGAGGTTAAACTTTCATCTTTATTGGCTATTTGATTAAAATACGTTTTTATAACCTCTTTGTATTTTGATTTGGTTAACGCCGATGACATCAAACAAACGTCTAGTCCTTCGTGTGTTGTGGCAGACAAAAACGAGCTGTATTTACCATCAATGAAAACCAATTTATAGGTATCGGTTTCGTGTAAAAAATATTTTTTAACGTTTGAAAACTCTATCGCATTTTCTTGTTTTGGAAAAACACTAAAGTCTGCTTTTAACAAAGCGTTTAGTGAGGTATATTTCCACGCTTCTTCTTTTTTTACAGGAAATCCTTTTAACTCAAAGTTTTTGATCGCTTCTGTTCTAAGATCGTGTACCTCAGCGTGTACATCCACTTTCTCTTCAAAAGCCATAAACGAAGCAACTAATTTTTCTTTTAAATCCATTTTTATATTTTTTGTTTAAAGTTTAAGGTTTAAAAGTTTAAAGTTATCTCGTGGCAACTTTAAACTTTAAACTTCAAACAAAGTTTTAAGCTTCTTGTTCTTGTTTGATCCAATCGTATCCTTTTTCTTCTAACTCGTAAGCCAATTCTTTACCGCCAGATTTTACGATTTTTCCGTTGTATAATACGTGTACAAAGTCTGGTACGATATAATCTAACAATCGTTGGTAATGTGTGATAACAATCACCGCATTTTTATCGCTTTTTAGTTTGTTTACTCCATTTGCCACAATACGTAGTGCATCGATATCTAATCCTGAATCCGTCTCATCCAATATCGCTACTTTAGGATCTAACATCGCCATTTGAAAAATCTCGTTTCTTTTTTTCTCACCTCCCGAAAAACCTTCGTTTAACGATCGAGATAAAAACTTGCGATCAATCTCTAACAACTCTGATTTTTCACGAATAAACTTTAGCATTTCGTTGGCCGGCATCTCTTCTTTTCCTTGTGCTTTTCGGCTTTCGTTTATGGCTGTTCGCATAAAATTAGTTACCGAAACTCCTGGAATTTCTACTGGATATTGAAACGATAAAAACACGCCTTTATGCGCTCTTTCCTCAGGTGCTAAGTCGGCTAAATCTTCCCCTTCAAGGATTACTTGTCCGTCAGTTACTTCGTATTTTTCATTTCCAGCAATCACAGCCGATAAGGTACTTTTACCTGAACCGTTAGGTCCCATAATCGCATGTACTTCGCCTGCCTTAACCTCAAGGTTAATTCCTCTTAATATTTCTTTATCTTCTACCGAAGCGTGTAAATTTTTTATTGATAACATTTTGGTTTCTTTTGTTTATTCGTAATGTCCTTTTAATGATAAAATATCGAGGATTTCGATTGTATTTTCTTCTGTAACTTTATATATAATTCTATGTTCTTGATTTATCCTTCTGGACCACATTCCCGAAAGTTGATACTTCAATTGTTCTGGTTTTCCTATTCCTTCAAAAGGATGTAATTGAATGTCATCTATCAAAGCGGTGATTTTATTCATAATTGCTTTGTTGCCAGATTTTTTCCAATATTCTCGGTCTTTTTGAGCCTTTTCGGAATAAATTACTTCCACAAATCTTCTAATTTAATCTTGACTCCTTTTCCGTCTCTAATACTTTGTTCGGCTTCCAAAATTTCTTTTACAAATTCGGGGTTGTAGGTTTTTTGCTTCGCCAGTTCGCTTTCGCTCGTGTTAATTTTTTCTTCAATTACAAATCCCAACGCTTTTGCCAATGATTTTAACACCGGAAAATCTTTTTTCTTAACGTTTTTTAAAATGAGTTCCATATTGATTGTAATTTAATTGTGTATACTCAAATTTACAAAAAATTACCCTACTGATCCTTCTAACGAAATTTCTAATAGTTTTTGAGCTTCAACGGCAAATTCCATAGGTAATTTATTGAGTACTTCTTTGCTGAAACCGTTAACGATTAGTGCAATGGCTTTTTCGGTCGGGATTCCGCGTTGGTTACAATAAAATACTTGATCCTCTCCGATTTTACTGGTAGTTGCTTCGTGCTCAATTTGTGCTGATGGATTTTTATTTTCAATATACGGAAACGTGTGTGCACCGCAATTATTACCCATCAACAACGAATCACATTGCGAAAAATTACGCGCATTGTCGGCTCTCGCACCTATTTGTACCAATCCTCTATAACTATTTTGTGATTTACCTGCCGAAATTCCTTTAGAAATAATGGTTGATTTGGTATTTTTTCCCAAATGAATCATTTTAGTACCCGTATCCGCTTGTTGGTAATTGTTGGTCACTGCAATTGAATAAAACTCTCCAATCGAATTATCGCCTTTAAGCACACATGAAGGATATTTCCAAGTAATTGCTGAACCTGTCTCTACTTGAGTCCAAGAAATTTTTGCGTTTTTTTCGCAAAGCCCTCTTTTGGTTACAAAATTATAAACCCCTCCTTTTCCTTCTTTATTTCCCGGAAACCAGTTTTGTACCGTTGAATATTTAATCTCAGCGTCATCTAATGCAATTAATTCTACGACTGCTGCATGCAATTGGTTTTCGTCACGGCTTGGAGCTGTACATCCTTCTAAGTAAGAGACATAACTACCTTCATCAGCAACAACTAATGTTCTTTCAAACTGCCCTGTTCCGGCTTGATTGATTCGGAAATAAGTTGATAATTCCATCGGACATTTTACACCTTTGGGTATGTAACAAAAACTTCCGTCAGAAAATACGGCTGAGTTCAAAGCCGCGTAAAAATTATCTTTTTGAGGCACTACGGTTCCTAAATATTTACGAACCAATTCAGGATGTTCTTTTATGGCTTCAGAAATACTCATGAAAATGATTCCTTTTTCGCCTAATGTTTTTTTGAATGTTGTCGCTACCGAAACCGAATCTACCACGATGTCCATCGCCACATTATTCATCATTTTTTGTTCGTCAACAGAAATCCCTAATTTTTTGTACATCTCTAATAATTCTGGATCTACATCATCCAAAGTTTTATTGGGATCTGCCTTTTTAGGGGCTGAATAATACGATATTGCCTGGAAATCAGGTTTGGTATATTGTACATTTGCCCATTCAGGCTCAGTCATTTGCTCCCAAGCTCTGTAGGCTTCCAAACGCCAATCGGTCATCCACTGAGGTTCTCCTTTTTTATGAGAAATCGCACGTACAATATCTTCATTTAAACCGATCGGAAACGTTTCTGAATCCAAGTGAGTATAAAATCCATACTCGTACTCTTTATTTTCTAATTCGATTTTTAAATCGTCTTCTGTATATTTACTCATCTTTCAATTTTTATAATGAAAATGATTCGCCACATCCGCATGTTCGGTTGGCGTTGGGATTGTTAAATACAAATCCTTTGCCGTTTAGCCCGCCCGAATATTCTAATATCGTACCCGCTAAATACAAAAAGCTTTTTTTGTCAACAGCGATTTTAACGTTGTTATCTTCAAAAACTTTATCGCTTTCGCCGATGGTTTTATCAAATTTTAAATCGTAAGACAATCCTGAACAACCGCCACTTTTAACACCTACCCTCACGAAAT
The DNA here is from genome assembly GCA_964420215.1 of uncultured Flavobacterium sp. Taxonomy (GTDB): domain Bacteria; phylum Bacteroidota; class Bacteroidia; order Flavobacteriales; family Flavobacteriaceae; genus Flavobacterium. The sequence goes on along the minus strand of CAYQSQ010000012.1, from coordinate 65,096 downwards.
CGTTTATAACATCATAACCGTCATCGGTCATTAAGTCTATAATTCTTTTTTTTGCAGTCTCTGAAACCTTTATCATAGCTAATATAGATTTTGTCTAAATAAACACTACAAATATAACATAGATATATACTGTAACCAACTCTATCTTAATAGAATTTAACAATACATATATAACTTATCATTTCAAATCCTTCAATCGCAGCTGCACGTTCACATTATCTTGCCATTCATTTTCTTCAATACAATAAACCACCGAAAATGGTTGTTTATTTTGTACTAAAGGGAGTTTGTCTCCCAATCCAAAACCGATGGCGCGATATCCTTCTTGGGTTTCGTTTTTAATATGAATTGATAAATGAGATTTGTCTTCTCCTATTTGCTTTGCAAAACCGGCATCAAATACGTTTTCAGTCCAAAAAACAGGCGTACGGTTTTTTGGGCCAAAGGGTGCAAATTGTTTTAAAATTCGGATTAATTTAGGGGTGATTTGATCTAATTTAATTTTAGCATCGATAATAACCTCTGCTTCGTCACACGATTGAAGGATGGTTGAGGCAACTACTTTTTCAAACGCTTGTTTAAACTTTTGATAATTGCGTGGCTCTAACGTTAATCCTGCGGCACAAACGTGACCTCCAAATTGGATTAAATGTTCTTGACAACTTTCAATGGCTTGATATACATCAAAACCCGGTACGGATCGGGCAGAAGCAGCTAAATAATCGCCACTTTTGGTAAAAACCAACGTAGGTCTATGATAGGTTTCGATCAATCGGGAAGCCACAATACCGATAACGCCTTTGTGCCAACTCTCGTTATAAACAACAGTTGAGGCACAATCTTGTTCTTTATTTACTTTGATTTGCATCAAAGCTTGTTCGGTAATAATTTTATCTAAAGCGCGACGTTCGGTATTAAAATCTTCAATTTCTTTTGCTTTTTGGATTGCGAGTTGCATATCTGTTTCGGTCAATAGCTCCACGGCATAGTTTCCGTTTTTGATACGACCTGCGGCATTAATTCGTGGCGCAATAGTAAATACAACATCCGATATATCATATTGGCGTTTTTTCCGTTTTTCGAACAAAGCCGTAATACTGGGTCTTGGTTGTTGATTAATAACTTGCATTCCAAAATAAGCCAATACCCGATTTTCGCCATCTATAGGTACGATATCTGCACCAATAGCGGTAGCGACTAAATCCAAGTACGAAACTAAATCCGCCGTAGTTTGACCTCGGTGTTGCGCTAAAGCCTGGATTAATTTAAATCCTACACCACAACCGCATAATTCTTTATACGGATACAAACAATCGACACGTTTGGGATCTAAAACTGCTACAGCATCTGGGATTGAATCACCTGGTAAATGATGATCGCAAATGATAAAATCAATGCCTAATGTTTTGGCGTAAGCGACCAAATCAATGGATTTAATCCCGCAATCCAACGCAATGATAAGCATACAATCGTTATCTGATGCATAATCAATACCTGCTTTAGATATCCCGTAACCTTCGGTGTACCGATCGGGTATATAGGTAGTTACTTGTGGATAATAGGTTTTTAAGTAAGAAGAAACTAAGGCAACCGATGTTGTGCCATCAACGTCATAATCGCCAAAAACCAATATATTTTCGTGAGAGGCAATCGCTTTTTGAATTCGAGCTACTGCTTTGTCCATATCCTTCATCAGATACGGATCGTGTAAATCATCTAAACTTGGTCTAAAAAAATGCTTGGCTTGATCGTAGGTACGGATACCGCGTTGTACTAACAATTGTGCAATTAATGGATCAACTTGTAAGGCTTCAGAAAGTTGTTGTATATTTTCTATTGTAGGTTCCTCACGGAAGGTCCAACGCATTGTATTTGTATAAAAGTTATAATTTCACAAATGTAAAAAACAAGCTTAATCTAAAATGGGATTTGACTATAAAAAGTCAAATCCCACTTTAGAAAACCTCGTTAATTTTTTTCTAACTACAACCCTACAGTCCATCCTGCAGCCCACGCTGGAGCTCCTGCACCATTACCTGCACCTGTTGCTGTTGCAGATTCAGTGTACATTGTTGATACGTTAACACTTGCTCCTGCTGTATTTTTACCTTTAGATGGATTGGTGATATTAGTAAATTTTACATTGGTCGCTTTTAAAGCGCCCGTACCAATAAATGCGATTGTTTGATCGTGCTCAACATTAAATCCTGTAGTAAAACCCTCTAAAAAAACATTAGATAAATTAACTTTAGTACCACGTCGTAATTTTAAGGCATCTTGTTCAACACCAGTATATACACCATCGCTAATACCAATTAATGTTAAATTAGTAATACTTGGATTAGCTATTGGGGTTGCCTCAAAATTAGCTTCTAAATTATCAGCTTCGATACCTCTATTACCAATATTGTTGCCTAATTTACCATACCAGTTTGTATTTGTACCTGACCATCCTTCTGTCCAATCGAATTGATCGTCTTCATTATACGTTGATACCAAATAATTGGTGTTTACGGTACCTCCAAAAAACTCATACCCATCATCTGATGAACGATATACCTGCACATATTCGATCGATGTGCCTGAACCTACACCAAATAGTGATAATCCATTAAACTCTTTATTGGCGTTGTAAATAGCGCCTGAATACTCGATTCTTAAATACTTTAAAGATCCTGAATCATCATTAGAAACAGTACCTCCGTAGGTTAATCCTGATACTTCTGCAGATGCTGATGTAGCACTATTAATTGGAGCTCTACCGCATATTACTAATCCACCCCAATCTCCTGGCGCAGGTTTTGCTTCTCCACTTGTCATTACAACAGGATTAGTAGCTTTTCCGTTTACATTGATTTTTCCGCCCTGAGAAACCACAATATAAGCTGATGTTCCTCCCGTAGCTGATATTTTAACTCCTTCTGGTATTGTTAATGTTCCTCCGTCTAAAATAACCAAAGGACCTGTTAGTTTATAGGTTTTATTTGCATCTAATGACACATTGCCTTTTATGTCTCCCTTGAAATTGTTTGCATCAACAGTAAACGTATTGGTATTGTTACCTCCATTGTTATTACCGTTATTGTTGTTACTCGAATTTCCTGCATCATCTTTTATACAAGAAGTTGTCATTACTGATGTGATAGCCACAATACTTAATAATTTTACAATTTTTTTCATTTTTATTTGTTTTTAATTAGATGAACAAATATCTATTTTAAATTTTAGTATAAGGTTAACCTACGATTATGGAATAATTAACATCTTGTTAGTTTTACGTTATCTAAACATTATGCTCTTAACATATTAAAATAGGTAATTTAACGACAGGCTTATATTCATTCCTTTTTTGAATGATAAAATGGTTATATCGTTGTTGTTGTTTTCTTGTACTCTTCTAAAAGTAGGGTTTAGTAGATTTTTAGCGGACAAGCCTAATCCCATTTTTTTGTTCAGTTTTGATTTTACAATAAAATCCAACATCCATAAGGATTTTTCTACGATATTACCTCTCCCCAGATTTCCGATAGCATATAATTTATCCGAGTAGGTGTTGCCAGCAATGGTTGCCATAATGTTACGCCCACTTTCTTTCCAATCTAATGAATAAGTTACATCGGCATTGAACAGAACATTAGATGCCCCAGAAAATTCAGACCTGTTGGTGTTAAAATTGGTGTTAATTAAACCTTCTGTTTCTGCTCTAACTTTAGTATCATTTAATTCTTGATTTGATTTCATTAACGATAAGTTACCGCCACAAGATATTTTTTCAGATGTAACATCATTTGTGATGTCTAAAATATTTTTTTTTGCTTCTAATTCTAATCCGTACACATATCCCCAATCCCCTGTATTTGCATACGATATATCGTTACTCGAAGATGCGATGGTAATCTCATTTATAGGATTAATAATGTATTTGTAAAATCCTGAAACAGCAATAACCTCATCGCTTTTAGGAAATAATTCCCATTTTAAATCCGCATTGTAGTTATCCGAGGCGTACAAATACGGATTACCAAATTTGGCTTCTGTAATGTCTTCATAAATAAACAACGCTCTCTCTTTAAATTGCGGTAAGGTATAAGTTTTGCTTAATCCAAATCTAAAGTTTTGATCCTCCGTTAATTTAAGTTTACCTGTTATGTTGGGTAACAAAGCATCTTTTAGTAATTTATTTCTACCGCCTTCAGGGGATAATTGTGTTTCCCAATTTACACGTTGGTACACTTGTTCTGAGCGTAAGCCTGCAACAAGCACAAATAATTCGCTAAACTTATATTCTACCGAAGTAAAAGCACCGCTTACTAACTGAAGTCCGTTATAGGTTTGTGGTCTTAGAGCTGCTTCAGGATTGCTCGCTCCTCCGTTATAGGTTACAATTTTAAAATAATTGGAAGCGAAATTATTCGAATTAAAGTACGCATCGATGTTATTCGGGTCAACAACAGTAGAGGTAGCATCTGGTGTATTCGCATTAATTTTAAAATTAAATTGTGTTGCCTGAAAGTCTCTTTGTTTCAATTTGGTATTAAATCCAACGGTTACTTTACCCTTGTATCCAATATCTGATTTCTGAAATTTATAATCCGCAGCTATATTTGCGGCATATTCATCTTCCACTAATTTTTGGTAATATCTTTGGTTATCAGACGCGGAATTATTGGCAATAATAAATTGATTGTCCGTATTTCTTTTTAATGTAATGGTAGTTCTGTCAGGCATATCTCCATTTACTTGGTTGTACGAAATCCCCCAATTCAGACCTAATTGATTGTATTTATGCTCGCCTAACAATTGATTGATAAATACTGAGTTTTTATTATAATCACTACGTCGTATAAAACCTCCTTCATTAGTAACATCCACTATATTTCCATTATATTCTTTAAGAGTTTGATCGGACGAATTAATAAATACTGTACTGTATTTTAATTTATGATTGCTATTGATACGATACGCTAAATTAAACAAGCCTGTTGTATTGGTTGTGTAATTAAAATTTTCGTACGAATGAAAATCTTTTGTAGGAGTACCTATATTATTTACTGCTTTAGCAAAACCATCCGTAATAGAGGTGTATCGGTTATCAAATGACACTGTTCCGAATACGCTGATTTGAGATTCAGAACCAAATCTAAATCGTTTTCCACCTGTAAGGTTGCCACCTCCGCCCCAAGGTGTTCTGTAATCTGGATTTAAACTATTTTGAAAATTATATCCTGATAACGGATTATTTGGTACTGGCGAATTGCTGAATCCTACAAAACTATACCCTTTTTGTAATCTAAAATTAGAATTTGACACTGCATTAGTATTTACTGCGGATTGCATCCCTAAACTTAAAAGTCCATCCCCATTATATTCTTTAGAAATGATATCAATATTACCCCCTCCAAAATCTCCGTATATTTTACTACTATAAATTTTATCAATCGATACGGATTCAACAATATCCGTAGAAAAAATATCCAACGTAATATTCTTTTTTTCAGGATCATTTGACGGTATTGGCAACCCATTCATCGATGTAGAGTTGTAACGATCACCTAAACCTCTTACAAAAATATTACCAGAGCCTTCTTGTTTGGTAACCCCTGATGTTTTTGCAACTGCCCCCGACACATCACTCACCCCCTTACGAGACATTTCCTGAGCTCCAATACTCTGTTTGATCTCGACAGCCCCTTTTTGTTCCATCAATAAGGCAGATTCCTTTTCGCGGTTTACTGTGGCGGTTAACACAACATCTTCGAGCATAACACTTTCAGAACCTAACGCTTTGGTTATGGTGTAGTTTTTTCCTTTTTCTACTGTAATTGTTTCTGTTTCTGTTTTGTATCCTAAAAAACTAAAAACAATAGTATGCGTACCAGCTTCTACCGAAACCGAAAACTCTCCATTTTCATTTGTGGTGGTTCCGATGGTGGTTCCTTTAACCATTACGTTGGCAAAAGGTAACACTTCGTTATTCATATCTAAATCGGTTAAAACACCTGATATCGTTGCTTTTTGAGCAAAAGAAAATGAAATACAAAATAAGGCAATGAAAGAAAATAAAATCCTCATATATAAATAAGTAAAAAATTATGATAAATACGAAATGATTATTAGCAAACTCTTTTAAAAAGATATCTGAACTGATGTTTCTCTTCTGTAGGTTGCGGTAGAGTTCTTAAAACCAAATCTGTATTTGTATCTACTTTTACTTTTTTAACAAATACAGATACGTTGGTCGGAAGTGAATTATTGTGGTTATGTGACGGTTGTGTTGTTGATGCAAATGAAAAACTAGCAATTGAAAAAACGAAAACCGTAAATAAAATCCGCATGGATACTAATGTTTGATTAAATAACACTGCAAATTAACACGCTTAATGTAAAGCTACTGTTAGCTAGGTGTTATCATATTATGGTTTTATTGTTACGCCAATGTTAACAGATTTATGTTTGTGTAAACCGCATTGATTCTTTCGATTAACCCGTATATTTACTTCTTGATTCTAATTTTATAAGGATGAAAAAACGAGATATTAAAATTTTATTGGTCGATGACGAACCGGATATTCTTGAAATTGTAGGATACAATTTAACGCAAGAAGGCTACCAAGTATGTACTGCATGCAACGGTAAGGAAGCGGTATTTATGGCCAAGAAAGAGTTGCCTCATTTGATTATCATGGACGTAATGATGCCCGAAATGGACGGTATGGAGGCCTGCGAAAACATCCGACAACTCCCTGAATTAAAAGATGTTATTATAACATTCTTAACCGCACGTAGCGAAGATTACTCACAAGTTGCTGGTTTAGAATCAGGTGCAGATGATTATATCACCAAACCTATTAAACCCAAAATATTAGTCAGTAAGGTAAAAGCCTTATTGCGCCGACTAAAAACAAAAGAAGGCACTGGTGATAATTTAGTGTTTGGAAATATCGAAATCAACCGAGAGGAATACAAAATATTTAAAGATGGCGAAGAAATCAACCTACCCCGAAAAGAGTTTGAATTATTTTATTTATTAGCCTCCAAACCAGGAAAAGTTTTTCAACGCGAAGAAATATTAGACAAAGTATGGGGAAACGAAGTCGTTGTTGGCGGACGCACGATTGATGTACACATCCGAAAATTACGTACTAAAATCGGTGATGATTTTTTTAAAACCATAAAAGGTGTCGGATATAAATTTGAGCAATAACAAAAATGAGCGTTAGTTTTAAAAAATCGTATTCGTTTGCGCTTAATTCAGCATTGTACATAACTATTTTTGCTACTTTGTTTATTGCTGCATTAAGTTATTTTTTCTTTGTTATTTCATTTTGGTTCTGTTTATTATTTGCAACTGGGATTTTAATATTTTCTTTTGTAGTCATCCAGCTTAGGGTCGAAACCTTAATCTATAAAAGAGTAAAAAAAATATACGATGATGTATCGTTACTCGAAGCAAGCTCTTACCGAAATCAACCCATCACAACAGATTTAAAAACATTAACAGAAGAAGTTGAAAAATTTGCGCGAGACAAAAAAATAGAAATCGAAACCCTTAAAATACAAGAAGAATACCGAAAAGAATTTTTAGGAAATGTTTCGCACGAATTAAAAACGCCCTTATTTACCATACAAGGTTACTTACTAACCCTTATAGATGGTGCTGTTGAGGATAAAAATATTCGAGACAAATACCTTAACCGTGCCGAAAAAGGCGTTGAACGACTCATCTATATCGTTAAGGATTTAGATATGATTACCAAATTAGAAGTAGGTACATTACACTTAAATTATAAAGAGTTTGACATCATTGAATTGATCCAACGCGTGATAGATCTTTTAGAAATGAAAGCGGCCAAAAAAAGCATCACCTTAGCTTTTGATATGGTATACCCCAAACCTATTAAAGTATATGCCGATCAAGAAAAAATCGAACAAGTTGTTATTAACTTAGTCGTTAACTCCATCAAATATGGTAAAATTGACGGCACAACAGAAATTAGTGTGGAGTCATTGGTGAAAAACAAATTAATGATTCGAGTGACCGATAACGGAGAAGGAATTCAGAAACAGCACATCAAACGTCTTTTTGAACGTTTTTATCGCGTGGATAAAAGCGGTTCGCGATCCGAAGGTGGCTCAGGATTGGGGTTATCCATCGTGAAACATATAATTGAGGCGCATGACGAAAAAATTTATGTCGAAAGTGAGTTTGGTGTTGGATCAGAGTTTTCTTTCACTCTCGAAAAGGCGAAATAACTGCGCCCAATCGGTTTGGTGATTATAATTTTTCAATCCAGAAAATTGATGCACCTTACACAACAAGTCAACCGAAAAATCGTCCTGATTACAAAATGGAGCTATTTGATTTTTAGCTAATTTTTGAGCTAAATATTCTTGTTCATACTGCCCTGGTGTAGGAATTAAAAATACTTTTTTCTCTAAAACAGACAAGTCCATTAATGACGAATACCCCGATCGACACAATACGATCGCGCTGCTATTTATCGCATCTTCTAATTGTTCGGAAGTCATGAAATTATATTGTGTAATGTTTTCATGCTGTTCAATCACCTGTTTATTTTCAACAATACCTCGAACAATCAAAATTTCGCCAACGTAATCGGATAAAGCTATCAATACTTTGGTTTCTAAAAGTGTTCGTTGAGGTTCGGGTCCTGATAAAACAACTAGTAATTTATAAATAATAGGTAATTTTTTCTTCTGAAAACGACTCAGTAAACCGATGTATTTTAGTTTAAAAGTCGCTTTTTTAAGACGTCCTAATTTACCGCTTAGATGAGGTCTTGTCACAACATCCGGCACCCAACATTCATCAAATTTTTGAATTACATAATGGTGTAAATCCGTAGAAATTTCGGTTGTTTTCCCTGATAAAACTTTTAACTGGTGTGTTATATAAACACTAGGTACGGTTTGATGGTACACCCCAAATCGATTATCCGATATTATCCCCTGTAAATTATAGGTTTTTACCCATTGCTTGACCAACTTATTTTCTTTACGGCTCGCTAGTATGATTTGAGGTAAACTACGTAGTAACTTCCACTTAAAAGACGCTCCATTTTTGGGATAACGGATATCATATGGTGGTAATTCGAGATGTGTTAATAATGGAAATTCTTTTTTTAATAACTGAAGTGCCATTCCATCAGAGGCTATAATGGGATTAAAATTGTTTTCGATTAACGCGTTAATCACAGGAATACAACGTGTCGCATGACCCAAACCCCAATTAAGAGGTGCAATTAAAATATTTCGTTTAGCACTATTCATTAGCAATTTATTTGATTGCAATATAGAGGTATTTCTTATCTAGAATATTTCGTTAATTTTACCAAAACATTAAATATCGCTGTGGGAAGCAAAAATAAACTAAAAAGATTCAGGGAAAACGAAACGTTTTCCAATGTATTTCAACCAACTCGAGAAGAAATTGTCTCGGGTGATTTTTCGTTGAAAGGAAGATGGAATACCGAGTATTTCAAAAATGACAATCCGATTGTATTGGAATTGGGTTGCGGAAAAGGGGAATATACCGTCGGTTTAGCGCAAAAATTCCCTGATAAAAACTTTATCGGAATCGATATCAAAGGTGCTCGTTTTTGGCGAGGAGCCAAAACCGCCAGCGAAGAAACATTACAAAACACAGCATTTATCCGTACACAAATCGAATTAATAGAAGGTCTTTTTAACGAAAATGAAGTGAGTGAAATTTGGATCACGTTTCCAGATCCACAGATCAAATACAAACGAACCAAACACCGCTTGACCAACACCACTTTTTTGCAATTGTATAAAAAAATATTAAAAGAGGATGGCGTTGTTAATCTTAAAACAGACAGTGAGTTTATGCACGGATACACTTTGGGCTTACTACACGGTGAAGGACATGAGGTAATCTACTCCAATCATAATGTATATCATAACGAAGGTAGTCCTGAAGAAGTGACCTCGATCCAAACCTTTTATGAAAATCAATATTTAGAAAAAAAGAAGGCCATTACTTTTGTGCGCTTTCGCGTTAAATAATGGAACCCAATTTCTTTGATCGTGTGTATGAAATCGTCCGTCAAATCCCTTACGGACGCGTGACCTCCTACGGCGAAATTGCCAAACATCTTGGTGCAGCACGTTCTGCACGGATGGTCGGTTGGGCAATGAACGCCTCACATGCGATGGAAGATGTACCTGCACACCGAGTGGTCAATCGCAACGGTTTACTTACAGGCAAGCAACATTTTGACGGAACTAACTTAATGCAACAATTATTAGAGAGCGAGGGTATTGTTGTTATAGACAACCAGATTATTGATTTTGAAAAGGTATTTTGGCAGCCCAAATAGCCCGACAACACACTAAATAGTGTTAAAAAAAGCCTAAAATTAGCGGCTATTCGTAATTTTATATCCTCAGCATACTATTTTCGCGTTTTTTTATAAAAATGCCCCAACCTCATTTTAAAAAAATTGCTTTATGCGTTAGCATTTGTTTCTCTTTTTTGTGTTTTTCACAAGAACAAAACATCCTATTTGGTCGTATTGTAGATAGTCAAACAGTAACGGCTTTATCCGATGTTGTCGTTTCGGTGCAGAATACGCCGTTTACCTCAATTACGGACGGTTCTGGATCTTTTGTTTTAAAGAATGTTCCTAAAGGAAAACAGCTCTTACATATCAAACATATCGGGTACGAAAGTCAGTTGATTCCAGTTATACTGCATTCAGCCGATTCGATAGATCTGCATCAGATTTTATTGGTCAAAAAAACACAACTCGACGCGTCACCAAATACGGTTGTGTTATCAGATGCTGAATTAATGATTGACGATACAGATACCACTTCCGAAGCTGTGATTTTAATTAATGCACAAATGGATGCTTTTCAGAGGGCTGCTGCTTTTAATTTTGGCGCCTACCGATTCAGACAAAGAGGTTTGGATAATTCGTACTCGAACGTACTTATCAATGGTTTGGTTATGAATAAATTACAAGATGGCAGACCGCAATGGAATACTTGGGGCGGACTCAATGACGTTACCCGTAATTTTGATTTTACAATTGGTTCGCGCCCATCTGAAAAAAGCTTTGGGTCCATCAACGGGACACACCACATCTCGACTCGAGCATCCGAATTTGCTGCGCAATCTAAAATCGCTATCGCAGCAAGTAATTCATATTACAACCAACGTATTATGGCAACACACAGTTCGGGTGTTTCTGCAAATGGGTGGGCATATTTGGTTTCGGTATCCAAACGATGGGCTGAAGAAGGATATTTTGAAGGTACATTGTACGATGCCAATTCGATTTTGTTGGGTATTGAAAAAATAGTTAATCCCAAACACAGCATCAATTTTACAGGAATAATCACTCCGAATGAAAGAGGTAAAAACTCGTACAATTCAGAAGAAGTTAGTTCACTTACTTCGTACACATACAACTCCTATTGGGGATATCAAAACGGTAAAAAACGAAATTCGAGAATTAAAAAGATCCTTGAACCCCTATTATTAGCATCTCATTATTGGACGTTAAACGACAAAACACAACTCCAAACTAACGCGATGTACCAGTGGGGAAGTACCAGCAACAGCCGTTTAGATTATGCAAAAGCCAATAATCCCAATCCCAGTTATTACAAATACTTACCGAGTTATTACCTCAATTTGTATGATACAGACTCTAATTACACCCCCGATTATGAGCGCGCAAACCAAGCGGCAACTTATTTTAAAAACAATCCGCAAATCAATTGGGACAACCTATACGCTATCAACCAACAGAATGGAGAAAGTGTTTATTTTATGATCGAAGACGTCAATCAGGATAAAACCTTTCAGGCAAATACCATTTTATTTACAGAAATAACACCTTATATTGTTTTGCAAAGTAGTATTGCTTTCCGACAACTCTTATCCAATAATTACAGCCAAGTTCAAGATTTATTAGGCGGTTTATTTATTAGAGATACGGACTCCTTCTTAAAAGGAAATGACGCACAATCGAACCTCATCACGCCCAACAGACAGGTCGCACAAGGCGAAACTTTTAGATATAATTACAGACTAACGGCACAAACCACGGATGCTTTTGTTCAATTGCAATTTACATATCCCAAATGGGAGTGTTACTGGTCACAATCTATTAATTACACGGCGTACCAACGTAACGGTTTATACAAAAACGGATTGTATCCCAATTATTCTTTAGGCAAAAGCGATTGGCTTACTTTTGAGAATTTAGGTTCGAAAGTTGGCGCCACATACAAACTCAATGGTGTACACCAAATACAACTCAACTTGGCCCGTATCGATCAAGCCCCGACTTTAAAAAATACGTTTCGGAATCCCCGTATTAATAATTATGTTGTGCCTGATTTGACTACTGAAAAAATAACCAGCCTCGATCTGAGTTATTTTTTCACTACTAAAAGAATCAAAAATAGGATTACGGCGTATTTTTCTCAAATTAAAAACAACACCAACCTTGCGTATTATTATACCGAAGGTTTGGGGATTTTAACCCCAAATAACAGCACGACAAATTATGTCAATCCCAATGCTTTTGTTACTGAAATCACAACGGGTATTGATAAAAAGAATACTGGTGTCGAATGGTCTTTGGAGTACAAAATAAGTCCTTCTTTAAAAGCATATTCCGCCGTCAATTGGGGGCGTTACGTTTATGCTAATAATCCCCATGTGTACCTAAATATTGATAACTTAAATTCAGAAGTCGATTTAGGCACTGCTGCTCTTAAAAATTACCGCCAATCGGGGATGCCCCAACAAGCGTATAGTTTGGGTTTAGAATACCGAAATCCCCATTTTTGGTGGGTGGGATCTAACATTAACTACTTAACGAACAATTATTTGTCGGTTTCACCTCTTATGCGAACCGATAATTTTTTTATCAATCCAGACGACCAATCAAAATTTCCTTTTCAAGAAATTGATCCTTCTAAAGCAAAACGTTTGTTACAACAAGAAAAGTTAGATACTGTGTTTACATTAAACCTAATCGGTGGTAAAACGTGGAAAATAAACCAACAAATCATCGGTGTTTTTGTGGTTATCAATAATGTTTTGAATCAAACGTATAAAATTGGTAGTTTTGAAACTTCTCGTAACGCCAACTATCAAGAGTTAGCCAAAAGTCAAACGGCTGCTGTTCCTTCTTTTGGGGCTAATTATGCCTATAGTTTTGGGCGCACATATTTTATGAACGTATATATCAAAATGTAAATGAACTTTTTTAAATTACTCTTCGCATTTATTTTCGCAACGTATTGGTTATCCAGTTGTAATTCTGACTCAGAACAAGAAATACCAAATTATAGTTGTAACGAACCTGTTTTGATTGCGAATAAATCAATTTCTGAGATTAAAAATAGTGCCACTAAAAACCCAACATTGTATGTGCCTGCTGATATTATAGAAGCCTACGTTATATCGAGTGATAAGGAAGGGAATTTTTATAAATCAATCACTTTACAAAGCAAAGATAAGTCCGTTGGTTTTAGTGTTGCGGTAGACGATACCAACCTATATTTAAATTATTCTCCTGGTAGAAAAGTTTATGTTCAGTTACGTAATACCTATACGGATTTATACTACGGAGGATTGCGCATCGGCAGTTTGTATGTATACCCAGAGTCTAAATCGGCTACCATCGGACGGTTGTCTTTATTTGATTACCCTACGATTTTGACCCGATCGTGTGAGGTGATTCCTGAAAAGGGATTAAACAGCGTACGCTCTATTGCTTCACTTTCGGATCAACAACTCAATACGTTAATCACAATTGAGAATGTACAGTTTACAACCGAATCCCACGGACGTACTTTATACGAAAGTACCTTAGATATTGGTGGCGCTACAAATCATTTGATACAAGATCAAACGGGTAAAAAATTAATTTTTAGGATTAGTAGTTATGCTAATTTTAGTTCGGAAGCGGTACCGACCAACAAAGGTACTGTTACGGGTATTTTAACCAAATACAAAGACGATTACCAACTGATGCCACGATATTATCGTGATATTCAATTTTAACCCATCGTTTATTTTACTTCAAACAACTTACCCGGTAATGGACGAACGTGATCTTTTAACTCCATTGCTAATAAAACAGATGATAATTTAAATGTTGGGATTTCGCAATCTACTGCGATTTCGTCTAATAGGGTTTTCCCGTTTTGATGAAGATAATCGTATATTTTTTGTTCTATTGGATCTAAATTTACAGTTGGGTTTTTAGAAATGGGTTGCGTTTTACTTTCAATATCCCAATTGAGCATGTACACCAAATCCGACACATCCGTTAACAAATGCGCTTTGTTTATTTTAATAAGTTTATTGCAACCTTGACTGTATATATCACTACTTCTGCCTGGCACAGCAAATACTTCTCTCGCATAATCATTCGCTAAATTAGCTGTTATGATCGAACCTCCTTTTTCGGCGGATTCAATTACAATTGTTGCTTGAGATAATCCCGCAACGATTCGATTTCGTTTTACAAAATTTTCGCGATCGGGTTTGGTGTCACTCCAATAATCGGTTATAAACCCTCCATTTTCTTTCACTTGGGGCATGTATTTTTGATGTGACTTCGGGTATATTTGATTTAAACCGTGTGCTAAAACACCTATTGTTTGCAATTGATTATTTACGGCTGCCAAATGAGCGGTAATATCTACACCATAAGCAAAACCACTTATGATTATTGGGTTAAAAGGTACTAAGTCTTTGACCAATTGATTACAAAACTCAATGCCTTGCGAGGTAATATTTCGAGTGCCGACAATGCTTATGATTTTTGGATTTTCAAAATCTATCTTGCCTGATGTAAATAAAGCGACGGGTGCATCGATACATTCTTTGAGATTAGCAGGATAATCCGTGTCTTGAAAATACAACGTTTGTAATTTGTTTTTTTGAATAAAAGCAACCTCTTTATCCGCTTTAGCTTGATTTTCTTTGTTACGAAGAGCTACAACAGTTTGTTTTCCTATCCCATCAATCGCCATTAAAGCTGTATCACTTTCGGTAAGGATAGCTTCGGGTGAGCCACAATGAGCCACTAATCGCTTAAATATAACATCTCCAACACCTTTTGTGGCTAAAACCGTTAATAAAGCTATTAATTTATTTTCATTCATAATAAAAAACTGATAATGAATTGATTATATAAAAATTATTTTTTTGTTAATAAAAAACCTTTCGGAAAGATGTCTTAGCGCAAGAGACTTTTTATATTTGCCACCATGAGATTGGAAAAATACATTTCGCAACTATTATATCGTTACCCTTGTGTTATTGTGCCTGGGTTTGGTGCTTTCTTGACCGAAATCAAGTCTGCTAGATTAGTTAGTGATACGCATACTTTTCATCCCCCATACAAAACGGTTTCTTTTAATTCTCACGTCATTAATAATGATGGATTATTGGCTAACGCCATTTCTATTATTGAAAAAATTTCTTTTGATGACGCTGCAAAAATAATAGAAAACGCTGTAATTAATTGGTATAAAGAATTACAATCTTTCGATAAATTTACGTTAGATGAAGTTGGTTCTTTTTCTAAAAATTCAGAAGGTAGTTTGGTTTTTGAACCTTATTTATTCGCCAATTATTATTCAGGAGCATTTGGATTATCGCCTTTTGTTTCTCCAAAAGTAAAAAGAGAACGTTTCCAAAAACCGGAACGCATTGTTGTTAATGAACCTTTAGTCGTTAAAAACGAACCGCTTTTATTGGTTCCTGAAGAAAAAATATTAACTCATACAACGGAAGAATTATTAGAAGCTTCAACCAAAAAGCCTCAGTTTGTAATTGTTAACGAGACGCTTAAAGTAATTGCAAAAAACAATCATCCGAAACCGTTACAGGAACCTAAAATTGTAGTTCTTAAAAAACCACGTGTAGCTTCATTAGTGAAATATGCTGCAGCAATTTTCATAGGTGCAACATTAGCAGGTGCAGGGATCAAGTTACATAACGACAATGTTGTATTAGAAACGTCTTTAATGGCAAAGGCTATTCACAACAAAGTCGACAACACCATACAGCAAGCTACGTTTACCATTAACGTAACGCCTCCAGCATTACCACTTCCTATTAAAATAGAAAAAGCCCCTTTTCATGTAGTGGCAAGTGCGTACCAAGACGTTAACAATGCAAAATACGAACTCGAAATTTTGCAACTTGCAGGTTTTGATTCAAAAATATTACCTAAAAACGAAAAAGGATTACATACCGTAATCTATGCCAGTTTTTCAAGTAAAGACGAAGCCAACGAATTTTTAAAACGAATTCAAAAATACTACAACCCGGATGCATGGTTGTTAGTTAAAAACCTTTAAAAAATGACCGCTAAAAACCCCAAAGATTCATTGACAGTATTAACAGATGTTGTATTGCCAGGCGAAACCAATGTATTAAATCATTTATTTGGTGGCGAATTATTGGCACGTATGGATCGTGCGGGCAGTATTGCTGCGGGCAGACATGCTCGTAATATCGTAGTTACCGCTTCGGTAAATCACGTGACATTTTCTAAAGCGATACCAATTGGTAGTGTGGTCACGGTAGAAGCTAAAGTTTCACGTGCTTTTACCAGTTCAGTAGAAGTGTATATTGATGTTTGGATTGAAGACAAAAAATCAGGTGAACGAACAAAGGCAAACGAGGCAACATATATTTTTGTTGCAGTGGATGATAAAACAGGAAAACCGGTTGCTGTACCTAAATTAGAACCTAAAACCCAATTGGAAATCGAACGACACAAAGGTGCGTTACGACGTAAACAACTCAGTCTTTTATTAGCAGGTCGAATTACCCCTCAAGAAGCGACAGAATTACGCGAATTGTTTACTTAACTCTCGCAATTAGTATGCATGCATTGATAATGCTTATAGCATAAAAAGTAAAGTTGATGTTAATATCTAGTTAGTTATTAACAATTTAAGTACATTAGCATCGTATTTAAAATAAATGAATTACAACCAACCGCTTTATATTTCATTCGTGCTTTTACTTTGCATGTGCTTATGCCCAACACTTGTTTTGGCGCAAATGAATGCGTTTAAATACATACCATCCCATAATGCAGATATTACTCGTGGGAAAATTTTCGAATTTGACCTTAATTCGTATGGATTTGCTTATGAAAGAGTCATTGCCGATCACGCATCCGCAGAAATAGCCCTATTTAGAATTAGAGTTGTCGAACATACAGGAATTCAAACCCAAAAATTAGAAGGTTTTGCTGCCGAAATACGATATCGCTATTATTTTCAGACCAATCCCAATTATGCCACGTTTGCTCCTTTTGAGTATTATTTAGCTCCTACTGTAAAATATGCACAAATGCAAACCCCAACCCTTAATAGTTTTCATGAAATACGAAGTCTATCGTTCGGAGCGATTGTTGGTTATCATTACATCATGGAACTCTACGAAGATGGTTTCTCTTTTGATATCAATGCAGGAGTAAACGCCAACATATATGACTCCAAAGGCTTTATGGTAAAAAACAATGCTTTCAAACTCACGCCACGTATCGGATTGAGTTTTGGATATACTTGGTAATAATTACAACAACTTTACCACATCTTTAGCAAAATAACTGGCCATCATATCGGCACCTGCTCGTTTAATCGCGGTTACCTGTTCCATCATTACGGCATCATGATCTAACCAGCCTTTCTCGGCAGCGGCTTTTATCATGGCGTATTCGCCCGAAACTTGATACACAGCCACAGGTACTTCTGACATATTTTTGATTTCTCGGACAATGTCTAAATACGCTATCCCTGGTTTTACCATCACAATGTCAGCACCTTCTTGAATATCTATTTGGGTTTCACGAATCGCTTCTGTACGATTATGATAATCCATTTGATAGGTTTTTTTATCTTTCGGAATATTCATGGCATCCACTGGCGCGCTATCCAACGCATCTCGAAAAGGGCCATAATGTGCCGAAGCGTATTTAGCCGAATAACTCATGATTCCTGTATTAATGAATCCTGATTGTTCTAAAGCCTCACGAATGGTTAAAATGCGCCCGTCCATCATATCGCTAGGCGCTACAAAATCAGCGCCTGCTTGGGCATGTGACACGCTCATTTCTGCTAAAAAAGCCGAAGTAGCATCGTTTACAATTTGTCCGTTTTCAATAATACCATCGTGACCGTAAATAGAATAAGGGTCCAATGCCACATCGGTCATCACCAACATATCTGGGCAAGCGTCTTTTACGGTTTTTATGGCGCGTTGCATCAACCCATTTGGGTTCAAAGCTTCTTTACCTGCATTGTCTTTTAAATTGTCGGGCACTTTCACAAAAAGCAATACCGATTTTAAACCCAAACGCCACAATTCTTTTATTTCTTTATCCAAATTATCTAAACTCAAACGATAATAATTAGGCATCGAAGGAATTTCTTCTTTCACGCCTTTGCCATCCACCACAAAAAGTGGCACTATAAAATCATTGGGAGATACTATGGTTTCACGAACTAAACTTCGGATAGATTCGGTGGTGCGGAGGCGGCGGTTTCTTATTATCATGATTTTTTTAATTTACAGTAAACGGTTAACGGCTTATAATTTTGTTTTTAAGAATTTTATTTAAGATGAAATATTGCGTTCCTTGTACAGTTTTAAATATTCCTTAATTCATTTTTAAAACACACATTCTAATGCAATATACTGTGTATAGGAATTTTACATTAAACTTATTACATTCCTTATTTGCACCCCAACATTCCTTATTAATATTATTGTTCTTTTTTAAACACGTACAAGGCATTAATATCTCTTACCTTATCACTTAATCTTTCGATTATTTTTTGATCTGAAAATTCATTTAAATATATGCGTATCCTTTTTTCATTAACATCAATGTTCTTTGCAAAATCAACTAAAGTTCCTTTATGGTGAAAAAACAAAAAATTCAATATTCTTTTCTGCGTATTATTATACTGATTCCAATTTTTCTCAATCTTCTGAATTCCGGAATTATGTATTGTTTTGGAATGACCACTAATTTTATTTCGTAAAATCAAATAGATAGTGCCATTTTTTTCATGATACTCTGGAATTGAAAGCATTGATTTTTCCATTGATTCATAAATTCGAGAAACTCCTTCATTCAATTGCCTCACATAACCTAAATCTTCTAAAACTCTTGCTAATCTTGGATTTCTGGCAAACCTTTCTGATTTTATATTTTCGATAGTTACTTGCGCTGGTAAAGGTCCACTATTACTGATTTCAAGGCGGTCATCAAAGTGTTTGATGTAAATAGCGTTTCCCTGAACGTTATAAGAACGATGACAAAGTGCGTTAACAATTCCCTCAAGCCATGCTTCTTCTGGATATTCTGGTACTTTTTTAAATCTTCCAGATTCCATGTCTAAAAAGTGGTAATCTTTAAATGATGCTTTTAAAAACGCTTTGATTTCATCTATTAATCTGGGAACATTGTTTTCGAATCGTTCATCTTTTACCACATTGTGACTCACACCAGTTAAAGCTTCTGTTCCTTCATAGCGAATGTATCGTACAGATGCCGATGTAATGTATTTCTCAGGGTCACTTGCAAATAATAAGACCAAAGCATTTTTAAATAAATATTCTTCTGCTTTTTTTGTAGCTAAATGTCTTTTTACTAACAAATCAAGTATACTCCCTTTATAATTAAGTTTTAACTTGTATTCCTGTAATAACTCTTGGTCTAGATCTTCCTGCTCAAAACCCTTTACTATTTCTTCCTCGAATCGTCTGATAGATTTATCGTATTCCAGTTTTTTAATTCGGTCTAAGTCTAATAGCCTATTCGAATCATGAACTCTTAAAAAATGTTTTTTATTATCCTTAATGCAAAAAACACGCTCTAATTCTTGTTCGACATGAAACAGGAATATTAGCTTTCCGTCAATCTCAACCTCCTCTAATTTAACATTACAAGCTGGATGAATAAAATCAAAAATTAAGGTACGATAACCATCTAATTTATTTCCTAAATCATTCAGATTTTCGATAGTACCGTCATCAGCAACACCAAAAACCAATATTCCACCATCAGCGTTAAGCATTCCTATTAATTCTTCTGCTATTTTTGCAGGCTTAATATCTTTTTCACCAAGTCCCTTGCGTTCAAAGTATTGATTCTCGACTTGCGCTTGAAGATACTCTTTCGTAACCAATGTATTTATTTTAGAAACTGAATTACTCATTTTTTTTCACCTTTCTTGTTTTTTGTGAACCCTTTATTTTATGATTTATACTTATAAAATTGATCAAAAAAGCGAGTTACAGGTTTAGGAGATCCAAATCGATATCCAAAAAATAAATGCACATACACATTTGCATTTTCTATATTAGTTTCAAGATCTCTGTTGTACGATACCGTTGTCGAATTAAACATCAATCCCGTAAAAAATTGATCCGAATTGTATCCTACATTAATACCTCCTTCTAAATTAGAATTGGTATAAGCTTGCTGTTTATTAATAGCTAATTTTTCATTAACTGTGGTAATCATTTTAACGCCTAAACCAGGAGATAAATTTACGGATGCATAATAATTATGTTCTTTACCAAAAACAAAATTATGAATATATCCTACATTAAAATTAAGATCGTAATTATTCTCATCATATACGTTTATGGCATTTCTGAAATTATGCAACTGTGTGTAATAATATGAAATACTGGGCATAAAACTCCCTACGCTAATCATTTGTTTTTGACTTTGAAAGGCGATCGCTTTGTACGAGAAATTTCGATTGACAACAAATGTAGTTTTACCTGAAATACGTTTTATACCCAAATCATTATAGGTAATATACGGTTGGTTTTTATTCCAGTTTGGGATATAATCCGTCGTATTTGCCAAATAAAAACCCCTAATGTTATGATATGAAAAATGCTGTATAAAACGTTTTCTAAAAATGCGCATTTGTATGGATTGAATTTCCGACTGCCCACGTAATTCATTATTATAAAAATGTGGTGCGTATTCTACATTCAAAACCAAAAAACGATGTACAAGACCAAATGTCAATCGTTCGGTTTCGTTCGGTTTAATGTGTAATATACCATTAGTGGTTTTGTTTTTTATTTTATAGGAAAATATATTGGTGTCAACCCCCAATCGAACGTTTATTTTATCTGAAAAATCTTTTACATACGTTGAGTCTTGAGCATCATGTAGTTGTGACACGAACAAAAATAATAAGATAAATATTCTTTTCATTCGTCTAAAATATTTTATTTTCTATAAAATCAAATATTTTTTTAAGTCTTTTATCTTCATTAAAGCGGTAACCTACAAAAAAATCTAGATAAAATTTTGAATTAATAAGTTCCGCCGTATTGGAATCACCGTATTGATACTCTCTAAAATTTGATTTTATGCCCGAAAAAAAGTTTTTATTATTATATCCCAACGAAAAATTGAGATCGATATTCAGATTATAATTTGTGGCTTGTACCACACTTTCTGACAAAGTAGTTTGATCATAAAAATAACTTCTAGAATTATTGATACCAACGCCTGGATGAGCTCCTATAGTTGTAAACCACTTTTTACTCAAAACCAAATTGTACATATACCCAAATTGTAAAAATGCATCAAAAGAATAAATTTGAGTTAAAGAAGTACCCACATCATTAATCCGTTTGGACTTTAATACGTTATAATAATATCCTAAAGAAGGAATCATACTACCTGCACTTTTGAGTTGTCTTTCGGTCATGTTATCAAAAGCCCGATACGAGAAATTATTGTTCATGATATAAAACGTCTTTCCGCCAAATGTGTTAATTTCTAAATTTGGATACAGGTCTATTGGTAAATCTTCGTTAGGGTTTTCGAGATAGAAACCAAGTATTTTTTTATAGTCAACTTCTTGACGCAATCGATCGCTATAAAAATATTTAAAACTTAAATCCAACGTTTTGGTTTGTCCGTAAATAGCCGTATTATTTGACGTGAAATCTGGAGAGAACGAAACAAACAAACCCAAAAATCGATAATCAAATGAGGCTCTTAGTTTTGATTTTTGATTCGGGATCAAACGACTTTCCTCATCTGCTGACTTATTTAAATTAGGAACACTATAATTTTCGACATCACTATTTATATCCAATTTAAATATCTTTTTATCGAAATAATTGGCGCGATACGTAGGATCGTATTTGTGTCTTTCCGCATGGAGCAATTCCCCTTCTTCTTGAGCAAAAAGAAAGTTTGTTACAAATATTAAAAACACCCCAAGACGTATCATGCCTGCTTCCGCTTTATGAATCCAAAAAACAGGACAAATTTAGTCATCAAAAATGACATTTTCGATAAAAAAATTCTTGAATAAAACAACTGGTTTTATACCGTAATTTCAACTTTATACCCTTCGTTATTTCGTATATTAATGACTTTACCTCCTTCAAACATAAGATATTGCCCTTTGATACCTTTGAGTACACCTGTAAACTCAGGAGTTTTATCCAAATTGATACTCGATATCTTTTGTGGATATTCTGAAACTGGATAATTAATCGTGTAAATTTTACA
Organism: uncultured Flavobacterium sp.; assembly: GCA_964420215.1. GTDB lineage: Bacteria > Bacteroidota > Bacteroidia > Flavobacteriales > Flavobacteriaceae > Flavobacterium. Next base: position 42,492 of record CAYQSQ010000012.1, on the reverse strand, counting down.
ATAAGCAACATCAAAATAAGCTTGTACTTCTGACGGGAGTAACGCTTCTATATTAGGTATTTCTTCCATTAAATTAATGGGCTCAGTCGTATTGGTTAACATTTTGCGCCAATTGGTTTTATCGGCATAATTTTCTTTTAAAGCAACCTCAGCAACACCCGCTAAATACCGATTAGGTACTTCTACAATAGGTATCGCCTCAACCGCACCTTGATCAATCCAACGAGTAGGGATTTGGGATTTGCGGGTGATACCTACTTTAACCTCACTGGATAAAGATAGATAAACGATATGGGGTTGTAATTGCACTTTTTTTTCATACGAAAGATCTCGATCTTCAATATCGAGATGTGCGGTACTCAACTCGGGTCTGAAAATCCAATCTCCTGCCTGTGGTGATGCGTAAAAACAACTGTAACAAAAACCCTGACGGTATAATTTCGTGTCCTTATGGCAAGCCATACATTGGTAACCTTGTAAAGAGATCGTTATTTTGGTATCCAATAATTGATTAAAATGGATAAAACCATTTTCTAACACCAAATAATACTGTACGGTATCTCGTAATTCCGTTTGCATTTTCGAAAGCACGCCTGAATATTGCATAAAAATAATTTAACTTTAAAGCGTAAATATATGCAGTATTATGGCTTTACCCGTATTTAATTCAATCGCTACTTGGTTTCTTAAAAAAAGATACCACCAAATGGAGTTGTTTTTGAAATATCCTAACGAAGTGCAACAAGAACTTTTGATGCAATTGATCCGAATGGCAGAAGATACTTTGGTAGGTATCAAATATGATTTTAACGATATCCGATCTTATCGAACTTTTGTTGATCGCGTGCCAATCAGCACGTATGAAGATATCGCAAACGTTATCGAACAAACACGATTAGGCGCACAAAACATATTTTGGCCTACACCCATTAAATGGTACGCCAAATCCAGCGGTACAACCAATGCCAAAAGCAAATTGATTCCAGTAAGTAAAGAAGCTTTAGAAGATTGCCATTACAAAGGCAGTAAAGACTTATTGTGTATGTATTTAAACAACAACGAGGGGTCCAAACTTTTTGAAGGAAAAAGTTTACGATTAGGCGGAAGTAAACAACCCAGTAAAACAAACGATACTTTTTTTGGCGATTTATCAGCCATTTTAATCGAAAATATGCCCAAATGGGCCACTTACAGCAGTACACCAAGTGTAGAAGTCTCTCTAATGAACGAATGGGAAACCAAGATGAAAGCTATTGTGCAAGAAACCATGCACGAAAACGTGACCAATTTTGCAGGAGTGCCCTCATGGATGTTGGTTTTGTTAAATCAAGTTTTGGAAGAATCAGGCAAAAACGATTTAACAGAAGTGTGGCCTAACTTAGAGGCCTATTTTCATGGTGGCATCAGTTTTGACCCCTACCGCGAACAATACCAATCCATTATCCCAAAAAATTCGTTTCAGTATTACGAAACCTACAATGCATCCGAAGGATTTTTTGCCATTCAAGACAGAAACGGATCCAATGAATTACTACTGATGTTGGATTACGGTATTTTTTATGAATTTATACCAATGGCAACGTTTGGCAAATCAAATCAAAAAGCAATTCCGTTATCCGAAGTGGAATTAAACGTAAACTACGCAATCGTGATTACAACCAATTCAGGACTTTGGCGGTACCTGATTGGCGATACTGTACGATTTACCTCCTTACAACCCTATCGCATCAAAGTTACCGGTCGCACCAAGCATCATATCAATGTTTTTGGTGAAGAATTGATGATCGAAAATGCAGATCGAGCGATTGCCAAAGCCTGTTTAGAAACAAATTCTGAATTAGTAGATTATTCTGTTGCGCCTATATTTATGATTGATAAACAAAAAGGCAGCCACGAGTGGATGATTGAATTTAAACAAGCACCGCAAAATCTTACTACATTTAGCCGTATTTTAGACGATGCCCTTCAAGAATTAAATTCGGATTATGAGGCAAAACGGTATAACAATATGACCTTAAATTTCCCTAAAATCAATCAAGCCAAGCCAAAATTATTTTACGATTGGTTAAAACAAAAAGACAAGCTGGGCGGGCAACATAAAATCCCTCGATTATCCAATACCCGTGAGTATATGGATGTATTGGTGCGTATGAATACAAGTGTAGTCGTGTAAATTTAAAAAAAATCAATTATGTTAACCTCCATTCATCCTAAATTACCCATGCGTAACAAACAAATTACGCGTGATTTTTATATCAATCAATTGCATTTTACAATATTCGGAAGTGCTGATTTTGATGGATACCTCATGGTACAAAAAGACGGCATTCAAATCCATTTTTTTGAATTTAAAGATCTTGATCCAAATGAAAATTATGGACAAGTATATATCCGAACAAATTCAATTGACGAGTTATATCACTCTTTTTCAAAACAAAAAATAGCAATTCACCCATCGGGTACTTTACAAACAAAACCATGGGGGCAAAAAGAATTTTCAATACTCGATCCTGATAATAATCTACTAACTTTCGGACAGGAGGTTTAATAATCATAAAAAAAACGCTACACAACAATGATCTATAGATTAATCGTATTTTTAGCCCTCAATTTTACCGCATTAGCCATAGGAGGATCATTTACAAGTAAAGGCGTAAATTCAGACTGGTATAATTTGTTAGACAAAGCACCTTGGACGCCACCAGGATGGCTGTTTGGAGTCGCTTGGACAACGATCATGATTTGTTTTAGCATTTACATGATGTTTATATGGCAATTAAATAAAGACCATAAAAAATGGATTGTACTATTTGTTATACAATGGATCCTTAACGTAAGCTGGAATCCTATATTTTTTTATTTTCAAAACATTTTGGTAGGACTTATTTGTATTAGTTTACTAATGGTGACGGTAGCCTCTTTTCTATTACTCTTTAAACAACATTTAAAACTAAAATCCATCTTAATACTACCCTATTTTATTTGGCTGATTATTGCAAGTTCATTAAATGCCTATATCTATTTTAATAACTAAACCGATACAAAAATGATTCTAAAAAAAATTTCATCCGAAGAAAAAGCACAACTACTCCAAACCTTAAAAAATCGTTTCCATAAAAACAAAAACAGACATCCCGATTTGGATTGGGATAAACTACAGCAAAAACTAGAATTACACCCAGATAAACTGTGGTCACTACATCAAATGGAAAAAACAGGTGGTGAACCAGATGTTGTAGCATATGATGCAACTAAAGACGAATACTCCTTTTATGATTGTTCAGCAGAAAGTCCTAAAGACCGCAGGAGTGTTTGTTACGATCGAGAAGGACTCGAATCTCGAAAAGAACACAAACCAAAAAACAGCGCCATTGATATGGCTACAGCAATGGGTATCGAACTATTAACCGAAGTAGAATATCGCGCCTTACAACAGTTAGAACCGTTTGATGCAAAAACATCGAGCTGGATAAAAACACCCGACAGCATCCGAAAACTCGGAGGCGCTATCTTTGCTGATTTTCGCTTTGGAACTGTTTTCGTATATCACAACGGCGCACAATCGTATTATGCAGCAAGGGGGTTTAGAGGGGTGTTGCGGGTTTAGTTTAAACCGCTTCAACCGTTATTTTATCGTCTGTAAGCATGTTTTGTAGCATCGATTCGATACCGTTTTTAAGGGTAAAAGTAGATGAAGGACACCCGTTGCAGGCGCCTTGCATGATTACTTTAACAACTTTTGTTTCGGCGTTAAAAGAGTCAAAAATAATATTACCCCCATCGCTGGCTACGGCTGGTTTGATATACTCGTCGATGATACCAATTATTTTTTGAGAAGTTTCGTCTAAATTTTCATAAACTACATCCGAAACAGTGGTTGACTTTTCAGCAACGACTATTTTAGATTCGTCAATGATTAAACCGCCATCGTCAATAAATTTTTTGATAAAATTACGAACCTCGTTAACGACTTCGTTCCATTCTACTATTTCATATTTAGAAATCGAAATATAGTTTTCATCAATATAAATCTCTTTTACAAACGGAAAACTAAATAGGCTTTTTGCCAAAGGTGAAGCTTGTGTGTTTTCGATATTTTTACATTCTAACGATGTTTTGGTTAACATCTTATTAGATACAAATTTCATTACAGCTGGATTGGGTGTACTTTCGGAATAAAAAGTAATAGGGCTTCTCTTGGTAGTATTCTCTTCTGATTTTTTGATGATTTCTCCACCGTTATTGATGAAATTTTCAATTTGTTCGGCTACTTCTGTTTTTACATCATCCCATTCTACAATATTGTAACGTTCGATTGCTATAAAATTACCAGAGATAAATACTTTTTTTACAAATGGTAAATGAAATAATTGTTGTGCTAAAGGCGACAAACCTGCTTCGTCAATATTGGCAAATTCAAACTGAATGTTATGACCTATAAATTCGTCTAATTCGAATTTTAATATAGTGGGAGATTGTGTTGTTTTGATAGTAACTTTCATAAATATTTAGTATTAAAAATTATACGGTTTCTTTTGTAGAAAAAGAACGATAGATGAAATAAAAACCTGCTAATATGAGTGGGATACTTAACCATTGCCCTGTGGAGAAAAGCCCCAAACTGGATTCGAAACCGCCTTGGCTTTCTTTAACATACTCTACAATAAATCGAACGGACCATAACAGTACTAAAAAGGTTCCGAATAGTAATCCTTGTTTTAAACGGGCATCGGTTTTCCAATACATATAAAACAGAATTAAAAATACAAATACATAGCCAACGGATTCATATAACTGTGCGGGATGTTTTGCAGGAACTGCGGCTAATAAATTAGCGAAATCAGGATTTGTAGCGATGGCATTAAAAGCTTCTTTACCACTTTTTAAACCGGTATAATTCATCGCTTGATTTTCGGAAAAAAAGTCTTGAACAAACTGAACACCAAATGAAGATGTGGTTGGTTTTCCTACAATTTCAGAATTAAAAAAATTACCCAATCGAATAAAAATACCGCTACAGGCTACGGCTATTGCTACCCGATCCAAAGTCCATAAAACGGGTTTGTGCATGATTTTTTTACTGTGATAATATAGCGTTGCGATTATTGCTATAGCCGCACCATGACTGGCTAATCCTGCAAATCCTGTAAACTCAAAGGGATCAAATCTAAAAGGCAATAAAATTTCTAACAAATGGTCCTTAAAATAATCCCATTGGTAAAAAAATACGTGACCTAAACGGGCGCCTAATATTGTTGATACCGCCGTGTACATGAATAACGAATCTAATTTTTCAATAGAAACTTCTTCTCGATCAAATATTTTTTTGAGTAAAAACCATCCCAAACTAAACGAAATTACAAACATTAAGCTATAAAATCGAATCGTTAAAAATCCCAAATCTAACCCTAATGAAGGATTCCAAACCGTAGCGGATAAGTATATCATATTTAAAAAAACTAATTTTTTACAAAAATACGGTATTGCTACTGAAATTAGACCAATGTATTCGGATTATTTAAGGTACAGGATCGTAGCCTTTGCCCCCCCATGGATGACAACTCAAAATCCGTTTTAAACTCAACCAACCTCCTTTTAATAAACCGTGTTTTTGTAAGGCCTGAACGGTGTAGTGCGAACACGTTGGCTCGTACCGACAAGTAGCAGGTGTTAATGGTGAAACCACCACTTGGTATATCCGAACGAGTACCACAAATGGAAAAATCAAAATCCGTTTTAGAGTCAAAGTATAGAAACTATTAATTAATCATGAATGACGTACCGTCTTTTTCATCTTTTAATTGAATCCCTATCGCAGCTAATTGATCTCTAATTTGATCCGATAAAGCAAAATCTTTATTTGCACGTGCTTCGTTTCGCATTTGAATCAACATTTGCATCACACCATTCAATTTAGTATCAGCCGTGTTATCCGATTGTGCATTATCTATAAGCCCCAATACATCAAAAATAAATTGGTATAACGTATCTTTTAAAAGTTGTAAGTCTGTGGCGGTTATGGATTCTTTATCAGTCAATAATAGGTTAACAAACTTAACACCTTCAAACAATTGTGCTATTAAAATGGGACTGTTAAAATCGTCATTCATTGCGTCGTAACACGAGCTAACCCATGTTGCGATATCAATCGTCGATTGAGATTGTGGCGTAATTTTGTGGGTGTTTTTATGGGCTTCCATCAATTTTTGGAAACCTTTTTCGGCAGCGCTAACAGCTTCGTCCGAAAAATCCAAAATGCTACGGTAATGCGCTTGTAACATAAAAAAGCGAACTACTGTTGGCGCGTATGCTTTGGTCAAAAAAGGACTGTCTCCAGTAAAAATTTCACGCGGTAAAATATTGTTACCTGTGGATTTTGCCATTTTTTTCCCGTTAAGGGTAAGCATATTAGCGTGCATCCAATAGTTAACGGGATTGTGTCCTGTACAGGATTTATTTTGTGCGATTTCACATTCGTGGTGTGGAAACTTCAAATCCATTCCGCCACCGTGTATATCAAATGTTTCACCTAAATATTTGGTACTCATAGCAGTACACTCTAAATGCCAACCCGGGAAACCATCACTCCAGGGCGAAGGCCAACGCATTACGTGTTGGGGTTCGGCTTTTTTCCAAAGGGCAAAATCTTGTGGATTTCGTTTATCGGATTGACCGTCTAACTCACGCGTATTGGCTAACATATCTTCAATGTTACGACCGCTTAATTCGCCATAATTGTGCGACTGGTTGTATTTAATCACATCAAAATAAACGGAACCATTTACCTCATAGGCATAGCCGTTAGTAATGATTTTTTTGATGATTTCGATCTGTTCGATAATGTGCCCTGTGGCTGTCGGTTCAATATTGGGCGGAAGGGTGTTAAATTCTTTTAATATGTCATGAAAATCAACGGTGTACCGTTGTACGACTTCCATCGGTTCGATTTTTTCTAAACGTGCTTTTTTACCAATTTTATCTTCTCCTTCGTCAGCATCATCAACCATATGACCGACATCGGTAATGTTACGTACGTAACGCACTTTGTATCCCAAATGCAACAAGTAACGGTTGATTAAATCAAAAGATAAAAAGGTTCTGCAATTTCCTAAATGAACTAAATTATATACCGTTGGACCACATACATACATACCAATATGATCCTTATGTATGGGGGTAAACAATTCTTTTTTACCTGTAAGTGAGTTGTAAATTTTTAACATTATGTAGTTTACGGTTTACAGTCATTAGCTTAATATCTATTGTCTAAAATCTAATATCTATTATCTGATGTTGTCTATTATCTAAAATTTTGTTTCTAATTTGATATAGTCCAAAAATTCTTGACGGGTTTCTTTTTCTTTAAATTTTCCTCCAAATTCGGCGGTTACGGTACTGCTTTCGATATCACGTATCCCTCTTGAGTTTACGCACAGATGTTTTGCGTCAATCACACAAGCTACATCTTTAGTATTTAATACCTTTTGTAATTCTTCTACAATTTGTATGGTAAGGCGTTCTTGTACTTGAGGTCTTTTGGCAAAATAATCCACCACACGATTCATTTTAGACAATCCTACTACAGTTCCATTAGAAATATACGCAACATGTGCACGACCAACAATCGGTAATAAATGGTGCTCACAGGTTGAATAGAGTACAATATTTTTTTCGACCAACATCTCACCATACTGGTATTTGTTATCGAATGTGGATGATTTTGGTTTTCTGTCGGGATGCAATCCTCCAAAAATTTCTTTAACAAACATCTTCGCCACACGATTAGGTGTGCCTTTAAGACTGTCGTCTGTTAGGTCCATTCCTAAAGTTTGTAAGATATTTTCGACATCTTTTTTAATGGATTGTATTTTTTCTTCGTCTGAAAGTAAAAATGCATCCGCCCGTAAAGGGGTATTGGCACTTGTGGCGATATGGTTATCACCTAAATCATCCTGTAGGGCATCTGTATGTTGTGACATAGTTATTTGTTCTGCAAAAAATAATAGTAGCAAAGATAAGGAATCTCTATTATTATTTTGGGGGGAGTAAACAAGAAACTTAACAAACGTGTTTGACTTGTATATTCTTAAAAATATTAGAGAAAATATTAATTACCTCACAATCATAACTTTTTCGGTTTGGGTTTCACCAGTTTCTGTGGTTATAAAAACAAGATAAACGCCTGAAGCTGTTTTTTGTTTGCCAAATATTTTACCGTCCCAAAGTAATTTACCTCCTTCTGCCGTGGCTTGATAGACCAAATTACCTGTTATATCTGTTATTTTAACATTTGACTTGTCGATTAAACCTGTAATATAAATATTCCCTTCGTACCCAGGTCTAACTGGATTGGGGTAAATAAATACCTCTGTCAAATTCGACTTTGATGCACTTGTTTTTGAAGCAAAAGAAATCAATCCTCTATCAGTTGCTATATATAAATCACCTGTTGCGTCATTGATTTCCAAATCATAAATATTATCACTGGGTAATGGCGAATTTGATGTAGTAAAATGATAAATTGTTTTTTGCCCGTTAGATGACAGGTAAAATAAACCCGATCCTGCTGTTGCTATCCATTTTTTATTAGATCCGTCTACAATAATATCCGTTATAAATTGTTGGTATAACAATTCTTGCCCTATGCCATCGTCTAATATGATTATTGAGTTGGTGTTTAATGATTTTTCTGTTAAAAAGTCTCCCGTATCATTCAAAATTCGTAAACCTGCTGTAGTACCAATCCATAATTGCTTATTGGCATCTTCAGCAATAACTCTTACATCATTTGAAGGCAAATTATTGTTCTCGTTAATTTTACGAAGTGGTGATGTTCTTTTTTCGTTATACCCAATTAAACCTTCATCGTTTGAGCCAAACCATTTGGTATTATTACTATCAATAATCAATCCACCATAACTAGATTGATATGGAGGCGATTTATCTATCTCATAACTCTCCCATTCTCCATTTTTTTTATGTTTTTTAAGTGAATTTTTTACAAATGAATTATTAACCCATAAATTTCCTGATGCATCAAATGCTGATCCATTAATCCTTATATCAACAAAATCTTTCGACAATGATTCTAAACCACTATTGGTATTATCATGCAACTTTACGACCTGATTGTCTTTCAACTCTAATAAACCAGAAACGAAAGAACTAAAAAAAATACGATTTTCATCTGAAGGGTCTATTGTTGCTTTTACGATTGATTTTGCACTTAATAAATTTTCGTATTTAATTTCTTTCCAAGATCCCCCAAAAGTATAGTTAGAAATACTATATTCATCCAAAGGATATGGATTATATCCCGAATTATAATCCCCATATAATGCCCAAATGCGTTTTGGACTGGATTTTAAACCAAATACAACATTTTTAACGGGACCATCGGGTTCTAGACCTTTCGGAGAAAAAGTGGCTGTAGCCATGTCATAATCTCGTATGCCATTATCTTGCGTGCTGATATATAAATGATTATTTTTTAGAATTGCATCAGTAAAAGCATCATTTGGACGATCTGATTTTATTATTGATTGAATTTGAAATTCACTATTAAAAACTAATATCGATTTTTGAGTAATCACTAATAATTTACCTTCTGAAACTTGACTGGAAACAATTACCGCTGTATCCTCGCCAATTACCCCAAATTGACTTCCGTTGTATGTTAATACTTTATTATCCGATGTAAAAGAGACAATAACATCGTTAAATGTTTCGATTCCTCTTAAATATCCCTCTATTAAAAGACTCCATTTATTATAATCTACTTTTGCAGGATCATCGAGATTGATATATTTTATACCTTGAGATTTAGTGGCTGCGTATAATTTACCTTTACTAATAGTTACTTGAGAAACTTCTGTTTCTAATCCATTATTGCCTATGAAATACGTATCAATAAATAATCTTTTTTGAATATCAAAAACAGAAATCCCAAAATCAGTGGAGATGTAAATTTTATTTTCGAACTCATAAAAATTATTTATTCGCTTTTTAGACGAAGTAATTCCTGCCTTATTCTGAATATCGATTACGGGATAAATCTTATCACCTTCTACAACAATTAATAACCCATTTTCATAACCTAAAATAGTTTTATTATAAATTTTACTGTGATGAACAGCCGAAATCGTCAATCCAGACAATCCATCTACTGTTGTTTTAATGTTTGTTTTTTTTGTAATTACATCTGTTGTAAAAAGCGCATTTTCAGACGCAGCAATTATAGCATTTTCATTTTCAGATAATCCAACAATATATTTGTATGAGGGATAACTTTTCCATAATTCTTTTTCTTGAGAAAATCCTTTAAAACCAACCAACAACAATAAGATGGTAACGACTCTTGTAAACTGTATCACTAATTTCATTTTTAAACTACACCTTGTGCCAGCATGGCGTCTGCAACTTTTACAAAACCTGCAATATTAGCCCCTTTAACATAATCAATATATCCGTCTGGTTGCGTACCATATACGGCGCATTTTTGATGAATTTCTAGCATGATTGCATGTAGCTTTTGATCCACCTCTTTTGACGACCAACTCATCCGTAATGAATTTTGACTCATCTCTAACCCTGATGTCGCTACACCCCCCGCATTGGATGCTTTGCCTGGTGAAAATAAAATTTTTGCTTGTTGAAATACACGTATTGCCTCAATTGTTGATGGCATATTAGCTCCTTCTGTTACACAAATACATCCGTTTTTAACTAAGGTTTTAGCATCTTGTTCTTGTAATTCATTTTGTGTTGCACATGGTAATGCTATGTCACAAACCACTTCCCATGGTGTTTTATTCGCTACAAAAATGGACTTAGGATATGCATTAACGTATTCGTTTATTCGTCCTCTTTTGTTGTTTTTAAGATCAATCACAAAGTTTAATTTTTCTTGATTTAAACCTTCTTCATCTAAAATATAGCCTGATGAATCCGATAAGGTAATTACTTTAGCTCCTAACTCTATCGCTTTTTGTGCTGCATATTGCGCCACATTACCTGATCCTGAAATCACTATTTTTTTACCTTTAATATCTATACCTCTAACTGCTAGCATATTTAATGTAAAATATACAATCCCATAACCTGTAGCTTCTGGACGGATTAAAGAGCCCCCATAAGAAATTCCTTTACCTGTTAAAACTCCTGTAAATTCGTTTCGTAATCGTTTGTATTGTCCGAATAGATAACCTATTTCTCTGGCACCAACACCAATATCACCTGCAGGAACATCGGTATCAGAACCGATATGTTTAGATAATTCGGTCATAAAGCTTTGACAAAACTTCATGATTTCATTATCCGATTTCCCTTTAGGGTCAAAGTCAGCACCTCCTTTACCACCACCCATAGGAAGTGTTGTTAAACTGTTTTTAAATACTTGTTCAAAAGCTAAAAATTTAAGCACACTTAGTGTAACAGTCGGATGAAAACGAAGTCCTCCTTTATAAGGCCCAATAGCAGAGTTCATCTGCACACGATATCCTCTATTAACTTGTATCTCACCCGCATCGTCTAACCACGTAACCCTAAACTGAATCACCCGTTCAGGTTCGACCATACGTTCTAATAATTTTGAGTTTTTATATTTTGAGTTTTGAGAGATAAACGGCAGTATTACTTCGGCTACTTCTTGTACTGCTTGTATAAACTCTTTCTCGTTAGGGTTGCTTTTTATTACCCTTTGCAAAAAATCTTGAACTATAGTATCTTGATTCATCAGATTGCATATTTTAGATTCTCTCAAAAATAATCTATTTACAGGGTAATTCAAAAAAACTAAAGCACAAAAAAAGCGTGATTTAAAATTCACGCTTTTTAATTTTTATAAATACTGAAATAAAAAGTACAACGATCAAAAACAACAATCCTCCATCGACCGGAACACCCGGCGGCGGCGGCGTAGGCGGCGGTGGCAAATGAGGCAATTGAATCATCCAATTTATCATATTACTTTTTGTTTCTTTTTATACACTAAATAAACATATGCTAACACAACTACAATCACAACCTGTAAAAACAACCAACCATCAACAGGAATAGGTGGTGGTGGTGGTGGATCAGTCGGTGGTGGTGGTAACGACGGAAAATAAGCTTGTACTAAAAGCAAATCAAATTTAAGCATTAAATTTAGTAATAAAAACATCAGGTGCAAATATATATAATATTTTATTAACTTAATATTAATAAATATATGCTTTAAAATCTATTTGAGAGAGATTTTTTAATAGATTTTACTTATGCTTGCATACTACCACTTTCTTAAACTAATTTTTTCTCTACCAAATATTGTGCAATTTGCACAGCATTAGTAGCCGCTCCTTTACGTAAATTATCTGCTACACACCACATATTTAAAGCATTTGATGTACTTTCATCTCTACGTATCCTACCAACAAACACCTCATCTTTACCATGTGATGTTAAAGGCATTGGATAAATTAAATTTGAAGGGTCGTCTTGCACAACTACCCCTGGCATCTCTGTTAATAACTTTCGAACTTCAGCTAAATCAAAATCATTTTCGAACTCAATATTTAACGATTCTGAGTGCCCTCCCATAGTAGGAATCCGAACAGTAGTGGCAGTCACTTTTATAGAATCATCACCCATGATTTTATTTGTTTCCTTGATCATCTTCATCTCCTCTTTGGTGTAGCCATTTTGTTGAAATACATCTATATGAGGCAATACATTCAGATCTATACGATATGGATATACTTTATCTCCTTCGATACCAGCTCTTTCGTCCATCAATTGATCCACAGCAGCCTTACCCGTACCTGTTATGGATTGATAAGTAGAAACTACTACACGTTTGATTTTATACTTATCGTGCAGTGGCTTTAAAACAACAACCATCTGAATTGTTGAACAATTGGGGTTTGCAATAATTTTATCTGATTTTGTTAATTCGTGGGCATTAACCTCTGGCACAATTAACTTTTTAGTTGGATCCATTCGCCACGCGGAAGAATTGTCAATAACTGTTGTTCCTGCTGCTGCAAATAGAGGAGCAATTTCTAAAGATGTACTTCCTCCAGCAGAAAATATCGCTATTTCTGGCTTTTTAGAAATCGCGGTTTGATAATCCACTACTGAATATTCTTTTCCTTTAAACGCAACTTTTTTACCTACTGAACGTGCCGAAGCAACTGGTATTAATTCATCAATAACTAAATTTCTTTCTGCTAAAACTTTTAAAATTTCGCCGCCTACTAAACCTGTTGCGCCAACTACTGCAATTTTCATAACTATACATTTTTTGTTTTTAAACCAATTTTATGTCGCAAATGTAAAACATAAATTAGGCACTAACTATCTAAACACAAAAAACCACAAAATGTTATATATATAACATTTTGTGGTTTTTGATATTGAATCACCAATAATTTACTTCTTTAGTAAATCTCTAATTTCCGCTAATAATTCTTCTTGTGATGGTCCTTTTGGAGCTGCTGGAGCTGGAATTTCTTTCTTTTTTGTTTTTTCATAGGCCTTTAAAACTATAAAAATACAAAAACCTATGATCGTAAAATCAATTACTGTTTGTATGAAAACCCCGTAATTAATAGCCACTTCTGCAATTGCTTCGACGCCTTCAGAAGCATCTACGGCTTCTTTCAAGGTCAATTTAAGATCTCTAAAATCAACTCCACCTAATAATAATCCTATCGGAGGCATGATAATATCGTTAGTAAATGAACTTACTATTTTACCAAATGCACCGCCGACAATAACCGCTGTCGCTAAATTAATAATGTCTCCTTTAAATAAAAAGGCTTTAAAATCTTTAATTAAACTCATTTTATAAAATTTTTGGTTATTAAAAAAGGCTTCAATTTCTTGAAGCCTTCAAATATAAAACAAATTAATTTAACCTATTATTCCTTAATCAATTTGATGGTTTTAACTGAATTAATTGTTTTTATGGTTGCGAAATGCATCCCTTGAGGTAATAATTCTCCTGAAATTATCGCTGTATTACCGCTTATTATAACTGTTGCTGGCGAATCTATTAATATATTTGATACTGTTACCGATATAATTCTTTCATCCGCAGCTATATTCCAATCCGATTGTGAGGGATTAGGATATACTTTAATATTTGCAAAATCTTCATTTTTATTAAAATCTTCTCTACTTAAAAAGCCAAAATCATAGATTCCAGTTTCTCTATTAAAACTTACATTATATTTCCCTACTGCAACGGTTATATTACCTCCATCTTGTACTCCTTTACCAGAAAGACCTGTACCGCCCCAATTTAAAGTCCAATCAGAATTAGCTCTAAATTTAACAGGGCCACCTTTAAACGAATAGTTTTCTAAAGTATAGTTTTTATTATCTATTGATGCCATTGGTACATCCACTGTCCAGCTTGAAATACCATCACCGATTAAACTTATTTTAACCTCTTGTTCTGTTGGTATTTTAGGAGTCGTAATTGCTTTTTTAGACCAAACTTTATAACCTGTGCCCGATGCATTCTCAATCCATCCTGTACCTTCTGGTGTCCACGTTCCAGATCCTAATCTAACGGCAACAACTGCAGGTGTGTTATACGTTGCGCTAATATAGGCGGCATAGGTTGTGCCTGATTGTACTACATTGATAGAGCTGTATGCGTTGATTCCGTTTTGTTTTCTAACACCCATTAATTTGTTAATTTCTAACTGGTGATCGGTGTAGGTTCTGGTTACGTTTTCTTTAGTATAACTACCTCCATAATAATGAGCAGCCCATACACATGGAATTCCTGGATGCGTTAAAATATAAGCATATCCTTTTACTACTTTATCGTCTGGCACATAATTATTTGCATCTACAAAGGTATCGTGATTATCTACAAAAGTAACCGCTTTGTCATCATAACCGATAACCCCTGCCAAACCATACATTCTGCTTCCTGACATTAATTGACCGTAGCTATCTCCTTTAATCGCGCCCGATAATTTATAATAATTAGCAAAATCAAAAGCTCCTGATTTTTTACCCGTACCATCTACCCAACTCATCAAGGTACTTGTTCCTCCATCCCAATATTCACCTACCGAATAATATGGTGTACTTGCTGTTATATATTCTCCAAAATAACTTGCGGCAAAACCTTTTGCAACATCCCATCTCCAACCTTTAAATCCTAGATCTTTTAATAATCCTAGGAATTTTTTTACATCGGACCGAACCACAGCGTTTGTATGATCTAAATCTCTTGCGCTACCATAGTTTTCACCCGTATCATTTGACCCACATGGTTTAATCCCTGTGTTACCGGGATCTGTGCTGGCCTCGTCATTTTTTGTGATTGCGGTGCAATCCCACGTAGGTTCGGTAAAATCCATCCAACCCGTTGTGCCTCCTCTATGGTTTACTACAACATCGGCTATAGGATACATGCCTAAATTGTTATACTCCGCCAACATGGTTTTTAACTGGGCTTCTGTACCCCATTCTGTTTTTGAAAAATTAAATAATTTTGTTGGGATATAACCTGTTCCTCCCATTGACTGGCTTGCTGGCGGAAACCACATCATATCAATCCCAGCATCATTCAAGTATTTAGCTTGCTCTGCGTTTGAGTAAAAAGAATAAAGACCTCCTACCGAAGACATTCTTGCTTGTTTATATTCGTCCCACCCAAAAGTTTGGAACATAATATCATTTTTTGGATCCGTATCTTTCACTGCATTTTGAGCAGAAAGAGTATCACTAAATCCAAAAATTATTAACGCCGTAAAGGCGATAACTTTTTTAAAAAGTAATTTATTTTTCATAATAATACTGTTTTAATATTTAGACAATTCTCAAATTTAAACAATATAATTTTGCTTTTTGTTAAAATTAACATAATAAAACAAGTCCCATCTGTTAAAAACGGATGGGACTTGTTAATTTACAAACTTAATTTATAACTTATTGCTTAGCTAACTTGATAGTTTTAACCGAATTGATAGTTTTTATTACTGCAAAATAAATTCCTTCAGTTAAATTTACTCCTGAAATCGTAGCATTATTATCGCTTATTGTTACAGCAGCAGTAGCCGTACCACCAACCGAATTCAATACCGATACTGATACAATTTTTTCTTCCGAAGAAATATTCCAATCTGATTGTGATGGATTAGGATATACTTTAATATTTACTAAATCCTCATTTTTATTAAAATCAGATCTACTTAAACCTTCAGTAAAACTATAAGCTCCTGTAGTTGCATTAAAAGTAACATCATAAGTTCCGGCTTTTACCACAATATTTTTTCCGTCTTGAGTTCCTGTTCCTGTAGGGAAAGCTGCATCACCCCAATTTGATGTCCACGCATCATCTTTACGGAATTTTGCTTCACCCTCCAAAAAGGTATACGTTAATTTGTATGTAACTCCGTCTGTAGAGCACATATCCACGTCCGTTACCCATTGAACCGTTTTATCAGCACTTGTTGCTGAACCTATCATACCAATTTTTTTATCGGTACATACTTTAACGCAAGCTCCTGTTGTATAAACTGTTTTTCCTGCACATTTCGCTTCACAAGCATTATTATATTGTACCCCATCAGCACATACAGGCGCAACTTCTGCTGTACATGTACACACGGGATCACCTGATTTTAGTGTAAATGTATATGCACCTGTGGTAACGTTAAATGCAACATCATACGTTCCAGCTTTATTTACTGGAATATTCTTACCTTCAGTAACTCCTGTTCCAGATGGGAAAGCAACATCACCCCAATTTTTAGTCCAAGCATCATCTTGTCTAAACTTAGCCTCACCTACTAATAATGCAATATTAAGAGTATAGTTAACACCATCTTTTGTTACCATATCAACATCTGTTTTCCATTGTACAGCTGTATCCGCACTCGTAGCAGATCCTATTAATCCAATCTTAGGATATGTTGGGTCAACAACCACAGTACACGCTCCTGTTGTATAATTTGTTTTTCCTGCACATTTTGCTTTACATGCATTAGAATATTCTACACCATCAGCACATACAGGTGCAACCTCATTAGTACACAAAGTACAAGGATCTACCTCTACAGGACAAGCTCCTGTTGTGTAAACCGTTTTTCCTGCACATTCTGCCTCACATGAATTTTTATAAGTAACTCCATTTGCACAAACAGGTGCGTCTAATGCAGGACAAGTACAAGCTGAACCTGTTAGTTCGAATTTATAAACTGCAGTTTTTCTGTTAAAAGTAATGGTGTATTTACCCGCTGTTACAGGGATGTTTTTTGCTGAGTCTAATGTTCCTGTTCCTGAAGGGAACGCAGTACCCCCCCAGTTTAAAGACCAAGCAGCATTTGCTCTAAATTTCACTTCACCAGCAAATAATGTTTGCCCAACTAACGTATAATTTTCATTATCGGTTGAAGTCATCACCACATCTTTATCCCAACCCGCTACAGTACCTGTTGTTCCTGACCCGATTAAACCTATTGATATTTTAGCCTCATCTGGTGCATTTGGAACTGTAACTGTTTTTTTAGACCAAACTGCATAATCCGTACCTGATGCATTTAATATCCATCCCGTACCAGGATCAAAATTACCGCCACCTAGTTTTACTACTACTGCAGCTGCAGAACCAAAAGTAGGACTTACGTAAGCCACATACGTACCACCAGCTTGACTTATGTTTACTGAACTGTATGCATTTATTCCGTTTTGTTTTCTAACCGCCATTAATTTATTAATCGCCGTTTGATTGTCTGAATACGTTCTGGTAACACCATCTTTAGTATAAGAACCCCCATAATAATGAGCGGCCCAAACACATGGAATCCCTGGATGTGTTAAAATATAGGCATATCCTTTCATTACATTATCACCTAATATCGCTTCGTCTTTAACAAACGTATCGTGATTATCTACAAAAGTCACCGCTTTATCATCATAACCAATATAACCCGCAACACCTGGCATTCTACCTCCTGCGTTCAAAGAACCATAACTATTCCATTTTAAAGCATTAGTTAATGTATAGTAGTTGGAAAAATCAAATGCACCTGAGTTTTTGGTTGTACCATCTATCCACCCTTTTAATGCTTGCCCATTTCCATCCCAATACTCACCTACTGAATAGTAGGGTTTACTTGCCGAGTTATACTCTCCAAAATATTGTGCCGAAAAACCTTTTGCAACATCCCATCTCCATCCGTCAAAACCAAGCGCTTTCATTACATTCAAGTATTCTTTAACACCATCTCTAGTTTCTTGTTGTGTGTGATCTAAATCTCTACCTCCGTCAAAATCGTCGCCCGTATCCGCACTTCCACAAGGTCTAACTCCTGTAAACGAAGCCCTTGAAGCCTCATCAGTACTACAAATAGTTTTACAACTCCAAGCCGGTTCTGTAAAATCCGTCCAACTTGTCGTACCTCCACGGTGATTTACCACCACATCAGCCAAAGAATACATTCCTTTTGATTTAAATTTAGCCAAAACAGCTTTTAGCTCTGCCTCTGTTCCCCATGATGTTTTTGAGAAATTAAACAACTTGGTAGGTATATAACCTACTCCACCAGTCGATTGGCTTGGTGGCGGCATCCAAATCATATCAAAACCAGCATCATTTAAATAATCTGCCTGATTTAAGTAAAAATTATAAAAACCAGCAGCATGTCTTGACTGCTTGTACTCGTCCCAACCAAAAGATTGCAACATAATGTCATTTATAGGATTGGTATCCTTGACCGCATTCTGAGCCATTGTTCCTAAGGAAAGACCTAAAAACAAGACCGTACACCATTGGTGTAAATTCTTAAAAAGTAATTTCATATCCATATGTAATAGAGTTAAATAAATTAATGTAATCTCAAATATAATAGATTTTTTTTGAAAAAACCAACAATAAATGGTGATTTATCTGATAAATCTTCAATAAAAAGTTGTTTTTTACGTATTCATAATACCGCTCAGCCTTTGCCAACTATAACGTTATAGTTAATTATGACCTATAAAAAATTCTTTTAACGCGATGTGAAATTCTTGTTAAAATTTCATACGGAATTGTATTTTGGTTTAAAGCCAACTCTTTTGTGGATAATTGTTCTCCAAAAATAATAACCTCATCACCTTCTTGGCAATTTATATCTGTGACATCGACCATTAACATGTCCATACATACATTACCCACAATCGGAGCTTTGCAATTATTGATGTAAATATATCCTTTTTGATTGCTTAATAATCGAGAAACACCGTCGGCATATCCTATCGGAACAGTTGCCGTACGCATTGATTTTTGAGCCACAAACATCCTGCTATACCCTACACTATCACCTACTGGGATATCTTTTATTTGAGAAATAACCGATTTTAAGGTGCTTACATTTTGTAATTCGATGTTTTCGATTTCGGTATAACCGATACCATACAATCCTATTCCCAAACGAACCATATCAAAATGAGCTTGTGGATAATTAATAATCCCAGAGGTGTTTGCAATGTGTTTTATCGGTTGACATGCTGTTGACTGGGCTAATTTTGTTGCCATTTGATCAAAACCTTCAATTTGATTTTGGGTAAAATCTTGATACGTTAACGAATCACTTGCTGCTAAATGTGACAAAATACTTTTGATCTGAACAACCTTTGTACTTGATAAAACCGCAATCAACTCGTCTACATCTTTTGACTCAAATCCCAATCGATGCATCCCTGTATCAAGTTTAATATGTATCGGATAGGATTTCAACTCTAATTCGTTAGCTACTTTTAAAAAGGCTTGTAATCCTCTAAAATTATATATCTCAGGTTCTAATTGGTGTTGAACAATCGAACGGAAACTACTTATCTCGGGATTCATCACCATAATAGGAGTGTTTATTCCCGCTTCTTTTAATGCAATACCTTCGTCGGCAAAAGCTACTCCAAGGTAATCTACCCGGTGATAGGATAATAACTTTGCCAACTCATAGCCCCCGTTACCATAACCAAATGCTTTTATCATAACCATAATTTTGGTTGTTGGCTGTAATCGAGATTTATAAAAGTTAAGATTATGGGTTATCGCGTCTAAATTGACTTCTAAGACCGTTTCGTGTTTGCGGTATTCGAGAGCTTTTACTACTTTTTCAAACTGAAAATTACGAGCTCCTTTTACTAAAATGGTTTGGTTCTCAAACGACAAATTTGAAATATCGTTAATCAACGCATCAGTGGTTTCAAAAAAAGAAACTTCTTTATACTGTTTTAAATAAGAGCTGATTTCTTTACCAACAGTTATGATTTTTTGAATATTGTTTTCGTTTAATTGATTCCATAACACACTATATAACTCTTCTTTACTCAAACCACTTTGTTCGATATCCGAAATAATTATCGTTTTGTATTTATGTTGTTTTTGTTGTTCTAAAAAATCTAATGCAATCGTTAAGGATTGCAAATCATTACTGTAACTATCATCGATTAACGTACAATTATTGATTGCGGGTTTCACCTGCAAACGCATCTGAACAGGATACAAGTCCGATATCCGTTGCTGTATCGTGGTGATCTCTATGTTTTGACTTAATAAGACAACCAAACAGGTAATTGCATTTTCGATAGACGCTTTATCTATAAAAGGAATAACTACCGAATGTGATTCGTTTTTATATAAAAACCGAACCGTTGTTATTTTGTTATGACTATCAATTCGATCTATAAATACTGTCGCACTTTTATCAATGGTACTCCAGCTGAAATAAACCGTATCTTTTGAGATTGCTTTTTCAGCAAAAAGAACCTCTTCTACCAAGGTGTCTTTTTTGTATATGAAAGTTTTACAGCTTTTAAAAAGTTGTATTTTTTCGTGTATTTTTTGTTTTTTAGATTCAAAACCTTGATCGTGAGCCGAACCGATATTGATTAACACACCGATTGTTGGTTGTAATATTTTTTGTAGTTGTGGCATTTCAGAAATTGTTGAAATACCTGCTTCAAAAATACCTAAATCATGGTACGAGTTCATCCCGAAAACCGACAACGGAACACCCACTTGCGAGTTGTAACTTTTAGGACTTTTTATTACGGAATAATCGGGAGCAAACAAATAACTCAACCATTCTTTTACAATCGTTTTTCCGTTACTCCCTGTTATTGCAATTACGGGTATTGAAAACTGTCTTCGATAAAAGGCCGCCAAATCCTGTAACGCCACCAACGTATTCGGCACTACAATAAAATTGCAATCAGCAGGTTTAGGGTTAGGTATTTGAGAAATCACAAAATTTCGCACTCCGTTTGAAGATAATTCTGTAATATAATCATGACCGTTATGATTATCGCCCACTAATGCAAAAAACAAAGTCGAATTGTTGTTTTGTAAAGACCTACTATCGATTGAAATCCATTGAATTAACGCATCAGGAAACAAAATTTCGCCCTTACTTTTTAGAATATCTTGAACTTGTTTAATTGCTATTTTCACTTACTTAAACTACTATGGATTACACCTAACCTTAAAAAAATCATAAAAAAAAAGTTGATTTCTTATGTTTCAAGCGTTAAAATACTATTTTTATATCATAATTGATTTTTAGAACAAAAAAAATTCATTTTACTTCGAATACGCTATACAAATGAAAAAGAAATTAGAAGCAGATTTGATGAGTTTAGCTCACAAAATTTTAAAAATTAAAAATAAATCCGATGTTCATGTACTTCACCAAGAAGCAGGTAGGTTGTATGAAAAATTGTCGATTTTAGCATTTTTAGAAGAAAACCATAGCGCACTAAACCCAACGTTTAGTACTGAAAAATTACAACAAACAGTAATTGATATTTTTGAATCTTCAGAAATTGTTATCGAAGAAGAAGTGACAGTTACAGCACCTGTTATCGAAAATCCAATTGAAGAAGAAATTCTTACAAATGAAGAACCCATTACTATTATTGAAGAGAAAGTAGAAGAAAAGCTTGTTGAACAAGAGCCTGAACCAATTGAAACTCCTGTTGTAGAAAAAAAGCCTGAAGAAATTACTACACAAACTATTGCTCCTGTGGAATTGAATTTTGATCTTAATTTTCCTAAAAAAGAGGTCGATAATATTGTATCCAAAGAAGCAGAACATCCCAAAACAACTTTTACCAAACACGGTAGTATAGATCGCTTTTTAGATACCATCAATCCGATGCCGACTTTTGTAAAAGCAGATAGTAAACCTGTAATTGAAAAAGAACCCGCAAAAACTGTTGTACCAGAAACAACCACTGCAAATAGCATTGACTCTAACAAATCAGTATCGATAAACGACAAACTCAAAAAAACCGTTACAATCGGATTAAACGATAAAATAGCTTTTGTTAAACATCTATTTGACGGAAACAATACGGATTTTATACGTGTAGTTTCGCAAGTAAATACGCTAAATAGTTTTGAAGAAGCTAAAGATTTTATCGACTTATTGGTTAAACCCGATCACAATAATTGGATTGGAAAAGAAGAAATAGAAGAACGATTTATGCATATTATCGAAAATAAATTCTCTTAAATTGAGTAAACTATTCGTTGTACCCACTCCTATTGGTAATTTAGAAGATATTACACTTAGAGCAATCCGTGTTTTAAAAGAGGTAGATGTGATTTTGGCAGAAGATACCCGAACCAGTGGTAAATTGCTTAAACATTTTGAAATTAATACGCCCATGTACAGCCATCACATGCATAATGAGCATCAAGCTGTACCGCAATTAATCCAACAATTACAATCCGGTAAAACAATTGCTTTAATATCTGACGCGGGCACACCTGCGATATCTGATCCTGGGTTTTTACTCACACGCGCTTGTATCGAAAATGATATCACTATTGAATGTTTACCCGGTGCAACAGCATTTGTACCCGCTTTAGTCAATAGCGGTATCCCAAATGATAAATTTGTTTTTGAAGGATTTTTACCCATAAAAAAAGGACGACAAACCCGACTAAAACTATTAGCCGACGAGACCCGAACCATTATATTTTATGAATCCCCGCATAAATTACTTAAAACCTTAGCCGACTTTAAAACCTACTTTGGCGAAGACCGATCTATTAGTGTTTCTCGAGAATTATCAAAACTTCATGAAGAAAATACAAGAGGTAGCGTTGCTACTATTATTTCTCATTTTGAAAAAAAAGCACCACGTGGTGAATTTGTTATCATAGTCGGAGGTAAAAAATAGTACTTTTGCATTATGGAAACAACAAACAGACAAAAGAAGATAGGCACCGTTATCCAACAAGAAATTGTGGATATATTACAAGGAGAAATTCGTAAAAACGGAATTCCTAATTTAGTGATTTCGGTATCCAATGTGCACGTAACTACCGATTTAACAATCGCAAAAGTGTATTTGAGTATTTTTCCAGCAGACAAAAAAGACGAATTATTAGCCGCTATAAAATCAAACCAGCCTTTAATCAAACACGATTTGGCGTTACGCGTTAAAAATCAATTGCGAAAAGTACCGAGTTTGTTATTTTATATTGATGATTCTCTTGATTATATCGAATCTATCGACAAAGCCCTATCAGGAGAAGAAAACCCTGTAAAAAATCCCGAATTATTAGAAAAAAGAAAAAAATCCTAATTTGAATTTTTCGTTATACATAGCGAAAAGATACCTCATTAGTAAAAGCAAAAACAATGCTATCAATACAATTTCTCGTATTGCCTCGATTGGTATTGTAATTAGCGGGATGTCTTTGTTTGTCGTGCTTTCTGTATTTAGTGGCTTGCGTGATTTTAGTGTTTCGTTTACCAACATTTTACAGCCTGATTTGGTTATATATCCTACTAAAGGCAAATCATTTGTGGTTTCGTCAGATCAATTACACCAAATCAATACGATTGAAGGCGTTGCACTTTCTTCTAAAATAATAGAAGAAAAAGTACTCTTATTTTATAACAGCAAAGAATTTATTGCCACGCTAAAAGCTGTTGACTCTAATTATACCGCCATCAATGCCATCGAAAAAACCATTTATTTAGGTGAATGGTTGTATCCAAACACGCCTCAAGTTGTTATTGGTAATGGTATTGCTCATAAATTATCGGTTGGATTATTTGATTACACCAATGTGTTTCAATTGTATATGCCCAAACCTGGGAAAGGTGCAATAGCCAATCCCGATCAGGCATTTTTAAAACAAAATGTAGTTCCTGTTGGCATCTATTCTATCAACGAAGATTTAGACTATAAATACGTGTATTGCTCACTCGAAATTGCACAACAATTATTGCAATTTAAACCCAATCAGGTTACATCTATCGAGCTTAAATTAGATAATTTTGCGGATGAAACTGCCATCAGACAACGTTTGCAACAAATTTTAAATAACAGCGTTGTAATCAAAAATAAACTGGAATTGAATGATGCGTTGTACAAAATGCTCAACACAGAAAATTTAGTCGTTTATCTCATTTTTACTTTAGTTATCATCATTGCGTTGTTTAACCTCATCGGTTCGATTATTATGATGGTTTTAGAAAAACGTAAAAACCTCACTACATTATATAACATCGGGGTTACTTTGCCCGAATTGCGTAACGTGTTTTTATTACACGGCGTTTTACTCACCACTATAAGCGGTACGATAGGGTTAATTTTAGGCTTTATCATCGTTGTTTTACAAGAACAGTATCAATTTATTATGATTACCTGTACAATGCCTTATCCGGTCAAAATTGAGTTAAAAAACGTCTTTGTTGTGTTTTTCACTATTAGCATACTTGGATTTATTGCTTCCAAAGTTGCATCTACCGTTGTTCGGAAAAAAATATTGGATTAAAATAAGAAGAGGAGCGATATGTTACACACATTGCCCCTCGACTAACAAAACAAAACTACTCTATCTTTACGTCAATACTGGATTGATGACTAATTGTTTTAATTGTAATTCAATTTCTTTAAATTCATTTAAGATGAGTGTTCTTTGATTTAAGGATTCTTTGGTCATTTTGGGTACTAACTCTTTGTAATAGGCTATTCCCTCTAATAACTGATCTTTAAAACTGTTTAAATACTTTTCTTTTTTAGAAGTTAGCGTTTGTACACTTTCTACGATATCATTTTTTAGATATTCCAAATACAAATTCAATTCGTTAATAAAAACGTGTGATCTGTTGTTGTTTTGAATCAAATTAGCTTTACCATAAATATGATCTATCATTTCTTCTAAAGAAAATAATTTAGAAAAATATGCGATGTTAGGTCCTGGGCAAATCGATACGGCAGTTTTTTTGTCTTTGCGATCAATCCCTTGTTTTATATAAGCAGAAGCTGTTAATCCTACACACAAACAAATTTTGTCTGTAATGTTTTTAAACTGTGTATCGTGTTCTTCTTTAGGTAATTCTAACGCATCTAATTGTTTCAACTTTAAATGTTGGTATTCGCGCGATGCGGTACAAATTGGCTCTGCAGTAAACTCAGTGTTGGATACCAAAAACTTCTTTTTACAAGGACTTCCCGGATTGCCTTTTGCTATTCGAGCCAAACGCTGCTCTTCAATAGCGCTTTTTCTGAAATTACTAAACGGAACGCCTAAAGGTGACGAATTACTGATATAAAAATCATCTTTTTCGGCACTTAGTAACCGTTCTAACGTATCATCATCTACACTTGTAGCCTCAGGAACTAACAAAAATGGACTGCCCCATCCTGTGGATTGTAAATCGTAATGTTCTCTTAAAAATGAATCTTCTCGATGCGTGCCTATTCCGCCTTGAGCGGTGATCGCTAATTCTGGCGGCGTTAATAACTCTACACCTTTTTCGGAAAGTGCTTTTTGGTACATTTCAAAAACCGTCGAGATAATTTCTGCTCGTTTCGATTTAAATTCTTCTAAAATTGGACCTATCAAAAGTCCGTTTGTAGCAAAAGCATGACCCCCACAATTTAATCCTGATTCAACACGGTATTCGGATACCCAAAGTCCTTTTTTGGCTAAAAACTTACCTTGTATAATAGCTGATCGGTAATCGCTTACTTTAAGCACTATTTTTTTCTTAATATACCCTGATGAATTGGCATAAAAATCCGAAAACTCTTCTAAATAACTGTATAATCTGGGGTTCATCCCTGCGGATAAAATAATCGAAGATTCTAAATTACTTTTGGCAAATCCACGCAACGAACACAACGCATCCGACGATACTGTATCGAGTATTTCGATATTAGCATTAACATTATTTTTATCGACTTTTGACATGATATTAACATCGATACTGCCCGGTTTCATTAAAAGACGGATCTTTTTTTCTAACGTCTCTTTTATCATTTTATTATCGGTGTCCAACATATCCAAATACAACCGCTTCACTTCGTTGGTGTCGGGTAATAGGTTAAAATATCTTGTAATGTCGGATGTTTCGGTAAAAGGTTCGTTTCTTACAGTTTCAAATTGTTCTGCAACAACCTCTTGCATTAAATTGCAATAAGCTGTAATTCTTTTGGCCCTGCTATCGTCTTCGGCATCTGCTAAAGGTGTATATTCTTTATTGTATTCTTGAGCATAAAATTTTCGCATATCTTCTATCATAAAATCATCTACAATAGAAGCTACTGATGAAATGCCGTATTTAGCCACCTTAAAAGGTGTGCCTACCGAATAAGCTAATCCCAAAACAGGAATATGAAATGTGTGCATCATTTTTCTCGTAATTTGTTTGTTGGGAACAAAGTAAAAGCTTGTTCTCAAAACAAAATATGATAAAAGTCATGGTTTGTAGATTTTCTACATTAGAGACTTTTTACAATCTAACCATCTTAAAATCAATAGATAAAACATCCAATTGATCGTATAGTTTATCTAAAAAATCAGCACCGTATTCTTTATAAAAATCTGAGAAATTCCAAAGGCGCTCTTGTAAGCTTTGATTGGGAAACAACTCGTTTTGCAACTCGATAATTCGTTTGAGTTGATCGTTATACTTTCTTTTTTGGGCTTTTAGCAAACGTTTTTCTAAAACATAAAAACCGCTAAGTTGTTTTTTTTCTTGTGCCGAAACAGCTCCTAAAAAAGACGCATCGGTTTGAGAAACCAAAGCGTGTAATTGTTCAAATTGTTTTTTTATATTTTCTTTATACGAAGATAAATCAATTGGAAATTCGGAAAATTGATGTGTTTTTTGCGTGATCAAATCCGCTTGTTTTAAAAATAAATCTTGCCAAGTCAATTGTAATTTTGTCGATTTTTGAATTTGTTTTTCTGAAATCAACACCACCGAATCGCGTATAATTAACATCGGAAAAGTAATTTTTTGAGACTCAAAAAGAGATTGCAATTCTAACCAGTACGCGATTTCGCCGCCGCCGCCGATGTATGCCAAATTGGGCAAAACACATTCTTGATACAACGGACGTAGGACAACGTTAGGGCTAAATTTTTCGGGAGAATTTTCTGCTAAAGCACTAATTTCTTGTTCTGAAAATTGCAAATCGGTGTTTAAAACACGGTACACGTTGTCTTCAAAAACAATCCGTTCTCTTAGGTTTTCGTCCAAATAAAATAAATTAATCTCGCGGGGAGTTACTTGCACTTTATACGGAAACGTCTCTAATGTTTTGTGTATCGATTGGTACGCAATCTGTTGTGTTAACTCCTTTTTTAGGATGGGCACAAACTGTTTTTTTAACTGTTTATCATCGCCATCGATAATCACCAATCCTTTATCTCCGAATAATTCATTCACTAAAAACCGAGTGGCGTCGGCTAAATTCGAATGTTCTAAATAGGATTTGTCAAATAGCATTTTTAAATCCGCCGCATTTTTACCTTGCCCCAACGATTCGGTTAATTGTTCCGAAACCTCTTTTAATCCATTGGTTGACAAACGACCGACAGCACCTTTTTGATCTTGATGCCATTGTATTTTTTTGTTTTTGGTATGAAAAAAAGAAATTTCTTCAAAATCGTGATCTTCCGTCGCCATCCAAAATACAGGTACAAAATCACACTCAGGATGTGTTATTTTTAACTGCTCGGCTAATTTTATAATCGAAATAATTTTATATAAAAAGAACAAAGGTCCTGTAAACAAACTCAATTGATGCCCTGTGGTGATGGTAAAAGTATTCTGATTTTTAAGTAATTGAATATTATTTTGAGTCGCTTCCGAAAGGGATATTTTTTGATTTTGTCTCTCCAAGGCTTCCACCAAAACCATTCGAGAATCTAATGTGTAATTCGCTTTCTTTTCGGCGATTTGACCCTGAAAATTTTCCATTTTCGGAAAACGATTGTACAACGTACTTACCTTGGGATCTTCATTTAGATAATCTGTAATTAAAGACGAAAAATAACCGGATTGGGGGTAACTGATTTTAATCGAATTCATATTTTAACAGATTATTATTAACCCATTCGTTCTTATTTTCCTAAACCTAATTCAACAGCTCTATTAAAAGCAGCGAATGCAGCGTTACGAATAGCATCTTTTACTTTACTAGCTTCCATAGAATCTAATGCCGCACGTGTTGTACCACCTTTAGAGGCTACGCGATCCATCCAAACAGGCAAAGAGGTGTCTTCTTTATCAAAAAGCTCGACAGCGCCTCTAAACGTGCCTCGCACCAATGTTTTGGCATCGTGTTCTGAAAAGCCCATTTCGATGGCAGCATCTAACATCGAATTCATAAAATAGAAAACATATGCAGGTCCGCTACCTGATATTCCTGTTGAATAATCAATTTGTTGTTCGTTATCGACCTTGATGGATTCACCTGTGGTATCTAATAAACTTCGTATGGCTAATAACTCGATACGACTAACCTCTGCAGACGAAACGTAAGATGTAATTCCTAAACCAATTTTAGCAGGTAAGTTAGGCATCGTACGCACTACTTTTTGAGATCCTACTCCTTTTTGAATGGTATAAATATTAACCCCTGCCATCAAGGAAACAAAAATTTGTTCTTGATTAACTAAAGGTTTTATTTTTTTAAAAACATCTTCGGCATGAAATGGTTTAACGGCTAAAAAAATCACATCTGCTTTGGTGATACATTCTTCAACTTCTGAATAAACGTCAAATAAATCTAACTCTTTAAGTTCGGCTACACGTTGTGGCATCGCATCGCAAATCATTACTTTATGATTGTCTGTAAATTGTGATTTTGAAATTCCTTCTGCATAGGTGTATCCCATGTTTCCACCTCCAATAACTAAAATTCGCATAATTATTTCTTTTTAATTGTATGTTACTAAAACTTTTTGATCTGTTACTTCCAAAGTTACTAATTTTCCGAAGACTACCGCCTGATTATCCTTTTGATGCCCTGCAGGAAAGTCAAAACAGATCGGGAAATCGAATTCTTTAGTGATATCTCTTATAATTTCTTGGGTGTTCATCCCGTACGGAATAGCATTGTCATGCATGTCCGTCATCCCTCCAACTATTAATCCTTGTAGGGTATTAAAACAACCGTTTCGTTTAATATTCATCAGCATTCTATCGATGTGGTAGAGGTATTCATCCAAGTCTTCAATAAATAAAATTTTACCTGATAAATCTACCGCTGATGGCGATCCTAAAAGGGAATATATAATCGACAAATTACCTCCAACGATTTGCCCTGTCCCTACTCCTATTTTATTGTTTGAAGCTGTTGGAATAGAATACGAATACCATTCTCCAAAAATAATCTGGCGCAAACTTTCTTTTGAAGTCATATCCGTTGCAGGTACACTAAATGCCATAATCCCATGTATCGTTGCTACGCCTAAATTATGAATGTGACTGTGTAAAACCGTTACATCACTAAAACCTATAATCCATTTTGGATTTTTAATAAAAGTACTAAAATCAACCGCATCAATCATCCGAACGCTCCCATATCCGCCTCGGGCACACCAAATTGCTTTAATCTCTGGATTATTTAACATGGTTTGTAAATCAGCGGCTCGTTCGTGATCTTGCCCTCCTAATTGGTGTGCGTCTAAACCGATGGTTTTACCCAATACAACTTGTAAACCCCAGGATTCTAATAATTGGATTGCAGGTTGTGCTTCTGCTTCAGAAAATTTACGTGCGGT
Organism: uncultured Flavobacterium sp.; assembly: GCA_964420215.1. Lineage (GTDB taxonomy): Bacteria > Bacteroidota > Bacteroidia > Flavobacteriales > Flavobacteriaceae > Flavobacterium. The sequence goes on along the minus strand of CAYQSQ010000012.1, from coordinate 12,461 downwards.
ACATACAATCGCCACCGCATCGCCTTTTTTTAAATAAGGAGGAATTTGAATCATTGTTGTCCTAATTATATTTGATTGAGCACCTCTAATGCTTTTTTGACCGACTTGATATGTTCAAAAATAAGTAATAATCGTAAGCCGTTTTTAGTTTCTTTTTCTTTCATTTTACAAATACGAGGATTGGTTTGTACAAATTGTAAAACTTGCGTGAAATTGGCGGATTGGTAAAAATCGGATTGTTGATCGGCTACAAAATAACCTGTCATTTTTCCGTTTTTAAGAATCAACCGTTCGATACCCATAGCGGTAGCTTTCCATTTGATGCGTACGCTATCTAATAATTCAATCGCAGGTTGTGGCAATGCACCAAAACGATCAATCAATTTGGTTTGGTATTTGGTCAGTTGTTCTTCGTTTTTACACTCGGATAATTCGTTATACAAACTCATCCGTTCGCTAATGCTGTTGATGTAATCATCAGGGTATAACAACTCAAAATCGGTATCGATTTGTAATTCTTTTACATATACTTTGTCTTTATTGTTGAGCTCGTCTTGATAGAGTTCTTTAAAGTCGTTTTCTTTTAACTCTTCGATAGCTTCATTCATGATTTTTTGATAGGTATCAAAACCTATTTCGTTGATAAAACCACTTTGCTCACCACCTAATAAATCACCTGCTCCTCTGATTTCTAAATCTTTCATGGCGATATTAAAACCACTACCCAAATCACTAAATTGTTCTAAAGCACCGATTCTTTTTCGGGCTTCATTGGTTAATGTTGACATTGGTGGCGTGATAAAATAACAGAAGGCTTTTTTATTGCTACGACCTACACGACCCCGCATTTGGTGCAAATCACTTAATCCAAACATATTGGCATTATTGATAAAAATGGTATTGGCATTGGGTACATCCAAACCACTTTCGATAATGGTAGTAGCTACTAAAACATCAAATTCACCATTCATAAAAGACAACATCTTTTCTTCCAATTGTTTACCTTCCATTTGTCCGTGACCAATACCGACTTTTGCATCAGGCACCAAACGTTGTATTAATCCCGCAACTTCGGTGATATTCTCGATTCGGTTATTGATAAAAAAGACTTGACCACCACGTTGAAGTTCGTATGAAATTGCATCTCGGATTATTTCTTCACTAAAACCTATTACGTTGGTTTCTATCGGATAACGATTGGGAGGTGGTGTTGATATGGTAGATAAATCACGCGCTGCCATTAACGAAAACTGTAACGTTCGTGGGATTGGCGTAGCGGTTAATGTTAGGGTATCGACGTTTTCAGAAATGGTTTTAAGTTTGTCTTTTACATTCACCCCAAATTTTTGTTCTTCATCAATAATCAATAACCCCAAATCTTTAAAAATCACTTTTTTATTGACCAATTGATGGGTTCCGATGATGATATCCAATCGGCCTTCCGCCAATTCTTTTAATGTTTCGGATTTTTGTTTGGCTGTTCTAAAACGGTTTAGATATCCGATATTTACAGGCATATCTCTTAACCGTTCCGAAAACGTACGAAAATGTTGGTACGCTAATATCGTGGTAGGCACTAAAACGGCGACTTGTTTGCCGTTGTCAACGGCCTTAAATGCGGCACGAATCGCTACTTCTGTTTTTCCAAAACCTACATCTCCACAAATCAATCGATCCATTGGGAGGTCTTTTTCCATATCATTTTTTACATCTTGCGTTGCCGAACTTTGATCGGGTGTATCTTCATAAATAAAAGAAGATTCTAATTCTAATTGTAAATAACTGTCGGCACTAAACTGAAATCCTTTGTTTAGTCGTCTTTTTGCATACAATTGTATCAGGTTGTAAGCTATATTTTTAACCCTAGATTTGGTTTTATTTTTTAGCGTTTTCCATGTGTTCGAACCTAATTTATGTACTTTAGGTGCAGTGCCGTCTTTACCATTAAATTTGGCGATTTTATGTAAAGAATGAATGCTCACATAAACAATATCATTATCGGCATAAACCAGTTTAATGGCTTCTTGCATTTTTCCTTCGACTTCGATTTTTTGCAAACCTCCAAACTTACCGATACCATGATCGATATGTGTTACATAATCTCCTTTGGAGAGCGCATTCAGTTCTTTAAGCGTTACGGCTTGTTTGGTTTTATTTCCGTTTTTAATCGAAAATTTATGGTAACGTTCAAAAATTTGATGATCGGTATAACAGGCTATTAAATGTTCTTCATCCCAAAAACCTTCAAATAAAGGTAATGAAATCGCGTGGTAAGGATTAACAGAATCGTTGTGCTTTTCGCTGTTAATCGACTCAAAAATTGTTTCTAACCGTTGGGCTTGTTGGTCGTTACCGCTGGCAATATAATTGGTAATGCCGTTGCTGTTATTTTCTTCTAAATTATGTAATAATAAATCAAACTGTTTGTTAAAAATTGGTTGGGGTTTGGTATAAAATTCCACAACGGTTGTTGTTTTAAAAACTGTTGTAGCACTCCATTCAATTACCGAAAAAGGTAAACATTGTTTTGAAAAAGTAGTGGCATCAATATATAATTGATTCGGACTAAGTTGTTGTATGGTTGTTGTGAGTTGATCAAAAGTTTCTTGTGCCTTTTGATATAAATTTTGGATTTGGTCTTGTGCTATTTCAAAACCATCTGTAATTAAAACAGTATTTTGAGGGATATAATCCAAAAAACTTTCGCGGTTATCTTGTAACGTTTTGTTTTCGAGATTGGGTAAAATAACGATCTGCGTTTGTTTTTGAATCGACAACTGTGTCGCGACATCAAAGGTTCGGATAGAATCTATTTCGTTTCCAAAAAATTCAATTCGATAAGGGTTATCATTCGAAAAAGAAAAAACATCAACAATCCCACCACGCACCGAAAACTCGCCTGGTTCGGACACAAAATCTACACGTTTAAATTCATATTCAAACAAAACTTCATTCACAAAATCAATAGAGATTTGATCGCCAACATTGATTTTTAAGGTGTTTTTATCTAACTCTTTTTTGGTTACTACTTTCTCGAAAATTGCTTCCGGAAAAGAAACAATAATACTCGGTTTATGATTCGAATGTATCTGATTCAGTACTTCTGCTCGCAACAAAATATTGGCGTTGTCCGTTTTTTCTATCTGATATGGTTTTTTGTACGAACTTGGATAAAACAGTACCGATTGTTCGCCAACCAACCGTTCTAAGTCATTGAGGTAGTATGCCGCTTTTTCTTTATCTGAAAATAAAAGCAAAAAAGGCTTGTTGGTTTTATCAAACAAAGCCTGTACTATAAACGAAAAAGAAGATCCAACCAATCCCTTTAGCTGGATTTTAGGCGTTTTGTTTTCTTTTAATTTTTGAGCTAAAGATTTAACCTTAGGAGAAGCGTTATAATGTGCTGCAACAACCGATGCGTTCATCTAAAATGATTTTTGAGCAAATATAAGGTTTATCTTAGTTTCCCGTTTTAGAGGTTTGGGATATTTTGGACTTGCAACCTTCTTTGATAATAGATTTTGAGAACAACAGACTTATTATTTAGATATATTACTCACAATATTTAACATCGTTATAATATTATGTTAAAGATCTTATGCATTGTATATTAACAATTTATTTGTATGTAGTTTTACCATAAAAAATGGGAAATGGAATTTAACAAAGTTACTCGAGGCGCCAATAGAGCCGTAAATACTGAAGACGCAGTTTATGAAATACTAGACGCAGGATTTTTATGCCACGTTTCTTTTCAACACGAAGGACAAACCATGATGATACCTACTGCTTATGGCAGAAGTGAAGACTGTTTATACCTTCACGGTTCAACAAAAAATTTTATGCTCAATCAAATTCTAAATGGTCAAACCATCTGTATTGGCGTAACCCATTTAGATGGCATTGTACTAGCAAGAACTTTGTTTGACACCTCTGTAAATTACCGATCTACTATATTATTTGGAAAAGCAACTTTAGTCGAATCAGAAGAAGAGCGTTTGTTTGGTTTAAAAATCATGACCGAAAATGTATTACCTGGTCGTTGGGATGAGGTGAATCTTGGCACACAAAACGAACTCAAAGCTACTATGGTAATTAAATTTAAAATTGATACAGCATCCGCAAAAGTACGAAACGAAGGCCCCGCAGGTGACGATGACCAACCACAAGAAGTTTGGTCGGGTCATATTCCGTTAGTTACCAAAGCCCTTGAACCTATTTTAGATCCAAAATTTGGTATCGAATTACCCATGACTGCAAGTGTAAAAAGTTATTGGGAGAAAAATCGATAGGGCTCTAAATTTCGTTTTTATTAAAACCCCGTTGCCTTTTAGCTTCAAATAATAAAATGGCAGCGGCTACAGACACATTCATCGAGTCTATTTTACCTTGCATTGGTATAATTATATTTTGGTGGGTATTTTGCATAAATAAACTGCTTAATCCTGTGGCTTCTGCACCTACAACTAAAGCGGTGGCTCCCGTAAAATCTTGGGTGTGATACGGTACAGAGGCTTGTAGTGCAGCACCAAAAGTGGTGATTTTTTTTTCTTTTAAGAAAGCAATAACTTCATCCGTAGTTCCAGTAGCGATTTGATTTGTAAACACACAACCTACGCTGGATCGAATTACATTGGGATTGTATAAATCTGTTTTAGGATTTGCTAAAATTACAGCATCTATATTAGCTGCATCAGCGGTACGGAGTAAAGCGCCGATATTACCTGGTTTTTCAATGCCTTCGCACACCAAATAAAGTCCGTTCGGTTTTATAGATAATTGGAACAACGTTAATTCCCTACTTTTAGCGACAGCTATCAAACCTTCGGTAGTTTCGCGATAAGCAATTTTATGATAAACGTCTTTACTGATTTGGATGTATTCGTCTGCGGGGATTTGATTTACTTTGGAAAGATCGTTTATTACATCACAATACAATAATTGTAGTATCGTATATCCTCCTTGAAGTGCTAATTCAATCTCGCGTTGTCCTTCAATAATAAAAGTGCTCGATTTTTTGCGTAAGCGACTTTTATCTTGTAATTGAAGAAGGTGTTTGACTATAGGATTATTTGTACTACTGATTTCTTTAGCCAAAATAAATTATTTACCGTTATAGGTATTCATTGTGTTATCTAACCCCGCAAATCCGAATGATTTTATAGCTTCGGATATGGTTTGTAATTTTTCGGGTAGTACTTTTTTCTCGTTTTCGTCCCAATTGCCTAATACATAATCGACTTGTTGCCCTTTTTTAAAGGCATCACTAATCCCAAATCGAAATCGAGCATATTGGTTGGTGTTTAATAGTAGATTGATGTTTTTTAGTCCATTATGACCACCATCGCTTCCTTTGGGTTTGATTCGAATAGTACCAAAAGCTAAATTAAGGTCGTCGGTCACAACCAGTATATTACTGATTGGGATGTTTTCTTTCTCCATCCAATACTTTACCGCTTTACCGCTGAGATTCATATACGTATTGGGTTTTAGTAACAGAAATTGGCGTCCTTTATAATTAAATTGGGCCAATTCGCCCAATTTAACGGTTTGGAAAGGTACATTTTCAAGATGGGCTAAAAAATCGACTGCCTTAAACCCGATGTTGTGTCGGGTATTAACATATTCTGAACCGATATTACCCAGTCCTACGATTAGATACTTAGCCATTATTATTATTGGTGTTTTGCCCCAATTACACTTTCATTATTTCGGCTTCTTTTACCGATAATAACTCGTCTATTTTTTTAATATATGAATCGGTTAACGCTTGTATATCCGCCTCTGCAGATTTAGCAATGTCTTCTGATAGACCGTCTTTCTCTAATTTTTTGATCTCAGTATTAGCGTCTTTACGTACGTTACGAACTCCAATTTTTGCATCTTCTGCTTCTGCTTTAGCTTGCTTTGCCAAATCCCTACGACGCTCCTCTGTTAATGCCGGAATATTAATGATGATCATCTCGCCATTATTCATTGGGTTTAAACCTAGATTAGCATTCATGATAGCTTTTTCGATAGGTTGCATCATTTTTTTCTCCCAAGGGGTAACTGTTAAAGTACGTGCGTCTGGAGTGTTAATATTTGCAACCTGAGATAATGCAGTAAGTGATCCATAATAATCGACACGCACACCACCTAACATGGCTGGGCTTGCTTTTCCTGCTCGGATGTTTAAAAACTCTTTTTCTAAATGCGCGATAGAACTGGTCATGGATTCTTTGGCGCTGTCTAATATAAAATCGACTTCTTCGGTCATAACTTGTTTATTTTTTTGCTTATTTTCCTACAACTGTTCCTATATTTTCGCCTTGACAAACTTTAATTAAATTACCTCGTTTATTCATGTCAAATACCACAATTGGTAAATTATTTTCTTGACTTAAGGTAAAAGCGGTGGTATCCATCACTTTTAATCCTTTTGATAGTACGTCTTCATATGTTATATAATCAAACTTAGTTGCTGTTGGATCTTTTTCGGGATCTGCGGTATAAATTCCGTCAACACGAGTTCCTTTTAGAATCACATCTGCATTTACTTCAATTGCTCTCAAAACAGAGGCAGTATCCGTTGTAAAATACGGGTTACCAGTCCCTGCACCGAATATTACAACACGTCCTTTTTCGAGATGACGAACAGCTTTTCTTTTGATGTAGGGTTCGCAAACAGCTTCTATCTTTAAAGCGGATTGTAATCGGGTTTGTATACCTATTGCTTCAATAGCGCCTTGTAATGCCATTCCGTTGATTACAGTAGCTAACATTCCCATATAATCGCCTTGTACACGATCCATTCCTTTGCTTGCTCCGGCTACTCCTCTAAAAATATTACCTCCGCCGATAACTATAGCTACCTCGATTCCTTTTTCAAACAATTCTTTAACGTCTTCTGCATATTCTGCTAATCGTTTGGGATCAATTCCATAGCTGTTATCTCCCATTAGGGCTTCACCGCTTAATTTTAAAAGTACTCTTTTATATTTCATCTTGGCGTCTATTTTTAGTTTAGCAAATATAGGGATATTCTATTTTTTAGTAAAAAACTATCTGATTAGATTTATTCTAAATCTTTGTACTCGGGATACAGAAAATTATTATACGGAAATCGTGTTATATGGACTTTTCGTACAATTTGATAAACTTTAGCCCGAAGTTCTTCAAAATTTTCTTTTTCTGTTGCGGATATAAATAGGGTGTTTTCTTCTCCTAATCGCGACATCCACGTGTGTTTCCATTCTTCTAACGTAAAGTGGCGTCCTGTTTTTTCGGTAATCAAATCATCTGCATCTATGGTTAGGTGGGTGTATGCGTCTATTTTATTAAAAATCAGAATGGTTTCTTTATTACCACATTTAATTTCTTCTAAAATAGTATTTACAGATGCAATGTGATCTTCAAAATTAGGATGTGAAATATCAACAATATGTAATAAAATATCGGCTTCTCGTACCTCATCCAACGTGCTTTTAAACGATTCGACTAATTGTGTGGGTAATTTTCGGATAAAACCTACGGTGTCGGATAACAAAAAAGGGAGGTTTTCAATTACTACTTTTCTAACGGTAGTATCTAATGTGGCAAATAATTTATTTTCGGCAAAAACGTCACTTTTGCTTACTGCATTCATTAAAGTTGATTTTCCAACGTTGGTGTACCCGACTAAGGCTACACGAACAGTTGCGCCTCTATTGCTACGCTGAACCGACATTTGACGATCGATTACTGATAATTTTTCTTTTAATAACGAAATTCGATCCCGAACAATTCGCCTGTCGGTTTCGATTTCTGTCTCACCAGGACCACGCATTCCAATTCCTCCTTTTTGTCGTTCGAGATGCGTCCACATTCCTGATAATCGGGGCAATAAATATTGGCATTGTGCCAATTCTACTTGGGTACGTGCGTAAGATGTTTGTGCGCGTTGTGCAAAAATATCTAAAATTAAATTGGTTCGGTCTAAAATTTTACAATCTAAAATTTTAGATAGATTTTTTTGTTGAGAAGGTGATAATTCATCATCAAAAATAACGGTTTCGACCTCGTTTTCTTTGATATACAAACGAATTTGTTCGATTTTACCTGTTCCCATAAATGTTTTGGGATTGGGTTTGTCTAACTTTTGGTAAAATCGTTTGACAACCTGACCACCAGCGGTAAAAGTCAAAAAAGTTAATTCGTCAAAATACTCGTTTAATTTTTCTTCGTCCTGACTGCTAGTAACCAAACCTACAATGACAGCACTTTCAATTTTTTGGGTATCTTTTTCTAACATATTTATTGATTATCAGACGCATACCATTCGCCGTATGAAGATTCTGTTTCTTGTAATCGAATGGCGTGTAAAGCTACTGTTTGAGGTAATCTCTTTTTTATTTTATCTACAAAATCCAACAACATATTTTCGGTTGTGGGTTGGTAATCTACAAATATAACGTGATGCCCACTCTTTTTTAACTCATTTCCTAAAATTAGGTGTGGTGTTGTTTTATTAAAAACGGTGGCGTGATCAAAAACATCCACAATTTCTTCTTTTACAATTTTTTTGAGATCACCAAAATCCAATACCATCCCATATTTCACATTTGACTTGTCGGCTATTGGCTCACCAATTAAGGTAACCGATAACTTGTAACTGTGTCCGTGTAAGTTTTTACATTTTCCGTCGTAGCCGTGTAAGGCGTGGGCGGTTTCAAAATTAAATTGTTTGGTTATTCTTATTTTACTCATCGGTGATGATCTTTTAAACGGTTGATTCCGTTATTTTTTAAATTGTTGTAATGCTTCTTTGGTGGCGGCTGATAACACCAATCGCCCCGAAATTTCAGCTCTTTCGGCTAATAATTGATCCCAATCTGAGGTACCTTCCCATAACATTTTTTTCATTTCGACTAAAGCCTCTTTCGAATATTTGGACAATTGCACCGCGTATAGATTAGTTTCTTTTTCTAACTCTATTTGGGTTTCAAAAACTTTGGCATACAACCCTTGTTCTTTTCCCCAATAGGCATTTTTCCACTCATTGGGAGCTAATGCCAAATGGCTTAATGTAGCTTTAGTTGTTTTTCTTTCAATGGCAGGCGCAATCACAAAAGGACCTATCCCAATAGCTAATTCGGATAATTTCATAGATGCGTTTTCGGTAGCTAAAACATAATCACAAGCCGCTACGATACCCAAACCACCACCAACTACTTTACCTTGTACAGTACCAACAATAATTTTAGAAGAACTGCGCATCGCGTTAATAACATTGGCAAATCCCAAGAAAAATTGTTTCGCACGATCTAAATTATCAACCGCTAATAACTCATCAAATGAAGCTCCAGAACAAAACACTTTTTCGCCTTCACTTTTAAGTACAATCACCGCTACATTGGTATCATTTTCTAACTTTTTGATTGCTTGTACCAACCGCTCTAATAAATCACTTGGAAATGAATTCGCTGCAGGATGCCCAAAAGTGAGCGTCGCAACGGATTTTTCGATATGGGTGTATAGACTTCCTGTCATACTATTTTTATTGACTTAAATCAAAGGGTTGATTGACATCCCAATTCATCCGAACGTCTAATTTTTTATTAAAATAATAGACTTCTTCTGGTTGTATTTTTTGCAAAAAATCACCTGTATCCCATTTTCCGTTTTGATTATCGTCGTAAATGGCTCGTAATTGGTAAATATTAGGTAATAACGCATCAAAATTAAGCATTTGGTTTTGCTTAATTTCTTGATTAGCTACAACTTCATTTTTATCATTAAGTAACTGTATTACTACTGGAAATCGTTTTGCTTTTTGTACAACAACTGTTAAATTTCCGTAATCAGATAATAGATTGGTTTGGAAGGCAACAGCTAAGGTGTCTTTGTTTTTGTTTCCAAAAAAATCTTCTACGGCATCAGGTAATAGTTGCAAACGGTATTTTGTTTCGGGCAATTTTTCAAAAAATAAATTCAAAGCTTTGTTATCCCTCGTAAAAGATGTTGTGTATTTAACTGCAATCGAATCCCGCAAAAATAATTTTATTTTATCTGAATTAATTTTTATTAATGGCGTTGCTGATTGTATTTGCAAAGTATCTCTAAAGTGTATTGCTCCTCTGACAGAAGAGCCTATTCGTAAAGTGTCTTGTGTTTTTTCTTTGATTTTTACCGAATAATTTTTATAATAGTTTTTATTGCTAATTACAACTTCTAACGAATCGGCAACTACTGGTTGATACCAAATATGTACTGAATCTTTTTGACTTATTGGAGTCACTTTTGACGGGATTATTTTGTCTCCATTTTTAACTTGAATGTCTAATTTTGTGGCGTCTCCTTTGTACCCCATCAAGAGTTGATTACCCGATTCTTGTCGGGGCTTTTGACTTTTAAATGGCGCTATTTCTTTAAATAGTTTTAAATTATAAACGTCTTGTGATGGTACTGTTATTGTTTCTTTATGAAATCCTATTTTTTCTTGTACAGGATCAAATCTATTGTTTTGATTTTTGTCTGCTATACCCACCAAAACATACTTGCCTGCTTTAATGTTGTCAAACGTGAATTGTTTGGCGGTATCTATTGTGGCAATATACCTTGGGTTTTGTTTATAAATCGCCGAATCGGTATGTTTTTCATTGACTTCATACAAATAAACGGCAACGGGATCTTTGGTGCTTCTCAGCAAAGCATCTTCGATTTTGCCTTGTACTTGTAATGAATCGAGGTAACTACCTGTTGAGAAAATATATTTTAGATTTTCGTATGGATTGGACTCCGTAGCATCCACAATACTTTTCCCGAAATTAAAACTATATGTGGTGTTCGGTTGTAAGGTATCTCGGATTTGTATCGTAATATATTTTTTAGCGACACCCGACAAAGGTCTGACTATAGGTTTTTGTTTTTGAGGTGGGGAGATAATCAATTGTTTATCAATATCTTTTAACGAAACGTATTCGTCAAAAATGATTTTAATCTCTTTTTGATTAAAATTAACCGACCCATTATCGGGGATGCTCATCACGACTTTTGGCGCTTGTAAATCCATTGGTCCGCCAGTGGGCATACCTTTTTTGGCACAACTGATGATTGTTAAAATTACTGATGTTATACAAAATAATGTCCCCTTCCGAAATTGCATACTTATAGCTTATGGCTGTAAAATTAAGCTATTTAATGTAATACCAAAAAGGCTTTTGTGTATTAATACTTAGATCCTTTGCTTTGGATTCGTAACTTAAACACTCCATTAGTTACATCAATGTAATCGGATGAATCTTTTTGATTGTATAATCTGCAAGTAAAGTTACCTCTTAAAATCTGACAGATATGTCCGTTATCGCAATATTCAGAAGGCTCAACAGCCGTGATTTTAAATATAGCCGTATCAGATTGCGCTCCCATACTGGTGTAAACGATGTCATTTTCGCCTCGGATGGTATAAGTTATTGCTGCACCGAGCTCGTAATCATCTTTGGATAATGGTAATATTCCTGAATGAAATAAATCGGTCATTACGGTAGTTTCTGTAGGATTATTTACAAATCCTATAAGTCGGATACCCATTGATGGTGATTTATCGTCTCCCAAATGGTATAAACTTGGCGAATAATTTAGTCTATTTTGATTTTCACCTGTAATGGTTTGATATCCTTGAGCACTAGCGTATCCCAGTCGAACTTGATCGCCAAATTGGATTAATTCTTCTTTTATTAAAAGATCAACACCATTCATTTTTGCTGCTATATGAAGGTCTTGAATGGTGTTTGTTTCTCCCTCAACATCAAAAGTAGTTATCAAACTGTCGTTGTAACTTACTATTTCTCTTGTACAAGAAATAAAACCCAAAACAATCAATATAAGTATTGTTTTTTTCATATAAATACGTATTAAAATGACTTTTACTTCCTTGATCTTTATATAAAAATACTATAAATTACTGATAATCCATAATATATATTGCGTATATTAAATATAAAATACCCTTTTTTTATTTTAACATACGCTATCAAATCCTTTAAAGACGGAAATTTATCTTGTTTATTTAACGACCGTATCTTACGGATTAAAAGGAGTTACCTTACGAAAGATGAAGTTTGCGACATAAAGTCTTTTGAGGGTTTTTTTAAAAATACAAAATACGTATTGTACCTCAATAAAATTTACTTTTGTAAAAATCTTAATTTACTTGAAACCAATCCTACTCCTCACCCCGCCTTTTACCCAACTGAATACGCCCTATCCGGCAACGGCTTATTTAAAAGGTTTTTTGAACACGAAAAACATTCCATCCTATCAAATGGATTTGGGGATTGAAGTGATTTTGGAATTGTTTTCGAGTAGGGGTTTGTCGGATTTATTTGAGATTCGAGATGTGAGATGTGAGATTTCAGAAAATGCCAAACGAATAATTGCGCTTAAAAACGATTACATCCACACCATTGATGCGGTGATTTTATTTCTGCAAGGCAATAATC
>CAYQSQ010000011.1:0-79975 GCA_964420215.1 uncultured Flavobacterium sp. | reverse complement strand
GATGGCGGAATTGGTAGACGCGCACGACTCAAACTCGTGTACTTCGGTGTGTGGGTTCGATTCCCACTCTAGGTACTAAACCTTTCTTTTTGTTTTAAAAAGGAAGGTTTTTTTGTTTTTTAATAAAATTTTAAGATTTTTATAAAAATAATTGTAATTTTAGCTTCTAACCACTAAAAACGTAAGATTATGAAATTAAAAATTGGAGGGCTTTTATTGTTATTGTTCGGTTTGATATCTTGTGACGATGTTGATACAGAACAATTGTTAGGGATTACAGAGGATACTGTAGTTACCACAACTGTAGAGCAATCGGAGGAGGTTGTGTTGTACGATCAAGTATGGGAAAAATCATATGTAATAGACATAGATAAAGATTACCCCGATTATGCTAAGGATATTAAGAATATTGATTTTAAAGCGTTTTTGTATGAGGTAAAAACGTTTGAAAACAGTGGATCGATTAAGGGTGGTAATGTAGATGTGTATCTGTCAGATCAAGAGCCAGAGCGTAAAAGACATGATTCTTTTGAAAATGACATTAAAAATAAAACCGTTTACAAAATTGATAATCCAGCCAAAATACAATATGTTAAAAACAAATTAGTAAAAGAACGTAAAGCTACGTTTCTTTTTAAAGTTACATTGGACGAAAAGCCAATTGTTCCTTTAAAAATAGGATTCAAGTTCGATTTCGATATGGAACTTTCGGGTATAAATGTTAAAAACATCAAATAAAATGAAAAAAATAATAGTTGGATTGGTTCTTGTTTTTGCTGTTTTTTCTTGTAAAAAAGAAACTAGCGAAGAAAAAATTGTAGAAACGCCAGTGGTAGAAAAACCAGCGGATGTCAAATCTGAAAAAATTTCTTTTACCATTGAGGGAATGACTTGTGCTGTTGGTTGCGCAGGAACTATTGAAAAAAAAATAAAAGAAGTGACGGGAGTCATTGCGGTAGGCGTTGATTTCGAAAATAAAAAAGCAAATGTAGAATATGATTCAAACCTCCTATCTGCAGAACAAATTGTAGGTGTAGTTGAGGGCATTGGAGATGGTAAATTATATAAAGTATTGCAACTTACAACAATAGATAATGATGTTATGATAGGTTCGGGTTGTTGCGAAGGAAAATGTGCGTGTAAGCATGACTGCAAAAAAGACCCTGCGCTTTGCGCCAAAGACGGAAAATGTTCAGCAAAAAAATGTTGTGATAAAGCTAAAAAAACATGTCAAAAGACATGTAAAGATAGTTTGAAAGTGAAATAAAGAGTTGTAACTAAACGTATAATTAAAAAAGGTCGAAAATCAAAGATTCGACCTTTTTTAATTATAATTGATTTTTGATTTTTTTGGAAACGATAAGAATCAATAACAAGATTAATCCGCAGATTGGTGCGAATACACCAATAAAAGGGATTGTGTTTTGATCTCCAAATAGATCAGAAGTGTTGATATGAGTTGCATTAAATATAGCGAGAGATAAACAAAGTGCAATAATGATGTAGTGTGCTATTTTCATAATTTGAATATTTTTGCAAAAGTACACATTTAGCGCAAGTTGATTGGTTTAATAAAAAATAAAAGTTTACATGTTTCAGATTGGTACCACGTTAGTCTCTGAAGAGATTTTAGAAAAAGAGTTTGTGTGCAATTTAAACGCGTGTAAAGGTGCTTGTTGCGTAGAAGGAGATGCTGGTGCGCCTGTAACGTTAGAGGAAACAAAAATATTAGACGAAATATTCCCTTTTGTAAAGCCTTTTTTAAGGGAAGAAGGCGTTTGTGCTATCGAATCACAAGGGGTTTGTATTGTGGCAGAAGATGGTTCTTATGAGACACCATTAATTGACAATAAAGATTGTGCGTATGTTATTTATAACGGTGCAACTGCACTGTGCGGTATTGAGCAAGCGTATAATGAAGGGTTGATAGCATGGAAAAAACCTGTTTCTTGTCATTTGTATCCTGTTAGAGTGAAAGAATATTCCGAATTTCAGGGAGTAAATTATGATCGCTGGGATATTTGTGATGACGCCTGTACTTTGGGTAAATCATTAGAGGTGCCAGTATATAAATTCGTTAAAGAAGCTTTGATTCGTAAGTTTGGTGAGCCTTGGTATATTGAACTAGAATTGATTGCCGAAGAATTAAAAAAACAAGGAAAATAGCCTTTATTTCTACCACCTTTTCATTGGGGTTTACAGTCTTTTTTAGAGGTTAAATAATTAAAAATCAAATATTTGAGTTTTTGAAAATTTCAAGAATAGTGTTGTATTCTTGTTGAAAACTACCTTTGTTTGTGGATAAGTTTGCCTTTTATTTTCTAAGTGTTTTGATGACCTTTGTATCCCTACTCCTTTAAGAGAAAATTAACATTTTGAATATTAAAAAAGCGATACTTATGAAAGAAATAGAACCAATTTTGCAGGAAAATAAAGATCGTTTTGTTATTTTTCCAATACAACATCACGATATTTGGGAGTGGTATAAAAAACAGGAAGCCAGTATCTGGACTGCTGAAGAAATCGATTTACATCAAGATGTTGTCGATTGGGAAAATAAATTAAACGACGACGAGCGCTACTTTATTAAGCATATTTTAGCCTTTTTTGCCGCATCAGACGGGATTGTTAATGAAAATTTAGCGGAAAATTTCGTTAGTGAAGTACAATATACTGAAGCAAAGTTTTTTTACGGATTTCAAATCATGATGGAAAATATCCATTCCGAAGTATACTCGTTATTGATTGATACGTATGTAAAAGACGAAAGAGAGAAAAATCAATTGTTTAATGCCTTAGAAGTTTTTCCTGCTATCAAAAAGAAAGCGGATTGGGCTTTAAAGTGGATCGAGTCCGACTCGTTTGCAGAACGATTAATAGCTTTTGCAGCCGTAGAAGGTATTTTCTTTTCAGGAAGTTTTTGTTCGATTTTTTGGATGAAAAAAAGAGGTTTGCTACCTGGTTTAACTTTTTCAAACGAGTTAATTTCCAGAGACGAAGGATTGCATTGTGATTTTGCCGTGCATTTGCATAACCATCATATTGTAAATAAAGTTCCGAAAGACCGTATCACCGAAATAATCATAGATGCATTAAATATTGAGCGTGAGTTTATTACCGAATCCTTACCTGTAAGTTTAATCGGTATGAACGCCAGATTAATGACTCAATATTTAGAATTTGTTACCGATAGACTTTTGATTGAATTTGGATGCAAAAAGGTATATGAAACCGCTAATCCATTTGATTTTATGGATATGATTTCTTTACAAGGAAAAACCAATTTCTTCGAAAAAAGAGTGTCCGAATACCAAAAAGCAGGAGTGATGAACAGTAAAGATGATGAATCTCAAAAAATAAGTTTTGATGCAGATTTTTAGTCAAAAACGATTTTTTGTACAATATAAATTAAGTTTAAAATAAAAAAGATATAGCACATGTATGTAATAAAAAGAGACGGTCGTAAAGAGCCTGTAATGTTTGATAAGATTACAGCAAGAGTTAAAAAACTGTGCTATGAGTTAAATGATTTAGTAGATCCTGTTAAAGTAACCATGCGAGTTATCGAAGGGTTGTACGACGGTGTATCTACTTATGAGTTAGATAATTTAGCAGCCGAGATTGCGGCAACGATGACTATTACGCATCCTGATTTTGCAAAATTAGCAGCGCGTATTGCGATTTCTAACTTACATAAAAACACCAAAAAATCGTTCTCTAGCACTATGGAAGACATGTACAAATATGTCAACCCGCGTACTAATTTAGATTCACCATTATTGTCCGACGAAGTGTATGAGGTTATAATGGCGAATAAAGACGTTTTAGACTCTAGCATTATTTATAACCGTGATTTTAATTACGATTATTTCGGATTCAAAACTTTAGAACGCTCTTATCTTTTAAAATTAAACGGCAAAATTGTCGAACGCCCGCAACACATGTTAATGCGTGTTTCCGTAGGGATTCACTTGGGCGATATCGATGCCGCATTGGAGACGTACGAATTAATGTCTAAAAAATATTTTACGCACGCTACACCAACGTTGTTTAACGCAGGTACACCAAAACCACAAATGTCATCATGTTTTTTATTAACCATGAAAGACGATAGCATTGATGGGATTTATGATACGTTAAAACAAACGGCAAAAATCTCACAATCTGCGGGTGGTATAGGTTTGTCAATACATAATGTAAGAGCAACAGGGTCGTATATCAGAGGTACAAACGGTACCTCAAACGGAATTGTACCGATGTTACGAGTTTATAATGATACTGCACGTTATGTTGATCAAGGAGGCGGAAAAAGAAAAGGAAGTTTTGCCGTGTATTTAGAACCGTGGCATGCGGATATTTTTTCTTTTTTAGATTTGAAAAAGAACCACGGAGCAGAAGAAATGAGAGCAAGAGATTTGTTTTTTGCTATGTGGATTCCGGATTTGTTTATGAAACGCGTACAAGAAGACGGAAGTTGGACTTTGATGTGTCCGAACGAATGCCCAGGATTATGTGATGTACATTCCGAGGAGTTTGAAAAATTATATTTGAGTTACGAAGCACAATTAAAAGGTAGAAAAACCATTAAAGCACGCTTGTTGTGGGAAAAAATATTAGAATCTCAAATCGAAACAGGTACGCCGTACATGTTATATAAAGATGCTGCAAATCGTAAATCAAATCAAAAGAATTTAGGAACGATTCGATCATCTAATTTATGTACCGAAATTATGGAGTACACCTCTCCAGACGAGGTAGCGGTATGTAACTTAGCGTCTATTTCGTTGCCAAAATTTGTAGATAGCAAAGGATTTAACCACAAAAAATTATACGATGTTACCAAACGGGTTACTCGTAATTTAAATAGAGTAATTGATCGTAATTATTATCCTGTTAAAGAAGCCGAAAACTCAAACATGCGCCATAGACCAATTGGTTTAGGTGTGCAAGGTTTAGCCGATGCCTTTATATTATTGCGTTTACCTTTTACTTCAGAAGAAGCTAAAAAGTTAAACCAAGAAATTTTTGAAACCATGTATTTTGCGGCTGTAACGGCATCAATGGAATTAGCGATCGAAGAAGGGGCATATTCAAGTTATGAAGGATCACCGATGTCTAAAGGAGAATTTCAGCACAACTTGTGGGGCATAAAAGATGAAGAATTAAGCGGACGATGGGATTGGGAAGATTTAAGAACTCAAGTGATGAAAAACGGTGTGCGTAACTCCTTATTGATGGCTCCGATGCCAACGGCATCAACTTCTCAGATATTGGGAAATAATGAAGCTTTTGAACCTTATACTTCAAACATATATACTCGTAGAGTATTATCAGGAGAGTTTATCGTTGTAAACAAACACTTATTAGAAGATTTAGTAGAATTAGGCTTGTGGAATGATAACTTAAAGCAAGAAATAATGCGTGCCAACGGATCTGTTCAGCACATAGAAGGAATTCCTACAGAAATCAAAGAACTCTATAAAACAGTTTGGGAATTAAGTATGAAAGACATCATCGATATGTCACGCCATAGAGGTTATTTTATCGATCAATCGCAATCACTTAATTTATTTATGGAAGGAGCCACCTATCCAAAATTAACCTCAATGCACTTTTATGCTTGGCAGTCAGGTCTTAAAACAGGAATGTATTATTTAAGAACCAAATCCGCTGTAGATGCAATTAAGTTTACGCTTAACAACGACAAAAAAGCAGAAGCGAAACCCGAAGCAATCGAAGCAGACGAATTTAAAGCCATGTTAGAACGGGCTCGTAATTCTGATCCAGAGGATTGTGAAATGTGTGGAAGTTAGTTGGTTTGAAGTTGTAAATAATTTATTAAAATAAAACAGGCTGTCTAAATTATTTTAGACAGCCTGTTTTTTATATTATAAAAACAACCTTGGGTTATCTCCCAAACAAACCTTTGATGGCGTTGCCGGCTTTGTTCTTAACTTCTTCTTTCGCCTTTTCTGTTGCTTTTTCTTTAGCAACTTCAATTTCTTGATTGATCTTTTCGGTTACTTTTTCTTTGGCTTCTTGCGTACTTGCAGGGATGTTGCTGGTGATTTTTTCAGCACCTTTGATACCCGATAATTCAGCTGCTTTTTTGATACCCGTTGAGATCAATTGTTTTTTATTGTCTTTGATTAACTGCGTGGTAAAGTTGGTAATCGATTGTTTTAAATCGGTACTAAATTTAGGGTTGTTAAACGTACCTGTTAATTTTGCGTTTACAGGCACTAAAGTGTTTTCGGCATCTTTGATGTTTAACGACGCTAATAGCTTCGTAACCTCAGCGCCTAAGTATTTTGCAGGCACATCAAAAATGATGTCGTACACCATATTTTGATCAAATCCGTGCGCTCCCGAAATCATAACTTTAGTATCGTCATATTTTAATTCGGTAGGTTTTAAATTTACTTTTCCGTCTTTAAAATAAAAATTACCCTTAACATCTTTTAGATTTAATCGGTCAATATCTATAAACGAGATGTTGCTGTTATCTAAGGTTGTCAATACTTTAGAACCTTCTTTTTTAACTTTCGTATCCAAAAGTTGCCCCAATAAATCCCCTGAAAGTGAGTATAAGTCTGGAGTCATTTCAAAATGGTCTAAGTTACCAGCTAAAGTGATTTTAGAATTAAACTTACCCACAATCGTTTTAGCAAATGGCGCTACGCTGTTCAGAAATTCTAATTGTGAAAAGGATTCGGTTATATCTAAATTTTTAAGATCCAAATCCATATCAAATGTCGGTACATCTTTTTGAGTAGAGATGGTTCCGTTCATCGCAAATAAGCCTCCAAAAAGGTCGGATTTTAAATTTTCTAAATGAACTTTTTCGTCTTTGATAATCATTTTACCCGAAACATTTTTCATGGTGATGTTATCGTAAACTACGGTGTTTGCTTTTGCATTAATTGTACAATCTAAGAAAGCGGGTATTTTAACCGCTTCTTTTACTGGGGCTTTCTTCGCTTCCGTATCGGGATTTGGTACCGCAGGAGCAGGCGTAGGCGCCATAAAATCCGAAGCCAATAATTGGTTCGAAATCATCGTGAAATCCCCTTTTAGGATTTGATTTTTAAACATAAACCCATAAAAATTATCTAATGTTCCGGTGATGTTCATATCACTATTACCCGATATCGCATCAAACTCTTGTAGTTTGACGTGGTCAGGATTGAAAACAATAGTGGTCTTTTTAATGGACATTGGTTTTGCCAATTCAGGACCTGCGTAATTAAAACCGGTTAAGCTAATGGTACCTGCGTTATTGATGTTTTGATATTTGCTGGTTTCAACCGATTTCATATCAAACTTAGTGGTTACGTCTGCTTTTAAGATACCGCTTAGTTTTTTCTCTAATTTAACAGGATACGCTTGGTTTAAGTTGCCTAAATTGATGGTTCCTTTTAGGTTGGCATCTACTAAGGCGTTATCCGTAATGTTTTTAATTAAAGCTTTGGTTTTAAAAACATCTTGATCGATTTGGAATGATAATTCATTAATATTTACGTACGTATCCTTTAAAAACCCTGTTTCGTTTTTGATTTTGGTATCGATCACGATATTTTGTACTGATTTTGGCAAATCAGGATATTTAAACGACGCATTTTTTGACGCGATTTCAATCCCAAAAGTAGGAACAGTGGTTTCGGTTAACGAGCCTTTTGCAAATCCTGCTACACTAAAATCTCCTTTTGTTTTGATCGCGCTCATACTACCTGAGTACGCCGATGGAATTAATGCCAAAAAGTTATTAAAGTCAGGGCTTGAGGTTTTAAAGGTTAAATCATATTCTTGCGAAGTTTCTTTCATTTGAATACTTCCGTTAAAAGCCAATGGCAGGGAATTGTTGATTAAGGCTGTATTGTCTTTAAAAGTGTATTTACTGTTTTTCATATCCATCCCGATAATAGCGGTAAGTTGCAACGGGATTTTATTCATAAAGTTGGTTTTTTCCATATCAAACGATACTTCCGCTTTAGATTCGGTATCCAAATCCAATAAATCACCGCTTAAATCACCTTTTCCGCTATGGTATATTTTATCCAAAACAAAAACCATATTAGAGGCTTGATCGATAAACGAGAATTTTAAATTTTCAACCGTATATTTTTGAAGTTGCAAAATAAAAGGCTCGCTTTTTTCTTCCACATCTGTTTTATCGTCTTTAAGAGCAATATCAAAGTTGCCGATGCCGTCTTTGTTAAAAACGATGTTTATGATTCCGTTTTTGGTGCCGATACCACGGATGCTCATGCCTTCTTTTTGATCTTTTAAAAGTTCTTTTACCGACATTTCCAAACGAATTTCATCAAAATAAATCAACGTATCGCCTGCAAACGGAGCTTTGTTTACAATACTTAATTTTGAGATAGAAACATTGGCATACGGAAAGCTTTTAAACAAACTTAAATCAACATCTTCAAATCCAACGGTTGCATCTAAATTGTCGTTGATGGTTTTTAAAACCATTTCTTGTATTTTGTCTTTAAACAAAAATGGCGCTGCTGCTAAAAGAATTACAAACAATAACAGAAAAGCGCTAAGTCCGATTACAATTTTTTTTGCAATATTTTTTTTCATAATATTTTTTTGAGTTTTGGTTATGCAAAGATACTAATGGCTGGTGATAATTTGAGTTATTGAATCTTTAATTCGTAAGGTAAAACCATCTGAACTCCTTTTCGGGCGTTAACCACACGGATTTGTTTTAAAATTTGATAGTTTTCTTCGCCTAATTCACTACGTAAAAGAGATTCTTTAGATTCAAAAACAGACATCCCGATTAAACCGTTCAGGTAATTTCTGAAATCTATTTTATATTCGGGATAGTTAACCACTTTGTAGGCGCCCGTTTTTGTGGTTTTAACGGCATAGGCAATGGCATCGTCTAAATTTCCGATAGTATCAACTAATCCGATGCTGACGGCATCGTTACCTGTCCAAACACGACCTTGAGCAATGGCATCGACTTGGGCAAACGTCATTTTACGACCTGTAGCAACGCGTTGTACAAAAGTGGTATAAATAGTTTCGATGCTCTTTGTGAAATCATTTTTAATATTATCATTTAAAGGTCTGAAAGGGCTATATTTTTCAGCATTGCTGTGTGTTTGCACCAATTCTGTTTTGATACCCATATCGCTGGTTAGTTTGGCAAGATTTGGCAATTGCCCAAATACACCAATTGATCCTGTAATCGTGTTAGATTCTGCAAAAATATGATCTGCACCACAAGCGATATAATACCCACCAGATGCGGCGGTATTACCCATAGAAACTATTACGGGTTTTGTTTTGCGGGTCAATTGTACTTCTCTCCAAATTAATTCAGACGTTAAGGCACTACCACCTGGTGAGTCAACACGCAATACAACGGCTTTGATATCTTGGTTTTTACGGGCGTCACCCAAAGCTCTTTTTATAGATTGTTCTCCGATGTAGGTGTCATCTCCTTCGCCTCCCAAAATCACACCTTGTGCATACACCACCGCAATACTATTTGTTGCGGATGTATTGACTTTGTTGGTTTTGGCATAATCTAAAACGCTAACGGTTTTATAGTCCTCATCAAGGGGTAGAGCGAGTGCTTTTTTAATGCCGTCGTGGTATTTGTCTTCGTAAGCAATTTTATCGATTAATTGTAATTGAAGTGCCTTTTCGGGTGTTTTAGCGGCTAAATTTTCTGCAATAGCGTTTAAATCAGCAACTGTTTTTTTTCTGCTTTTGGAGATATCAGTAACAACAACATTCCAAATATTGGTAAGTATTCGGGAGATTTGTTCTTTGTTCTCGGGGCTCATTTTGTCTGCTAAAAAAGGCTCGACGGCACTTTTGTATTTTCCGTGACGGATGATTTCCATTTTAACACCATATTTTTCCTGAAAATCTTTGAAGTACAATACTTCTGTCGCTAATCCTTTAAGATCTAATTCTCCAACAGGATTTAAATAAAGGGTATCCGCTACTGAGTTTACATAATAATCTTTTTGAGAATAGGTGTCGGAATATGCCACAATAAACTTTCCCGATTTTTTAAATTCAATTAGTTTATCACGCAACGATTTGCATTGTGCCATACCCAAACTCAAATTAGAGTTTAAGATAGAAATTCCTTTGATTTTAGAATCTGTTTTGGCTTTGTCTAATGCGTTTAAAACATCTATAAAACCATCTTTTTCTTCATCATTAAAAGCCAAACCGTTGTACTGAAACTTCCCTGCATAATCGTTATCCACCTCGTTGATGTCGAGTGTTAATACGGTTTTATCTTCTATTTGAACAGCAGCGTCCGAAGCGCCACTACTCGCTACTGCGATAATACCAAAAAGTGTTAAAATGGCAAGAAACGAAAAGATGAACAATCCAATAATGGTCGCGGATACTTGACCCAAAAAACGTAGAAACATAATAGCTTTATTTATGAAGTGCAAATATACTATTATCTTAATTTCTTTTGCTTAATTTGTTGCTACTATGAGGTCAATACATCAAGTTGTGCTTTCAATCGGAAGTAATATCGGCAACAGACAACGTAATTTGCAACAATGTGTTCAGTTGATCCGCGAGCAAATTGACGGCATTCAAAAAATATCGGGGATTTATGAAACTCCAGCATGGGGTTTTGATAGTGACCCTTTTTATAATGCTGCGGTTTTATTGGAAACCAATTTGTCTCCTCAAAAATTATTGTCCGAACTGCAAAAAATAGAACATCAATTGGGTAAAATCAAACACGCTAATCAACAGGTTTATCACGCCCGCATTATTGATATTGATATCGTTACCTACAATCAAGAAATCACAGATACCCCCGATTTACAAATCCCACACCCGCATTTTCATAACCGCAAATTTGTGTTGCAACCGATGATGGAATTTAATTTAGATTGGACACACCCCGTTTTAAATAAAACCTTTACAGACTTGGTAAACGATTGTTTGGATACGAGTGATTGTAAAAAGGTATTTGAATTTATTTAAGCAAACCGAATCTTCTTAAATAAATCCCAAACCACAATCCCAACACTGACTGCAATATTTAGGGAATGTTTGGATTCCAATGGTTCAAATCATAATTAGCTTTTAGGGCTTTTTTTATGATTTAGTTTGTTATGAAAACAAGAAAGTATTTCTACAATTTTAGTTTTTTCATTTACAGTGAAATATAATGAGTAAGGAAACTTTTTAAGTTTTAGACTTCGTACATTTTTGTATCGAATGATAAAAAAAGGATTGTTTTCTAAGGTGATATACGTTTTTTTAAGTTGAAGAATAAAATCACTCGGAGCGTCTTGGCTATGCTCGAAATAATAATCAATTGCGTTTATAATTTCTTTCTGTGCACGAGGAGACACTTTAATCTTATAAACCATACTTTTTATTGAGTTCGTCAATTGCTTGCTTGCCAGAAATGTAGTCGTTTTTATCTTCTGCTAATCGGTTGTCGAGTATGTTTTTTGCTTCTTGCGAAAGCTCAAAATCGGTATCTTCTTCTACGGTAATTACAATAGCTTTAGATTTAAAACTTGCTTTAATTGCATCTAAAATGTCAGTAGTAATCTCTTGGGCTGATGATAAGTGATAAGTAGTGTACATACTGTTTAGGTTTAAATTTTAATTGAATACGTTAGATCGTGCAGATTGGTAATTCGCTTAAGCAACAATACTAAAAACAAATTTAATAAAACGACCTCTTACTTCGGTGTAATTATGGGTTTTAAAACCAAAAATATAACTTTTGGCTATAGTTTGTTTTTTTGTTGTGACTCACGTTGTGTGTATGGAAAACATTTTTGTGTTATCGGGGGGGGGCGTCTTGGCTACGCTCGAAATAATAATCAATTGCATTTATAGCTTCTTTCTGAGCAGGAGGAGACTGGTGTTTGATACAAAACAAAAGCCCCTGTTAAAGCATTCAAATAATTGTATAGGCTAAAAAACTTACATTTTTAAATACTTTTTATGGTTATATCCATAAAAAATAATAATTCATCATTCAAGTCCTAACCCAGACAGCAGCTTCTACAAAATCATACTCAACTGCATTCAATTATCTCTTATAAACCCAATTTGTGTTTTTGAAAACTGATTAGTCAAAGTTTCTTCTCTGCAAAATTCAAGAAGTGTAGATTTGTATTTGCCATACCGATTTGTTCTATAATTTTTATTACAAAACTATTTCGGCTGTACGCCAAGATTTGACGACATGAAGATTTCTTTTAGTGTTTAGAAAAATATTTACCTCGTCATACTTTGACGCATAAGTCGGTTACATTTGGTTTGATTAACATAAAAACATGCATATGGAAAATACAAAAGTAGAAATAGCGGAAAAAGAATTAAATCTGAAAAATAATTCTTTAGATATTTATGTATCAGGAAATAGTTACATTAATCAAATCCGTCTTTATCATGGATATTTTAATGTGGTTCCAAACATTAAATCTATTGATTATACTGATATTACAGCTATGAGAAAATGGATTAAAAGTGAATTAAGCAATGAAATTTTAAAAGAACATTATAATCAAAGCTATGTTTATGAAAAGAAGAAAAATTTTTATTCAGATCACTATTTTATTCTAAATAATGGAATTGTAATTAATCTATACTCAAAGAATGCATACATTCTTTTTAATCCTAACTTGGAAATTGAAGCACAAGAGTTGCAAAACAGATTGATACGATTTAAAATCAGACCCAAAAAAACAACTAAAATTAGTATGATAATTAGTTCCAATAACAAACTAATTACCCGAGATATTGAAATAAAAAAACCAAGATTAAATATTGATTTGCACTACAATGATGATTTTAAAAAAATACACCAAATAATTGTGAAAAATTTAAAAAAACCGAAAACCAAAGGCTTATATCTTTTTCACGGATTACCCGGCACGGGAAAAAGTACTTATATAAAATATTTAATTCATCAACAGACCAAACAAGTAATTTTTCTATCCCCAAAAATAGCTGGAAATTTAGATGACTTATCTTTTACCGAATTTTTATTGAACAATCAAAACAGCATTCTAGTTATTGAAGATGCCGAAGAATTGATTCTGTCTAGAAATGGTAATCATAACACTAAACTCTCTTTTTTACTAAACTTAACTGATGGACTGTTGGGAGAAAGTTTAGGCATTCAAATCATTGCTACTTTTAATACCGATTTAAAAAACATTGATAAAGCTTTACTTAGAAGGGGAAGATTAACTACTATTTATGATTTTAAACCACTTGCCATTGAAAAATCTAATGTTCTTTTAAAAAAATTAGGACACGACATTGAAGTTAATAATCCATTAGCTTTAGCGGATGTTTTCAATTTTGAAACAGACACAAATTACAAATCGAAAGTAAGTAAAGTTATAGGATTTAAATTCTAATTTTAATCATTAAGCTAAGTGATAGCCAATTTATTACAATGGTAGAAAGTGTTTAATTAGTATATAAAAAACGCGACTTTAGTATTAATAATAAAAATCGGGTAAGCTGAAAACCAAATAGAGTAAGCACAACAATAAAAAACAAAAAAGATGATTTCAGACATTCAAGTAAAAGACGGTTGGATAATTATTTATGGCTCCAATGGGAACGAAATTAAACGAATGAGCGACACAAAACGAGAAATTGCAGGATTTACAAGTGATTTTTTTGTTATTATTTCAGAAGGATGGATAATAACATACGATGAAAATTGCAATGAAATTAAAAGAATAAACGCAACCAATAGAGAAATCAAAAGTGTTTCAGGAAATACTTTTACTGTTAAATATGAAAACTGGCTTATCACACTTGATAAAAACGGAAATGAGCTATCTAGACGTTAAATATTCCGCACTTATCATTATTAGTGTTTTAATCGTGGATTAACAGCATGATGTTATTTTCTAATGCTGAAAGAATAAAATTAAAACCATGAAAAAGAAAGTTTTATACATAGATATGGATGGCGTAATCGCAGATTTCGATAAAGCTCTAGAGATTTACGATTCAGAAATCAATAATATGAATCACGAAAATGATTCAAATCAAGCCATAATTAGAAATAACAAAGTTGATGTGATTTGCGAGGCTAACGAAGATTTTTTTCATCATATACCTCCTGTGAATTTAGCCATTGAAACGGTTTCTCTATTATTTGAAAAATTTGAGGTTTATTTTTTATCAACTCCTATGTGGAATGCGCCACATTCATTTACTGGTAAAAGGATTTGGATTGAAAAACATTTTGGAGAAATAGCTTCAAAAAGACTTATTCTTACCCATAGAAAAGACTTAAATATTGGAGATTTTCTAGTAGATGACCGTATTTGCAATGGCGTAGAAAATTTTTCAGGTACACACATCCATTTTGGTTCTGAAAAATTTCCAAATTGGGAAGTTACTTTCCGACATTTAATAAATTTATACAACAACTAACTTTTACCACCTTATAATTATGAATGATTTCACCTCTATCGAGAAAGATTTAAAAGCTTTAAATGCTAAAATTGAAGAGCTTTCAAAGAGTATTATATTTAAAGAAATTGGAAGAGAATTTAATCTAAATAATTTAGACGAAATTAAACTCGAAATAGAAAATCTTAGTGAAAAAGAAAAATTTAAAGGGATTTATTTTTTTGAGATTAAAAGAAACTACGAGTTTAATGATATAAAAAAGTGGGGACAAGTTTTTGAAAGAAAATGGAAAAATGATGCAATTAATAAAGCTCCTATTTACTCGCCTTCTCGATTGGAGAGTCTATCTAAAGACGAAAAACTTAATATTGAAAAATGGGTTCCTTTTTATATTGGAAAATCAGCAAACCTAAAAAAAAGAATAAATGAACATATTTATTCATTACCTCCTAAAAGTACTACATCTGCTTTAAAATTAAATCAAAGAAAAAGCATACAAGATGAAACCTTCAAAATAAAATATGTTGAAATAAAAACAGACCATTATGATTTGTTAGTTCATAAAATCGAACATTTTTTAAGAGATAAATACAATCCAATCATAGGAAAACAATAAAAATTTAAGCATGTCTAAAAAGCAATTCATCAAACGTCATCATTTAATCATCAATAAATTACGTTCCAATCCTTGTTCGTTTAAATATTTGCAGAATCACTTGGAAAAACATTCCATTAACGATGAAGAAAATTACGTGATTTCAAAACGAACTTTTGAACGTGATATTTATGAAATCAGAGAAATTTACAAAATTGATATTGAGTACAATCGTTCGAAAAATGTATATGAAATTACACAAGATGCTGATGAAGTAAAAACAGACAGGTTGATAGAATCTTTTCAAATTTTTAATGCTCTAAGTATTTCCGATACTATTTCTAATCACATTATTATCGAAAAAAGAATACATTTAGGAACCGAGAACATGCACGGTTTACTTCATGCTATTAAAAATCATTATAAGATACAATTCACTCACGAAAAATTTTGGAAAACCATTAACAAAAAAAAAGTTCGTTCAGTATATCCATTAGCTTTAAAAGAAGCCCGAAACCGTTGGTATTTAGTTGCTCAAGACCCAATTGACGGCGTATATAAAACTTTTGGGTTAGACCGAATTTCGGATGTAGATATTTCTAGGGAAAAATTTCCATATCCTAAAGATTTTAATCCTGATGAAAAATTCAAATATTCATTTGGAATTATAACCGACGGAACCAAACCCGAAAAAATAAAACTATGGCTTTCTCATAATCAAGCCAATCATGTTAAGTCTCTACCCTTACATTCTTCACAAAATATAGTTTACGAAAACGAAACTGAATGTATAATTGAATTATATATGAGCCCAACTTATGACTTTGTCATGGAAATATTATCTATGGGGGCAGAAGTACAAGTTTTAGAACCCGAAAGTTTAAAAGAAGAAATGAAATCGAAACTCTTAAAAACATTAAACCTATATTCATAAAAAGATACTTTTATTAGTGCTAAAAATGGAATCTATAGCAATAATTTTTTCAAACAAACCGAATCTTCTTAAACAAATCCCAAACGACAATGCCAACACTGACTGCAATATTTAGGGAATGTTTGGTGCCGAGTTGTGGGATTTCGATACAACCGTTACTCATTTCAATGGCTTTTTGAGAAACGCCTTTGACTTCGTTACCAAAGATAATCGCTGTTTTGGTGTTTGATTGTAAAGATACATCTTGTAAAAAAGTAGCATTTTCAACCTGTTCAATCGCGTAAACAAGGGTGTTGTTTTGTTGTAATTGTTCAATCACGGCGCAAACATCTTCGGCATATTCCCATACGACGGTATCGGTGGCACCTAAGGCTGTTTTGTTAATTTCTTTATTAGGAGGGGTTGCGGTGATACCGCACAAATAAATTTTTTCAATCAAAAAAGCATCCGATGTTCTGAAAACTGAGCCGATGTTGTTTAAACTGCGGATGTCATCTAAGATGATGATAAGCGGTGTTTTTTCGGCGTCTTTAAACTCATCAACGCTGATGCGATTCAGTTCGGAATTGGTTATTTTCTTCATCAGTAATTTACTTCGGATTAAATCCCAAAGAAACGAAGAATTATATAAAACTTTTTCTAACCGCTGATTAATTCTTATTTTCGTCAGGTTACAAAATATATCGCCGTGTCCTCAAAAAAAAGTACAGTTAAAGAAACGCCATTAATGAAACAATATAATGGAATCAAAGCAAAATATCCAGATGCTTGTTTGTTGTTTCGGGTAGGGGATTTTTATGAAACTTTTGGGGAAGATGCGGTAAGAGCCTCTAAAATTTTAGGCATAACACTTACCAAACGCGGCGCAGGATCCGAGACGGAAACTGCTTTGGCGGGTTTTCCACATCATTCTATAAATACATACCTGCCAAAATTAGTAAAAGCAGGTTTGCGTGTTGCGATTTGCGATCAGTTGGAAGATCCTAAAATGACCAAAACCATAGTCAAACGAGGGGTGACAGAGTTGGTTACGCCCGGTGTGTCGATGAATGATGAGGTGTTGCAGGCGAATACAAATAATTTTTTGGCGTCAGTTCATTTCTCTAAAAAAGAAATTGGAGTTGCTTTTTTGGATGTATCCACAGGCGAGTTTTTTACTTCTCAAGGCACGGTAGAATACATTGATAAGCTATTACAAAATTTTGCGCCGAGCGAAATCTTAGTTTCTAAAAACAATAAAATTACTTTTGCGACCGCATTCGGTAATCCGTTTCATACTTTTTATCTGGAAGATTGGGTGTATAAAAATGATTATGCCTACGAAAGTCTTACCTCTCATTTTAATGCCAATTCATTAAAAGGTTTTGGGGTGGATGAGTTGGCTTCGGGGATTGTGGCTTCGGGTTCTATTTTGTATTATTTGTCTGAAACACAACACAATCAATTACAGCATATTACTAAAATACAACGTATTGCAGAGGATAAATACGTTTGGATGGATCGATTTACCATTCGGAATTTGGAGTTGTATCAAAAACAAAATGTTAATGCGGTTACGTTATTGGAAGTGATCGATAAAACGATTTCGCCAATGGGCGGCCGTTTATTAAAGCGTTGGTTGGCTTTGCCGTTAAAAGATGTAGAGGCTATCCAAAACAGGCACGATATTGTATCTTATTTTTGTGAATCGCCCGAAATTTTTAATGAAATTAAAAAACAGATTACTAAAATTTCAGATTTAGAACGGTTGGTGTCTAAAATCGCTACCTATAAAATTTCTCCAAAAGAGCTTTTGTATCTTCAATATTCATTAGATGCCATCGTACCGATTAAAGAACTCGCGACGTCGAGCAAACAAGTATCCGTAGTCGATTTCGGAAAAGCATTACACGATTGTGAACTTGTTCGCGAGAAAATAAAACATACACTAAATCCAGATGCGCCTGTGGCAATTTCTAAAGGAAATGCCATCGCTTCGGGCATTCATTCGGAGTTAGATGCGTTGCGTAAAATTGCGTTTTCAGGTAAAGAATATTTAGATGAAATCGTAGCCAGAGAGATCGAGCGAACAGGAATTTCATCCCTCAAAATATCGTTTAATAATGTATTTGGTTATTACATCGAAGTACGAAATACACACAAAGATAAAGTGCCGTCAGAATGGATTCGAAAACAAACTTTGGTTAGCGCGGAGCGTTACATCACCGAAGAATTAAAAGAATACGAAGAAAAAATATTGGGTGCCGAAGAAAAAATCCATCAAATAGAATCCCAATTATTTCAAGAATTGGTGCAATGGATTACATCTTTTATTGTTCAAATACAACAAAATGCTTATGCCGTTGCGCAGTTGGATTGTTTGGCTTCTTTCGCAACCAATGCGTTAGAAAATAAATATACACGCCCCGTTTTAAATGATGGATTTGCAATTGATATTAAAGAAGGGCGTCATCCTGTAATTGAAAAACAATTGCCCGTTGGAGAAGTTTACGTATCTAACGATGTGTATTTGGATAAAGAACAACAACAATTTATTATGATTACAGGGCCTAATATGTCGGGGAAATCCGCCATATTACGCCAAACGGCTTTGATTGTTTTATTAGCACAAATGGGAAGTTTTGTGCCCGCTCAGAGCGCCGAAATAGGAGTTGTAGATAAGATTTTTACAAGAGTAGGAGCGTCGGATAATATATCAATGGGCGAATCTACTTTTATGGTAGAAATGAATGAAACCGCCTCGATATTAAATAACGTGTCGGATCGAAGTTTGGTTTTACTTGATGAAATCGGAAGAGGAACCAGTACCTACGACGGTATTTCAATCGCGTGGGCAATTGCCGAATATTTACACGAACACCCTGGAAGACCCAAAACCTTATTTGCGACGCATTATCACGAGTTAAATCAAATGTGTGAAGATTTTAATCGGATCCATAATTATAATGTTTCGGTAAAAGAATTAAAAGATACGGTATTGTTTATTCGTAAACTGGTTAAAGGGGGTAGTGCACATAGTTTTGGTATCCATGTAGCTAAAATGGCAGGAATGCCACAGATTGTTATCCGTAAAGCGGAAAAAATATTAAAACAATTGGAGAAAAACCACGCTTCTAACGATACAAAGTCCGTAAAATTGGTAGCGGATGAAATGCAATTGAGTTTTTTTAATATGGACGATCCCAAATTGCAAGAGATAAAAGAAGATATTAGCCAATTGGATATCAATACCTTAACACCTGTTGAGGCTTTGATGAAATTGAATGAAATCAAAAAAACTTTATCGAATTAAAAAAAATAAATCAAAACACTTGTTTAGTACAAATGTTTGCTTAAATTTGCCCCCGAAACAAAGAAAAACGTTCTTATAACATAAGCGAAAATAGCTCAGTTGGTAGAGCGCGACCTTGCCAAGGTCGAGGTCGCGGGTTCGAATCCCGTTTTTCGCTCAACTACCAAATATAATGCTCGAGTGGTGGAATTGGTAGACACGCTGGACTTAAAATCCAGTGAACAGTAATGTTCGTGCGGGTTCAAGTCCCGCCTTGAGTACTAAAAGGGATAAATCAGAATTTTCTGAATTTATCCCTTTTTTTATTTCTTCAATGTTCCCGTTTAAAGTAAATTTTTCATAAATCAGCCTAAATTGTATATTCGTAATTGTTCGAATATATCACCACCAACTTATGTGCTTACACAAAACAGTCTTTTACAGTTTCTTTTTTATAGTATTGAGTAATTTTATTTATGCGCAGCATAATATAAAAAACTACAATATAAAAGATGGTTTGTCTAATTATAAAGTACAGTCTATTTTTAAAGATAAAGATGGGTTTGTTTGGATAGGTACGCAAGACGGACTTAATCGTTTTGATGGAACTAATTTTAAAATTTTCAGAAACAACCCAAACGACCCAAACTCCATATCTGATGGAAATATTTTGAGTATTACTCAAGATAAAGAAGGGTTACTTTGGATCGCCATTGATGGTGGAGGAGTTAATGTTTTAAATCCTTTAACGGATAAAATCACAAAGTTTTTTGATGGAATCGAGTTTGAACGCTCACAACTTCAATACGTTAAAGATATATATATTGACAAAAAAGATATCGTTTGGATTTCAACTTGGGGAGGATTAATTCGATACAATAAAAAGAAAAATTGTTATTCTGTTTTTAAACATATATCAACCAAAAATTCGATTAGTAATACTGATGTTAAATCCGTAATAGCGGATGCTAAAGAAAACTTATGGATAGCAACATCTAATGGCTTAAATTATTTGGATACAAAAACAATGCGGTTTACCAATTATTTTGCGCAAACTGATAAGCCGTCAATACCAGATAATAGTATTCGGTATTTGTTTTTAGATACATCCGACAAATTGTGGATCGGAACCAATGGTAATTTAACTTCGTTCGACACTAAAACCAATACGTTTTATAATTATCGAATAGACCCAAATAATAATCGATCAAATATTGTAAATAAAATTTATGAAGATAAGCAACAACGTCTTTGGATTTGTACAGAAGAAGGAATCTATTCAGCAGATATAAAAAACAAACCAAACGACGAAATATATTTTAATAACTCAAAAATAACCACACAGGATTCTAATAGTATTTTTGAAGACGAAGATAGCCAACTGTGGTTTGGTACACGAAATAAAGGTTTTTATATTCTTAATCGTAAAAAATTAAAAATTCAATCTATTTATTATGAAAACAAACACCCGATAAGCAAACAAACACGTTCGATAATTAAAGGAGAAAACAATTCCATTTGGTTTGGGTCGTATAATAATGGTATAATTAATTACAATACAGAAACCAAATCCTATCAACGTTACTTACACGATAGCCCTCTTAAAGATAGTAAAATAGAAACCCTTCAGATTGATTCTCAAAAAAATATGTGGATCGGAACGTTTTTAGACGGGTTGTACCATTATAATTTTAAAACCGAAAAATTACATCACGTTATTGAAAGGAGTGTTATCAATTGCACGTATGAACATAACGATCATACCGTTTGGGTAGGTACAGATAATGGGATTTTGTTTTATGATTTAAACCGTAATAAAATAGAAAAATCACCCTATCGAATTCCGAAAGTGATTTATACCGATTACATTTATTTTATAGAAACCGATTCTCAAAAAAATATTTGGATCGGCACCATGCACAACGGAGTTTATAAGATTAATCCCAATATAACTACAATTACCAATTACGATTATAAAAAAGACCCCAAAACGGATCGTTACAGTTTTATTACTTTTTATGAAGATAATAATCGAATTTATTATTTAGGTACTCGAAATGGAGGGTTAATTAAAATCTACCCTAACGGAAAGATAACCAATATTTCAACCCAAAACGGGATCATATCCAATACGGTTACAGGGATAATAAATGACACAAATAACAATTTATGGCTCAGTACAGCCAAAGGTATTTGTTTGATCCGAAACACGGTACCGAAAACGTATCAATCTTTTGACGAAAGCGATGGAGTTGCCAGCTACGAATTTTATAGAAACTCGGTGTACCAAGATGATAATGGAACGATATTTTTTGGAGGAACAGAAGGGATTAGTTATTTTCAGCCTGAAGCGATAACACAAAAGCAGAATAACCAACCCGCAATAATTAGTGGATGTAGTGTTTATAATAAACCATTTCAGACCGACACGATTATCCCTTTTAAAAAGAAAATTACGTTAGATTATAAAGAAAATTTCTTGAATTTTCAGTTTTCGAGTATTGGATTTTATCAACCCAAAAAATTTCAATATAAATATAGATTACAAGGCTTGGATGAAAAATGGATCAATGCAACCACCGAAAGGGCTGTTTCGTATACCAATTTACAACCAGGGGAATACACTTTTAT
Organism: uncultured Flavobacterium sp.; assembly: GCA_964420215.1. Classification (GTDB taxonomy): domain Bacteria; phylum Bacteroidota; class Bacteroidia; order Flavobacteriales; family Flavobacteriaceae; genus Flavobacterium. The sequence continues at coordinate 58,126 of CAYQSQ010000011.1, read as the reverse complement.
GGTGAAATCAACGAATAACCACGGAATTTGGAATACAACTCCCGCAGCATTAAAAATTAAAATTTTGCCTCCTTTTTGGCGTACGTGGTGGTTTTATAGTTTGTTGTTAATTAGTACCGTCGCAGGACTTTTTTACTTTATAAAAAGAAGAGAAAAGCAATTAGTTTCAGACAAAGAAATAGCGCAGTTTAAATTACAAGCACTTCGATCACAGATGAATCCGCATTTTATTTTTAATTCGCTCAATTCGATACAATATTTTATCATTAAAAACGAAAATCGATTTGCGCTGGATTATCTCTCAAAATTCTCAAAATTGGTTCGAAAAATTCTTGAAAATTCTAATCAAGACCGAATATCGTTGACTGATGAGATTCATTTTCTTGAAAATTATATCGAAATCGAATCGTTGCGTTTTGATAAAGAAATAAAGTACAAAATTGATCTTTCGGAAGATTTAGAGTATGAAAATCCCGAAATTCCATCGATGTTGATCCAACCTTATGTAGAAAATGCGATTATCCATGGCTTAATGAATCTGAAAAAAGAATTAGATATCGAGGGGTTTATTGCAATAACGTTTAAAAAAGTATCGAATACATTACAATGTACGATATCGGATAATGGGGTGGGGCGTCAGGCATCTCAAGAAATTAATTCGAGAGTTAAAAAAAGCCATCAATCTTTGGGGCTGTCAATAACCAAAAAAAGATTGGAAACGTTAAATAATTCAAACGAATCTAGTATAACCGTTAGTACGGAAGATATAATAGCTCCATCAGGTGCGATTTCGGGAACAAAAATTAGTATATTTATACCATTAGACTAGACTCACAAGAAAATGCTGAAAGCAATAATTATTGATGACGAAAAAAAAGGAAGAGACACCCTCAACTACCTCGTAAATACCTATTGTGGTGATAAGGTAAAAATAGTGTGCCTTGCGGAAGATGTTGCTGAGGGGTTGAGCGCGATTGAATTGTATACTCCAGATATAGTTTTTTTGGATATTCAAATGAAAGGCGAAACGGGATTTGATCTTTTAGAAAAAATTCCTCAAATAAATTTCTCGGTTATTTTTACTACAGCTTACGATAAATATGCGTTGAACGCTATTAAGTTTTCGGCAATTGATTATTTACTGAAACCGATTGATATTAAAGAATTAAATGAAGCTATTGATAAAGTGAGTCAAAAAACGAATTTTGACAACAAACAATACGAAAACTATATCAAGAACAATAAAACAGTAGATTCCGAAAATATGAAAATAGCCATTAGCACACCTAATGGATTACTTTTTATTCCTGTAAAAGAAATCATTTATTGTAAAGCAGAAAAAGGATATACAAATTTTTGTATTAAAGGGCATAAAGAAATTATTTCGACCAAAAATTTAAAATATTTTGAAGAAATATTAACGGAATACAATTTTATTCGTATACACAATTCCAGTTTGATTAATTTAAAAGAAATCGTGAAATACAATAAAGGCGAAGGCGGAACGGTAGAGATGACCAATAGTTCTGTATTAGATGTTTCTAAAAGAAAAAAAGCCTCGTTTTTGGCGGCATTGCTCAAATAGAGGATTATTTTTATGTCATTTCAAACGCTCTGTAATTCAATTATAGAGCGTTTTTTTATGTCATTTTCCGAATATGATAAAAAAACCACCAGTTATTTAAGAAACCGCCCGTTGGTAAAAAGCATTGATTAGGGGTGGTAAATAACTGTAATTTAGCCTCATAAATAACTCATACGAAAAATAACAGTGTAGTTGTAAATGGGCTTCAAACTATAAATTTTTACTACACTGTTTTTTTTATTCCTAAAAAAAACAGCTAAAATGGTAAAAAAACTACTACTGACTATTTCTATATTTTTTATTTCTCAAAGTGTTCAATCTCAAAATATAATAGATCAGCTTAAATCAGGGGAATGGTTAGAAATCCCGAACTCACGATTATCATCTGTTTACGCTAAACCTGTTCCGCCTAATTGGAGTGGTCAAAAATCGATTGTTTCGGCTTGGTGTGGTGGTGCATATGATACCAAACGCGATAAATTAATTATTTGGGGTGGTGGTCATCAGGATTATTCGGGTAACGAATTGTATACTTTTGATGTTAATACTCTTAAATGGGAACGTATTACGGAGCCATCAACAGATGTGGGCGGTGACGAATCCACCGGATATTATCCTGATGGATTGCCTCGTTCGAGACACACCTATAATCAATTGCAATACCTTCCTAATATAGATCGTTTTTGTTCATTTGGAGCTTACGCGATGTACCCATCCGCAAAAGGAAAATCAAATTTAGACGCTTTTAATTTTGATACTAAAAAATGGGAACGTCGCAGTACAGACTTCAATAATGGTATGTTTAGCGCTTACGACCCTGTTACAGGACATGTTTTTAGTTATTCATATAGGTATATAAGTGAGTATGATCCTATTAATGACGCATGGATTGCTAGAGGTAACCAATATACAGATGGTGGATTTGATTATATGACAGCAGCTATAGATCCTATCAATAGAAAAATGGTTGGTGTGGGCAAACACAATTATAATCTTGATAATGAAATTGTGGTTTGGGACATTTCACAAACAGGAACACTCAAGCCTCAAATAATAAAGACAAATGGTGGTATCGCAATAAGTAGTGGTTGGAGACCGGGATTCGAATATATACCACATCTTAAAAAGTTTATTGGTTGGAATGGTGGAGCAGACCTTTATACTTTAGATATGTCTACTGAAATACCTACATGGGAAAAACTAAAAATTTCATCAACCAATACCGTAATACCTACCCAACCAACCAAAAACGGAACTTACGGTCGTTTCAGATATATTCCATCTAAAAACTGCGTGATTGTAGTTAACTCAACTGAAGAAAATGTTTTTGTTTATAAATTAGGAGATGCTCCTGAAATAGAGCCTACATTACCCGAAGTAGTTACTCCTGATCCGATCACGCCAAAGCCTACAGAACCAGAACCAACGCAACCAGAGCCTGTTACTCCAAAACCAGTTGACACCAGTAATTTAGGTAGTTTACATATTATTTTAGAAAACACAACTACTACTGCTCAAACAAATGTGCCTTTTACTTTTGGACAAGTTTTCAAAAAAGGAGAATTAAATCCAGTGCACAACATATATGGAGTAACAAGTGATAAAAATACCATTCCGTTACAAGTTGATGTCAAAGCAAAACATAGCGATGGATCTGTACGCCATGCTTTACTTAGTGGAATACTCCCACGATTAGATGCGTCTAATTCAATTGCTTTCGAATTAAAAACAAGTAGTACAGAAACGGATATGAATCTTGTATCGATATCAGAAGTTGTCAATAACAACTTCAACGCAGAAGTTACTTTAACGGTCGATAACGAAAATTATTCTGCTAAAGTATTGGATTATCTTTCTGATACTTCAATCCAATGGTTAAAGGGTTCAACCGTGTCTGAATGGGTCATTTTTGCTCCGTTAAAAAACAACAAAGGCATTGCGCACCCGCATTTAAATGTGCAATATAACGTTAGGGCATACAGAATTAGCGCAACAAAAACAGCTATCAGAGTCAATTACACCATCGAAAACAACTGGACTTACGAAGCAAATCCACGCAATTTCACCTATGCTATTTCTTTATTGTTGAACGGAAAAACGGTCTATTCCAAAAGTCAGTTACAGCATTACCATCATGCCCGATGGAGAAAAGTATTTTGGTCAATTAGCGAGCCTGATTTAACAATTAAACACAACACTAAATATTTAATTGAAACAGGAGCTGTGCCTAGTTATAATGATAAGTTAGATATTCCTGATACAAGTTTAAGCAACCTAAAAAACAGATTGGACAAGTCAGATACTGAACCAATGGGGAACGCCCTGATTTATAAATCTATGCCTGACACAGGTGGTAGATTTGATATCGGTCCTTTACCTGATTGGGCGGCTTTTCATCTCTTAACAATGGATAAACGCGCTTTAGATGCTACACTGAAATCGGGAGAATCGGCAGCTAGTTTTCCAATTCATTATAGAGACAAAAATACAAATCTTCCAGCATCGGTTGATGTATATCCTTACATTTCATTATTGGGTAATAAAGGTGATACATACAATCCTAAAACAGGTCAGTATGAGTTGTTGCCGTCATTAGGGAGTACTTCTTCAGTGCCTTATAAACCAGATTCAGCACATCAACCGAGTTTAGCTTATTATCCGTATCTGCTAACAGGGGATTATTTTTATATGGAAGAATTAGAGTTTTGGAATAGCTTTAATATTATCCAATCTAATCCCTGGTATAGAGGAAAAGAAAAAGGATTGATTAAATCCGATCAAGTTAGAGGACAGGCTTGGTCTTTCCGAACTTTAGGACAAACGGCTTATATTTTACCTGATAATCACCCCAAAAAATCACATTATATTTCTTTGGTTCAAAACAATATCGAGTGGTATGAAAATGAATATGTAAACAATCCTAATGCGAATAAATTAGGTTGGATAAACCCTTTGTCTAAAGAAAATAATCTCTATAATACTTCGCCTTGGATGGATGATTTTTTTACCTGGAGTGTTGGCTGTTTAAAAGACTTGGATTTTGATACTCAAAAAATACTCGCATGGAAAAGCAAATACCCTGTTAATAGGATGATTAATCCTGCTTATAGTTGGATAATCGGAGCTCCGTATCGCATGCAGGTAAAAGACGATAACGGTAACGATTTTATCAATTTTAGACAAGCTTACGAAGCAACACTTTTATCCCAATACACCAACAGTCAAGCGTTAATTAATGCGAATTACAATGACATCAAAATTGCAGAAATTTTAAAACTTAAGTTAGGTGAAATGACAGGTTACGCCAATAGCACAGAAGGTTATCCGTCAAATATGCAACCCGCATTAGCTGTAGCGGTGGATTCAGGTATTGAACGATCGCAAGAGGCATGGGATAAATTTATGTCAAGATCCGTAAAACCAGATTATAGCACCAGCCCTCAATTTGATATTGTACCACGTTTTACAAATATTACCGATCCAAACTTGAGTGTTGCCGATTTTGACGCTAAAGAAATACAGTTTATTGTTTATCCTAATCCTTCGCAAGGATCGTTTAGTGTACATTATAAAAATGATGTTTTTAGTGCAGACAAATTTTTAACGATAACAGACAACATAGGTCGTGTTTTGCTTCAAGAAACAATGGAGCTTCAAGAAGGAGTATTTTATCAAGACTACACACTAAATAATTTAGTACCTGGGATTTATTACATATCGATAAATGGTGAAAATCAGGAAATTCAAACTAAAAAAATCATCATAAGATAGTTTCTCGTAAAATAATTTACTCGCAATAGTACAATAACGTTTTATTCAAATTAATTATATAAATCAATCACATGAAAACCAAAGCAGTAATTTTAAGTTTAGCCGTATTTTTAATAACGTCATGTAGTGAAGAAAAAGACAATGTAAATATTCCTACAGAAACAATTAATGAATTCGTTGATACATCTATTCTTGTTAAGAAAGAAGTTGATTTAGTAGTTGATGAAAATCAATCAGGTAAAGAATCTTATACGGCAACAACAGAATATATTTACAATGAAAACAAAATTTTTAAAAAAACAATTACTGATGGTACTGACAAATTAAGCTACTCATATATCTATACTGGAGAACTAATTACAGAATGTATTATCTCTAATGAAAAAAATGAAGTATTTAAAATTTTATATAAATACAACGACAATAAAAAGTTAATTGAAGCCTCAGAATTACGTCCTTTAGATGATCTGGCGTTAAAACGCACGTATACTTATAATAATGATGGAACAATTTCAGCTACAGTATACCAAGGTGATCTAGCAAAACAAACTAAAATTGTGCATACGTATTTAATTACTCTGGATCAAGAAGGAGAAGTAGCAAAATCAGTTATATATAATAGTTTAGAAGACATTTATGTAACTAATACATACACTTACGATACAAAAAACAATCCTTTCAAAAACATTACAGGGTATGGCGCGTTAAATATTGATGGAGGAATTTCGGGTAATTTGTCACGTAATATACTATCTCAAACAATAATTCGTGCGGATAAATCAAAAATAGAGGTGTTTTATTCGTATGAATATAACTCGAATGGTTTTCCTACGAAAAAGTCGGCAAAAATTGATGTTGATGGAGTTAAATCAGATTTTACCAAGATAACTTCGTACTAAACTCAATTTAAGGAGCTAAAAAAAGCAAACAAAAAATCCCGTTTAAATTAATTTTAAACGGGATTTTTTTGTTGGTCCACAAGGACTCGAACCTTGAATGACTGCACCAAAAACAGTAGTGTTACCATTACACCATGGACCATCATCTTCATTTCGGGTGCAAATTTATAATATATTTTGGTTACAACAAGTTTTTTTTAAAAAATCTTCAAAGTTTTTCAACTTTAATTCCGTTAAAAATGATTTTCTTTGTGCTTGTTAAAAATAAAGTCAAATATAAAATGCTAACATTCAATTATAAAAGATGGAATAACCTATTGGGTTGGTTTTCCTTTTCTGTAGCTTTAATCGTCTATTCTTTAACTGTAGAGCCTACATTAAGTTTTTGGGATTGTGGGGAGTATATCTCAACAGCCGCTAAATTAGAAGTAGGTCACCCACCAGGAGCGCCTTTGTATCAGATGTTAGGGGCTTTTTTCGCGATGTTTGCTTTTTCGGCGGATAAAGTTGCGCTGATGGTTAATATGATGTCGGTATTTTCGAGTGCTTTCACGATATTATTTATGTATTGGTCGTTAACGATTATTCTTAAAAAAATAATTTTTGCCATTAAAAAAGAGTGGACTAACGAAAATGCCATAATGGTTTTAGGTAGTGCGTTGTTAGGGTCTTTAGTTTTTACGTTCTCGGATAGTTTTTGGTATAATGCAGTAGAAGCCGAGGTGTATGCCATGGCCTCTTTATTTATTGCGTTATTGTTTTGGTTGGGATTACGTTGGGAACAAGAAATGAACGAACCCAGAGGGAACCGTTGGTTATTACTTATTTCATTAATGGTAGGGTTGTCTTTTGGTGTTCACTTTATGGCGTTATTGGTAATACCGTCGTTAGGATTTTTATATTATTTTAAACACTATAAAGAATTTACGATTAAAGGTTTTGTGATTGCAAATATTATTGTGGTGTCGGTTCTATTGTTCATCTTTAAAATGCTATTGCCTTTATCAATGGCTTTATTCGCTAAGGCGGAAGTCTTTTTTGTAAATAGCATTGGATTGCCGTTTAATTCAGGAACCATAATAGTCACTTTAGGAATTATACTGGCATTTTATTTTGGTTTAGAATACACTAAAAAACACGGGCATATTTTATACAACACCCTTGTATTGTGTGTATTGTTTGTTTTTATAGGATTTTCATCGTGGTTGATGTTACCGATACGATCTAATGCAAACGTTGTAATTAACGAAAACAAACCTTCGGACGCACGAGAGGTTTTAGCTTACTACAACAGAGAACAATACGGAGAAACCAAATTATTTTACGGCCCTCAATTTTCTGATTCGTATGCTGGTTTGGATAAAGACAATCCATACAAAGACGATCAACCCAATTACGAAAGAGATTACAAAACAGGTAAGTACGTTATCGTAAATAATTATAAAAATGCTACTCAAAATTTTGATGATGCTCACAAAACTATTTTACCTCGCTTATGGAGTCCGGATCACGCCGAAAATTATATGATTTTCACCGATGTATTAGAGTTTAAAATCAAACCTGAATACTTAGAAGAAAAAGAATTGGTTGATATCGTTAATCAATTTAAAACCTCTTATTATTCAGGTCAAATAGAGGCGGAAGGCTATCATAAGTTTTTAAAAAATTATGGGGATTATTTAATCGTCGAAAAACCTACGTTTTGGAATAACATTTCCTTTATGGTCGAATATCAGTTTGGATATATGTATTGGAGGTATTTGATGTGGAATTTTTCAGGAAGACAAAATGATATCCAAGGAAAATACAATAGTTTGTACGGAAATTGGATTTCAGGAATTAACTTTTTAGATGAGATACGATTGGGGTCTCAGGATTTATTACCGTCGGATTTAGCGGATAACAAAGGACGTAACGCATATTATTTAATCCCGTTTTTGTTGGGTATGATTGGATTATTTTATCATGCAAAATCAGATTTAAAAAGTTTTTATGTATTGCTTGTTTTATTTGTATTTACAGGACTTGCGCTAAAAATATATTTAAATGAACGCCCTTTTGAACCTCGAGAAAGAGATTATGCTTTGGTAGGCTCGTTTTATGTATTTGCCATTTGGATAGGTATTGGCGTATTTGCAATTTATGATAAAATTAGGTCGTTTTTACAACCTAAAATAGCCATTCCAGCAGTTTTGGCGACGGTGTTTTTAGCCGCTCCAGTTGTAATGGCATCCGAAAATTGGGACGATCATGATCGTTCGGATAAATACACTGCCTTGGCAAATGCAAAAGCATACTTAGATTCATGTGATAAAAATGCGATTTTATTTACCATTGGCGACAATGATACTTTTCCGTTGTGGTATTTACAAGAAATTGAAAAATACAGAACCGATATTAGAGTTGTTAATACCAGTTTGTTTATGACCGATTGGTATGTTGACCAAATGAAGTTACAATCGTACGAGTCCAAACCTTTGCCTATTTCATTTGAACACCACCAATATGTACAAGGTACTCGAGATGCTGTTTTGTTTGATAAGAAAACAGACAAAAGATGGGATATTAATGATTTTATACGTTTTATAGCCAGTGATAACCCACAAACAATAGTGGAACTTCAAAATGGTCAAAAAATACATTTTTATCCAACCAATAAAATCCGAATTCCAGTAGATAAAAATAGAGTAATTACAAATCAGAAATTAGCGGTGCACCAACACGATTCGATAGTGCCTTATATTGATGTTGATATCACTGCGGGCGCTTTATATAAAAATAGACTAATGATGTTGGATGTTGTGGCAAATAACAATTGGGAACGTCCGATATATTTTACAGGAGGAGCTTTTGCAGATGAAGACTATATTTGGATGAAAGAATATTTACAATTGGAAGGGTTAACTTATAAGTTGGTACCAATAAAATCAACGATGAAGGATAAAGATAATCCAATGGAGATGGGAGGAATAGACTCAGAAAAAATGTATACTACAGTAATGAAATGGGATTGGGGTAATAGCAACAGCCCGAATATTTATCACGATCCTGAAACACGAAAAAACAGTATTACTTTCAGAACTAATTTATGCCGATTGATGAATCAGTTGATTTTAGAAGGTAAAAAAGAAAAAGCGACTAAAATTGCGGATTTGGCGATGGATAAATTTCCAATAAAGTATTATGAGTATTATACCTTGGTAGAACCTTTTGCCGAAGGATATTATGATTTGGGTCAAAAAGAAAAAGCAAGAGAGGTGCTAAATGATTTAAAACAAAAATATCAAGAAAGTTTAACCTATTTCAATACCATGTCTGCATCAAAACAAGAGAACTATTATGTAGAAATTGTTACGGATATTGAGCGTTACCGCAACTTGTTATTCACCGCAAGGAAAAAAGAAGATATGGAGTATTACAACCAAAATAAATCTGCCTTTAATAATTATAATAAAATGTTTAGTCGATTTGGTCGTGACAATGAAAAATAACAACGATTAAATGTATTGGATTAAAACGCCGTGGATATTCAAGAAAATTTTCAAAAATTATACTTGGAATAAATCAGCAGGAGCTAAAAAAGTGTATTTAACATTTGATGATGGACCTATTCCTGAAATAACGGAATGGGTCATAGGTACGCTAAATAAATACAACGTAAAGGCAACTTTTTTTTGTGTAGGCGAAAACATCCAAAAACACCCTCAAATATTTGAGCAATTGTTATCTAACAATCATTGTGTAGGTAATCATACCTACAATCACAATAACGGATGGGAAACGGATGATAAAGTATATTTAGAGTCGGTTATTAAAACGCAAAAGCTATTAGCTCAAAAGTTAACGGATTATCATACAGAATTGACTACAAAGATATTTAGACCGCCATATGGTAAATTAACACCTAACCAATCCACTCAGGTACGCGAAAATGGATTTGAAGTAATCATGTGGGACGTTTTGAGCGCTGATTTTGATCCTTCTGTAACTGCGCGAACGTGTTTAAGAAACGTCATTAAAAACACCGAAGACGGCAGTATTGTTGTGTTTCATGATAATATAAAATCATTCAAAACAATCCAATACGTATTGCCAAGGTATCTAAAATATTTAAGAAAAAAAGGGTATCGTTTAGATATTATCTGTTGATGTATTCCAACAACAATCCGATAATGGTATTGGCGTCAAGTTCGCCTGTTTGTCTCCATTTCATTTGGTTGTCTTTGTAAATCATCAATGTAGGTAAAGTGTTGATTTTTAAAGCACCAGCTAATTCAGCGTTTTTGTCAACATCAATTTTAATGACTTTTACACGGTCGCCTAATGCAGCTGCTACATCTCTAACTACGGGATGCATAGATACTGAAGATTCATTCCAATCGGTATAAAAATCGATTAAAACAGGCGTTTCTGTTTTGATAAGTTCTCCAAATTTAGACATAACTTAAAGGTATTAATTTGCAAATTAGTTGTTCAATGCTATGTGACCATAACAAATATATGGTTTTTTCGCAAAAATCCTATTTTTTTGTTAATTCTATTATTGAAATTTCAGGCCAGATGCCTACACGGCCTGGATAGGCATGAAAACCAAAGCCTCGATTGACGTAAATATATCGGTTAAACTCTTGGTATAGTCCTGCCCATTGCTTGTAAACGTATTGTACCGGACTCCATCGAAATATTCCCGGTATTTCAATTCCAAATTGCATACCATGCGTGTGTCCGCTAAGTGTTAGATGGATGTTTTTAGGATTGTTTTTTACTTCGTATTCCCAATGAGATGGGTCGTGACTCATCAGTATTTTAAACTCATCAATCGTTGTTTTTGCGGCAGCTTTTTTTAAATCACCTGCTTTTTTAAAATTATGTCCCCAATTTTCAACGCCTATTAATTGGATGATATCATTGTCTTTTTGGATCGGAATAGATTCATTCAATAATAATTTAAAATCAATTTGACGGTGTAGGTCTTTGATATTCTCAAAATTCTGGTTTTTTTCTTCAGGAGAATTCCAAGTTACATATTCGCCATAATCGTGATTTCCCAATACTGAAAATTTACCAAAAGCAGGTGTTTTTATTTTTTTATATATTTCAATCCAAGGATGCATTTCTCTAGCGTGTGTGTTTACAATATCTCCTGTAAATAATAGGATATCAAAATCTTGTTCATTAATCAAATCAATAGCATATTTGATTTTTTCAGGATCATCAAAACTACCACTATGGATATCGGATAATTGCAAGATTTTAAAACCGTTAAATGCTTGGGGTAAATCATCAAACGGAATTAGGGTTTTGATAACCTTAAAATTATACTTTCCTTTAACAATACCATATATCAAAGATGCAAACGGTATAGCCGCTAACCCCAACGCCAATTGGCTGATAAATTTTCTTCTTTCAGGAAAAAAATCACCGTTGTATGAATTGGTTGTAAAAAAGCGAATACCGCCAACCACAACTCGAAAGATGTCTTCTCCGAAAAGGAAAAAAGTTAAAACCAATTTCGGAACAACCGTAATTAAAATCACACCAATTGTTTGGAGGCTTTGTTTGTTTTGTCCTGTGCTTCGGTCAAATTGTAAAACATTAAAGATAACATATAAAATTATGGCAACACTTAGTACTTGGTACATCCATAAAATCCATTTGAGTTTGGTTACTGTTTTAAAAGCCTGAAAAGCATAAAATTCGAACAATAAGATAATCGCAATAAGTAGTATCCAACGCAACATAATAAACTTGTTTTTAGGCAATAAGATTGTAGTTTTGCAAAGTAAATTATTTAACCATAAAATGAGAAACTATTTTATCGCGCTTTTATTGGTGTTTGTCGCTAATTTAAATGCACAAGAAGAATTTTATTACAGCGGTTGGGGTAAAATCAGAGATTCGGCTGGTTATAAAGTGTCTCCTAAAGAGATCAGAGCAAAATACGCTAATAATTACGAGATTTTAGAATTTTATAATTCGGGTCGGACCAAACAAGCATTTGGTAATGCACTTATTGTTGGGGGTAGTGTATTTATTGTAGCGCCACTCGCGGCGGCATTATATGGACCAGGCATGTTAAATACAACTCCAATGCTAGCAGGAGCGGTCATGCTTGTTTTGGCAGTGCCTATAAAGATAGGTTTCAAAAAGAAAATGGAATATGTAGTAGATCGTATGAATGACCTAGATAGAAGACCAAAACAAGCGAATATTATCGATAATACCATGATTATAGCCAACTCAAACGGAGTAGGGCTTTCAATTACATTTTAAAACATTATCATGCCCGAACCTCAAAAAAGATTATTTCTCTTAGACGCTTTTGCTTTAATATTCAGAGGATATTATGCCTTTATAAAAAATCCCCGCATCAACTCACAAGGATTGGATACTTCGGCGATTATGGGGTTTATGAACTCGTTGTTGGATGTTATCAAAAGAGAAAAACCCGACCATTTAGCGGTTTGTTTTGATAAAGGAGGTAGTGATTTACGAAATGATTTATTTCCAGCCTATAAAGCCAACCGTTTAGAAACACCTGACGCTATTAAAATAGCTGTTCCGTATATACAAAAGATTTTAAAAGCAATGCATATCCCAGTGGTCGAGTTGAGTGGGTATGAGGCAGATGATTTGATCGGAACACTCTCAAAACAAGCTGAAAAACAAGGCTATCAAGTATTTATGGTCACGCCTGATAAAGATTTCGCTCAATTAGTTTCTGAAAATATATTTATGTACCGCCCCGCTCGTATGGGTAACGGTATTGAAATTTTAGGTGTCGAAGAAGTCAAACAAAAATTTGATGTGGATAGTCCTTTACAAGTCATTGATTTATTAGGAATGATGGGAGATGCGGTTGATAATATACCTGGATTACCAGGTGTAGGTGAAAAAACAGCGGTTAAGTTTTTAAAAGAATTCGGTAGTATGGAAGCTCTTTTAGAAAATACCCACACCCTTAAAGGGAAAATGAAAGAACGCATTGAGGCAAATAAAGAACAAGGATTGTTATCTAAACGATTAGCTACTATTTTGTTGGATTGCCCGGTGATTTTTCAAGAAAAAGAATACGAATTAACACCGCCCGATACAGACAAAGTAGCAGCGCTCTTTAACGAATTAGAATTCCGCCGAATGGCAAGTCAGTTTGAGCAGTTGTTCGGGGCAAATGTAACCGCTGATATGGATAGCGACGCGGTGAAAACAGTTCCTAAAAAAACGGCCGCTAACGAAGATCAATTTTCTTTATTTGGAGAAGTTGAATCAGATTCAAACACGGACTCAGGTACAAAATTTTATGCCGATTTAACCGATACCGATCATCATTATCAATTGGTCGAAGCAGGTTTTGGATTGCAATTATTAATGCAAAATCTACTAAAACAATCCAGTGTTTGTTTTGATACCGAAACCACAGGTTTGGATACGCTTACCGCTGAATTAGTCGGAATTGCATTTAGTTACGAAAAAGGAAAAGGATTTTACGTGCCAATTTCTTCCGAAAGTGCAAAAGCACAAGCCATAATAGACCAACTAAAACCATTTTTTGAAAATGAAACCATTCAAAAAGTAGGGCAAAACATCAAATACGATATCAAAGTATTGGCTAATTATAACGTACAAGTAAAGGGCGTGTTGTTTGATACGATGATTGCCCATTATCTGATAAATCCAGATATGCGTCATAATATGGATGTTTTGGCAGAAACCTACCTTAAATACTCGCCAAAACCGATAACAGATTTAATTGGTAAAAATGGTAAAAACCAAAAATCAATGCGAGACATTGATGTGTTGGAAGTAAAAGAATATGCGGTTGAAGACGCTGATATTACATGGCAATTAAAAGAAATTTTTGAACAAAAAATAACTGAAACCGAAACCAAATCTGTTTTTGACGAAATTGAAATACCTTTATTATCCGTATTAGCACATATGGAAATGGAAGGGATTCGTTTAGATGTTGATTTCCTAAAAAGCTTATCGAAAGATTTAGGCGATGATATCAAAACCTTAGAAACTAAAATATTCGAAATCGCAGGCGAGTCTTTTAATTTAGCCTCACCCAAACAATTAGGTGATATTTTGTTTGATAAACTCAAAATCGGAGGTGCCAAACAAAAAAAGACCAAAACTGGGCAATATGCCACAGGCGAAGAGATTTTATCCACATTAGCTACCGAGCATGAAATTGTAGCTGCCATTTTAGATTGGCGTTCGTTAGTGAAATTACAAAACACCTATGTTGATGCGTTGCCGTTACAAGTAAGTGCAGTTACAGGTCGCGTACATACCGATTATATGCAAGCTGTTGCAGCAACGGGGCGTTTGAGTTCAAACAATCCCAACTTGCAAAATATCCCGATCCGTACCGATCGCGGACGTCAAATCCGTAAGGCATTTGTTCCTCGCGACGAAAATTATGTATTAGTTGCAGCAGATTATTCTCAAATAGAACTTCGGATTATTGCTGCTTTAAGCGAAGATCCTGAGATGATCCAATCGTTTACCAATGGCGAAGATATTCACGCCTCAACCGCATCCAAAGTATTTGGTGTACCGTTGCAAGAGGTAACTCGTGAGCAACGAAGTCACGCCAAAACCGTTAATTTTGGAATTATATACGGAGTTTCAGCTTTTGGTTTAAGTAATCAAACCAATTTAACTCGCTCCGAATCTAAAGAGTTAATCGACGCGTATTATGAATCGTATCCAAGGTTACGCGCTTATATCAACGAGCAAATCGAATTCGCTCGTGAAAATGGCTATGTGCAAACTATTTTAGGACGTCGTCGTTATTTAAAAGACATCAATTCGCCCAATGCCATTGTGCGAGGAGCTGCCGAACGAAACGCAGTTAATGCCCCAATACAAGGTAGCGCCGCCGATATCATCAAAATTGCAATGATTAAAATCCATCAAAAGTTACAATCCGAACATTGGAAAAGTAAAATGCTTTTGCAAGTACACGATGAATTGGTTTTTGACGCTCACAAAGATGAGCTAGAAGCACTCAAACAAATGATAAAACACGAAATGGAACACGCTTACACGATCAAAGTGCCTTTAGATGTGGAGATCGGAGTAGGTGAAAATTGGTTGGAAGCGCATTAAAGAATGAAGTCGCAATTTGCGACCTCAAGTTGGGGAGGTAACAGAAAACCTCCGTATGCTTTTACTGAATATGGTGTCCTAATGCTGTCAAGCGTTTTAAATAGCGATAGAGCTATAAAAGTTAATATTCAAATCATGCGAACATATACCAAGCTTCGTGAAATGCTTACTGACACTCTAAGCCTTAAACTAGAGATAGAAGATATCAAAAAGAAAATATCCAATCATTCTAAAAACATCGAATTGGTTTTTAATTATTTAGATGAGTTAATGGATAAAAAAGCAAATCCAACGTCTAAACAAAAGATAGGTTATAAAAAATAACCCCAATACATTTTTTATCTTAAAAATTTGTTAAGTTTGTTTTGAATCAAAAATCACACAATATGATATAACACCAACCCAAAAAAAAAAATTAAATATAGCGTTTCGCTTAAAATTTTCCTGTACTAGAAATCTTGCAATTTTTTTACATCACAGGGAAGTAAGAGTGGAAACGCCTACGGTAAGCGTGGGCGTTCCTTTTTGCTTTGTGATGTGGGTTTTGCAAGAACCTCTAGTGCAAGTAAAAATGGAATTAGCCCACGTCCTCTTTTTGTACTTGTTGTAACACAATTAAAAACACAACGACATAGTTTGACTTAGGCACTGGTTAATTTTGAATCAAAACAAGTATTAACAACTAAATCAATAAACTATGAAATCAAAAATTATCATTTTAATCCTAATTGTTTCTGGCGCTCAATCTATTACTTTTGGGCAAACCAAACTCAATTTTTATTTACACGCTAATGGCGTAACTTGTATGTGCCCTAACGCAAAAGTGGGTGAAACAGGAACCTTAAACGGTGTTACATATACCAAGAGAATAAAGGAACAAATTAATGCTATTAACGCTAGTAAAACGTGTACTAGTGGTATTGTAGATATGAGTTTTTTATTTAGGGGTCAATCAGCTTTTAATGGAGAAATTAATAGTTGGGACGTAAGTAGCGTAACTGACATGTCGTTTATGTTTATGGATGCGTTTTCTTTTAATCGGCCCTTAATTAATTGGGATGTTAGTAATGTTTTAAACATGACTACAATGTTTTTTCATGCGGAATCTTTTAATCAAGATATTCGCTCGTGGGATGTTAGTAGTGTGAAAACTATGAATGTTATGTTTGCATCATCAAATTTTAACCATCCTATTGGAGATTGGGATGTTGGTAATGTAATCGATATGTCAAGTATGTTTTTTAATTGTAAACCATTTAATCAGCCTATCAATAATTGGGATGTTAGTAATGTGACAAATATGAGAGATATGTTTACAAATTCAGAGTTTAATCAATTTATTGGGAATTGGAATGTTAGTAATGTAACAAATATGGATTATATGTTTTCAGGGGGTAGTCTTAATCAAGATATCAGCAAATGGTGTGTAAAAAATATTATAGTAGAGCCAAGTGATTTTTCAACTAATAGTTTATTAATAGAAAAAAACAAACCAAAATGGGGAGCTGATTGTATGGCACTTTCAAACGAAGATTTTGCTTGGCTAAGCAATGAAATTAATATTTATCCCAACCCTTTTACAAGTAATGTAAACATCGCGATACCTGACAACGTGCAAGTAAAACACGTACAAGTAATGAATAATGTAGGGCAAACGGTTTATACATCGACTACAACCGAGTTAAAATTAGATCATTTACAATCGGGGATGTATTATCTAAAAATCACAACAGATAAAGGTATTTTTAATGAGAAATTGATCAAAAAATAATTTTAAAATATTAAAAAAATGGAAGTAAAAGACAAAGTTAGAACGCCTAATTCAAATCATTCTATTGAATGGGGAGGAGCAACATGGAATACAAATGAATTTTCAATTCGTAATCGCTACAATACTGAAGAAGGAAAGTTTAATTATGCGGGTTCAGGAGAGGTTCCTTGGGTTGATTTTAAAGAAATGATAAAAGAAAGTTTGTTACGAGGACATTTTAATAATGCTGAAATATCCGATATCTTAAATGACATATCGGTTGTAATTGCGAAACAAGCATAAGATAGAAATCAATATTATACTAAAAAAAAAACACGCCCTACAAAGCGTGTTTTCTATTTCAAATCATCAAAACTTGTAAAATTTACAAGTTTTGATGATTTATATCTTATATTTGCCTTATGAATAACTACACGAATCGTAAGGAATACATCAGTAAACTAATATCTTATAAAGACAAAGATCTCATAAAAGTAGTAAGTGGTTTACGGAGGTCAGGCAAAAGTACTTTACTGGAAATTTATCGGGAACAGCTACTAAAACAAGGTGTTGGTAAACGTCAAATACAATTTTATAACTTTGAGTTACCCGAAAATTATCTTGATAAATCATGGAGTGATATTTACTTTGAGATAAAAAACAAACTAAAAACGGATAAGCCTAACTATATTTTTTTAGACGAAGTACAAAATATTCCTTTCTTTGAAAAATTAGTAGATGGACTTTTTGCTACTGAAAATACAGATGTTTACATAACAGGGTCAAATGCTTTTTTGTTGAGTAGTGAGTTGGCGACTTTATTAAGTGGTCGCTACATTGAAATTTCAATTTTACCCTTTTCTTTCAAAGAATATTTAACGGCACGTAGTATTGAAACAAACAATAAATACCTTAATTACGAAGCCTTATTTTTTGATTATGTAAACGAAACATCATTACCCAAAGGTGTAGAATTGCGTGAAGAGGGTTTTGATAAGATTTATGAATATTTGGAAGCTATTTACACTACGATAGTTGAAAAAGACATCACGCAACGACACCAAATAAACGATAAACGTGCTTTTGGCAATATTGCAAAATTTGTAGCTTCAAATATGGGAAGTGCACTTTCGCCAAGTAATATTTCAAAAACATTAAAGCAGGACGGACAAAGTATACATCACTCAACTGTTGAAAAATATTTAGACTATTTAACGGCAAGTTTTGTGTTTTACAAAGTAAACCGCTTTGATTTGAAAGGCAAAAAACAGTTAGCCACACAAGAAAAATACTATTTGGTAGATGCAGGTTTGCTTAATATTTTGGCAGGAAAAGAGCGTGTAACAGACAGAGGTCATATATTGGAAAACATTGTTTATCTTGAACTCTTACGTAGAGGCAATAAAATATGGACAGGTACAACACGTAATACCGAAGTAGATTTTGTATGTAAAACTCCTACAGGTGACATCGAATATTATCAAGTAGCTTGGCAAATGACAAACGAAAATACGGTAGAACGTGAATTTAGCTCATTAGAAAAAATCAACGATAACTACCCTAAATATTTACTCACCACAGATTCGTTTACACAAAATCGAAGTGGAGTTAAAAATCTCAACGTTTTTAATTGGTTGCTTGATACGGACAAAAACAATATTAGATAAAATCACACCAAACCATTCCTTAAAATTGAATAGTTTTTTGTGTTTCAGGTGTAGTAAATTACCGTGTACTGCGGAAAACGCGACCTGAGCCGATAAACGACGGGAACACCCAATATAGTTTAATCGAATTTTAATTTTTACTTAATCCTATTACCGATTGTTCAAAGCAATTTACCATTAAATCAAAAACTTTTAACTTTCCAACTTTCAACTAAAAAAGCCCAATGCCCAAAGCCAACGGATCACAGCTAAAATAACATTCGAATAAACGATTAAACATTTTCACGATTAAATTTAAATAGTTTATTTTTACAGTCATTAAAATTAAAAACACACATCATACCATGAGTTCAGATAAAGAAGCAAAATTAAAATCACTCCAGTTAACCTTAGATAAGTTAGATAAAACCTACGGAAAAGGAACCGTAATGAAATTGGGGGATAGCGCCATTGTAGATGTGGAAGCAATTCCGACAGGATCTTTAGGGTTAGATATTGCTTTAGGGGTAAACGGATATCCACGAGGTCGTGTTATCGAAATATACGGACCAGAATCATCAGGTAAGACAACTTTAACTTTACACGCCATTGCGGAAGCTCAAAAGGCAGGTGGAATTGCAGCTTTTATTGATGCAGAGCACGCTTTTGATCGTTTTTATGCGCAAAAATTAGGAGTAGATATCGATAATTTAATTATATCTCAACCTGATTACGGAGAACAAGCTTTGGAAATTGCGGAGAATTTAATTCGCTCAGGAGCTGTGGATATTGTTGTTGTGGATTCGGTAGCTGCTTTAACGCCAAAAAGTGAAATTGAAGGTGAAATGGGAGATTCTAAAATGGGATTACATGCTCGTTTGATGTCTCAAGCCTTACGTAAATTAACAGGTACGATTAGTAAAACCAATTGTACGGTTTTCTTTATCAATCAATTAAGAGAAAAAATAGGTGTAATGTTCGGTAATCCCGAAACGACAACAGGTGGTAATGCGTTAAAGTTTTATGCGTCAGTTCGTATTGATATTCGTCGTTCTTCTCAAATAAAAGATGGAGAAAATGTAATTGGAAACAGAACCAAAGTAAAAATCATAAAAAATAAAGTTGCACCGCCTTTTAAAACAGCTGAATTTGATATCATGTACGGCGAAGGGATTTCAAAAGTAGGAGAAATTTTAGATTTAGCGGTAGAGTTTGAAATCGTTAAAAAAAGCGGTTCGTGGTTCAGTTACGGCGAAACCAAATTAGGGCAAGGTCGTGATTCTGTTAAAGGATTAATAAAAGATAATCCAGAACTAATGGACGAGCTTGAAGCTAAAATTAAAGAGTTAATCAAACAATAAAAACAATCCTATCGCACAAGATGGTGTTTAAAACGATTCCAAAAAAGATTGTTTTAAACGCCATTTTTACTATATAATTTACGCATGGCAAAAATTTTAACAGGCATACAAAGTACAGGAACCCCTCATTTAGGCAATATTTTAGGAGCGATTCAACCCGCGATTCGGTTAGCTTCTCAATCCGAAAATGAATCTTTTTTATTTATTGCTGATTTACATTCGTTAACGCAAATAAAAGATGCTAAAGTGTTGCGTCAAAACACTTATTCAGTAGCGGCGACTTGGTTGGCTTTTGGGTTAGATGTGGAAAGAGTAACTTTTTATCGTCAGTCCGATGTGCCACAAACTGCGGAATTGGCTTGGTATTTAAACTGTTTTTTTCCGTACCAACGTTTAACTTTAGCACATTCTTTTAAGGATAAGGCGGATCGTTTAGAGGATGTAAATGCAGGATTGTTTTCGTATCCTATGTTAATGGCAGCAGATATTTTACTTTATGAAGCGGATCAAGTACCTGTGGGTAAGGATCAATTACAACATTTAGAAATGGCTCGTGATGTTGCCGCTCGATTTAATCATCAAATGGGAGAGGTTTTTATACTACCTGAAGCAAAAATTTCGGAAGAAACCATGTATATTCCTGGTATTGACGGTCATAAAATGAGTAAATCACGTAATAATACCATTGATATTTTTTTATCGGATAAAGATTTACGTAAAAAAATCATGTCAATGCCAACCGATAGCACGCCGTTGGAAGATCCAAAATCAACTGAAAAATGCCCTGTTTTTGGTTTGTACGCTATTTTAGCTTCCGCAGAAGAAACTCAAATCATGAAATCAAATTATGAAAAAGGAGGTTATGGTTACGGGCACGCCAAACAAGCTTTGTTTGAATTGATAACAACTAAGTTTGCTGTGGAAAGAGAGAAATACACGTATTATATCAATAATCTATCAGAGATAGATAAAGCGCTACAAATTGGTGCAGCAAAAGCCCATAAAAAAGCCAACGAAGTGTTGGCGAGAGTGAGAGAAAAATTAGGGTATTGATACGCTTATTTTTTCAATTTAATTACAAATGCAGAAGGGTATGTATTCTGAATTCGAATTAAGTTTCGTTCTGCATCAATTCGGTTGTCAAAGCAACCAATCCAAATCTTATAGCTCGGAGTGTTAAATTCGATAGATTGATCTAGATTGCTAAATTCTACAAGTGATTTTTCGATGTTTTTTTTTGCTTCATTATAGTCACCACTAAAAATTTGAATGGTATAAATGCCCTTGAAGCTAAGCGCTTGATTTTGGGTTCTCTTTTCTATCAGTAACTCGTTAAACATATCCTCTTGCTCAATTGTAGTTTGCGCAAAAGAAAACGTGCTAAAAAATAGAATAAATAAAAACGTGTATAATTTAGTATCTATTATTTTCATCTTTAAAAAGTATTTGTTACAAAAGTAATTTATTGAATGTTAAAAGATATTTAAAATTTGCTATTTAGATTGGATATAAATTAATAAGAAGTGCGACTTTTCATCTTTGAGAATAATTGATAAATTGTATTTTTGCCGAAGTTATTTTTTGATTAATTTAACACATCTAGTTTCTTATGAAATTGGACTTCTGAAAGGTAATCTTTTAAAATGTCCTTTGGTTGTATGTAAACAATTGATTAATAAATATTTATAAAGAAGTAAGCTTCTGTTTTAAAAATATAGTACTAATTAATACATGAAAAAAGTGGTTTTTTTTAAATCGATTTCAAAAACAGTTTTTATTGGCTTGTCTTTAGTTTTGTTTGCTTCTGCTTCATTATTTGGTCAAGGAGCGGATCCTGCTAAAGGTAAAGAGTTGTTTAATTCTAATTGTGCGGCTTGTCATAAAATGGATAAAAGAGCGACGGGACCTGCTTTAAGGGGTGTTGCTTCCAAATATGAGAAAGAATGGTTGTATAGCTGGATTAAGAATAGTAGTGCTTTAATCAAGTCTGGTGATGCGCAAGCAATAAAGGTTTTTGAAGAAAATAATAAAGTAGCGATGACGGCCTTTCCTCAATTGTCAAACGAGGATATTGATGCGATTTTAGCCTATACTTCAGAGGAAAAAGTTGAGACTCCTGCGGCTACTGGAGTTTCTGCTCAAGTCGGAGTCGCAGATAGTGGTTCTGGGATTTCGAATGAAGTAATTTTAGGTATGTTGACTTTGGTGATGTTGGTGTTGATTGTGATGCTGTATATTGTCAATAAAGTATTGAATAAAATTGTAGCCTCTAAAGGCTTGGATTCTGAAAAGGAAAAATCATTGCCTATTTGGGTGGCGTTTGCTAAAAATCAGTTTTTGGTTTTAGTTACTGTTGTCGCATTGATGTTGATAAGTGGTTATTATGTGTATGGTTATTTTATGCAGGTAGGTATTGATCAAGATTATGCGCCAATACAACCGATACATTTCTCTCATAAAATACACGCAGGTGATAATGGAGTCGATTGTAAATATTGCCACTCTTCTGCTCGTGTTAGTAAGCACTCGGGGATACCATCGTTAAATGTATGTATGAATTGTCATAAAAACATTGGTGAAGTTGCGGATGCTACCGCGACTCCTGAACATTCTAAAGCGTTTTATGATGCAGAAATTCAGAAATTATACAAAGCGGTTGGCTGGGATGCTGCAGCGCAAAAATATACTGGAAAAACAGAACCTGTAAAATGGGTTCGTATACATAACCTCCCTGATTTTGTTTACTTTAATCACTCACAACACGTAACAGTTGCTGGGGTTGAGTGTCAGAAATGTCACGGACCTGTTGAGGAGATGGAGATACTAAAGCAACATTCGCCATTAACGATGGGTTGGTGTATTAATTGCCATAGAGAAACAAATGTTAAAGTGGAGGATAATGCGTACTACGATAAAATTCATCAAGAATTATCTAAAAAGTATGGTGTTAAACAGTTAACAGCAGCTCAAATGGGTGGTTTAGAATGTGGTAAATGTCACTACTAGTTAAATAATATAGTTTAAGAAATAATATATAGATACATGTCATCAAACAAAAAATACTGGAAAAGTGTTGAGGAACTAAACGATAATAGTTCGGTTGTTGAGACGCTTAGAAATAATGAGTTTGTTGAGGAGATCCCTACAGATGAGTTTTTAGGTGATGCAAATACGTTGTCATCTTCATCCACTACTAGACGTGATTTTCTTAAGTATGTTGGTTTTAGTACAGCAGCTGCTACTTTGGCGGCTTGTGAAGGTCCTGTAGTTAAATCTATACCTTATGTAATTCAACCAGAAGAAATTGTGCCAGGTGTGGCGGATTATTATGCCACAACAGTGGCGGATGGTTTTGATTTTGCACACGTTTTGGTTAAAACAAGAGAGGGTCGACCGATTAAAATTGAAAATAATGTAGCATCTGGTTTGAAGCATGCTGCAAATGCAAGGGTTCAGGCTTCTGTACTGTCTTTATATGATAATTTAAGATTGAAAAAATCTAAAATAGCAGGTAAAGAAACTTCTTGGTTAGAGGTGAGTAGTAAAGTAAAAGCTAGCTTAGAAGATGCAAAACAAAAAGGAGGACAAATCGTGTTGTTAACCAATACAATAGCAAGTCCTTCTACGGATAAATTAATTCAAGATTTTAAGCAAGCGTATCCGACGGTAACAAATGTTGTGTATGATGCGGTTTCTTCTTCGGTTTCGTTAGATGCTTTTGAAGAGGTGTATGGGGAAAGAGCTTTGCCTGAATATGATTTTTCTAAAGCGGCCGTTATCGTTTCTGTAGGGGCTGATTTCTTGGGGGATTGGAATGGTGGAGGATATGATGCGGATTATGCAAAAGGAAGAATACCGAAGAATGGTAAAATGTCAAAGCACTATCAATTCGAGTCGAACATGACTTTGTCTGGCGCGGCGGCTGATATGCGGATTCCATCCACTTTGGTTGATCAAAAAATAGCATTAGTTAAAATATACAACGTAGTAACAGGTTCATCTGTTGCAACTCCTACTTTAAGTAATGAAAAAGCAATTTTAACTATTGCTAAGAATTTAAAATCAGCAGGTTCTAAAGGTGTTTTAGTTTCAGGAATAGCTGATAAAGATGCGCAATTATTAGTTTTGGCGATTAATAACACTTTATCAAGTGAGGTGATGGATGTTACTTCTCCTAAATTGGTAAGAAAAGGTTCAGATATAACAGTTGATACTTTGATTAAAGAAATGAACGCAGGTAAAGTTCATACTTTGATTATGGCAGGAGTTAATCCTGTGTATACTTTAGCATCACAATCAAAGTTTGTTGCTGGTCTAAAAAAAGTTAAAACATCGGTTACTTTTTCATTAAAAGAAGATGAAACGGCTTTGTTAACTACAATTGCGGTAGCAGCACCACATAACTTAGAGTCTTGGGGCGATGTTGAAGTAAATAAAGGTTTTTATTCTTTAATTCAACCTACAATACGTCCATTGTTTGATACGGTTCAATTTCAAGACGCATTATTACAATGGTCAGGAAAGTCAGAAACGTATTATGATTATATCAAATCAAATTGGTCTTCAATTGTTTCTGTAGATTCTTCATGGAATAAAGTATTACATGACGGCGTTTATATTAAGCAAGTAACGCCATTAACCGCAAAATCAATTGATTATTCAGCTTCGGCTAAAAAAATTGCATCTTCTAAATCAACAGGATTAGAGTTGCATTTGTATACAAAAACAGGAATGGGTGATGGGCAACAAGCTAATAACCCTTGGTTGCAAGAGTTTCCAGATCCGATCACAAGAGTTTCTTGGGATAATTATTTAACTTTGTCTAAGTCAGATGCAGATAAAATAGGTCTTAAAAATTATAATGTTGCTAACGGAGGTTTAAATGGAAGTTATGCAACGGTTGAAGTAAAAGGGGCAAAATTAGTTGTTCCAGTAGTGATTCAACCAGGTCAAGCTAAAGGGACTGTTGGTTTAGCTTTAGGATACGGACGTAAGGCAGGTATCAAAGAAGAAATGCAGGTGGGTGTTAACGCGTATGCCTTGTATTTGGATTCAAATTTGGTACAAACAGCTACAGTTGCTCCTTCAGAAGGAGACCATGAGTTTGCTTGTGTTCAGTTACAAAAAACATTGATGGGACGTGGAGATATTATTAAAGAAACTTCTTTAGAAATATTCAATACCAAAGATGCTGAAAAATGGAACGTACAACCTGTGGTGTCTTTGGATCATAATCCAGTAAAAGCAACAGAGGTTGATCTATGGGATTCCTTTGATCGTACCATTGGTCACCATTTTAATTTGTCAATAGATCTTAATGCATGTACAGGTTGTGGTGCGTGTGTGATTGCATGTCATGCAGAAAACAACGTGCCTGTTGTAGGTAAAGATGAAGTACGTAAGAGTAGAGATATGCACTGGTTGCGTATTGATAGATATTATTCATCTGAAACTACTTTTGATGGAGATAATAAACGTAAAAATGGAATTGCAGGATTAAGTAGTTCGTTGTCTACGTTTAATGAAATGGAAGATCCATCGGAAAATCCGCAAGTAGCTTTCCAACCTGTAATGTGTCAGCACTGTAATCATGCTCCTTGTGAAACAGTTTGTCCTGTGGCAGCTACATCACACGGTCGTCAGGGTCAAAACCAAATGGCTTATAACAGATGTGTGGGTACAAGATATTGCGCGAATAACTGTCCTTATAAAGTAA
This sequence comes from uncultured Flavobacterium sp., assembly GCA_964420215.1. Taxonomy (GTDB): domain Bacteria; phylum Bacteroidota; class Bacteroidia; order Flavobacteriales; family Flavobacteriaceae; genus Flavobacterium. The sequence goes on along the minus strand of CAYQSQ010000011.1, from coordinate 32,281 downwards.
GACGTTTTAACTGGTTCTTGTATAATAATAATGATGAGTTTGATTTCCATATGAATGACGATTTAGGTCGTATGGTGGTTAATCCTGATGTTAATGTTCGTTCAAGAGGGGTGATGGAAAAATGTTCGATGTGTATTCAAAAAACACAAGAGACTATTTTAAGAGCGAAAAAAGAGGGTAGATCAATAAGAGATGGAGAATTCCAAACGGCTTGTTCAAGTGCTTGTTCAACTGGAGCAATGGTTTTTGGAGATGTAAATGATAAAGAAAGTCAAGTAGCGAAACTAGCCGAAGACGATAGGATGTATCATTTATTAGAGCATGTAGGAACAAAACCGAACGTGTTTTATCATGTTAAAGTAAGAAATTCATAGTATCAATAATTAATAAACAATATAAAGGATATGTCGTCTCATTACGAAGCAAGCATTAGGAAGCCTTTAGTTATAGGGAACAAAACCTATCACGATGTAACAGTAGATGTTGCAAAACCTGTTGAGGGTAGAGCAAACAAACAATGGTGGATTGTATTTTCCATTGCTTTGACTGCATTTTTGTGGGGATTAGGTTGTATGATTTACACCATTTCAACAGGAATAGGAACTTGGGGATTAAACAAGACAGTAGGTTGGGCTTGGGATATTACCAATTTCGTTTGGTGGGTAGGTATTGGTCACGCAGGTACGTTAATTTCGGCAGTATTATTATTGTTCCGTCAAAAATGGAGAATGGCGATCAACCGTTCTGCGGAAGCGATGACTATATTCTCAGTAATGCAAGCAGGTTTGTTTCCAATTATTCATATGGGACGCCCTTGGTTAGCATATTGGGTGTTACCTATCCCAAATCAATTTGGATCGTTATGGGTTAACTTTAACTCGCCATTATTGTGGGATGTATTTGCAATTTCAACGTATTTATCGGTTTCATTAGTTTTCTGGTGGACAGGTTTACTTCCTGATTTCGCGATGTTACGTGATAGAGCCATAACTCCTTTTAACAAAAAAATATATTCGATATTAAGTTTTGGATGGAGCGGTAGAGCAAAAGATTGGCAACGTTTTGAAGAAGTATCTTTGGTTTTAGCTGGTTTAGCAACTCCTTTGGTATTATCCGTACATACCATTGTATCCTTTGACTTTGCTACATCGGTAATACCGGGCTGGCATACCACTATTTTTCCACCGTATTTCGTTGCAGGGGCGGTGTTTTCTGGATTTGCGATGGTAAACACATTGTTGATTATTATGCGTAAAGTTTCTAATTTAGAAGCATATATTACTTTACAACACATCGAATTAATGAATATAATCATTATGATAACAGGTTCGATAGTAGGTGTAGCATATATTACTGAGTTATTCGTTGCTTGGTATTCAGGAGTAGAGTACGAACAATATGCATTTTTAAACAGAGCAACAGGACCTTACTGGTGGGCATATTGGGCGATGATGTCTTGTAATGTTTTTTCACCACAATTTATGTGGTTCAAAAAATTAAGAACGAGTATCATGTTTTCATTTATCATCTCAATTGTGGTTAATATAGGAATGTGGTTTGAACGTTTCGTAATTATTGTTACCTCATTACATAGAGATTATTTACCATCATCTTGGACGATGTTTTCTCCAACGTTTGTAGATATCGGGATTTTTATTGGTACAATAGGATTTTTCTTTGTGTTGTTTTTGTTGTATGCGAGATCTTTTCCTGTAATTGCTCAAGCAGAGGTTAAAACCATATTGAAATCTTCAGGGGATAATTATAAAAGAATAAGAGAAGAACAAAATCATTAATAAGATGAGTAATAAAGTTATACATGCTGTTTATAATGATGACGATGTTTTGATGGATGCTGTAAAGCAAACACGAAAAGCGCATCATCATATCGAGGAGGTTTTTACACCTTTTCCAGTTCACGGTTTGGACAAAGCAATGGGGCTAGCACCTACACGATTGGCAATAACTTCGTTTTTATACGGTTTAGTTGGTTTATCGTTTGCAGTTTGGATGATGAATTATATAATGATTCAAGATTGGCCTCAAGATATTGGTGGTAAACCAAGTTTTAGTTACATTGAAAATATGCCGTCTTTTGTGCCAATTATGTTTGAGTTGACCGTCTTTTTTGCAGCGCATTTAATGGTAATTACTTTTTACATGAGAAGTAGGTTATGGCCGTTTAAAGCAGCTGAAAATCCAGACGTACGTACAACAGATGATCATTTTATAATGGAAGTTGCAGTAACAGGTTCTTCCGATGAATTGATTTCCTTTTTTAAACAAACAGGAGCTATTGAAGTTAAAGTAATTGAAAAGTATTAGATCGTATGAAAATTATATATAACGTATTTTTGTTTGCTTCCCTTTCCTTTATCGCGATTTCGTGTAAACAAGAGGGAAAACCAAATTATCAATATTTTCCTAATATGTATGAATCAGTAGGTTATGAAACTTATTCTGAATCTAAAGCCTTTGGAGACGGACAAGAAGCTCAAGTTCCTGTTAAAGGAACTATAAAGAGAGGCTTTGTGCCATATCAGTATGAAAATACAACAGAAGGATATCAGTTAGCTAAAGCAAATTTAAAATCTCCTTTGGATTCTTTATCGGTTAATTTAGATAAGGGGAAAGAATTGTTTGACATTTATTGTGCAATTTGTCACGGTACTAAAGGTGATGGAAAAGGAAATTTAGTTACACGGGAGAAATTTTTGGGTGTACCTAATTATGCAGAAAGAGACATAACTGAAGGAAGTATTTATCATGTGATTACATATGGTTTAAATTCGATGGGATCTCATGCTAATCAATTGTCGCAAAATGAGCGTTGGTTGGTAACAGAATACGTTTTAAAGTTAAAGTCTGAATTATAATTATAGAATAAACCTATTATTTAAGGATATGTACACATTTTCAAGTAAACTTAAAACATTTTCAATTATACTAATGGTCTTAGGATTGTTGGGTATTGGTTATGGTTTTGCAACAAAACCAAACACAGTTGAAGAGGTGGAAATGATTTTAGCATCTTCGCACGATGGTCACGACTCACATGCAGTTACGGATGCACATTCAGAAGTTGATGCTCACGATGCAGATCATAAAGCACACGCAGAGCATGTTTTACACCAATTACAAAATAAACCTTGGGCAGCTTTATATGTTGCTGCTTTGTTCGCTTTGTTGATTTCGTTGGGGGCGTTGGTTTTTTATGCGTTACAACAAGTCGCTCAGGCAGGTTGGTCTCCAGTTTTGTTTAGAGTAATGGAAGGTATTTCTGGGTATTTATTGCCGGGCTCAATCATCTTCTTTTTGCTATTAGTAGCATCTGTTTTACATTTTAATCATTTATTTGTTTGGATGGATGCAGAGTTATTAGATGGTAATAGCCCAAAATACGATCCTCTAATTGCAGGTAAAGCAGGTTGGTTAAATGGTTTTGGTTTTATATTGAGAGCTTTGATTTTCTTGGGGGGTTGGAATTTATACCGTTATTTTTCTAAGAAAAATTCTTTGGCTCAAGATGAAAATTCAGACAATTTATCATACAAGAAAAACTTTAAATTATCAGCTTTATTTTTAGTGTTTTTTATTGTTTCTGAATCGATGATGTCTTGGGATTGGATCATGTCTGTTGATCCACATTGGTTTAGTACATTATTTGGATGGTATGTATTTGCTAGTTTCTTTGTAAGTGGTATCACAACGATTGCTTTGGTTACAATATATCTAAAATCTAAAGGGTATTTAGAATATGTTAATACAAGTCATATACATGATTTAGGGAAGTTTATGTTTGGGATCAGTATATTTTGGACATACTTGTGGTTTTCACAATTTATGTTGATTTGGTATTCTAATATTCCTGAAGAAGTAACTTATTTTATAACCCGTATCAATGACTTTAATTTACCATTTTTTGGTATGGTTGTACTGAATTTCTTATTCCCTGTTTTAATCTTAATAAATACAGATTTTAAACGTTTAAATTGGATTATCGTGATGGCAGGTATTGTCATTTTATCGGGTCATTATTTAGATTTTTACAATATGATTATGCCTGCAACTGTTGGTACTCAGTGGTTTATTGGTGTTTCAGAAATTAGTTCGTTATTGTTTTTCTTTGGATTGTTTATATATGTAGTGTTTAATGCACTATCTAAAGCACCTTTATTGGCAAAAGGAAACCCGTTTATTGAAGAAAGTAAGCATTTTCATTATTAATAGTTAATTTTTATAAACATGACAAGTTTGTTGATTTTTGTAATTTTAATCTTAGTTGCAATTGCTATATGGCAGTTGTCAAAGATTTTTAAACTTACTCAATTAAAAGGATCTGAAGATTCTCAGATTGCAAATGATAGAGATAATAGTGTTAATGGAAACCTAATGTTTGCGTTTTTAGGTTTTATTTATGTTTTTACAATATATTCTTTATATAAGTGGGGTCACTTGGTTTTAAGTAATCCAGCTTCTGAACATGGTGATGATGTGGATACATTGATGAACATATCAATGGCATTAATCTTTTTTGTTCAAACTATTACACAAGCGTTATTACATTATTTTACGTTTAAGTACAAAGGTAAAAAAGGGAATAAAGCGTTGTTTTTTGCGGATAGTAATTTTTTAGAAATTATTTGGACGGTTATACCTGTGCTTGTATTGACGGTATTGATATTGTACGGATTATATGCTTGGAACGAGATTATGGTTATCGATGAAGAGGAAGACGTAATGGTAGTAGAGCTTTATGCCAAGCAATTTAGCTGGGAAGCGCGATACGCTGGTAAAGATAATACCTTAGGAAAATCTAATATTCGGTACATTGAGGGTGTAAACACATTAGGAATTGACGCCGCTGATCCAAATGCAGCAGATGATAAAGTTGTAAACGAATTACACTTACCTAAAGGTAAAAAAGTGCTATTCAAAATACGTTCTCAAGACGTATTGCACTCAGCTTATATGCCTCATTTTAGAGCACAAATGAACTGTGTGCCTGGTATGGTAACCCAATTTGCATTCACGCCAATTTTGACAACTTCTGAATTTAGAAATTTAGAAGATATTAAAACTAAAGTGGCTACTATTAATGAGATTAGAACTAAGAAAAGCAAAGAATTAGTAGCAAAAGGAGAGTCTGAATTGGAACCTTATACTTTTGATTATTTATTGTTATGTAATAAAATCTGTGGAGCATCTCATTATAATATGCAAATGAAAATAGTTGTTGATACGCCACAAGATTTTGCAAAGTGGTTAAAAGATAAGCCAACTTTTGCACAAGCATTATCAGATGCTAAAAAAACACAATAAATTATAAAATTTTAATTTCGTTTTTATTCATTTAAAAACTTTTGATTTTAATTATTATTTAATAAATATAAACATATGTCAGCAGTAGCTCACGAAGAACACGAACACCACCATAAAGAAACGTTTATTACAAAATATATCTTTAGTATCGATCATAAAATGATTGCGAAGCAATATTTAATTACAGGTGTTATAATGGGAGTAATAGGGGTAGGTCTTTCTTTATTATTTCGTATGCAATTGGCTTGGCCAGAAGAATCTTTTAAAGTATTTGAAATATTTTTAGGAGATAAGTTGGCTCCAGGAGGAGTTATGAAGAATGACGCGTATTTGGCATTAGTTACAATACACGGTACGATTATGGTATTTTTTGTATTGACGGCAGGTTTGAGTGGTACTTTTAGTAATTTATTGATACCGCTTCAAATTGGAGCGCGAGATATGGCTTCTGGTTTTATGAACATGATATCCTACTGGTTGTTTTTCTTGTCGAGTGTTGTTATGGTAGTGTCATTGTTTATCGAAGCAGGTCCAGCGTCAGCAGGTTGGACGATTTATCCTCCATTAAGCGCTTTGCCTCAAGCAATACCAGGTTCTGGGTTGGGTATGACGTTGTGGTTGGTTTCAATGGCTATATTTATTGCCTCCTCATTAATGGGATCTTTAAATTATGTGGTTACCGTTATCAACTTAAGAGTCAAAGGAATGTCGATGACTCGTTTACCTTTGACAATTTGGGCATTTTTTATCACAGCAATTATCGGTATTATATCGTTCCCGGTTTTATTATCAGCAGCTTTATTGTTGATTTTTGATAGAAGTTTTGGGACATCTTTTTTCTTGTCAGATATATTTATTAGTGGAGAAGTTTTACACTACCAAGGAGGTTCACCTGTGTTATTCGAGCATTTGTTTTGGTTTTTAGGTCATCCAGAAGTATATATTGTATTGCTACCTGCTTTAGGTATTACTTCTGAAATTATAGCAACCAATTCACGTAAGCCTATTTTTGGTTATAGAGCGATGGTTATGTCAATTATAGCAATTGCATTTTTATCAACTATAGTTTGGGGGCATCATATGTTTATTTCTGGTATGAATCCATTCTTAGGATCTGTATTTACATTTACAACCTTATTAATTGCAATACCATCAGCGGTTAAAGCTTTTAATTATATCACAACTTTATGGAAGGGTAATTTGCAGTTAAATCCTGCGATGTTGTTTTCAATTGGTTTGGTTTCGACATTTATAACAGGAGGTTTAACAGGTATTATCTTAGGAGACAGTACTTTGGATATTAATGTTCATGATACTTACTTCGTTGTTGCTCACTTTCACTTAGTAATGGGTATCTCTGCTTTATACGGTATGTTTGCAGGTGTGTACCATTGGTTTCCACGTATGTTTGGTCGTATGCTAAACAAGAACTTGGGATATGTACACTTTTGGGTAACTGCAGTATGTGCGTATGGTGTATTTTTCCCAATGCACTTTATAGGTATGGCTGGTTTACCACGAAGATATTACACCAATACGGCATTTCCATTATTTGACGATTTAGCAGACGTTAATGTTATCATTACAACTTTTGCGTTAGTGGGTGGTGCTTTTCAATTGGTTTTCTTATGGAATTTTTTCCACAGTATTTTCTTTGGTAAAAAAGCAGAAATGAATCCTTGGAAATCAAATACATTGGAATGGACAGCGCCAGTAGAACATATCCACGGAAATTGGCCGGGTGAAATTCCGGAAGTTCACAGGTGGGCTTATGATTATAGTAATCCACAACACGAAGATGATTTTGTGCCTCAAACGGTTCCAATGAAACCAGGAGAGTCAGTATTAAATCATTAAACTGATAAAACTATTTACAAAAGCCTTTTCATAAAATCTGAAAAGGCTTTTTTTTTACTTTTTCATTTATATTTGTTTCATGAACGATAATTTAGATCCCACCAAAAACAATTTAAATCCTGAAGATTTTGATTTAGAAAGGCAGTTGAGACCGCTTTCTTTCAATGATTTTGCAGGACAGGAGCAAGTTTTAGAAAATTTACAAGTGTTTGTTCAGGCTGCAAATTTGAGAGGGGAGGCTTTGGATCATACCTTGTTTCATGGGCCTCCGGGTTTAGGAAAAACAACATTGGCGAACATTTTAGCTAACGAGTTAAAAGTTGGGATTAAAATAACTTCAGGTCCTGTTTTGGACAAACCAAGCGATTTAGCTGGTTTATTAACCAATTTAGATGAACGGGATATACTTTTTATTGATGAAATTCATCGTTTAAGTCCTGTTGTTGAAGAGTATTTATATTCAGCAATGGAAGATTTTAAAATTGATATTATGATTGAGTCGGGACCTAATGCCCGTACTGTACAAATCAATTTAAATCAATTTACTTTAGTCGGTGCGACAACACGTTCGGGATTATTAACGGCGCCTATGCGCGCACGTTTTGGAATTTCGAGCAGATTACAATATTATAATACAGAGTTGTTAACTACAATTGTTGAACGGAGTGCTTCGATTTTAAAAATGCCAATAACTTTAGAGTCTGCCATAGAAATTGCAGGCCGTAGTCGTGGGACACCTCGTATTGCTAATGCGCTTTTGCGTAGGGTTCGTGATTTTGCTCAGATAAAAGGAAATGGTAAAATTGACATCGAGATTGCACGTTTTTCATTAAAAGCGTTACACGTAGATGCACACGGATTGGATGAAATGGACAATAAAATTTTAACTACAATTATAGATAAATTTAAAGGTGGACCTGTTGGTTTGTCAACACTGGCAACCGCTGTTTCGGAAAGTAGTGAAACGATAGAAGAAGTTTACGAGCCTTTTTTAATTCAAGAAGGTTTTATAATGCGTACTCCGAGAGGCCGAGAAGTTACTGACAAAGCTTACAAACATTTGGGGAAAATATCGCCCAATGTGCAAGGAGGTTTATTTTAATCAGGAGTTATTTATTCTAAAGAAAAAATATCAAAATTCATAAAATCCGAAGCCAAACGCCTCGGGTTTTTATCTTGTGGTATTTCACAAGCTGCGTTTTTGGAAGAAGAAGCTCCACGATTGGAACGTTGGTTGAACCAAAATCACCACGGCGAAATGGCGTATATGGCCAATCACTTTGATAAACGGTTAGATCCTCGTTTGTTGGTCGAAGACGCCAAAAGTGTGGTTTCGTTATTGTTAAACTACTATCCTTCTGAATTTCAGAATAAAGACACGTATAAGTTGTCGAAATACGCTTACGGAACAGATTATCACTTTGTAATAAAAGACAAGTTAAAAAGTCTTTTACAATCGATACAAGAGCATATTGGAGAAGTCAATGGTCGTGTTTTTGTAGATTCGGCGCCTGTATTGGATAAGGCTTGGGCGGCCAAAAGTGGTTTGGGTTGGATTGGTAAAAACAGCAACTTGATTACCCAGCAAGTTGGTTCGTTTTATTTTATTGCGGAACTCATTATAGATATTGATTTAGATTTCGATAGTGTAACCACAGATCATTGCGGTACATGCACGGCGTGTATTGATGCGTGTCCTACAGAAGCAATTGTTGCTCCGTATGTGGTGGATGGAAGTAAATGTATTTCATATTACACGATCGAGTTAAAAAATGCGATGCCGCAAGAAGTAAAAGAAAATATGGACGATTGGATGTTTGGTTGTGACGTATGCCAAGATGTTTGTCCGTGGAATCGGTTTTCAAAACCACACAACGAACCGCTGTTTAATCCTAATCCAGAGGTGTTGCGTTTTTCTAAAAAAGACTGGGAAGAAATTACACAAGAGGTTTTTACGCGTGTATTTAAAGATTCTCCTGTAAAACGAACGAAATTTGAAGGTTTAAAGCGAAACATTAATTTCTTAAAACAATAAATCCCACTCAATTTGAGCGGGATTTATTTTTATAATAGTTGTGAAGTACTACAACTTATGGTTTAAGATTAATATCTGTAATATTCAGGTTTGTATGGTCCCTGAACTTCAACACCGATGTATTTTGCTTGATCGGGTCTTAATTCTTCCAACTCGACACTTAATTTCTCTAAATGTAATTTTGCTACTTTTTCATCAAGATGTTTGGGTAACATGTACACTTCGTTTTTGTAAGCAGCACTGTTTTTCCATAATTCGATTTGTGCTAAAGTTTGGTTGGTAAATGAGTTACTCATTACAAAACTTGGGTGACCTGTGGCGCAACCTAGGTTTACCAAACGCCCTTCAGCTAAAACGATAATGTCATTACCAGCAATAGTATATTTGTCAACCTGAGGTTTGATTTCGATTTTTGATGCACCGTGGTTTTTGTTTAACCAGGCCATATCAATTTCATTATCAAAATGTCCGATATTACAAACAATTGTTTTGTCTTTCATTTTTACAAAATGTTCACCCGTAACAATGTCTTTATTTCCCGTGGTTGTAATGATGATATCTGCATTACCCACAACAGTGTTTAATTTTTTTACTTCAAAACCGTCCATGGCTGCTTGTAACGCACAAATTGGATCGATTTCAGTAACAGTAACGATAGAACCAGCGCCTTTAAAAGAAGCAGCCGTACCTTTACCTACGTCACCATAACCACAAACTACTACTCTTTTACCTGCTAACATAATATCTGTTGCTCTACGAACTGCATCAACAGCAGATTCTTTACAACCGTATTTGTTGTCAAATTTAGATTTAGTAACCGAGTCATTTACGTTGATAGCCGGCATTGGTAGGGTTCCTGCTTTAACTCTTTCGTATAAACGGTGAACTCCAGTTGTAGTTTCTTCAGATAAACCTTTGATGCCCGCAACTAATTCAGGATATTTATCAATTACCATATTGGTTAAATCTCCACCGTCGTCTAAGATCATGTTTAATGGTTTTCTGTCTTCACCAAAAAACAAGGTTTGCTCGATACACCAGTCAAAATCAACTTCATTTAAACCTTTCCAAGCATAAACAGGGATACCTGCAGCAGCTATTGCAGCAGCAGCTTGATCTTGTGTTGAAAAAATGTTACAAGAACTCCATGTAACTTCAGCTCCTAAAGCAGTTAATGTTTCGATTAAAACGGCAGTTTGGATGGTCATATGTAAACATCCTGCGATACGAGCACCTTTTAACGGTTGTTCGTTCTTATACTCTTCTCTTAATGACATTAAACCTGGCATTTCTGCTTCAGCTAATTCGATTTCTTTTCTACCCCAAGCGGCTAAAGAAATGTCTTTAACTTTGAAAGGAACGTAAGGGATTGTTTTTGTACTCATAAAATGATTTAAAAGTGTTTGATTAAATGTGAACGGCAAATTTAACCATTTGTCTTTTAAATAATTAGTGATTGATATAAAAAATCAAAATGATACTATAAATTATACCGTAACCCGAGGTAAACTTATTATTTTTGCAAGGTTAAAACCATTTAGATATGTGTAAAAATATTTTGTATTTTATATTTTTTTTAGGGCTGATTTCGTGTGATAAGGAAAGTAAAATTGAAGAAGATATTGCTAAAATACCTGTTGAGATAAGTATAGATCGTTTTGATCAATTATTGTATGGGTCTCCGATTAGTGAATTTAAAAAAACCAGAAAAAAATATCATTATTTATTTTCTCCGACGGTTTCTGATAGTGTTTGGAAAGCTAAATTAACCAATCCGATGTATCAAGAATTGTACAACGAAGTGCAATTAAAGTATAATAACGACGATGTTTTGAGGCAAGATTTGACAGCGTTGTTTCAGCATATAAAATATTATTTTCCGAAATTTAAAACACCAAAAGTTTTAACTGTAATTTCTGAAATGGATTATGAAAATAAAGTCGTTTTTACAGATACACTAGCCATTATCTCTTTAGATCTGTATTTAGGAAAAGATCATCGTTTTTATGAATTTCCGAGTTACATCAAAAACACATTTGAATATCCTCAAATCACATCGGATTTGGTGAGCGAATATTATTACCGAAAAGCCAAAATTACCACAGATAAAACCTTGTTATCTCAAATGATTTACCACGGCAAAGAAATGTATCTAAAAGATTTATTGATACCATCAACAACAGACGCTAATAAAATGGGGTATACCGAAGAGCAATTGCACTGGTGCGAAGAGAATCAAGCCGAAATGTGGCGTTATTTTATCGAACGAAAATTGTTGTATGATACCGATAAGGAATTAGTAAAACGATTTGTAGATAAAGCTCCATTTTCTAAATTTTATTTAGAATTGGATAATGAGTCACCTGGTCGTGTAGGTGTGTGGTTAGGTTGGCAAATTGTACGGTCGTATATGCAAAATAATACGGTAACTTTGCCAGAGATGTTAGCGATGGACGAAAATGAATTGTTTTTGAAATCAAAATATAAACCTAAAAAGTAAAAGATGCGTTCAGAAATTAAAATAGCAGTTGATTTAGATGCAAATAAAATCCCCGAAAAATTAAGCTGGACAGCGCAAGATGGCGGTATCCAAGATCAAGAAGCCAAAGCGGTAATGTTATCCGTTTGGAACTCTAAAGATAAAGAGGCTTTGCGTATTGATTTATGGACCAAAGATATGCCAGTGGATGAGATGAAATTATTTTTTCATCAAACCTTAGTAAGTATGTCCGATACTTTTATGCGTGCCACAAATGATGAAAAAATGGCAGCAACCATGAAAGACTTTGCGGATTATTTTGCAGAAAAGTTAAAGTTAATGGATGGGAATTAATTAACTTGTTAACGACTCATTGATCTGATCAATGTAATCCAATAGTTCGTCTCTGCCGATTTCGTCTGTGGCCGATGTGATAAAATAAGGTGGCATTTCTTCCCAATCTGTAGCGAGTAACTGTTTGGTGTATTTGGAAACGTGCGAATCGATTTTTGTTTTTCCGATTTTGTCGGCTTTGGTAAAAATGATACAAAAAGGAATTTCGGAAACTCCGAGATAGGTCAAAAAATCGAGGTCAATGCTCTGAGGTTCGTGTCGGATGTCAATTAAAACAAAAGCACAAACAAGTTGCTCACGTCTTTCGAAATAATCGGTAATAAATTTTTGAAAAGTAGCTTTGGTTTTTTTAGAAACTTTAGCGAAACCATAACCTGGTAAATCGACCAAAAACCAACTGTTGTTGATCTTGAAATGATTGATTAACTGTGTTTTACCTGGTCGGCTGGATGTTTTGGCTAAATTCTTATGATTGGTAATCATGTTGATTAACGAAGATTTACCTACGTTAGACCGCCCAATAAAAGCATATTCAGGCATTTGATCTGTGGGGCATTTTTTTACTTCTGAATTGCTAATAATAAATTCAGCGGTATTAATTTTCATCGCAATATAATTTTAAGAAAGAGGAGTAGATAGTAGCCAATCCTCTAGATGCGTGTTAAATTCGTCGGGATGTTCCATCATGGGGGCGTGTCCGCATTTATCAATCCAATATAATTTGGAGTTGGGTAATAAATTATGAAACTCAACGGCTACTTCTGGTGGGGTTACCGTATCGTTTTTACCCCAAATGATGCAAGTTGGCGTTGTCATTTTAGGTAAATCTTTTGCCATGTTATGCCGAATGGCACTTTTGGCAATAGTTAATGTTTTAATTAATTTGATTCGGTCGTTTGCCGTAGCGTATACCTCGTCAACAATTTCTTTGGTAGCTACTTTTGGATCGTAAAAAACGTCTCCAGCCTTTTTTTGGATATAAGCATAATCACCTCTTCTTGGGTAGCTATCGCCCATAGCGCTTTCATAAAGTCCCGAACTCCCTGTAATCACCAAACCAGCTATTTTTTCAGGATACATTTTGGTATGGTATAGTGCGATATGACCGCCAAGTGAATTGCCAAGCAAAATAACTTTATCAAAACCTTTATAAGTAATAAAGTCTTTAACATATTTAGCAAAACTTTTGACGTTGGTTTTAAGGATTGACATGGAGTAAATAGGTAGCTCGGGTATGACCACTTTATATCCCTTAGTAGGAAATAATTGGGCAACCCCATCAAAATTACTTAACCCTCCCATTAGTCCGTGTAATATAACTATAGGGGTGCCTTCGCCAGCTTCGTAATAATTGTATTTTCCTTCTTTTTTAAACATACCATTCATGTAATCCAAAAATCAAATGCGTACAAATATAGTATTTTATATATATAAGTTCTGGGCTGTTGCATTAAAACTCAAATTTTTAAAAAAATGTTAAATGGACAGGCGTTAAAGTGTCCTTTTAAATCCTAAATAAAGGAGATATAAACATTTAAATATCTGACAGATACTGTTTGTTATTGTGGTTTGAAACTTATCAACAAAGTGGTATAATGTGGTAAAATGTGGTAAATATTGTCATATATTTGCTCTAAATCGGTATAAAAAGACGAAACATTGAACGGAATTATAGGTACATACGAATGTAAAGCTGATGCAAAGGGCAGGTTAATGTTGCCTTCTGCGTTGCGTAAGCAGTTGTTGTCGGTTCTGGAGAATGGTTTTGTGTTAAAGCGTTCGGTTTTTCAGAAATGTTTGGAGTTGTACCCGATGTCGGAGTGGGAAGTTGAAATGAAAAAAGTGAATTCTTTGAACCGATACATTAAAAAGAATAATGATTTTATACGCATGTTTATGGCAGGTGTACGTATGGTAGATGTAGATGAAACAGGGCGTTTGTTGATACCTAAAGATTTAGCATCGATTACAGGCATTAGCAAGGATTTGGTGTTGTCATCGGCGGTGAATTACATAGAGATTTGGGATAAAGATTTATACGAAACTTCGATATCAAGTAATACGATAGATTTTAGTTTGTTGGCGGAAGAGGTAATGGGTAATCTAGACAAAGAATAATTATGAGTGCTTATCATCAATCGGTATTGTTAAAGGAATCTGTAGATGGATTAGTAGTCGATCCAGATGGAATTTATGTTGATGTTACGTATGGTGGTGGCGGACATTCAAAAGAAATTTTATCACGGCTGAGTGATAAAGGACGTTTATATGCTTTTGATCAGGATGAGGATGCTTTGGTTAATAAAGTTGAAGATACGCGTTTGGTGTTGATACATGAGAATTTTAGATATATGAAACGGTTTTTGCGTTTTTATGGTGTAAAAGAAGTGGATGGTATTTTGGCGGATTTAGGAGTTTCCTCACATCAGTTTGATGTGCCCGAAAGAGGTTTTTCGACTCGTTTTGATGCGGATTTGGATATGCGAATGAGTAAAAAAAATGAGTTAAATGCGTTTAAAATAGTAAATCATTATCCTGAAGAAGAATTGGTTCGCTTGTTTAAAACTTATGGCGAGTTAAATAACGCGGGAGCAATTGCAAAATCAATTGTTGAGGCGCGATCTCTTTCTAAAATAAAAAACACCTCCGAGTTAAAAACGATTTTGGCGCAGTATTTACCCAATCACAAAGCGCATAAAATTTTGGCGCAAATTTACCAAGCAATACGTATAGAGGTAAACCAAGAAATTGAAGTTTTAATAGCGTTTTTGGAGCAATCTGAAGCGGTGTTAAAACCTAAAGGCAGATTAAGTGTTATGTCGTATCATTCGTTAGAAGATCGGTTGGTAAAGCGGTTTATGAAAACAGGCACTTTTGACGGAGAACAACAAAAAGATTTTTTTGGAAACATATCAATGCCTTTTAAAACAATAGGAAAATTAATTGTGCCAGACGCGAATGAAATCCGTCAGAACAACCGATCACGAAGTGCCAAATTAAGAATAGCAGAGAAAAAGTAGTCATGCGCGAAGGGATTTACGATATTTTAAAAGCCAAGTTTTTAGTAAGCCAAGATTCCATTAGTAATTGGGGGATGATCGTGATGTTGGTTTTTTTATCGCTCTTAATGATTGCTAATATTCATTTTTTTGAATCAAAACTAACCCGAATTGTTGTTTTACAAGCGGAGATTAAAGAATTAAGCTCGGAGTTTGCAGATGTGCGTTCGCGATTGATGCAGTTAAAAATGGAATCTTCTGTAGCCAAAAAAATGGAGCCTTTAGGTATTGTGTCTTCACAAGTGCCGCCCGTTAAATTAATTGTACGAGAAAAAGAAGTTAAAGAATAATGAAAACCGAAGATAAAAACATTCCTTATCGTTTGTATCTGGTCACCGTAATACTAATGTTGGTTGCGGTCTTTATTGTTGTTCGTATTGTAAATCTTCAGTTTGTAGAAGGGGAGAAATATAAAAAACTTGCCAAAGAAAAATCCGTGCGTGAGCGTGTGATTAAGGCCAAAAAAGGAAATATTTATTCAGCAGACGGTAGTTTGTTGGCAACATCAATACCGAAGTATGATGTGCGGTTTGATGCGATGGCTTGTTCAAAAGAAAATTTTGAAGAAAACATAGATCAATTATCAGATTCATTGGCGTTTTTGTTTATGAGAACACCAAAATATTATCGCGACATATTTCGTAAGGCACGTAAAAACAAAAACAGATATAAATTAATAGCAAGAGGGATCAGTCATACCGATTGGGTACGTTTAAAAAAATTCCCGTTGTTTAATTTGGGAGCGAATGCTGGCGGAATTATCACAGAAGTAAAAACCGTTCGAGAACATCCCATGGGTGATGTGGCAAAACGTATTGTAGGTTATGAGCGTTTAAATGCTGATAAAACCATACAGCGTGTAGGAATTGAAGGTGCTTTTAACGATTATTTAAATGGGGTTGATGGGTTAGAATTGGTTCAAAAAATAGCCAAAAACCAATGGAAACCGATTGGAGATAACATATCAGCAATTGAGCCAAAAGACGGAGCAGATGTAGTAGCAACAATTGATGTTTTTATACAAGATATAGCGCATCATGCTTTACTCAAACAATTGCAATATTTTGATGCCGATCACGGATGTGTAGTGGTCATGGAAACCAAAACAGGAGATATAAAAGCGATTTCAAATTTAAAAAAGAAAAGCGAAGGGATATATAGTGAAAATTACAATTACGCCATTTCAGAATCGCACGAACCAGGATCTACATTTAAGTTGTTGAGTTTGATGAATTTATTGGAAGACAAAGCCGTTGACACAGGTAAAGTATATAGCACAAATGGAGGAGAAATTATCATACACAACCGTCGTGTACGGGATTCAAGAAAGGGTGGTTACGGAGATATTTCTTTGGCACGTGGGTTTGAATTGTCGTCAAACACCGTAATTGTCCAAGCGGTATATGATTATTATAAAAATAGACCTAAAGCGTTTGTAGATCGCTTAAATAAAATTCAATTGAATCAAAAAATAGGAATTTCTATCATAGGAGAAGGAAAACCTAAAATACCACAACCTTCAGACGCGAATTGGTCGGGATTGTCATTGCCGTGGATGGCCTACGGCTATGGTGTTTCAATGACCCCATTACAAACCTTAACCGTTTATAACGCAATAGCCAACAACGGAACGATGGTAAAACCAAAGTTTGTAAAAGAAATTAAAGAGTGGGACGAGGTTATTAAAACATATGATACCGAGATTATACACCCTCAAATATGCTCACAAGAGACAGTAAATAAATTAAAAGCCATGCTTGAAAATGTAGTAAAAAGAGGTACGGCTAGCAAGTTGTATTCCAAACATTTTTCAATGGCGGGCAAAACAGGAACCGCTCAAGTTAATTATGGCAAAGGAGAAGAAGAGATGTATTATGCCTCTTCATTTGTAGGATATTTTCCAGCGGATGCACCTAAATATTCTTGTATAGTAGTGGTGCACAAGCCTGATTTTAAAACAGGGTATTATGGAGCAGATGTAGCAGGGCCAGTATTTCTTAAAATAGCTCAAAAAATATTTACAGATTCGCCCCGAAAATTACTATTAAGAGGTGTGAAAGAACAATATGCTAATCAGAATAGAAATTATGAATCTTTTGATAGAAAAGTAAATCAGGTACACAATACAATGCCAAATTTATTAGGGATGTCGGGTATGGATGCGGTCGCCTTATTAGAAAATTCAGGAATGAAAGTAAAAATAAAAGGCGTTGGTGTGGTCGTAAAACAATCTATAACCGCAGGGCAAAATATAAGCAAGAATCAAGTAATTGTAATTGAATTATCGTGAAAATATTAAAAGACCTCTTATATAAAGTTGCTATTGAATTCGTAAAAGGTTCCACCGCAATTCCTATAAACAAAATAGAATTCGATTCTCGAAAGGTAACTGTGAACGATATTTTTGTGGCTATTGGTGGCACAACCTTAGACGGGCATAATTATATCACCAAAGCATTGGAGCAGGGTGCGTCTACAATTGTATGCGAATTGATGCCAAAAGCTATAGTTGAAGGTGTAACCTATATTCAGGTCAAAGACAGCCAAGCCGCTATGGCATTTATGGCGAATAATTTTTATGATTCGCCCTCGCGAAAATTAAAATTGGTTGGTGTAACTGGTACCAACGGAAAAACAACCGTAACAACCTTATTATACCAATTGTTTCAAAAAGCAGGATATAAAGTAGGACTACTTTCAACAGTGAAAATTTTAGTAGCCGATCAAGAATACAAAGCAACGCACACCACACCAGATTCATTAACCATCAATTACTATTTAAACGAAATGGTTTTGGCAGGAGTGACACATTGTTTTATGGAAGTGAGTTCGCACGGAATTCACCAAAAAAGAACAGAAGGCTTAACTTTTGTCGGAGGCGTGTTTACCAATTTAACTCACGATCATTTGGATTATCATGCTACCTTTTCGGAGTATAGAGATGTTAAAAAATCATTTTTTGATTCGTTACCCAAAACGGCCTTTGTATTGACAAACATCGACGACAAAAACGGAACGGTTATGGTACAAAATACCAAAGCCCAAAAACGATCATATGCTTTAAAATCATATTCGGATTACAAAGCTCAAATCTTAGAAAATCAGCTTACAGGTTTGTTGTTGAAAATCAACGAGAAAGAAGTTTGGACAAGACTAATCGGAACATTTAATGCCTATAACTTATTGGCTATTTACGGTGTTGCTATTGAATTAGGCTTGGAAGAATTAGATGTATTGCGATTAATCAGCGAGCTAGAGAGTGTATCAGGACGTTTTCAATACGTGATTTCAGAAACAAAAATTACAGCAATTATTGATTATGCACATACACCAGATGCACTCAAAAATGTATTAGATACCATAAATTCAATCCGCACCAAAAACGAACAATTGATAACCGTTGTGGGTTGCGGAGGTGATAGAGATCGTCTGAAACGTCCTGTAATGGCGCAAATCGCTTCTGAACTGAGTGATAAAGTCATTTTCACTTCGGACAATCCAAGGTCAGAAGATCCAGAGGATATCATTACAGAAATGGAAAAAGGTGTCGCGCCACAAGACTATAAAAAAACAGTATCAATAATAGATCGATTACAAGCGATTAAATCTGCTTGCCAAGTCGCAAATTCTAACGATATCCTGCTAATTGCAGGAAAAGGACACGAAAATTATCAAGAAATAAAAGGGGTACGTACCGATTTTGATGATATGCAAGTTGTTCGCGAAATGTTTACTAAACTTAATAAATAGAAAATCTATGCTATATTATTTGTTTGAATATTTACATACCAACCATCATTTTCCAGGAGCAGGTTTGTTTCGATACATTTCTTTTAGATCGGCAGCCGCTTTGATTTTATCGTTGGGTTTATCGGCGATATATGGTAAGCATTTAATTCAATATTTAAAAGCTAAACAAGTTGGCGAAAGTGTACGAGATTTGGGATTGGCAGGTCAATCCGAAAAATCAGGCACACCAACGATGGGTGGTTTAATTATAATTTTTGCCACATTGATTCCTGTGTTGTTGTTAACGCAGTTAAATAATATTTATATCATTTTGTTACTGGTTACCACCGTTTGGATGGGGACTATTGGTTTTATAGATGATTATATTAAAGTATTCAAAAAAGACAAACAAGGATTAAAAGGCATTTTTAAAGTTATTGGTCAAGTAGGTTTGGGTTTGATTGTGGGTAGTGTATTGTACTTTCATCCCGAAGTAACCATCCGAAAAGACAATGCGTCTCAAACAGCAAATGTGCAGTACGTACAAGGTGAGCAGAAAATAATATCTGTGGATGAAAAATCAACGGCAACAAACATTCCTTTTTTAAAAGATAACGAGTTGGATTATGCCCAGTTTTTGGAATGGGCAGGTGATGGGTTAGAAGGATACGCTTGGCTGATATTTATACCTGTAGTTATTTTTATTGTAACGGCAATTTCCAACGGAGCTAATCTAACCGATGGGATAGATGGCTTAGCGGCAGGCACATCGGTAATATCGGTAATTACATTAGGTTTGTTTGCTTGGGTGTCGGGTAACGTTATTTTCTCCGATTACCTCAATATCATGTACATCCCCAATTCGGGAGAGATGACGGTGTTTATCGCTGCTCTTGCAGGAGCATTAATTGGATTTTTATGGTACAACACGTACCCTGCAACGGTGTTTATGGGAGATACAGGTAGTTTAACAATAGGGGCTGTGATAGCCGTGTTAGCAATCGCCGTTAGAAAAGAGTTGTTATTACCCTTAGTGTGCGGAATCTTTTTAGCGGAAAACCTATCGGTAATCATACAAGTCAGTTATTTTAAATACACCAAAAAGAAATTTGGAGAAGGAAGACGCGTATTTTTAATGTCGCCTTTACATCATCATTTTCAGAAAAAAGGTATACACGAAAGTAAGATTGTAACCCGATTTTTTATTGTTGGAATTTTATTGGCAGTACTGTCAGTAGTAACTCTAAAATTAAGATAAGATGCGATTAGTAGTACTTGGTAGTGGAGAGAGTGGTGTTGGTGCCGCAATATTAGGCAAGCAAAAAGGCTATGATGTATTTGTTTCTGATTATGGAAAAATAAAAGAAAAATACAAAGCTGTTTTGCAAAAAAATCAAATCCCTTGGGAAGAGCAGCAACATACCGAAACATTGCTGTTAAACGCAACTGTGGTTGTTAAAAGCCCAGGGATACCCGATACAGTTAAAATCGTAAAGCAACTGCTCGAAAAAAACATACCTGTAATCTCTGAGATTGAATTTGCTGCGGAATACACACAAGCAAAACTAATCGGTATAACAGGGAGCAACGGTAAAACCACTACCACCATGTTAACGTATCATCTTTTAAAAGAAGGTGGTTTAAATGTAGGTTTGGCTGGTAATATTGGGCAAAGTTTTGCCTGGCAAGTAGCTACACAAGATTATGATGTGTATGTGTTAGAACTCAGTAGCTTTCAGTTGGATGGTATTCGGAAGTTTAAGCCCGAAATAGCCATAATAACCAATATTAGCCCCGATCATTTAGATCGTTACAATTACGATTACAATTTATATATCGCAGCTAAATTCAGAATAACCATGAATCAAATCGAATCCGATTATTTAATATACGATGGCGATGATATCGAGATTTCAAAATGGTTAAATAAAAACACAATCAAAGCGCAAAAAATGCCATTTTCATTAGAAAAACAATATGAAATAGGCGCTTTCGAAAAAGACAATACAATAACAATTCAAACTCAAAACGAAGATTTTAAAATGTCAACTGAAATGCTATCACTTAAAGGAAAACACAACGTTAAAAACACAATGGCAGCAACATCTGTAGCTCAATTAATGCGTATTCGCAAACAAACCATACGCGAGAGCTTGACCAATTTTCAAGGCGTAGAACACCGATTAGAAAAGGTCGCAAAAGTAGATAATGTTTTGTATATCAATGATTCTAAAGCAACCAATGTTAACGCGACGTTTTACGCGATTGATTGTATGGAAGGGCCAACAGTTTGGATTGTAGGTGGTGTAGACAAAGGAAATGATTACACCGATTTAATGCCGTTGGTTCGTGAAAAAGTGAAAGCAATCATCTGTTTAGGTAAAGACAATAAAAAAATCATCGATTTTTTTGGTGACGTTATCGATGTTATTGTCGAGTCAGATTCGATGCGGGATACGCTTAAGAAAGCCAAATCATTGTCAGAACCAGGTGATACCGTATTGTTATCACCCGCTTGTGCTAGTTTTGATTTATTCGAAAATTATGAAGATCGCGGTCGTCAGTTTAAAAATGAAGTGCACCAATTTTAATACATAATACCATGTTTGGAATTAATGCGTTTATCAGTAGTTTAAAAGGAGATAAGTCCATCTGGGCAATTATCTCTTTGCTGGCGCTTTTTTCCTTTTTACCAGTGTATAGCGCAAGTAGTAATTTGGTTTATATCTACGGCAGAACAAGTACTTTTAGTTTGTTATTAAAGCATTTGGGCTATTTGATTATAGGGTTTAGTATCTTGTATTTTTTGCATACCAAACCGTATCATCGTTTGCGTTTTATGTCAAAAGCGTTGTTATTTATTATTATACCCTTATTGGTTTATACCTTGTTACAAGGGAAATTAATAGGCGGAGCTAATGCGAGTAGATGGATTACAATACCTTTTATCGGAGTGAGTTTTCAGACTTCATCTTTTGCGTTTGTAGTTATACAGATTTATGTGGCGCGTTATTTGGCCAAATATCAAAATGTCGATTTGGATTTTAAACATTCTTTATTGCGTTTATGGATTCCCGTTTTTTTAGTGGTAGTACTGGTTTTACCGGCTAACTTTTCTACAGCAGCATTGATTTTTTTAATGGTTTTGGTTTTGGTTTTTGTTAGCGGATATTCACTCAAGTATTTGGGATATATTATTGTATCGGGAGCTTTGTTTTTAACTCTTTTTATAGTTGGTGCAAAAACATTTCCAGATGCATTTCCGAATAGGGTAGATACGTGGATTAACCGAATCGAAAATTTTACAGGTACAGAAGATGAAGCTGACAAAGATGTTTATCAAGTAGAAAAAGCCAAAACAGCCATTGCAACAGGCGGATTAACAGGATTAGGGCCGGGCAAAAGTTTGCAAAAAAATTTTTTACCACAATCGTCCTCCGATTTTATTTATGCCATTGTAATAGAAGAGTATGGTTTGGTTTTCGGAGTTTTAATCGCTTTTTTGTATATGTTGTTGTTGTTTCGGTTTATCGTACAAGCGGGTAAAGCACCCACCACATTTGGGAGGTTGTTGATCTTAGGTTTAGGTGTTTCGATTATTGTACAAGCATTAATAAACATGTCAGTAGCGGTTAATTTATTACCTGTAACAGGGCAAACATTACCATTTATAAGTAGCGGAGGAAGTTCGTTGTTGATGACTTGTGTCTCTTTAGGAATTATTTTGAGTGTTACCAATAGAGAAGAAGTGTTAGACGAACCTACATTAAAAGATATGGATTCGGAAGATGATAATGGCGAAAACGAAGCATTAAGCGATTATTTAATACAAAAAATTAAATAAGATGAAACCCATGAAATTTATAATAAGCGGAGGAGGAACAGGAGGACATATTTATCCAGCCATTGCGATTGCGCAAGAAATTTCAAAACGAAATTCGGTTGCGGATATTTTATTTGTAGGGTCTAAAGATAAAATGGAAATGCAAAAAATACCTCAGGCGGGTTACCCTATCAAAGGGTTGTGGATTGCAGGTTTACAACGTAAATTAACCGTTGATAATTTGTTGTTTCCCGTAAAGTTGCTTGTGAGTATGGTAGCTTCGGTGTTTATTATTCGAAGACACCGCCCTCAAGTTGTAATCGGTACAGGTGGTTTTGCAAGTGGTCCTTTGTTACAAGTGGCAGCAATGATGGGGATTCCAACAGTGGTGCAAGAACAAAATTCGTACCCAGGGATTACCAATAAACTATTGGCTTCCAAAGCAAAAAAAATATGTGTAGCTTACGAAGGGTTGGAGCGGTTTTTTCCAAAATCAAAAATAGTACTTACAGGTAATCCTGTACGACAAGATTTGGTTGATGTCTCGAAGTTGAGAGATCAAGCAATATCCTTTTTTAAATTAGATCCTTCCAAAAAAACAATATTAGTTTTAGGAGGCAGTTTGGGCGCTCGTAGAATCAATCAATTAATAGCAAAAGAAATAGAAAATTTACGAGCTAAAAATGTTCAGATTATTTGGCAATGTGGCAAGTTGTACGAAAAAGATTATATGTCATTTAATGACATTAAAAACGTAAACGTTGTGACTTTTATTGAACGCATGGATTTGGTATATGCAGTTGCAGACGTTATTATATCCAGAGCAGGCGCTTCATCCGTTTCAGAATTATGTATCGTTGGTAAGCCCGTTTTGTTTATCCCATCACCCAATGTATCGGAAGATCATCAAACCAAAAATGCGCAAGCGATGGTAACTAAAAACGCCGCACTGATGTTGCGCGAAACCGAATTAGATCAGCAGTTTGAATCAACGATTACCGATTTACTAAATAATCAAGAGTTGGTAGATACGTTGTCCGAAAATTGCCGTAAAAACGCAAAACTATCGGCAACAAAAGATATTGTAGATGAAATTTTAAAATTAGTACAGTGAAGTTAGATCATATACATAACGTTTATTTTTTAGGTATCGGTGGTATCGGTATGAGTGCCTTAGCGCGTTATTTCAAAAACATAGGTAAACAAGTTGCAGGTTATGATAAAACCGCAACCGAATTGACAGTAGCTCTAGAATCTGAAGGAATTCAAGTGCATTATGAAGATAATGTAGCGTTGATACCTGTTTCATTTTTTGAAAAAGAAACTACATTAGTCGTGTTAACTCCTGCAATCCCTAAAGATCAATCAGAATGGAATTATTTTGTAAATAATAATTTCATCATCAAAAAAAGAGCGGAAGTTTTAGGGATCATTACTGCAGGCACGTACACATTTGCCGTTGCAGGTACACATGGTAAAACAACAACATCGAGTATTTTGGGGCATTTGTTGTATGATGCAGGAAAAGATGTAACCGCTTTTGTAGGTGGGATAACATTAAATTACGGAACTAATTTAATCGGAGAAGGAAAAACGATAACCGTTGTTGAAGCAGATGAGTTCGACCGTTCTTTCATGCATTTAAGCCCCAATAAAGCGTGCATTACATCCATGGATGCCGATCATTTAGATATTTATGGTGATGAAGAAACTATCCAGCAAACTTTTAAAGATTTTGCTGGTAAAATAGAAGATAAACAACATTTTTACGCGGTAGATCAAGTAGCTTTACAAGGAAAAAAAATTGGTTGGGAATCGGATGCCGATTTTTCGATTCAAAATGTAGCCATACAATCAGGAGTGTATCAATTTGATATTAAAACCCCTAAAGAAATTATACCATCAGTAACCTTTAGATTACCAGGTAAGCACAATTTGATGAATGCATTAACGGCATTTGCAATGGCGTATGATTATGGGGTGTCGGCAGATCAATTGAAAAAGAGCTTAGGTACTTTTAAAGGAATTGAAAGACGTTTTTCAACACACATAGCTACGGATAAACAGGTGTATATCGACGATTATGCACACCATCCTACGGAAATAAATGCCGTTTATCAGGCGGTAAAAGAATTGTATCCTACACGAAAAACAAAAGCAATATTTCAGCCACATTTATTCAGCCGTACGCGTGATTTTATGGATGGGTTTGCAACGAGTTTGTCGCAGTTTGACGAAGTCATTTTATTGGATATTTATCCTGCAAGGGAATTGCCGATGGAAGGAATTACCTCACAAGTACTATTAGATAAAATGACCTTAAAAAGCAAACAATTATTAAGTAAAGAGGCGTTGATAGAAAATCTAAAATCGACGTCGTCTCCCGTTGTTGTTACCATTGGAGCAGGTGATATTGGAGCAATGGTAGGTACGATTAAAGAAATATTAAGTTGAAATGAGATTTTTTAAATTAGAAAATATTCGGTTGATATTAATCGTAGGAGTTGTGTTTTTTCTATACGGTTTTTCGACTGTACGAAATAAAAACAGAGTAATTTCTGCGCCTAAAATTGAATTTTTAGATGAAGAAGAATTACATTTTTTAAATTCACAATTGGTTAATAACTTGTTAATACAAAATAATGTCATAGCTCTTAATAGAGCAAAAGATGCGGTAAATTTGAAGTCTGTAGAGGAATTTTTGGACTCACATGAAAACATTGAGAAAGCAGAGGTTTTTCTAACAATAGATGGTGTTTTTAAAGCCCAAATAAAACAAAACAGACCGATTGTTCGGGTTGTTAATGAAGGTTTGTCTTATTATATTGATGCAAATGGTATTGATGTTCCGTTGTCGGATAATTTTACGCCAAGAGTTCCGCTGTTAATGGGGAAACTTCCAGAAAAAGAAAATGAAAAAGCATTGTATGTAGCGGTGTTTGATTATATCGAAAAAGATGTTTTCTTAAAAAAAAATATAATAGGTGCGCAATTGTTAGCTAACGGAGAGTTGTTGTTGAAAAACAGAAATTACACTTACAATGTTTTATTCGGTAAGCCAACAGATCTGAAATCAAAATTTATGAATTATAAAGCTTTTTTTAATAAAGCAGTTATAGATCGGACAATTACAAAGTATAATGAAATAAGTTTAAAGTACGATCACCAGGTAGTTTGTACTCAATAAATAAAAAAATGGAAAGAGATATGTCATCAATCAACAACAAACCCATTTCAGTAGGATTAGATATCGGGACAACTAAAATTGTTGTGATGATCGGTCGCGAAAACGAATACGCTAAATTGGAAATTTTGGGTATTGGCAAAGCGGAAAGTTTAGGAGTGAATAAGGGAGTTGTGAATAATATTTCGCAAACCATAGATTCGATTCAGCGTGCGCTTGTTGAAGCGGAAGAAAATTCAGGCTATAAAATCAAAGATGTAGTTGTTGGTATTGCAGGGCAACACATACGTAGCATACAACACAGTGATTATATCAGCAGACCCAACCCAGATGAGGTTATTGATAGCACAGATGTAGAGCGATTGATTAATCAAGTGCACAAGTTGGCGATGTTGCCCGGAGAAGAGATTATTCATGTTTTACCGCAAGAATATAAAATTGATGGCGAATCGGAAATAAAAGAACCTATCGGGATGTCGGGAGCGCGCTTTGAAGCAAGTTTTCATGTAGTTGTTGGTCAAGCAACCTCGATACGTAATGTGGCACGTTGTGTTAAAAGTGCGGGATTAGATTTATCAGGAATTACTTTGGAGCCATTGGCTTCATCAGATGCGGTTTTAAGTCAAGAAGAAAAAGAAGCTGGGGTTGCACTGATTGACATAGGAGGAGGGACTACTGATTTAGCGATATTTAAAGACGGTATTATTCGCCATACGGCAGTAGTTCCTTTTGGAGGTAACGTGATTACAAAAGATATTAAAGAAGGCTGTTCGATTATCGAAAAACAAGCAGAATTATTAAAAGTTCGTTTTGGGTCGGCTTGGCCAGGAGAAAATAAAGAAAACGAAATTGTTTCGATACCAGGATTAAGAGGGAGAGATCCGAAAGAAATTTCATTAAAAAACCTGTCTAAAATAATCAATGCCCGCGTGGTAGAGATTATCGAACATGTATATGCTGAAATAAAAGCATACGGTCATGACGAACCTCGTAAAAAGTTAATCGCAGGAATTGTATTAACAGGCGGTGGTTCGGAATTGAAACACATCAAACAATTGGTGGAGTTCACAACAGGTATGGATACACGAATCGGATATCCGAACGAGCATTTAGCAGGAGATTCAGATCCTAAGCTATCCAGTCCTTTGTATGCGACGGCTGTAGGTTTGGTAATGGAAAGTTTGAAAAATAAATCCAGAAGCGCAGTCCCATTTGCAGAAATGGTACAAGAAAAACCATCGGAAATAGAGTTTGTGAAAGTAGAACCAGAAGCAGTAACGATACAGGAAGAAGTGCCACAACCACAAGCTTTAATAGAAGTTGAAAACACAAAAGAAGAAGAAAAACCTAAGAAGTTTTTGGATACATTTTTTACAAAAATTAAAGATTTTATAGATAACGCAGAATAAAAATTACAAGTAATATGTTTGACAACACATCATCAGGAGGTATTTTATTTGACTTACCCAAAAACCAATCTAATGTTATCAAGGTTATAGGTGTAGGTGGAGGCGGTAGTAACGCGATTAATTACATGTGCCAACAAGGAATCAACGGCGTTGATTTTATTGTTTGTAACACGGATTCTCAAGCGTTAGACAACAGTCCTGTGCCGATTAAAATTCAGTTAGGAGTTAGCTTAACAGAAGGTTTAGGGGCAGGTGCTAATCCAGAAGTAGGCGAAAGAGCGGCTATGGAGAGTGCTTCTGAAATTGAAAAAATGTTAGATACAAATACCAAAATGGTATTTATCACCGCAGGCATGGGGGGCGGTACTGGTACTGGTGCAGCGCCTGTAATTGCCAAACTAGCTCGCGAAAGAGATATTTTAGCCGTTGGGATTGTAACAATGCCATTTCAGTTCGAAGGTAAAGTAAGAATGCAACAAGCGTTAACAGGAATTGATAAATTAAGAAAAGAAGTAGATTCTTTAATCGTTATCAATAATAATAAATTAAGAGAAGTTTACGGTAATCTAGGATTTAAGGCAGGCTTCTCTAAAGCGGATGAGGTTTTGGCAACAGCATCCAAAGGAATAGCAGAAGTTATCACCCACCACTACACACAAAATATCGACCTAAAAGATGCAAAAACCGTTTTGTCAAACAGCGGTACAGCCATCATGGGCGCAGCAACAGCAAGTGGTGAGTCAAGAGCAAAAGAAGCAATCAGTGCGGCGTTAGATTCTCCTTTATTAAATGATAATAAAATCAAAGGTGCTAAAAACGTTTTACTGTTAATTGTATCAGGATCAGAAGAAATTACTATTGATGAAATCGGAGAAATCAACGATTTTATACAAGCAGAAGCAGGTAATAATGCCAATATAATAATGGGAGTTGGTGAGGACGAAAAGCTGGAAAGTGCCATTTCAGTAACCATAATTGCAACAGGTTTTAATGCAGAGCAACAACACGACATCGTAAATACCGAGCCTAAAAAAACAATTTATACTTTAGAGAACGATCAAGTTGTAACTCATAATTTATTAAACAATGATGTTTCGATAGCTAAGGCTACTGTAGTCGATTTTGCTTTATCAAACAGTGAACCGTTGATGGAGACCACTTCAGAAATTACAGATATAAAAGTAAATGCACCTAAAGTTGTTAGTGCAGAGGATTTTATCATCACGCCCGCAGCGATAAGCCAGTTGGATGTGAATGAACCAGAATATATTTCAAGAGACGAAAATCAAATTCAATTTTCGTTTGAAAGTCCGATTTCTCAAAAATCAACAATAAATGATTTATTGATACCGATGACGGATGCAATCGCAAACATCAATGTTGTGGGAGCAATCAATGTTGTACCTTTTACAGAAATCAATAAAAACGGATTTGTAAAATATTCGTTAGAAGATTTAGATGAAGAGCCAATACAATCTCACACAACAACTACCACTACAAATGTTTCGGGAAATTTATCTAAAGAAAAAGTAGAACCAGCATTAGATTTTTCTTTTAGAGTTTTGGATAAACCTGAAATTAAAGAAGAAGAATCTTCAAATGAAGTGCAGTTATCGACAGAAATGACCATCGAAGAAACCATGCGCTTAAGAAGTGATTCTAGAAGAAAAAAAATGAAAGAATTCAATTATAAATTTACAAACAACGGTCAAATTGATGATTTAGAACGTGAACCTGCCTACAAAAGAAAAGGATTGGATATTAATCAAAATCCATCGTTAGATTCAAATAACAAAAAATCACGTATGTCATTTGGCACCGATAACGATGATTTTCAGTTTAGATCAAACAATTCTTTTTTGCACGATAACGTAGATTAATTAAAACACATGAATTTACAAGACAAAATAATGGACGGGATCAAAACCGCCATGAAAGCAAAAGATTCCTTAACTTTAGAGTCATTACGTGCCGTTAAATCTGTGTTGATTTTAGAAAAGACAAACGGTTCAGGTACTGAACTCACAGAGGCTGATGAAATTAAAATACTACAACGTTTAGTTAAGCAACGTAAAGACAGTGCTGCGATATATACCGAACAAGGTCGAATGGATTTAGCGCAACCAGAATTGGATCAAGCAGCCGTTATTGAGGCATATCTGCCAAAACAATTGAGCGAAGCTGAAGTAAGTGAGGTTATTCAAAAAATAATAGCCGATAACAACTTATCTGGTATGGCAAATATGGGTAAGATTATGGGGTTGGCTTCTGCGGAATTGGCTGGGCAATCTGATGGAAAAACAATATCAACCTTAGTTAAAAAAATATTGAGTTAATTTATTACATGGCTACGTAGCTCAGCTGAATAGAGCACTGGATTTCGGCTCCAGCGGTCGGGGGTTTGAATCCCTCCGTGGTCACTATATAAAAAGCTCACTTTTAGAATTTCTAAAAGGGAGCTTTTTTTATTTGTGGAGAAGATGGGATTCGAACCCACGACCTCTTGGCTGCCAGCCAAGCGCTCTAGCCAACTGAGCTACATCCCCATAAGCGCATCAAAGGTAACCATTTTTAATAAATCAGACACAATTTTTGTTAAGATTTTAGTTTTTCTATAACAATATATAATATCTAGCCTGACTCTTATTAGAACTGTTTTGTGTTTTGATTTTCATTAAAAACCAAATTATTCAAACTCTGAAAAATCTACTTCTTGATCAGGAAAATCATCTTCTTTTTCAATTACAAAATGAGCAGAATGACCTTTTAAATGTAACGGATAATGGTATCCAATCGTATCATTTGCGGATATTAAGCCTCTGCGGAGCATTAAATTTTTAATGAAATTGTGTTTGGTTTTAGCAAATTCTTTGAGCTGCCCCGAGTTGTCAAATTGCCATCTGTATTTTTTAGGACGTGGGATGATTGAAGCTAAAAACAAAGATTCTTTTAATGTTAAATCTGAAGGTCTTTTTTGAAAATAAAAAGCGGCAGCTTCTCCAATGCCAAATATATTTGGTCCCCATTCTATGATGTTAAAATAAACTTCAAACATCCTGCGTTTAGAGGTTACTCTGGTACTCTCTAAAGCATAAACGAGCAGGATTTCTTCTAATTTTCGAGATAGATTTTTATCTCGAGTTAAAAAAATATTTTTCACCAATTGCATACTAATTGTACTTGCACCTCGAGCAAACTTTTTAGTTTTAATATTTTTAGCAATAGATTGTCTAAAAGCTTCGTTTACAAAACCGTTGTGATGGTAAAATGAAGGGTCTTCTGAGGTCAAAACACATTTTTCTATATATGGGGACATTTGATCCAAACGGGTATAACTAGGATTAGAGTCCGAAACATAAATCGGTCGTTGTAAAACCCCATTATCGATGGCGCGGTATACAAAGCCCGAATTCATTTTATCCAACTCTGACGATCCAAAATCGGTAATCTTAACATTTGATGCCGTAACCTTACTATCTAAGATCACATCGTCAGGTTTGTTTTTATTGAATTTAAAATTCAATCGATAAGCAACTTCTCCTGTGGCTTTCATTCCTTGAAAATGCGAAAACAAACTCGTCGGTAACGACTCTATAAAGTCTTGCGTTTTGATTGTTGGCATATTAATTTTTAGAGAATATGTGGTGTCTTTATCGGTATGATAGGCGATGTACGGATTCAATTTAACCTTATTAAACTGTACTTCGGATTGTTGGTCTAATTCCAAATAGGTTGCGCCTAAATTAAACTGATACGTGATTCCTGCGCTGGGGATATTTACTTCGTTTGCGGCTATTTTAGGATGATTAATCTTTAAATTAGTAACTGTTGTAGCTCCTTTGATGATTAATTCGTCTCCGCTTTTATCAATAGCATCAATTCGTAATTGCAATTTATTAAATCCTAATTTGAGGTTGAACTTGTCCTCTAAATAAGGAACGCGAATCACGGATTTGGTGGGGCTGTAAATCGCTAAATCCGCTGTTTCATCTCTTGGGTCTACTATTCCCGAGATTTTCCAACGTTGTGAGTATGTTTTTGTCGTCATCAGAATATCCGAATCTAGTTCGTCATCGTCTAACTGTAATGCATCAATTTTAAACGAAAATTGATTGTTGAAATTTTGATATCGAAACGTTATGTTGTTCAGTGTCATTTGTGTCGGGACTAATCGTAAGATTTTTGAGATAATGCGATAGCCTTGTTTTGCGTAATTTTTAGTTGGAGTATTCTTCGGGTTTGCTTTGGTTTTGTTTTTAAAAAGATGCGTGTAATTACTCCCTTTTTCGTTTTTTAAGAGTTGTGCATATCCATCATGAATATTTAACTCATTGATTTGAACACGCCCCAATAAAGCATTCCAAAGGCTAAATCCAATTCGGATTTCTTTAAAATTGAATAACGTGTCTGCTTGTTTCGGTACCAAACAAATATCTTTGATTTGTATTTCTTTAAAGCCTTGAAATTCAATGTTTTTAATATGTAAATCGCTGTTGTACTCTGTTTTCGCTTTCGCTTTTAAACGAGTAACCACACTGTTTAATATCGTATTTCTAAACACAAAAAAACAAACTAAAAAAACAGTAAAAACACTCCCAATAATCAAGAGTGTTTTTTTTGCTTTTTTAGTTTTTAAGAATGAAATAAACGATTTAATATCTATCATAAGTTTTACACCACCTCCACAATTAAAACATCATCAACCTTAGCTACTTTTGCTAATTGATTTTTTGTTAATTCTTTGATGGAAGCATCCCATTTTTTACCAGATAAAGCGGCTTGATCTTTTAAATCGGAAAGGTTTATTTTTTGTGCTTTTTTAAGCAATTCGAACACAATTTTGGCTTCGTCACTTACAACAATTTGTTTTTTCTCAGGACGCATTTGTGGAAAAAATAATACTTCCTGAATGGAAGCATTGTTTGTTAAATACATAATCAATCGATCCATCCCAATGCCTAAACCAGAAGTTGGTGGCATGCCGTATTCCAAAGCACGTAAAAAGTCTTCGTCAATAGTACCTGTTGCTT
>CAYQSQ010000010.1:0-95319 GCA_964420215.1 uncultured Flavobacterium sp. | reverse complement strand
AGAGCACCTGCCTTCTAAGCAGGCGGTCGAAGGTTCGAATCCTTCTGCCTTCACATAAAGCCTTACTAGAAATAGTGAGGTTTTCTTGTTTATACATAAAAGCACAAATAAATTCTTATGGTGTTTCCTGAAATTCCTTTAGCGCAAGGCGTAATTGAATGGCTAAAAGTGTTTGAAATTAAAACTATTGTAATTTCTCCGGGATCGCGCAATGCTCCTTTGACAATTGGTTTTTCTGAAAATAACTATTTCACCTGTTATAGTATCGTAGACGAACGATGTGCTGCATTTTTTGCTTTGGGTATAGCGCAACAAACTCAGCACCCTGTAGCATTAGTTTGTACTTCTGGTTCGGCACTGTTAAACTACTACCCTGCAATTGCCGAGGCTTTTTATAGTCAAATTCCATTAATAATTTTATCCGCAGACAGACCTTTACATAAAATCGATATTGGCGACGGGCAAACGATCAGGCAACAAAATGTGTTTGAAAATCATAGTTTATTTAATGCTAATTTAACCGAAGATTGGTCAACTTCTAACAGTGATTTAATCGCAGAGGCGATTGAATCCGCCATTTACAAAAAAGGACCTGTTCATATAAATATTCCTTTTGAAGAACCGTTGTATAATACCGTAACTAATAGAACGGCGACAATAACTCCGCGTTATACAACACCTTTACATGCTATTGTCCCACAACGAGAATGGAACGAATGTGTTGATATTTGGGATGAAAGTCCTAAAAAAATGATTTTAATCGGGGTTAATCCTCCTGATTCTATTTCACAAGAAATCATTGAACAATGGGAATCCGATTCGTCAGTTATTGTTTTTACTGAAGTTACTTCAAACATTAGAGAAGCTTCATTTATTAATTGTATTGATCAATTAATTACACCGTTTAATGCGGTTGATTTCGAAAACTTCAAACCTGATTTGTTAATCACTTTTGGCGGTATGATTGTATCAAAACGCATCAAAAATTTTTTACGAAAACACCCACCTACCGCCCATTGGCATATCGATACTTTAAGGGCTTACGATACTTATAGTTGTTTAACAAAACATATACAAATCACTCCCGAGTTGTTTTTTAACGAAATTTACGCCCGAACCAATGGCTATAAAAAAACAACTTATAAAGCATCTTATTTAAAAATTAAAAATGATCGATTACTAAAACATCACACTTATTTAAATAAATGTACTTATAGTGATTTATCGGTATTTCAATTAATCCTAACCCATTTACCCAAATCACATCACTTACAAATTAGTAATAGTTCGGCAATTCGATACGCACAATTATTTGAGATTGACCCGAATATTCATGCTTTTTGTAATAGGGGCACTAGTGGTATTGATGGATCTACTGCTACGGCAATTGGTGCAGCAGTTGGTTCTCAAAAACCGACTGTTTTAATAACGGGTGATATTAGTTTTTTTTACGATAGTAATGCGCTTTGGAATACGTATATTCCTACTGATTTTAAAATTATAATCATCAATAATTCAGGAGGCGGTATCTTTCGGATCTTACCCGGACATCAGGAAACCCCTACTTTTAATACCTTTTTTGAAACACAACATCAACTTAACGCCTCTCATTTAGCTAAAATGTATGGTTTCAATTATTTAAAAGCGACAACATTAGATACAGTTTCGACACACTTAAAAACATTTTTTCAAATAAAAGAACCGACAATCTTAGAAATTTTTACCCCAACAGTAGTAAATGACAAAGATTTGTTGGGTTATTTTGAATATCTTTAGCCTCATTATTTAAAAATAAGTCATGAGATTACACCGCAACTTGGTATATACTACTATAGATTCTTTAAATTATATTTTTAACGAAGGTGAATATGCCGATAAAATTGTTGCCTTAGCACTAAAAAAAGATAAACGTTGGGGAAGCAGTGATCGTAAATTTGTTGCGGAAGCCATTTATGATATTGTACGATGGAAACGTTTGTATGCCGAGGTGGCGCAAGTTAACTCACCCTATAATAGAGATGAATTATGGCGGATATTTGCTGTTTGGGCTGTAATGAGAGGATACACAATCCCTGATTGGCGCCAGTTAGAAGGTACTCCCAATCGTAAAATCAAAGGGCGCTTTGACGAATTTTCTAAAATCAGAAAAATACGTGAATCCATCCCTGATTGGATGGATGAATTAGTTTCACAAGAAATTGGTGAAACTGTTTGGGAAAAAGAAATTAAAGCTCAAAACGAATCCGCAAAAGTCGTGTTACGTGTAAACACATTAAAAAACACCAAAAAACAACTGCAAGCACTTTTAATGGATTTAGATATCGAGACCGAAGCGATCAATGGATATCCTGATGCGTTGGTTTTAAAAGAAAGAGCGAATGTTTTTATGACAGACGCTTTTAAAGATGGTTTATTTGAAGTTCAAGATGCTTCTTCACAATTGGTAGCCGACTATCTAGATCTACAACCCGGAATGCGCGTTGTGGATACCTGCGCTGGTGCTGGCGGAAAATCATTACATATTGCCGCTTTGATGCAAAATAAAGGACAGGTAATTGCTATGGATTTATATGAAAGTAAATTAAAACAATTAAAAAAACGCGCCAAACGCAACGGCGCTTTTAATATCGAATACCGTGTAATCGACTCGACTAAAGTGATTAAAAAATTACACGAAACAGCAGATCGTGTATTGATTGATGCGCCGTGTAGTGGATTAGGCGTTTTAAAGCGTAATCCCGATTCTAAATGGAAATTACAACCTGAGTTTATCGATAATATTCGTAAAACTCAAGCTGAAATTTTAGATAGTTATTCTAAAATTGTAAAACCAGGCGGGAAATTAGTTTATGCAACTTGTTCTATTTTACCTTCTGAAAACGAAAAACAAGTGGCGCTTTTTCTTCAAAATCATTCCGAATTTAAATTAGAAAAACAAAAAAAGATTTTTGCTCATGAATCTGGTTATGATGGATTTTTTATGGCACAATTAGTGCGAAATAATAAATAATTCATAAAAAATGAATTAAAGCATCTAATTAAGCTATAGAAATTTTATATTAGTCTTTTAAATTTTAGTCCAATGTTAAAACGTTTAAATGTATTGTTTTTGATATTACCTTTATTAGGATATAGTCAAATTACATTCAAGATTAACTCTTTACCTCAAAATACCCGACCTGATGATAGAATTTATCTGGTTGGAAATATTAATAATTGGAATCCTGGTGATATTGATTACCAATTAACGAAGGATAAAACAGGACAACTTTCGATTACGATACCCGAAGGATTAATAGATGTTGAATTCAAATTTACTCGCGGAAGCTGGGAATCTACCGAAGGAAATCCAGCTGGTAAGTACTTAAACAATCGAATTCATGAGTTTTCAGGAAAACCACAAACCGTAATGATCGACATCCACTCCTGGGAAGATTTAGCAGGTGCTATGAATAATACAAATTCTAAAAACGTAACGCTTTTACGTCCAGAGTTTTATATGCCTCAATTAAATCGTTTCCGAAAAATATGGCTGTACTTACCTCCTGATTATGCCACATCACAAAAAAAATATCCTGTTATTTACATGCAAGATGGTCAAAACCTGTTTGATAATATGACTTCTTTTTCTGGAGAATGGGGTGTTGATGAAACCTTGGATGAATTGTATAAACAAAAATACAATAGTGCCATTATTGTCGGAATCAGCAACGGAAGTTTAAGCCGTAATAACGAATATTCTCCATGGAAAAATGTAACTTATGGTGGTGGTGAAGGAGATGCTTATTTACAATTTATTGTAGAAACTCTTAAACCTCACATCGACTCTAATTACAGAACATTAAGTAACCCCGAAAATACGGCATTAATTGGAAGTTCACTAGGTGCGCTTATCGCAACGTATGGTGGTTGTAAATATCCAGAAGTATTTGGTAAAATAGGCGCTTTAAGTCCCGCATATTGGTATTCATTTAATGATTTTAATCGTTATATTGCCAACTTACCTGAAACCAAACTCACTCAAACAAAGTTTTATGTTGTTGCTGGTGAGAAAGAATCAAACTTAATGACTTCGGATATTGAAACTGTTACGCAAAATCTTTCTAAAAAAGGATTAAAAAGTAACAATACAAAGGTAAAAATTGATCCCGATGGCACTCATACCGAAACTTATTGGAAACGAGAATTTGCCTTAATGTACAAATGGTTATTTCCTGCTAATTAATTTTAAACGATGAGTTTAGAGCGAGAATTAAAAAAACGTAGTAATGGTGTTTGTGAATTGTGCTCTACTACAGAAAACTTATCAGAATACAACGTATTACCAACTAAAAATGGTGGCTTAGACGAAAGTATTTATGCATGCGCCACATGTATCGACCAAATTGAAAATCCAGGCAACGAAGATTTAAACCACTGGCGTTGCTTAAACGATAGTATGTGGAGCGAACAAGCTGTTGTACAAGTAGTCGCTTGGCGAATGTTAAGTCGTTTACGTGCTGCGGGATGGCCTAAAGATTTGTTGGATATGATGTATCTGGAAGAAGACATTTTAACCTGGGCTCAAGCAACTGGCGAGGGCGAAGATGACGAAAACAAAATTGTTCACCGTGATGTAAATGGAGTGATTTTAGAAGCGGGAGATTCTGTAGTTTTAATTAAAGATTTAAAAGTAAAAGGTTCAAGCATGGTCGCCAAACAAGGTACCGCGGTGCGAAATATTAAATTAGACCACGAAAACTCACAATTTATCGAAGGTAAAGTTGACAATCAAATGATTGTCATAATTACACAATATGTCAAAAAGGTATAGATTTGATTACACTAGAGTCTATGTTGAAAAATGAGGGTAAACTTATTTAAATCAACATTCCAATTTCAAATCGGCAACGCGCATTTTTTAGTTACTTCGCTTAAATTTAAATATCTTTTTTGGTATAACATCATTTGTTGGAAAATCAAAAGTGTTTTAAAAATTCAGATTCCAGCAAATTTTTACTTAAGTTTTCGGCTGTAATAGTTTCCGAAGTAATACACAAACCAGCCACAACAGTTCCCATTTGCATACATTTTAGAATAGAATATTCTTTTGAAAAACCATATATAAACCCCGAGAAAAAAGCGTCTCCAGCGCCGTTGGTGTTTTTCATTTTGTAATCTTCGATAATCGGCACTTCAATCCATTCTCCGTTTGGCGTTAAGGCTGTTGCTCCTTTTTTACCGTGCGTACAAACTACCAGTTTTTTACCCAAGTTTATTTGATTTTCCATAAATGAGTGATAGTCTTTTAAATTATCCGAACTTAAAAAAACATAATCGGCTGCGTTTATAAAATCTTGGTGGTAGGTGTTTCCTAAATTATAATCGTGTAAATCTGTCCAGATTTCTTTTTTTAATTTTTGACATACGGGAATAATATTACGGCTGTAATTTGAAATATTTAGTACCACAAAATCAGCTTTTGCAATGGGTTGTTCAAATTTGGAATAATTAATCGCTGGTTCGTCAGTACTCGGATTTATAAAAATAGAAATACGCTCTCCCTTATTATTCATAATATTTACGTGACGTTCAGTACCTTTTGGGTCTATGTCGTACATAAAAGTAAGATTAGAATGTTCTAGCGCTTTTGTTACTTTTTCGCCATAAGCATCTTCCCCAATTAAGGAATGAAATGTGGTGCAAAATCCCAATTGTGATAGCGTTTTGGCTTTTCCTGCGCCTGTATTCCCTAAGGTTTCCTTAAAATGGCAATGATGAATGGTTTTAGGTTCTGGAGCAGGAAATTCATCTAACGTAATTACTGAATTGTAGGACGCGTTACCCGATATGAATATATTTTTCATTAGTGTTTTAATTTAATAATTACAGCTTCATTCGGCTTTAATGCTATTGTTTGTAAGGTTTTATACTGATTATTAGTTAAAATATCTATTCCTGAAGTATATCCTTTTAACGAAGGTTCATATCTGCTTAAACTATAATCGTTTATTTCTTTATTGCTATTATTAATAATCACCATGGTTTTTTCGGTTTCAGTGTATCGGAAATACACGTAAATATTATCTTTTGGTTGATAGTGCATCAATTTACCCGTTTGAATTTCGGTAGCTGTTTTGCGCCAATTTAAAATCGTACTTACATAGTTGTACATATCATTTTCTTCGTCGGTTCTCCCCTTTTCAGTAAATGCATTGTGTGAATCATTGGCCCATCCGCCTGGGAAATCTTTTCTTAAATTACCATCGGGTTTATCGCCTTTTAGTACAATTTCATCGCCATAATACAATTGAGGAATTCCTCGTGTAGTTAATATTAAAGCGTAACTCAATTTTACTTTTGCCAAGTTTTTTCCTACTAAATCATAAACACGACCTACATCATGATTTCCGTTAAAGACTTTATTGCTGTTCGGATCTCCATATAAAAAATCTTCGGCTAAGGTTTCGTACACTTTATAGATTTCGCCTCCCTCACTAAATGCTTTTAACATTGAATAATAAAGCGGATAATCACAAACGCTATTTACGTAAGAAGTATAGCCGTCTGAATTTGTGCCTTTGTTATTCCAATACGATAACGACGAAGCTTTGCTTTCCCAAGTTTCAGCTACTAAATAAAAATGAGGATATTCCGTTTTCATGGTTTTCATCCAACGTGCCATGGCGTGTTTGTTTGGATAAGGATATGTATCCATTCGTATGCCGTCAAGATTCGCATATTCCACCCACCAAATAGAGTTTTGAATTAAGTACGTTTCTAAAAATTTATTTTCTAGATTTAAATCGGGCAGATTACTATCAAACCAACCTTTCGTAAATAAATCATAATCTTTTTCTGAAGCATGCGGGTCAGATGCCACAATATTACTAAAGTTACTTTGGGTGTATTTTTCCCATTGATTTAACCAATTATGAGCGGGTAAATCATTCATCCACCAATGCCCAGCTCCACAATGATTAAATACTTGATCCATGATTACGTTCATGTTTTTTTGATGGCTCAAATCAACCAAACGTTTAAAATCAGTATTGGTTCCAAAACGAGAATCTGTTTTATAAAAATCAGAAATTCCATACCCGTGATACGAATACGCCGCTTGATCATTCTCTAAAAACGGATTTAACCACAAGGTTGTAGCACCTAAATTTTTAATATAATCCAAATGATTAATCACGCCTTCAATATCTCCGCCGTGTCTACCATCAGGATTCGTACGATTCACTTTTTCGTGCGTATCAACCGTTGAATCATTAGCAGGATTTCCATTCGCAAAACGATCGGGCGTTATTAAATACATCACATCCGAACCGTCGATGGTTTGGGAAGTTACATTTCGTTTCTTTTTATTTTCTAAAGTATA
The DNA here is from genome assembly GCA_964420215.1 of uncultured Flavobacterium sp. Taxonomy (GTDB): domain Bacteria; phylum Bacteroidota; class Bacteroidia; order Flavobacteriales; family Flavobacteriaceae; genus Flavobacterium. Next base: position 87,956 of record CAYQSQ010000010.1, on the reverse strand, counting down.
TACGTATTTTAATTTTTCGTTTTTATCGGTAGTAAAAACAAGGTCAAATTTACCTGGTAGAGTATTTTTAGCAATTTCTAAATCAATGAATACATAATTAGGACTTTCTAAAACCGAGGTACTTATAATTCTTACCCCATCATAAATAATACTGGGTTTAGCCTTGCTAATGTTGTTGCCGTACACTAATAATTGCAATTGGTTATTTTCCATACCAATCCACCAAGTTGGTGGCTCTACTTTTTCAAGTGTTAATTTTTGAGCAGACATAGAAATAATGCTTATAAAAAGCATAATATACACCATGTGTTTTTGTTTAAAATAATTCATTTTACGTGTTTTTGGGATTAATAATAGAGCGATATTAAAACACAAAATAATACTGTACAAACACATTATACATAAAGCATTTTTCCTGATTTAAACAACAATTGTTGTTTGTATAAAATAAGTTGTTGTTTATATAAACCCCTTGGTTTTTCAAATATTTTTATCAATTTAGCAGATACAACTAAACCAAATTTATGAATTCATCGTTTCAAAAATTCATTCAAAATAACAGCTACAAACACCTGTTGTATTGGACAACATACGTGTTGTTTTTTGCACTTATTTGGGGAAGCTACGATCAAAGCTATTTTAGAAATATTATGATTCAATTGTTAGGGCTTCCCTCTCGTTTGATTTTAGTGTATGTTACGTTATGGGGACTAGTTCCTTTTTATTTTTTACGTAAAAAATACATTGAATTCGTACTTTCCTATATTTTGTTATTAACTTTTTGTGGCGCATTCCTACAACGTGCTACCATGTTTTTTATTGTACAACCAATTTATCTTCCGGAATGGAAAAGCCATGATTTTTTTGCTTTAACGGAAGTTATGAATACTATTTTAGATGTGAATTTGGCGGCGGTTATCCCAGTAGGATATGCCTTTTTTAAAATATGGAGTGAATCACAAGAAAGAAATGCTGAATTAGAAGAAATTTATCAAGAACTGTCACAAACTAAAACCGATGATTTTTTGTATTTAAAGTCAGAAAAATCCCTTCAAAAAGTTTTTATTAAAGATATCATTTTCATTGAAAGCTTAAAAAACTACATTAAAGTAAAAACAAATGAAAGAGAAATTATAGCCTATAAAAGTTTATCAGCGATTGAAGAAGAACTACCTGTTAAGCAATTTATAAGAGTTCATCGATCGTATATAGTTTCTAGAAATTTTATTGACTCATTCTCTCCTACTCAAGTCGATTTAAAAGGGACGATTATTCCAATTGGTAGAAAATACAAATCCGAAGTGGTAGAAGCTTTGGGTTATTTTTGATACTCTCCTACATACACCCAATTTCCATTTTCTTTAGTAAAGTAGGAATTTTCGTGAATATATGTGGTTACAAAACCTTCTTTAAAATAAGCTTTAAATTCTACAATACCCACATTATCATTACTGGTGCCTTTGGTTGAATTTAAGACTTCTAACCTAACCCACTTTACGGATTTAGCCCATCGAATAATTTCTTTTTTTTCAGAAATTGGTCTAGTACTCGAATGATGGCTTTGCATTAAATAATCACCATTCGCCAACACAAAAGCCGAATAGCGTGAACGCATTAAATCTTCGGCAGTAATTGCTTTTAAAATATCCGAATGTATTTTTTCGCAACATTCCGCGTAAGTTTTTGGGCGTCCGCAGGGGCAGTTTATTGTGTTGTTGTATTCCATCTTGGAAAATTCTAAATACTTTCTAAATTTAAAATCCAATTATTAAACCTAGGACATTTCTCTCTTATATTTTGAAGTCCAATTTCTTGAGCTAATAACGAACCATATAATACTTTAGTATTTTCATTGTTGGAAAAATAACCTTTAATTATTTTGGAAAGTCTTTTTGATGGTGCAGTCTCAGGACTGTCATTTATATCTTCAGGATTCGGATTTTTTGTAATTGTTTCAATCAAATAATTATAATCTAAGAATTCATTTGCCTCGAAATTATTATGATAAACATTTATGTCACTAAACAATAATGCTTCAAATTCATGAAGTTGTACATATGGAATAAAACGATTGTTTAAGCTTGAATCAATATCTTTTAACATTCCATTTTCGATATTAGTAATTCCTAAACTCTTACTTGTCTCTTTTTTTGCTGCACTCCAATTAGGATAATTATGATGTTCATGAATCCCATAAAAATCAATTAAAGTTGTGACTATTGCTTTAGATTCATTCTTTAAATGATTTTTAATTTGATTTTTTAAAGCTTCCCAATTTACAATTCCCCCACCTGTTTTTTTGATTGTAGGATTATCAATATAAATATTTTTTTTACTAAAATAAGGTTGTAAAACATCATTACAAAATTGTTGCTCTGTTTGCCCTTCGCAAATAACAATAATTCGTTTCATACTATCGTTTTATAAAAGGTTGTGCTCCGTTAATAATATTTCTTTCCCATAAATCGCCTAAAGTAAAATCTTGTAACCATTCATTCAAATCATCAGAATTTAATCTATTAAAAACAGTTTGATTTTCCTCAATATTTTTATCCAAAACGACTATATCTTCTGGTTTAAAATTACTGATTAAACCTGGTGATTGAGTGGCAATTATTATTTGTGCTTTACTTGAAGCTACTTGTATCATTCCTGAAAGGATATTTATTGCAAATGGATGTAATCCAAGTTCTGGCTCATCTACAATAATCACAGAAGGAGGTGTTGGTTGCAATAACAATGTTGCCAAAGCTATAAAACGCAATGTACCATCGGATAGTTGATAGGCTGAAAAATCACTTTCGAAATCGCCTTTGTCTACCCAACGTAAAGCAATAGTTTCTTCTTGTCCTATTATTTTTTTAGGTTCTAAAATAAATTTGTCTATATATGGGGCGACTGATTGTACTGTTTTTTCAATTCGACCATAAATCTTAGGATGATTAACTTTTAATAAATATAAAAAAGCGGGTAGATTTCGTCCGTCTTGTTTTAGATATAAATTGTCATCGATATCGCAACTTTTTCTTAAAAAAGAAGTGATAGAGGTATCGTGAAAATGATACAGTTGTAAATTAGTTAAATGTCTATTTATGTAAGTATATCTTCGTCCTGATTCGTTTGGAACTTTGCTTTCCATTATTGAGAGATTATTAAAATAATTTGAAAAATTACTTTGTCTATTCACATTATAACCAGCTCCTTCTTCGCCAATATACAAACCACCATCTTTTGTTTGCATTAATTCAAAAAAATAAGCATTATTATTTCCTCCCCCACTATTAAATATTAATTTTCCAAAGAGCGTTTCTGTTCTTTTTCTTCCAAAATAAAGCAAATCATCTGCATCTTGTTCAATTACATATTTTTGTAATCGCTGATTAAAAATTGCATTAATAAGTTTAAAAAAGGAGACAAAATTACTTTTACCTACTCCATTGCTACCAATAAGAATATTAATTGGTTTTAGTTCCAATTTTAATTCTTTTATAGATTTATATCCCTTTATTTCTATGTAATCTATCATTATTATAAATGTTTCTAACTTATCCTAAGTCTATTAAATTATTTTTAATTGATATAGATAATGTTTTATATTTCTTTTCAAAATTAATTAATAATTGTATTAAAATACAAAAAGCATTTTTGATAAAATTCGACTTATAATATCAAATTCTTTTTATTTACCGAACCGTTCTCCACCATTTCGTAAATGTTTGTAAGGAATCTTTTAAACGCACTTCTTCGCCTATAATTGGGGTAATTACTTTTATGTTTTCTTTTTCGCTGTTTTGAGAAATCAATTCCAAAGGTTCGTCCCAAGCATGATTACCTAACACAAACTTAGCAGAATGTACAGGCAATACTGTTTTGGCTTGCAGTTGTTTAGCGGCGGTTAAAATTTCGTCGGGTAATAAATGAATATACCTCCATTTCGTGTCGTATTGCCCGTTTTCAATAATAGCCAAATCAAACGGGCCAAAAGTTTTACCTATTTCTGCAAAATGAGTATCGTAACCGCTATCGCCTCCAATAAAAATTTTCTGGGTGGGTGTTTGTAAAACAAACGATAACCAAAGGGCTTTATTTCGGGTAATTCCTCGACCTGAAAAATGTCTGGCAGGTACCGTATTCACAATAAAATTATCAGCTAAAACAATTTTTTCATTCCAATCTTTTTCAATGATTTTTTTAGCATCATATCCCCAATATTCCAAGTGTTCACCTGTGCCTAAACCACAAATTACTTGTTTTACTTTTGGGTTTAATGCCTGTACGGTTTCGTAATCTAAATGATCCCAATGGTCGTGCGAAATGAATAAATAATCAATTTCGGGCATGTCTGCAACGCTATAATTATTAGTGCCTTCAAAAGCTTTTACCCCAAAAGGTAGTGGCGATGCCGACCCACAAAAAACTGGATCTACCAAAATGCGTTTTCCATCTATTTGAATAAAATAAGACGAATGCCCAAACCAAACTAAAATGTCTTTCGATTTATCTAAATGCAGTAAATCGGTTTTTACAGAAGGAATGGTATCGGTTGGATTGGATCTTATTTTTTTCTCAAATAGAAACTGCTTCAATACGCTGTAATAACTGGTACCTTCGGTTAAATCAGGGGTGAAACTTTGATTTTGAAATTTTCCTTTTTTGTAATTTGGAGATTGTTCAATTTTAGCCAATCTCTCACCAGAGGGTAATTTGCCAAATTTTGGATGTTGTAAAAATAGTACGGTTAGCAATACCAGTACTGCAAGTAGGGATAGTATTATGAGCATTATTTTTTTCAAAATTATCAATTAAATTTTCCTTGAAAATCAATCGCCAATTTAATCTGCGATAAATGATGTGTGCAATGCCAAGCATAAATACCGATGTTCTCGGCTAATGTCACTTGCTGTCCGTGTTCAGGGTGGATAAATACACGTTGCAATTGTACTTCGGTTAAACTACCTAATAACAATCCCCATTTGTGATGTAATCCTTCTAAAAGCTGAATCGAATCGGTGATATTATCTGATAACGAATCGGTTAACTCTGCCCAACGTTCTTCATAATAAGGTTTTATCGTTGGTGCGTCTTCTGTCAAAGCCAATTTAAATCGGACCAAACTATTCATGTGACTATCCGCACAATGGTGTACAACTTGTTTGATTGCCCACCCCTTCGGACGGTATTTCCAATTCAATTGTGTTGGGTTTAATCCACTGGTAATATATTTAATTTTTTCAGGAAAAGTTTTGATTACAGTAATCCACTCTTGGATTAAATCGGCAGTAATAATATTAGGCTTTGTAAACTCCCCAACAGGGAAACGTAATTTATACAAATCTTGATCAGTCATAAATTTATTTTAAAAAGCTAAATTTAAACAAACATTTTTACAAAAAGTTGCTTACAACTACATCTTTGATTAGTTTTGATGAAAATTAACAAATCCCATGAAAACGTACGATGTAGCCATAATTGGTAGTGGTCCTTCGGGAGCATCAGCCGCATTTGAATTAGCTAAAAATGGTATCTCAGCAGTTATTATTGAAAAAGAAATTTTACCTCGTTATAAAGTATGCGGTGGTGGATTTGTATATCGAGGCAGAAAAGACATGCCTTTTGATATCTCATCGGTTATAGATAGAGAATTTTATGAAGTTGATACGTATTTTTCTAAAAAGAAAATAAAATTAACATCCAAAAGAGACCAACCCATCATTAGCATGATTATGCGCGATGCTTTTGATAATTTAATTGTAGAAAAATCAAAAGAACACGGGGTTGAGTTACTTCAAAATCATAAAGTAGAACGTATTACTTTCGGCGATATTCAAACGTTACATACTTCACAAGGAGATGTCCAAGCACAATTTATTATCGCAGCCGACGGTGCTTTGAGTCCTATTGCTAAAATGGCCGGATGGGACGAAACGCGTACAGTTATTCCTGCTTTGGAGTATGAAGTACAAGTCCCTCAAGCTGATTTTGATCGGTTATCTAAGGCTGTGCGTTTTGATATTGATGCCATACCTTATGGGTACGGATGGTGCTTTCCTAAAAAAAATCATTTATCTATAGGTGTTGGTATTTTTCAGAAAAATAAAGAAAAAATAAATCTTAAAACTTATTATGCTGAATACTTAAAAGAGTTAGGTATTACAACCATTTTAAATGAAGAAGCGCATGGTTTTGTAATTCCTGTTTCACCTCGTACAGATAAATTTGCACAAAAAAATGTGTTTTTAATTGGTGACTCTGCTGGATTTGCTGATCCGGTAACGGCTGAAGGAATTTCAAATGCTATACTTAGCGGAAGATTAGCAGCTCAATCTATTGTAGAAAGCAACAAAAATCCCGAACAAGCTGCTGCGTTGTATCATGCTAAATTAGAGGAGACCATTTTACCGGAACTACGTACAGGCGTTAAATTGGCTAAAGTATTTTATGAGCAAGAAAAAATCCGAAATATCTTAATCAAAAAATTTGGTCAACCCCTTTGTGAAGCCATGACAGATATATTCATGGGAGATCGAACGTATCCTAAAGATCCAAAAGCATCTATCAAGAAAAGAATTAAAAATTATATTTTTGATTTTTAAATAACAAAGGCTTCTTTATTTAAGAAGCCTTTGTTGTTTTAATTTTTATCCTCTAATAGAGGTACAAATCGAAATTCGCCAAATTCATGTTGTTCAAATTCTTTTTCAGATTTTCGGATTAACATGGTCATCACTTGAGGATCTTTACCTAAAGGAATAACTAACTTACCCCCTATTTTTAATTGACTCATTAAGGGTTTAGGAATAAATGGGGCACCTGCTGTAACAATAATACTATCATAAGGTTCATAAGTAGGTAATCCTTTGTACCCATCACCAAAAGTCAAATACTTGGGTCTGAAACCCAATCTTTTAAGTAAAAGAGAGGTTTTTTTAAATAATTCATTTTGCCGTTCAATACTATATACTTTTGCTCCTAACATACATAAAACAGCAGTTTGATAACCTGATCCTGTGCCAATTTCGAGTATTTTATGGTCTTTTTTAACTTCTAACAATTGAGTTTGAAATGCAACAGTATAAGGTTGGGAAATGGTTTGGTCAGCTCCAATTGGGAATGCTTTATCTTGATAAGCGAAATTTTCAAAACTGGATTCCAAAAACAAATGTCTTGGGATATTGCCTATCGCTTGCAACACATGTAAATCATGAATTCCCTTTTCTTTCAATAATTTAACCAATTGATTTCGGAGTCCTTGATGTTTGTTGGTATCGTTCACTGGAGATTTATTTTATACCAATATTAACAAAAAATCCTGAACTAATTAAGTTCAGGATTTTTTTAAATGATATTTATTTTTAAACTATTTTCTTTCTGAAGCAGGAACAAATTTGCGTAATGTTTCACCTGTATAAATTTGTCTTGGTCTTCCGATTGGCTCTCCATTAGTACGCATTTCAATCCAATGTGCCACCCAACCTGGTAAGCGTCCGATAGCGAACATTACAGTAAACATATCTGTTGGTATACCAATGGCACGATAAATAATCCCTGAATAAAAATCAACATTAGGATATAAATTTCTTGATTTGAAATAGTCATCTTCTAATGCAGCTTTTTCTAACTGTTTTGCGATACCTAAAATAGGATCATCAACACCTAATCGAGATAAAACATCGTCAGCCGCTTTTTTAATTATTTTAGCGCGTGGATCAAAATTTTTATATACTCTGTGACCAAAGCCCATTAAACGGAAAGGATCGTCTTTATCTTTTGCTTTAGCAATGTATTTTTCTACATCACCACCGTTTTCTTTGATATCTTCCAACATTTCTAATACCGCTTGATTAGCACCTCCATGTAAAGGCCCCCAAAGTGCAGAAACTCCCGCTGATATCGATGCAAATAAGCCTGCATGTGAAGATCCAACCACCCTAACAGTTGATGTTGAACAGTTTTGCTCGTGATCCGCGTGTAGTATAAATAATTTATTTAAGGCATCCTCGATAACAGGATCAATCTCATATTTTTCGGTTGGTATAGCAAACATCATTTGTAAAAAGTTTGCTACATATGGTTTTGAATTATCGTAATAATTCATTGGGCTTCCTTCTCTTTTTCGATACACCCAAGTTGCAATAACTAAAAACTTAGCCATTATTTTACAAACTGCTTTGTATAACTCGTTTGGATCTGTAACATCTACAGGTTTAGAATTAAAAGCCGTTAACGCACTAGTTAATGAAGATAAAACACCCATTGGATGTGCTGTTCTAGGAAAACCGTCAATGATATTTTTCATTTCTTCATGAACCATCGTGTATTTTCGAATGTCATTTTCAAATTTTTCTAATTCTTGCGTCGTTGGTAATTCTCCAAAAACTAGTAAATATGAAACTTCTAAAAATGAGGCTTTATCTGCTAATTCATCAATCGAATATCCTCTATAATTTAAAATCCCTTCTTCTCCATCTAAATAAGTTATATTGCTGGTGCAAGATCCTGTATTTTTAAATCCTGGATCTATGGTTACTGCACCTGTTAATCCTCTTAATTTAGAAATATCAATAGCTACTTCGTTTTCTGAACCTACGATAACCGGCAGTTCAATCCTTTTGCCATCGATTTCTATTATTGCTGTTTTTGACATGATATATTGTAAAATTGAGGTTGTAAAAATAATATTTGCGAATATACAATTTTACAATTATTTTTTTAAAAACATACGTACATATTTTATGTATAAATACGTATTTTTTTTTTAAAATATACGAAACACAATACTTTTAAAATACTATTATCAATATCTCAAAATTTAGAACAATAAATTCTATTTTTGCTATTTCAAAAAAATTAAACCATGTTAAAAGTAGGAGTATTAGGTGCTGGTCACTTAGGTAAAATTCATTTAAGACTATTACAACAATCTGAAAAGTTCGAACTTATTGGATTTTACGATCCTAATATTGATTATGCTAAACAAGTAGAATTGGAACTAGGGTACAAATATTTTCCATCTGTAGATGATTTGATTAATCAAGTTGATGTAGTGGATATTGTTACACCTACACCTGCGCATTATGAATGTTCTAAAATGGTCATCGAGGCCAAAAAACATTTTTTTGTAGAAAAACCGATTACCAATTCGGTTGAAGAAGCGGATGAGATTATTTTATTGGCTCAAAAATACAATGTAAAAGGAATGGTAGGACATGTCGAGCGTTTTAATCCTGCCTTTAAAGCGGTAAAAGACAACATCATCAATCCGATGTTTATTGAAACTCATCGTTTGGCGGAGTTTAATCCACGCGGTACAGATGTACCTGTTGTATTGGATTTGATGATACATGATATTGATTCCATCTTAAGTGTTGTAAATTCAAAAGTAAAATCGATTAACGCAAGTGGTGTATCTGTGATTAGTGAAACCCCTGATATTGCCAATGCGCGTATAGAATTTGAAAATGGTTGTGTTGCCAATTTAACCGCAAGTCGTATTTCATTAAAAAATATGCGTAAATCTCGATTTTTTCAAAAAGATGCCTATATAGCAGTTGATTTTTTAGAAAAAAGATGTGAAGTGGTTAAAATGAAAGATGCTCCTGAAGTCCCGGGTGATTTTGATATGATTTTACAAAATGCAGAAGGTATTAAAAAACAAATCTATTTTGAAAATCCTGACATCTCAAACAATAACGCAATTTTAGACGAGTTAGAATCTTTTGCCGATGCAATTAACACCAATACAATACCGATTGTTAGTTTAGAACAAGGTGCTGAGGCCTTGCGTGTGGCACATCAGATTATCAATTGTTTTTAAAGTTTAGAAACATCTATAGAAAACAATTCGGCAGTCCTATTTATTATTAGCATCGAATGACACCAACAAAACCAGTGTCTTTCTTTGTTTTTTTTTGCCAGCTTTTCATTTAAATTATTAACTGCTAAATTGATGAAAATTTATTATGTCATACTATTGATGTGTCAGTAATTACCTACTATCTTTTTAATTTAATCTTGTTCTTTTATATTTGAGTTTTTATAAAACCCAAATATAAAAAAGATTCAAATTTTCTATTTTTACCAAATGACTACAACACACGAAAAATATATGGCTCGTTGTATCGAGTTAGCTCAAAACGGATTAGGCTCCACCTACCCTAACCCGATGGTCGGAAGTGTAATTGTACACAACAACACAATTATTGGTGAAGGATGGCATTATCAAGCAGGACAACCCCATGCGGAAGTTAACGCAATACAATCCGTAAAAGACAAATCCTTATTAAGTAAAGCTACTATTTACGTAAGTCTTGAACCGTGTAGTCATTACGGTAAAACACCACCTTGTGCAGATGTAATTATAGCAAATAAAATCCCGTCTGTAGTGATTGGGATCATTGATCCTTTTGCAAAAGTAGCAGGTACAGGAATTACTAAATTAATGGAGTCAGGAGTAACTGTAACTGTTGGTATTTTGGAAAATGAATGTCGAAATGTAAACAAACGATTTTTTACATTTCACACAAAAAAAAGACCTTTTATCATCTTAAAATGGGCGCAATCTTTAGATGGTTTTTTGAGCCCTGAAATGAAATCTGAAAATAAACCCGTGTGGATTTCGAATCCAAAATCACGGCAATTGGTTCACAAATGGCGCACCGAGGAGCAAGCCATTTTGGTAGGCACTAAAACTGTTTTGGTAGATAACCCCAAATTAGACGCTCGAGATTGGCAAGGTATAAATCCTATCCGTTTTGTAATTGATCAACATTTAATTCTACCTCCTGATGCACATGTGCTTGATGGTAGCGTTAAAACAATTGTTATTACCGAAAAAAAAGAAGTTCCATCGAAATCAAATTGTATTTATGAAACGATTGACTTTTATCATAACATCCCGAAACAAATTGCAGAAATTGCCTACAAACACGCGATTCAATCTTTGATTATCGAAGGAGGCGCTAAAACTTTACAGCAATTTATCGACGCGCATTATTGGGATGAAGCTCGTGTTTTCATAGGAGCTATTGAGATGATAAATGGAACACACGCTCCTCAATTAAAAAATAAACACACCTCAAAATCAAACGTTTACGACGATCAACTGTATATATACACCAATCACTATGATTAAAAATATCATTTTTGATTTTGGAGATGTTTTTATGGATTTGGATAAAAAAGCAACTCCATTAGCTTTAAAAAAATTAGGACTGATTTGGGATGAGAAATGGGAAAAAGTAAATTTTAAACTGGAAACAGGATTATTAGCTCCTCAAGACTTTTTACAACAACTCCAAAATGCCCTTCCAAAAGCTTCACCACAAGAAATCTTAGCTGCTTGGAATGCCGTGATGGTTGATTTTCCAAATCATCGGTTGCAATTTTTAACACAATTATCTCAAAAATACCGTTTGTTTCTTTTAAGCAATACTGATTATATCCATTTCAACTATTTTGAAAATAAATGGGGTTCCGAATTTTCAAAGCAATTTTATGCTTGTTTCGAAGGGACCTATTACTCGTATGTGCTACAAGTTAAAAAACCAAATACAGTTGGTTTTAGACACATTTTAAAACAACATCAACTACAACCCTCTGAAACACTTTTTGTAGACGACAACGCTAAAAATACAGCAACAGCAGCATCGTTAGGATTACATACCTGGACGATCACTGTTGGTAAAGATGATGTTGTAGATTTGTTTTCTCAAGGTTTACCTTTTTAAATTTTAAGATTTTCGGTTAATCGTTTACTTATTATATTGTACCAATTAAAATCAAAGAAATACATGAAAAAAATGTCTATTTTTAAAGTGTACTAAAAATGGGGAGCTTATAAAAGATTATTGCTAAAATATTAAATAAAACAATTTTGGTTAGGTGGTTATAAAAAATAAGCAGTATTTTAATAAATGTGTTAGTTTTAAAAATTAATAAAATACTGCTGATGTAGTTTTAATTATCAATCATTCATAGAAATCAAAAACTCTTCGTTATTTTTAGTTTGTCTGAATCTTTCATTAATAAAATCCATTGCCTCAACAGGATTCATGTCCGCTAAATACTTACGCATAATCCACATACGCTGTACGGCTTTTTCATCCATTAATAAATCATCTCGACGTGTACTTGATGATGTTAAATCAATTGCAGGAAAAATACGTCTGTTGGCTATTTTTCGATCCAATTGTAACTCCATATTACCTGTACCTTTAAATTCTTCAAAAATAACTTCGTCCATTTTAGAACCTGTATCCGTCAATGCAGTTGCTATAATGGTTAATGAACCTCCATTTTCTATATTACGCGCTGCTCCAAAAAAGCGTTTGGGTTTTTGTAATGCATTGGCATCTACTCCACCACTTAATACTTTTCCTGAGGCTGGTTGTACTGTGTTATAAGCTCTTGCTAAACGCGTTATAGAATCTAATAAGATCACAACATCGTGACCACATTCTACTAAGCGTTTTGCTTTTTCTAAAACAATATTAGCCACTTTTACATGTCTATCTGCAGGCTCATCAAAAGTAGAAGCAATTACTTCGCCTCTTACATTTCGTTGCATATCCGTAACTTCCTCAGGACGTTCATCAATCAATAAAACTAATAAATACACTTCAGGGTGATTTGCTGCAATAGTATTCGCTATTTCTTTTAATAAAACTGTTTTACCCGTTTTAGGCTGAGATACAATCATACCTCTTTGTCCTTTTCCTATTGGAGAAAACAAATCTATAATTCTTGTAGAAATAGTACTTTGTTTTTCTGCAAGTTTAAATTTTTCTTGAGGAAATATAGGTGTCAAATGTTCAAACGACACACGATCTCGTACTACTTGAGGATCTAATCCATTAATTTTTAAAACTTTAACTAATGGAAAATATTTTTCTCCTTCTTTCGGAGGACGAACCACACCTTTTACCGTATCGCCTGTTTTAACACCAAATAAACGTACTTGTGATTGCGATAAATAAATATCATCCGGCGAAGCCAAATAGTTATAATCCGAAGATCGTAAAAATCCATATCCGTCTGGCATCATGTCTAAAACACCTTCACTTTCAATAATCCCATCAAACTCATACTCTGATTTTTTGGAATTATTTTGATTTCTTTTGTCTTTGTTGTTCGTTAAATTTTGACTACTGTTTGGATTTACAGTATTAGTATTGGAATTATTTGGGTTGGTATTGTTTTGATTCTTATTTTTTACAAAACCTTCTTTTTTGGGATGGTTATGTACTGGTTTTTTATTTACAATAGGTTGGTTATCCGTTTTATCATCAGTCGCTTCTGTTTTTTCTGTTATAACTAAATCGTTCTCTAATTTAACTGGTGCTTCTTCAACAAACAAAGACTCTTGCTTAGTTGGTGTTATTGTCTTTTCTTTAGAAGCGGTACGAGTACGAACTGTTTTTTTAGGGATTATTTCTTTTGTTGTTTCAACTACGGCTTGTTGAGTGCTTTTAAGTTGCTCCTCTTCGATTAATTGAATTAATTCACCTTTTTTAAGTGTTTTAAACTTAGGGATATCAGCAACTTTGGCGATTTCTTGAAGTTCAGAAATCTTCATCGCTTTTAATTTTGTAATGTCAAACATGTAAAAGTATTACTTGATTTTGTGAAAAATTTGAAATAAATTTCTTAGTGATTTTTTGGAAGACTATTCTTGAATTTGTTTTTCTTAGAAAGAGAAAAACACTGATGCAATTATACAATTTTTTTTGAAAACAACGTTGATTTAAAAATAAATTATACTTTTACAAAACAATTTTTGGTTATAGATAATATGATACAACGCATACAAACACTTTATATTTTAGTTGCTTTATTAATTTCCATTATATTAATATTAATTTGGAAGCCAATTTCCATAACTGGATTAGTGATTATTTGCAGTATTATTTTATCTTTAACAAGTATTTTTTCTTACAAAAAAAGACAATTTCAATTTGTTTTAGGAAGATTAAATATTTTATCAAATTTGATTTTATTAGGATTATTAATATATGAATCACTAAGCTTACCTGGAGAAACATCAGTTTCAGTGAAAGGTATTGAGGTTTTACTTCCTTTTATTTCTATCGTTTTTATTGTTTTGGCCAACAAAGCAATTCAAAAGGATGAAAACCTCGTAAAATCCGTTGATCGTATACGATAAAACTACTATTATAAGTGCGAAAAAGAGACTGTCTTTCAGACAGTCTCTTTTGGTTTTTCTCCTGAATTATTTTTAACTTATATTAAGTTTAATAGATTTTGTAAAAACACTTTTTTAGCATGAAAAAAAATTCGTTGTTTCTCTTACTTTTTGTATTCACAAGCTTATCTTTTGCTCAAAATTTTGAAGGTAAAATCACGTACAAAAATGTTTACGACAGTAAAAACCCACAAGTAACTGACCACCAATGGGATGTGATGATGGGTACAAAACAAGAATATTATTATAAAAATGGCAATTATAAATCAGTAGTTAACGGAACATTAATCCAGTGGCAATTGTATCTCCAAAATAAAAATAAAATATATACCAAAATGGTAAATTCGGATACAGCATTCGCTACTGATGCCAGTATTAAAAATGATTCGGTACTTAGTTATACGATTAATAAAAGATTTACAGCGGTGCTTGGTCATACTTGTGACGAACTTGTTTTAACGTGTACAACAGGGATTCAAAAATATTATTTTAGCGAACATTGTAAAATTGATGCGCTTTTATTTCAAAAACACTTGTATGGTAATTGGTACGAGTATTTAAAGCTATCCAATGCATTACCGCTAATGATGATTATCCAAAATCAACAGTACGAATTAACCAGTACCGCGATTGAAATTGAAGAAAAAAAATTAAACATTTCCATTTTTGAAGAGCCTAAAAACCTAGACAAACAAGTCCCTAAATAACACCTACGTATTGGAATTGTTATAACTTCCAATTTCTTTAAATATACGCCAAACCCTAAATTTCAGTATTGTTATAGCACATAACATTCCTGACAGCATCGCTCCTGCAACACCTACTAACGTTATATCTTGCCCTACTAAGTGTAATCCTTTTATTTTGGTTTGTGGTCTTAAAAAAGGTAATTTAAAACGTTCTGGAGTATGTTGTAAGCCGTAAATCTCACCGTTTTTGTAATTGGAAAAATGTTTGGTTGACAATGGTGTTGATACTTCGGTATAAACTACGTGACCTTCTATTTGAGGAAAAAGACGGTATAATTCCTGTAGCATTGTGGTTTCAAAATGCTTTTTCATTTCGTTATATACTTCTCCTCGTTTCATCCATGATGTGTTTTCGTACGCTTTAAACCACTCGTATTTACCTATTGATAATGCCTGAATCGTGGCGGTATTCGGTTTTTTAGTATCCCACTCGGGATCTTTAGCTGACGGAAAAGAGATGTACGAAAATGATTTTGACACATCCTGATAAGCTACATTTCCAAACAAATCATCAATATCCTCGTGGGCATAATTCCAGATATTATATTTGGGTAAATTTAACGTCGTGCTGGATTGATCTAACCCTACATACAAACACATATGCCCTGTTGAAGCGGCAACATTTGAAAAAGAAACGTTACAACTTTTTTTAGCACTTTTAGGTAACAAATAATTAAACGTATTGTTTACCCCTACATTGCTAATCACATTTTTACACGGGATAAATTGGTCGTTTACTTTTACGCCCTCTACCCTATTATTTTTTAATACAATTTCAGTAACAGGAGCGTTAATCACGACCTTTCCTCCATGTGTATTGATTACATCTATTATTTTGTTACTGATTTGATCGGCACCGCCTTTGGGATAATAACCTCCCTCTATAAAGTGAGCGATTACCATGGCATGTGCAGCAAAATTACTCTCTTTGGGCGCAAGTCCGTAATTACCACACTGACCACACAACACAGTGATTAATCGTTTGTTAGTAGTTAATGTACTTAAAACTTCGTAGGTTGTTTTGCTGTAATATTTTCGATACAAACGTTTAATAATCCAACCCAATGATTTACTTAAAAAAGGTTCAAATGATTTTTCAAGAAAAAAAGCACTGCCAAATTTATTAGCTTTAAAAATAAGTGTTACGTATTGATCTATCGCTCGTGTTTCATCTGGGAAATAATTTTTCAGTTGCTGAATAAATTGATCTTTACCCGCTTTAAATTCATAACGGTCGCTTCCTATATTAACGACATCATAAACCTCTCCCATAGATTCCCACTCGAGTTTGTCGTGGGTTAAAAACTGAAACAAATTGCGTAAACTACCTTTTTCGCCAACATTGCCAACATAATGTACCCCAACATCCCATTGAAAGCCATCATTCCTTTTAAAGCTATGGGTATAACCTCCTGGTACATAATGTTTTTCAAGCACAACTACTTTTTTTCCTAATTTAGACAACCAAACAGCCGTTGTTAATCCTCCTATTCCTGATCCTATTACAATATAATCATAGATAGAAAAATCCATTTTATCCGAAAAACGTTCGTAGTTTTTGATACTCATTTATTTTAGAAAAGAATAATTATACTTACCAAAAAGTTATTCGCAATCAACGAGTCCAAATAATCCATCATTACCTATAAAAATTTCTTTATTTAAGGAATTTGGTTTTGTAATTTCTGAAAAACAAGAACAAGATGCGGAGTAATCACAGGCATACAGTATCGACACACTTACTTTTGTACCTGTTTCAGTTTCTGTTTGGTTTATCACAATAATATCTAGCTCATCAAAATTAGCCCACCCACCAGTATCACAAAACTCAAAGGGATTAAACTGCTTGATGTTCTTTTTTATTTGAGATAATATGTATTGTTTTTGGAGCATTTTTAGGTATCAAAGTTTAGAAACATCTATAGAAAACAATTCGGCAGCATTTTTCCAAAGAATGAGTTCTTTTTTATCTTGTGGCAAATCCAATTGATTTACAAATTTGATATAGGATTTCATGTTTGAAATCGGCCAATCCGTACCGTACAATAAATATTTCGGGTCTCCTGCATAGGTTATCATTTGTTCGAGTTCGCCTTTCATATAACGTTCAAACTTTTCGGTAAAATTACCCAATACTAATCCTGAAAAATCGGTATATACATTTTTGTTTTTATAAACTACTTCCATACAATCCTTAATCCAAGGATTACCCACATGGCAGATTACTATTTTTAATTGGGGAAAATCTACCGCAACATCATCAATATGTATCGGATGTGAATATTTAATCTTACCTGTTGGTGCATAGGTATCTCCTGAGTGAAACATTACTGGTACACCGTACTCGGCTGCCATGTCATAAATCACTTTTAAACGGTTATCATTGGGGTAAAAAGGTTCATATCCTGGATATAGTTTTATACCTTTAATTATACCTGCTTCGAGGTATTCGCTGATTTCTCTTAAATCTCGATGGTTATAATGCAAAAAGCTAATCCCTGCCACCACGCCTAAATTCTTGCGTCCTTTAATCGCATCAACAACTTGTGTGGTACTTGGGCGGTGCTCGTTTACTTTGTATGACGTTAGCACTAATGAATAATTTACATTATTTTCTGCCATTGTATCGGTGAGTTTGTTTAGGCAATCCTCTACAGATACAACTCTTTCTTCATGGTAATTATTTAAATGTGTATGTACGTCTATAATCATGGTTTGTTTTTTACGATAATCCTAATTCATTCGCTTTATTGGCTAATTCGATCAGGTTTTTAACTTTTAGTTTTTTCATCAGGTTAAAACGATGTACTTCGGCTGTACGCTTACTAATATCTAAACTTTCAGCTATTTCTTTATTGCTTTTACCTGCTAATAATTCCGTAAGGATTTCTTGTTCTCTTTTGGTTATTGCATTGTCTAATAATGATGTAGTTGATTTAACCTCAGATGTATTTTGTGTACGTTGAAAATTATTGATCAATATACTGGATATATCACCACTAAAATACTTACCTCCATCAATTATGGTATGTAGTGCTTTTAAAAATTCTTCTTTGCTAGATCCTTTTAACAAATATCCATCAGCTCCAGCTTCGATTGATTTAAGCACATACTCTTCAGAATCGTGCATTGATAAAACTAATGTTTTAATTGGATTGATGCTTTTTTTTATGAAATCAACGACTTCAATCCCTGTCATTTTAGGCATACGTATATCTACGATTAACAAGTCGATGGGTTCTTTTGTATTTTGTACAATCGCAATTGCTTCGGCACCATCAGATGCTTCACTGATTACTCGGATGTTATCTTCGCTTTCTAACAAAAGTTTTATTCCGTCTCGAACTAATTCGTGATCATCCGCTAAAATTACTCGAATTGGGTTTTGCATAATAGATTGGGAGTTTATTTTGTGCTTCAAAAATAAATAAATTTACACTACTATAAAGTATAACTACGTAAAAAAACACAATTTAGTACGTATTTATTACGTATAAAGTTGTCTAAATCAATATCAACGTAGTGTGATGTACTTATTTTATAGGTACATTCAGGGTGATGTGCGTGCCCTCTCCTTTTTCTGAATTTAAAAACAACCGTCCATTAATGTACTTAATACGCTCTTTCATAAATTCCATGCCCATACCGGATTCACTACTTTTAAAGTTTTCAACTTCTTTAGTATCAAAACCATCACCATTATCGTCAATTGTTATACTCAATAATTCATCTCGATGTGATATCATCACTACGATATGTGATGAATTGGCATATTTAATTGCGTTATTAATTGCTTCTTGTGTGATCCGATATACATTTATCTCAACCAAAGAATCCAAGCGCTGATTAAAATCTGTTTTGTTTAAAAATACGATATTCTTGCCTGTTAGTTTGCTTAATTCTTGCGTCATGCGTAGTAATGAAGATGCTATTCCGTGGTCTTTTACCTCGGGTGGCATTAGATTAAATGTCGCCGTTCGCACTCCTTTTATGATGTCGCCTGCTAATTTTTTAAGGTATATGATTTTCTCTTCTGTTTTTTCTTTATCATCTAAATCAATACTTTCTAAACTAAATTTAAGTCCTGTGAGCATTTGACCGATTCCGTCGTGTATTTCTTTAGCAATTCTATTTTGTTCGTTTTCTTGGTTTTCAACAATTTTACTCGATACTATTTTTTGGTGGTTCATTTCATTATAAAAACGCTCTTTATTTAAACGTTCTACCTCATACTGGGCGATTTTTCTTTCGGTAATATTTAAACAAACAATAAGTAATTCCGTTTTATTACTTTTTAAAGGAACGGGGATTATCGTTGTGTCTAACCAAAGACTGCCTTTTTCAGTCGTTACCTCTAATTCTCCCCTCCATCCTGATTTGCCACTATCACTTAATATATAGTCAATAAAAATGCGCTCTTTAGGAAATGTAGTTAGAAGATTTGCAAATCGTAAATGGTTGTCAAACGAATTAACTTTTAATAATTTCCTGAAATTATCCCCCATTTGAGTTAATACTCCTTCGGGTGTAACACGACAAAACAATAATGTTTGGTCCATGGCATAATTTAGTGCCTTTAGCTCTTTAACCGATTCTTCTTTTGACTCACACAACATATCGGCATCATATGCCATTTTAACCGCTTTTTTTTCGGCTTCTAATAGTTTAGAAATTACTGATTTTACATATGTAGCAGTAGGTTTATAAACAAATAATAATTCTACAATTAATATTAATATGGTTATTAAAAAGATTATTAATTCTAAAAATCTTAAATTCATTAGCTTATCAGTCGCTTCTTCTTCATATTCGTTTACAATTTTGTCCATTAATTGTAAAAAGTGTCCTTCGTTTTTATTTACAATAGCAACTAATTGTTTGGTGCGATATAGATTTTCTGGAGAATCTTTTTTCTTTTTGGTATGAATAATTTGATGGGAAGCCACTAAAATAGCATCAAAATACGGATCAATTTGATAAAATAATTGGTTGATTGCTGTGCTATTATTTTGTTTTTTTAAGGTATGGTGTGACGATGACCAAAGATCAAGTGTTTTGTCAAGCGCAGATATTCGGATATTGATGTTATGTGTTGATTTGGCATTTTGCAACTGCAAAACTTCTTTTACTAATTTTTGACTCAACATCCGTTGCCTACCCGAAAGATTAATTAAATTTGAATCTTCTTTTTGATTTACAATGTCATTATCAATAATTATATGACTTACAATTATTGATAAAGCAACGGCGCTTAAAGCTATAATATACAGCCTTGTAAGTCGTTTAAACAACAAAACATCTAACGATTGTTTACTTACTGAAGTTGACATTTTCTTAAAAACTATTTAACCTGTGCTAATGCTTTTTTGATTATTCCCAGTCCCCTATCTGAATAAGATAACGTCAACGCAACTTCGTGACCGTCTGTCGACATTTTGTGCCAGGTTTTTAAAACGATATCGACCAATTTATCATCATCATGTTTTTGAATAAAGGCTTCAAAATAATATTCTAAAAAAACCAAACAAATTACATCTTCTAAAACCTGAACTTCAGCGTCTTTTTTAATTAATTTTTTTTCAATCAAAAAAGCAACTCTATCTATAAATTCAGTATCATAACCAACTACTTCTAAAATATCAGACGTAATTTCTGCGTGGTATTTTTTTAATTCCTGACGCCATTTAAGGTACCCTACTCGATCCATTGGATACTCGTTACGTGCAATTTTCCAACGGCAAATGTGTTGCGCTCTAGCTGCAATTTGTACTTCTTCTGAAGCATCCGGTTTAAAACTCAATAACTTTTCGGTCATCCTTTGCGAGTACAACAACTCTTTGGGATAAGCTACACCATTAAATGTTTCTATATTTGGATCAGTACCGTTTTCTTGATCTATTAATTCAATTACTTTTTGAAATTTATCTACTGCACTCATAACGTATTTTAAATAGTATAATCGGAGCGACAAGGTACTAATTTTATCTTTTATTTTTGTGGAATTTAAAACCGTCTATTTTTTTAAATTGCGAGCTGTTTATAAATATTTCCCCTATGAAAATCGAAATAAGATTTCTATCCCTTGACGATATTGATCAAATTATCCCATTAACACAACAACTAAATACGGACCGACCCGAAATGATACTTCGAAAACGCCAGACGGAAATGTTTCAATTTAACAATTATACGTGTTTTGGATTTTACGTAAATGAAATGCTTGTTGGTGTATCTAGTGGATGGATTACCGTAAAATTGTATTCGGGCAAACAACTAGAAATTGATAATGTAATCGTTGATCAACAACATCGATCCAAAGGATACGGTGCTATATTTATTGATGCGATTGAACAATGGGCTAAAGAAAATCAATTTGAAACAGTAGAATTGAATGCTTATGTTAAAAACAGTAGAGGTCATAAATTTTATTTTACTAAAGGATACGGCATTATTGGTTTTCATTTTTTAAAGGAAATATAATGATTATTAATTATCATAATCGAAAATTTAAACCAATCTCCACAACTACCAACGGAGAAGTTTCGGAAGATACGATTTTTGAATACCACCAAAACGATACGATTATGACTTGTACATATTATGGTAGTAAAATAAAAATCGGACATCTCATCGGAATTGTATCGACTAATGGTGATATCGACATGCGGTACCATCAAATTAATACTGAAGGAATATTAATGACTGGTTTATGCAAGTCTAAACCTGAAATTATGGATAATGGTAAATTGCGATTACACGAAACTTGGCAGTGGACCTCAGGAGATTTATCTAAAGGGTTGTCTGTTTTAGAAGAAATTTGAGTCAATCCTTCCTGTTTTTTTTAACAAAAGAGAAGTGTGTGTTTCTTTTTTTTTACTAAAAACCACAAAAAAACAATTTAATCTATTGATTTTAAAATGTTTACATTTTAAATATTTAACATAATTCAGTTTACACTTTAACACTTCATTAGGAGGTCGTGTTATTTATATTTACTTAATTTGTGTTGTATTAATTTAGAATAAATAAAAATAGCATTATGAAAAAACGAATCAGAATTAGCTTACTTGTTACAATCAGTGCGATTAGTTTAATTTTTGGCCAACAAAAACAAAACTTTTCGATGGATACATCCGCCAGTGACACTATGTTATATACTGAAATCCCAAGTCAATTTACTCAAATCACAAAAGACGTTGATCCTTCTCGCAAACAACGTGCATTAAAAAAATTAAGAAATTCAGGTATCGTTATTACATCAATTGGTTCTGCTTTTGCGATAGCAGGTATTATACTGGCTACTAAAAATGACCCTAATAGTTATTATGACCCGCATACAGGAGAATATGAAAAATCTTTTAGTGGAGAAATTGATGAATTTGTGGGTACAATTGCTGTTATTGGAGGTAGCGCTGGTGCTCTTGCTGGTGCAACGATGTGGATTATCGGTCAGCATCAGCTTAATAAAATAAACAAAAACGTCTCTTTTAGCGTTTTACCCAACTCTGTTTATTTCGCTTATCGATTTTAATTTTTAAACTTATCTTAATAACATGAAATTTTTAATTTCTCTGTTTACAGGGCTGAGTTTTCTATGCGGTAATGTGTCGTTTTCTCAAAATGATGAAGTAGCCAAAAACTCAACATATTCAAAAGATTTTAAACTTCATTATGAGGAACTTTATTTGGTACCTATTGGCTTAGCTATTATTTCGGGTGGTGCTCATTTATATCGAAAATCAAAAAATCCAGCGAATTACACCTATTTTAGTACATCCACATCAAACTACGATAAGCTCAAATGCACAACAACGAGATAATTATTTAGGAAAAATGGGCATTGTAGGCGGTACTGCATTAACGGTTGGCTGTATCACCTATTGGATATTTAAACAAAAAAGATTAGCGAAAAAATACCAACAGGTATATTTCGATATTACACCTAATACAATTTACGTAGGTTATAAATTTTAAATAAGAAAAAAACGAAGTAAACAACAAAACTTATAATACATAGGTGTATCTATAGGATATAAAAAAGCCCTAACTAATTAAGTTAAGGCTTTTCTCTATTTTTTAAAATTTACTTTTCTTAATCTAAAGGTTCTATCAAAAAATTGACCTTTGCAGCATCACCATCACCATTGAAATTTAATGAAAAGGTACCTCCTGCTATCAGATCAGCGGCATACAGTTTTTTACAAGCCGTTCCTAAATTATCATCACCGCCAGTATCTTCTTCATACATTTGACCGGTTACAAAAACGTATTCTTTTGAGTTTAAATCTATCGTAAAAGTTTTAGAACTATTTATGTCTAAATTATAAGCTGTGGCTGTTTGATAATTATTTTCACCTTTATTCCAAAAATAACCTCCATCAATAGCTTCACCTGAAGCGTAACAAGGAAGTAAACCATTTAATCCATCTAAAGAACCTTGTTTAGTTAATCTAACATGACCAAACATTTGAGGTGTAGATCCTTCATTTGTAACTCCACTACAATCTATGTTTACCATCGTCATTTTAAATGTTGTTCTCACTTTATTACATTGTCTTACATTATACTCGGTAGCCAAAACTACATTGGTAGCGGCGTTATCGGTAACGTTATTTAATAAATAAGATAAGGGGGCTGCTGGAGAATCTTTAGAAAATTCACCACCATTTAAAATGTAACTTTTAACACCTTCAATTCCATTTATAGTTCCTGCGGCATCCGTACCTGAACCACCTAGAACAAATGCTTTAATTGATGAATTATTTATGATTTCTTGATGAGCAGCTGATATTTTAACGCCACCACTCGAAACCCCGGATTTAAATGCAGCATCAAAGGCAGCATTCATTTCTGAATTTGAATAAGACGAAGTTGCTGTAAACAAAATCATTCGACCGTAATTTACCGAAGCTATATAACTTGGTAAAACCGAACCGAATGTACCTACATCAGGTAATTTAATAAACAAATCACTTGGATTGGCTATCGGGTTCATATCAATACTAAAGTACTTTTGTACGAATTTGATTACAAGACTACTTTCTACTTTTTTATTTGAAAAATCAAAAGATCCAGCCAAATCAACTGTTGCGTTACTGTAATTAGCGCCAATTGAGGCGCTCAATTGTTTTTCGGAATATACGTTGGTAATGGAATACGATAAATGCGCTTGAGATTTTCCAGTGAGTTTCGAATTAATCAATTCATTAACAGCATCACGTACGGTTGCCACGTTGGGATTTTGTACTTCTCTAAAGGCTGATCCTTCTATATTATTTAAAGAAATAGATATCGTTATCGGTTTACGATCTGCTACTATCGGAATATATTCCCCTGTCGAAATTGACTCTCCTTTTATAAGCGCTCCTGGGTAAAATTTTTGACTAAGCGGACTTAACAACAACATTTCGTTATATTCTGCCGCAGCCTTATATCTTTTGGTTGTACACATATAATCTCCAGAACTCTCGGCTGCCCCTGTTGAAACCTCTTGCGGGGGATTAATAACCACTGGGTTATTGATACTACTCAAATCACGTACGGCACGATTAAATGTTGTGCTGTTAGCATTCGAATCATCAATTGGTGCTGTACCTACTACTTCATCTTTGGAACAACCAGCAAGAATAAAAGAAAATAGGGAAATCAGAATTACTTTGTTCATAAAGTTTTTTAACATTTTTTGGCAAGTTAGGGCTTATTTTAAGGGTAAAAAAAATTAAACCTAAAAATAATACAAGTTCACTCTTGATTTAAGATATATTTAACACCTTATCCATTTTGTAAATTTTACATTTGGGAAAAAAATAAAAACTCAATCATGAAACAGATTTCGCTTCAAAAAATACTGGTTCTTTTTGTTGTTCTTTTAGGAATAAACAAAAATGCTCAGGCACAGGATGTAAAGCACGATGTATTGCTACAAGGATTCTATTGGGATTCTTACAAAAACACCAAAGTTACCGCAGAAGGTGGTACTTATGGCTACCTAAAAAAGATGTTGCCCGAGTTGGCTGCTTCACAATTCGATTTAATTTGGTTACCTCCTCCTAGTGATGGCTTCGATAACGGTTATTTACCTAAACAATTGTTTTTATTTGATTCTAATCATGGAACTACGGCGCAATTAACTAGTTTAATTACCGACATGAAAAGTAGAAACATGCACGCCTTGGCGGACATTATTGCCAATCACCGCAATGGAACCTTTAGCACCAAAGGGTTTACCAACCCAACTTGGGGTTGTGATGCCATTGTTTCTAATGACGATTGGAGTACTGGTGGATGTGGCGGTTTAGATGAAGGTGAAGGTTTTAATGGTGTGCAAGACATTGATCACCGACCTCTTGCCGTTCAAAATGGATATAAAGAATACCTAAATCGTTTAATGGATGTTGGTTTCGATAGCTGGCGATTTGATTTTTCTAAAGGATATCCTGCCAAATACATGTCAGAATATAAAGCCTCTACACAGAAAAACGGCATACTAATAAAACCTTATATCTCTATTGCCGAATATTGGGATGGAAATGTAACGAGTTTAAAAAACTGGATCAATTCAACCACGCAAACCTTATCGGGTACAACTGATAAATCGTCGGCCTTTGATTTTCCTTTATTTTATATTTTAGAACGTTCAATCCGTAACAATAACTTTTTTGAATTAAATAATGCGGGTCACATGCCAGGTTTGGCTGGTGAAAATGGTTATGCTGATAAAGCCGTTACTTTTTTAGAAAATCACGATACTGCCCGACATAATAATGGCGCGGGAGAATTTCAAACCAGTGAAAAACAAATGAAAGGATATGCCTACATTTTAACTCACGCTGGAATTCCTATGGTATTTTTACCTCATTACGAAGCCAATAAAGTTAAAATCACAGAATTAATTGCCATAAGAAAAAACAACGGTATTAACGCGTGGAGTAATGTTGTAGTTTCCAACTCCGGTAGTTTTTATTCTGCCATTATTGATGGTAAAGTAGCAGTTAAAATTGGTGGGGGTACTTGGTCGCCATCGGGTACAGGTTGGAGCCTAAAAACATCTGGTGTAGATTATGCGGTTTGGGACAAAGATGTTGCGCCCATTGCACCTGAAGTAACTATTTCACCGGCTGGTGGAAACTTTGTAACAGGCACAACGGTAAATGTAACTTTATCAGCTAATGTAAATACGTCAACCATTTTTTACACGTTAGACGGCTCTACTCCTACTATCAATTCACTTTCAGCAATTGGTACTAAAGTATTACCTATTACCACTAATACAACGGTAAAAGCTTTTGTAAGAAATGTAGCGGGCGTAAGTTCGGCGGTTAAAACTGAGACCTATACGTTTAGTACTCCAACTGAATTTACTGTTTTCTTTAAAAAACCAAGTACTTGGAATGCGGCTGTAAAAATTTATTATTGGAATCCAACAGGAACAGCTCCAGCAGTATCTTGGCCAGGGGTTGCTATGACTAAAGATTGTGGCGATTGGTATAAATTCACTTTCCCGAATACAGTTAGTGCTTCTAATTTATTATTTAACGATGGTACTTTAAAAACTGTCGATTTAACAAGAAACGCAGGTATTTCATATCATGATAACACTTGGTTAGCATCAGAACCTGTTAACAGATGTCCAGTAACATTACCCGACGTAACCATTTCCCCAGTTGGAGGAAACTTTGTAACAGGCACAACCGTAAACGTAACCTTATCGGCTAATGTTAACACTTCAACTATATTTTATACGTTAGATGGTTCTACTCCAACAATAACTTCATTATCTGCTGTTGGTACTAAAGTATTACCTATTACTACCAATACAACAGTAAAAGCTTTTGTAAGAAATGTGGCGGGGATAAGTTCAGCTATAAAAACTGAAACATATACGTTTAGCACACCAACGGAATTTACCGTTTACTTTAAAAAACCAAGTAATTGGAACACTAACGTTAGAATTTACTATTGGAATCCAACAGGAACGGCACCAGCAGTAACTTGGCCAGGAGTTGCCATGACTAAAGATTGTGGTGATTGGTATACATTCACGTTTCCGAATACTGTAAGTGCAACCAACTTAATTTTTAACGATGGTACTTTAAAAACGGTAGATTTAATTACGGCGGCTGGAATCAGATTTTACGATAATGCTTGGTTGAATTCTGAACCTGTTAACAGATGTCCGGTAACTTTACCCGAGGTAAGTATTTCACCAGCTGGTGGAAATTTTGCAACAGGCACAACGGTAAATGTAACCTTATCGGCTAATGTAAATACCTCAACTATATTTTATACGTTAGATGGCTCTACTCCTACTATCAATTCACTTTCAGCAATTGGTACTAAAGTATTACCTATTACCACTAATACAACGGTAAAAGCTTTTGTAAGAAATGTTGCGGGTGTAAGTTCTGCTGTAAAAACTGAAACCTATACGTTTAGCACTCCAACTGAGTTTACCGTTTACTTTAAAAAACCAAGTACTTGGAACTCTAACGTTAGAATTTACTATTGGAATCCAACAGGAACGGCTCCTGCTGTAACTTGGCCAGGAGTTGCCATGACCAAAGATTGTGGCGATTGGTATAAATTCACTTTCCCGAATACGGTAAGTGCAACCAACTTAATTTTTAACGATGGTACTTTAAAAACGGTAGATTTAATTGCGGCGGCTGGAATCAGATTTTACGATGGTGCTTGGTTAAACTCTGAGCCTACTAACAGATGCCCTGTGGTTCAAGAAATGACGGTGTATTTTAAGCCACCAAGTAGTTGGACCACAACGCCAAAAGTATACTACTGGAGTCCTGTTCCAGTAGGAAGCGCGACTACAACATGGCCAGGCAATACAATGGTAGTTGCAGAAAATGGTTTTTACAAATACACCATTGTTGGACCAAGCTCAGCAAATATTATTTTTAATAACGGTACAAGCGGTCAAGGAAATCAAACCCAAAATTTATTAAATAAAACGAATGGATTTTCATACACATGGGCGGATGCTTTAGCAAGAATAGACACCTCTCACGCTACAGAAAACACTTTAGGTACTGCAACAATTTCTACCGAAAATGGGGTGAGTATTTATCCAAATCCTGTTACTGATATTTTATATGTAAATGCTACAGTAAAACCTGTATCGTTCTCAATTGTTACTTTACAAGGAATTTTAATCAAAACAGGAACTATCAACGGAGTTATCATTGATTTTAGTGACATCGCTAAGGGAATTTATATCACTTCAATTGAATTTGAAAATGGAGAAGTTATTGTTCAAAAAATAATGAAGAACTAAAACTTCTGTACCGTAATTTAAAAAAGGCTTTCTGAAAATAATTTTCAGAAAGCCTTTTTTAAGTTTAATGAAGTAACTTATTAGGTTTTTTTTAATCTTGTAACATTTTTGAAGAAATTGTATCTAAAGGATATAACATTAAAAACACAAAAATGAAAAGTTTAAAAAATTTTACACCCGCTAAACATGGCGTTATTATAGGTTTTGCAGTTGGAATTGCTACAAAAAACATTGGAATTGGAATAATCATTATTCTTTTTTTTAGTGTAGTTTCCTTTCTGAAAACAAAAAAAATATAAATGCAAAATTTCGAAGAGATATATACAGTCTACTGGCAAAGAATTTATCGCTTGTGCATGGGATATTTTAATGATTATAGTGTAGCACAAGATATGGCACAAGAAACGTTTATTATAGTTTGGGAACAACTTCCTAAATTTAGAAACGAAGCTAACATTAGTACCTGGATTTTTAAAATTGCCACTAATAACTGTTTAAGACATATACAAAATCAAAAACGTTTTTTAACAACAATAATTCCTAATAATTTAAAAGAAGATGTAACCGAAAATATTGAGCCACAAATTCAGTTACTATATAAATGTATTTCTGAACTACCAGAAATAGACATTATAATTATTTCGCTTGAACTAGAAAATATTAAGCAAACAGAAATAGCTGCCATTGTTGGTCTTTCAGAAGCCAACGTACGCGTAAAAATTCACAGAATTAAAGAAAAGCTAACTAAAAAAATTAAACCAAATGAATGATCAAATAAACTTAAATGATTTGTGGGCAAAGCAAACATCAACAGAACCCTCTCCAAAAGATTTGATATTTCAAATAAAAACAATGAAGAAAAAAAATCTACGAAAATTAATCATCCAAAATTTTTTACTTCTTACAACATCAATATTTATACTCTTCGTTTGGTTTTCTTTTCAACCTAGATTGATTGCCACTAAAATTGGAATAATTTTTATCATTTTAGCCATGGCTATCTTTCTATTTGTATACAATAAAAGTTATAACTTATTTAAAAATAATAATATAACATCCAAAAGTAATAAGGAATACCTGAATGATTTATTAGCGATTAAAGCCAAGCAACAATTCATCCATTCAACCATCTTGAATTTGTATTTTGTATTACTTTCAATCGGAATTAGTTTGTACATGTATGAATACACCTCCAGAATGTCTCTTTATTGGGGTGTCTTTACTTACGGAATAACAGCGCTATGGATTTTATTCAACTGGTTTTATTTACGACCAAAACAAATTATTAAACAGCAAAATAAACTAGACGAAATTATTGATAAATTTGAAAAAATCATTATGCAATTAGATTAATGTAAAAATATTACCTACAATTATTATTTAAAAAAATGATTAATCGAAAATTAGTTTTATATATATCAATGAGCCTAGACGGCTATATTGCCACCACAGATAACGGGCTTGACTTTTTATCAATAGTTGAACAAGAAGGAGAAGATTACGGATACAATGATTTTGTAAAATCTGTTGATGCGGTAATTATTGGGCGAAAAACATACGAAAAAGTACTCGAAATGGGGTATGAATACCCACACACAAACAAAGACGTTTACATAATAACACGAACCGAAAGACCCTCAATAGGAACGTTCCATTTTTACACGGGGAATCTGTCGCAGCTTATTGGTGACCTAAAAAATAAAAACGGGAAAAACATTTATTGTGACGGCGGTGCCGAGATTGCTAATGAATTAATAACTAACGACTTAATAGATGAATATATTATTTCGGTTATTCCTATTTTACTTGGCAACGGCATAAATTTATTCAAAAACGGACGACCCGAACAAAAATTGGAACTCGTTTCTGCAAAACCGTTTAAAAAAGGACTTGTTCAGCTACATTACAAACGATCCTGATAAATAGAAAACTACTAAACCTCCTCCTCTTCAAAATCAGCTCCTGGTAATTCCAACGCTTTAACGGATTGGATAGCGTTACCAGCAATACCTTTAATAGATCCATACATATCGATGGTATTGGTGATTACTTTTTCGATTTGTTTTTCGCGTTGTTTCCAAATGCGTTGCATGGAGCGTTTTTCAGTTTCGAGATCCGATTTCATCTGCGTAAAACCTTCTACAATTGCCTCTACTTGCATCCTGAAAGTTGTACTCGTTAAATATTCGTATAACATTTCCATTTTATCGCCTTTGTTTTCTTGTGTGCTAATGGCGGTATTCAATTGGATAATATTTTCGCGTAAGACGGCACATAAGCCCTTAAACTCTTCGTAATTACAAATCCAAATACCGTCTTTAAGTCCCATTCGATCCAAATCTGACGGGAATACTTCAGTCACTAAAACGCCAATAGTTGCGCCTCTATCACGGATGTCGGCTTTAAATTTTTCGATCCAACTGGGCTGAAAATCCTTGGTTCGTTTGCTTTCATAATAAATTGTTCCGCAGTTTTGGATGCTTCGGGTGTTTACCGTTTGAATGCAATCGCCGCCACGAGCTCCTTTTTTTATTTCTTCAATGGTGTCTAATGGAAAATGGGTTGATAGCCACTCCTCTATCGCAAGCTCCTGCACTTCACCTTGCATTTGCATAGAGCCCTGCTCCTGCTTGCGTTTCATTTCTTCGGTGAGGCGTTTTTGATCTTCGAGTTGTTTTTGAAGTTCTTTAAATTTAAGTTCGTTTTTGTCTTCTTCCGACTTTCTGATTTTTTCTTTTTCTGTGGTTAAGGTTTCGTTGAGGCGTTTTTGAGCTTCGGCTTCTATTGATTCTTTTAGTTCGGATTTTTCGCGTTTTAGTTTTTCGATTTCTGCTTTGGTGCGGTTGAGTTCTTTGATTTGCTCGGATTTTTCGTTGAGTTCTTTTTGTAACGCACCAAATTGTTCGGATTGTTCTTCTTGTATCTTTTGTTTGATTTTTAACTCAATGGCTTTACGATCTTCTTTGAGTTGTTTTTCTAACCGATCCTGAAACAACTCATTTTCTTGTTTTTTCTTTTGTTCAAAATCCAACCGCTCTTGTTTGAGTTTGTCTTGTTCTAACGCATATTTTTTTTGTTCGGCTACTAATTGGGCTTGATATTTTTGTTTGATTTCGTCTTCTAATTGATGCGATAAGATATCTTGTACATCTATGGAAGTACCGCAATTAGGACATTTTATTTGATTTTCGTTTTTCATAAAGTTTGTTTCTTGGACAGAATTAATTCTGAATTTCAAAGGTATAAAAACCCTTTTTAGCTAAAAGAAAAATGATTTTAATTCTGAAACGGTTGTTTTTACAGATTACGAACTACACGATAACATCGAGCACCCTATTTTATCATTTGCCCATTCGGGGCGCTTTGCAAACCATTTTTGATATTCGGGTTGCTCATCGTATGGTTTTTGTAGCATCGTAAACAGCTCATCAATGATACTATAATCGCCTTTATCAGCTGCCTCAATGGCGAGTTGAGCCATATAGTTTCGGAGTACATATTTGGGGTTTACGGCGTCCATTGTTCTTTTTCGTTTAGCGTCCGTTGAGGTTTCAGACTTTAATCTTTCTGCGTAAGTGTTAAACCAATCCTGCCATTTTTGGGTGATTTCTGGCGTTAGTAAAGCAGGATTATAAGATGTATTTTCGATTAACTTAAAACCATTTTCGGGTTGTTGTATTTTAAAATCACTTAATTCTCTAAAAAACATAGTCATATCATTTTTAGATAGTTGCAATAGTTCTTCTAAAGTTTTAATTAATAATTTATCAGACTCGTTTTGTTGTGCTAATCCTAATTTATCGCGTTTCATTTCTATTGATTTTTGATTAAAATCAACGTTGTATTGCTGCAAGATTTCTTCTAAATCTGTTGCTTCTTCAATTAGCGGATATAAGGCGTTGGCGAGTTGTAACAAATTCCACAATCCAATGTTGGGTTGGTTGCCATATCGGTATCTTTTGTGTTGGTTGTCGGTGGTGTTTGGTGTCCAACCTAAATCATATTCTTCTAACCAACCGTATGGGCCGTAATCGATGGTTAATCCTAAAATGGACATATTATCGGTATTCATCACGCCGTGTACAAAACCGACGCGTTGCCAATGGATAATCATCTCTAAGGTTCGGTTTGAAACTTCTTTAAAAAAAGCCAAATACGTTTCTTTTGAAGGTTTGCCAAGCTCCGGATAAAAGTTTTTTATCGTATAATCAACCAAGGTTTTAAGAGTAGCTGTGTCTCCTCTTGATGCAAAAATTTCAAAATTGCCAAAACGTAAAAAACTTGGGGCGATACGACTTACGATAGCACCTTTTTCATACGCAGGATTTCCGTTGTACATCACATCTCGCAATACTTCGTTGCCTGTTAAAGCCAAAGACAAGGCTCTTGTGGTCGGTACACCTAAATAATGCATCGCTTCACTACACAAATATTCTCGGATAGAAGATCTCAGTACAGCCAAACCATCTGCATTACGCGAATACGGTGTCTCTCCTGCTCCTTTTAACTGGATTGCCCAATGTTTCCCGTTGTGATTGACTTCGGTTAAATTAATAGCTCTACCGTCGCCTAATTGCCCTGCCCAATGTCCAAATTGGTGACCACCATAACACATCGCAAATGGTGTGGTATTCGGGATCAGTTGATTGCCCGTCATAATTTGTAAAAAATCGGGGGATTGTTTATCCTCAGGTTGTAAACCAATGGCTACTAACATCGGGTCAGAAACGTGAATCAAACTTGGTTTTTTAGTTTTTTTAGGAACAACCACCGAATAACACGCTTTTTCAACCAACCGTCGAGTATTTTCGCTAATTGTATCGGCAGGTAATTGGGTTGTAAAGGTTTCTTTTATGTTAAAATGGAGCATTGTTTTTATTTTGAATCGGAAGATTTTTGATTATTCAGCCTAGCAACTAAATCCTTTAAACGTTCAGCGCGCAACTTTTTTTCTTCGTTGATTTTATTTTTTTTACGCGCCATAAATTTGGTGTGTAATGCTTTGTTTTTGGTGTTTTTTTCGGGACCTTTTGCCATGATCTTTTATTTAGGTTAAATGTAGTTATTTTATGAAAAGTCAAAAATA
Source organism: uncultured Flavobacterium sp. (assembly GCA_964420215.1). Lineage (GTDB taxonomy): Bacteria > Bacteroidota > Bacteroidia > Flavobacteriales > Flavobacteriaceae > Flavobacterium. Next base: position 54,633 of record CAYQSQ010000010.1, on the reverse strand, counting down.
AAATTGGGAGTTAACTGTCTTTTAAAAACAATTAACTCCCAATTTCAAAAAGATAAACACCTAATTTTTAGTTCGATCGTTTCGATTTTCGGTACAAAAATTCTGAAAAAATGTTTCTTTTCGCAAATCGCAGTTGGTGATCGGAATTGATCATTTTTACAAATAATTTTTTGTTCACACCAAAATACTCGTATGTGCTTCCATCTAAAAAAGTAACTTCCAACACCATTCCTTTATGTTGAAAATCAGCAATTCCAGATTCGTTAATGGTTTTGTTGTATTCTTCTTTATTGGCTTCAATAGTTTCGGGGGCAATGCTTACCAAAAAATGATAGCCATCAATGATTTGTTGGCTTTTCAATTCTGCTTCTGTTGCTTTTTCGTCACCCGCTTGAAACTTATCTGGATGCCATTCTTTAACCAGGTTACGATACGTAGATTTTAAAGTTTTAAGCTCTATTTCTTTTTCTACTCCAAATATTTTTTTGTACTCGTTAATGCGTTTCATAAAATGGTTTTAAATTTCAGTTCGCGAAAGTACAAGAATTTATCCAATTCCAACTATTTTAAACCACTCACTTAATGTTAATTATATGCTAAATTGATTATTTTTTCTAAATTTAAAACCCAAATTAAAACCTATGAAACATTTACATCTATTTGTTGCTCTTGTAAGCCTTAATTTTATCACTGCTCAGGAAGTTAATACAAGCATTCAAAACTTGGTTGGCTTGGATACCAAAACAACGTATTATATCCAGTCGGGAGATCCATTATTGGATGATAGTGTGATTAAATACCTGAATCAATTTTGGACTCTTACCAAAGTAAAATCAATAACTTCGGATGAATTAGCGCAATTTGAAGGAAAAGAAAATGAATCAAAAAAAACTCACAATCTGTATTTGAGTTTTGGTAAAACTGAATTTGAACGTCCTTACGAAATCCCTGATAAAATCATTCATGACCAATTACAACTGCTTTTATATAAAGATTTAAAGTGTAAGAAAAAATCTTTCGCTATCGAAAATTTAATTGCCGAAGCGACTATTGACCAAGTCTCAGATGTTCAAATTTTGTTTGGAATACAACTCATCAAAAGTAATCTACAATTCGCTTATGATTTAAAATCTAAAAGTGACATTACTTTTCAGGAATTATTGGATGAATTATCCGAAAAGAATAAAGATCTCCTTAAAACTAAAAAATTATTGGTTTTAAAAACCTATTTGGATTCGGAAATTGACACACCTGAAGAATTTAAAGAAGCGTTTCCGTTTGCGTTTCAATTTGCTACTCAAAAAGAGATTAATCAAGCAATTTTAGACCAAGACGATCGGTATGCCTACATTAAAATCATAAGTTATTCAGGTATGAATTTCGTTACGTTTTTCGCTACTAAAGATGCTCAAATTCTTTTTAGTTTTATAATGAGAGGTCCTAACCAAAGTGAAATTAGAAAACATTTCTTTAAAAAAGCGTTGCGTTAAACGTAAAGGGTGTTAACTTTATAAAGTTAACACCCTTTTTAAATTTATCAGAAAATCTGTACTTATTTCTTTTGAGCTTTCATTTCTTTTTCTAACATATCATAGAATTGATCAATTTTAGGTAATACTACGATTCGGGTTCTTCTGTTTATAGAACGGTTTTCAGGTGTATCATTTTTAACTAATGGTACAAATTCTGCTCTACCTGCTGCGATTAATTGAGCTGGATTTACACCGTGCTCTTCTTTTAATACACGAATTACAGCAGTTGATCGTTTAACACTTAAATCCCAGTTATCTAATAATACGCCATTAGATCCTTTATATGGTACGCTATCGGTATGACCTTCTACCATACATTCGAAGTCAGGTTTACTGTTTACTACTTTTGCTACTTTACCTAACACCACTTTTGCTCTGTCGCTAATATCATAACTACCACTTTTAAATAATAGTTTATCTGCAATTGAGATAAATACCACTCCTTTTTCAACGTTAATTTCGATATCTGGGTCACTGATACCCACAGCGCTTTTTAAACTAGAAACCAATGCAATAGTCATTGAATCTTTTCTGGTAACAGCATCTTGTAAACGTGTGATACGTAAATCTTTTTCTTTAATACTCTCTAAAGATTTTTCTAAATTAGATGCTCCTTTTGAGGATAAAATAGTTACGTTATCTAAACTATTTTTTAAAGATTCGTTGTTGTCTTTTAAATACGATATTTGTTTGTTTAACAAATCTTTTTCAGACAAACAGGTATTCAATTTAACTGTTGCTGTATTTAATAAATCTTGCGTTTCTTTATTTTTAGTTTCTAAAGCCGCGATTTTCTTTTTAGATCCACATGATCCTAACAAAATCAATGCGGATAATGCAATTGCAATTTTTTTCATAGTGTTTATTATTTTTTAACAAATATAAGAACATACTTAAAAAACGAGGCTTAATTTTCGCTTAAAAATAATTCTCATACTTTAATTTATGTATTTCCTTTTTTAAAGTTAGTTTATTGCTTATTGTCTTGTAAAGCAAAAACTTTTTTTAAGATATCAGTAGTACGTGAATTTAAATCTGTTCTGATTGTACTTTCTTCAACTGCAATCATTTTAAAAACACCCTCCATTGCTTTATTAGTTGTATAATCAGATAAATTTGGATTTACCTCTGTTACTAAAGGGATGCTGTTATATTTATCTATAATGGCACTCCATGCTTTTGTAGCTCCAACTTTATCTAATGATTTTTGAACTACGGGATTAAATTTTCCGTAAAGTGCTGCTGAAGTAGAATTTTTCAAATAAATAGTAGCCGCATCTTGATTTCCTAACAATATATTTTTTGCATCAGTAAAAGACATTGTTGTTATGGCGTTTATAAATATTGGGGTTGATTCTTTAACGGCTTCTTCAGCTGCACGATTTAACAATTTGATACCTTCGTCTGCTAACTGCCCCATACCTACATCACGTAGTGTTTTATCTACTTTTTGTAATTCTGTAGGTAATAGTATTTTAACTGCTTCATTTTTATAAAAACCATCCGCGCTAGTTAGTTTGGTGACTTGTTTTTCAACTCCTTTATTTAAGGCTTCTTTTAATCCATTTGCTATGTCTCCTTGTGATAATACAGGGGCTGTTTGAGGCAATTGATCCATTATTTGGGGCAGTTGATTTACAACAGTATTCATTTCTGCACAAGAGCCTAATGATAGTAAAGTAGCAACAGCTATTAGTTTTTTCATATTATACATTTTTAGTTAATAAAAAAAGCCTAGATAGTTCTAGGCTTTTGTGGGGAGAGCAGGATTCGAACCTGCGAAGTTTTCACAGCAGAGTTACAGTCTGCCCTCGTTGGCCGCTTGAGTATCTCCCCATTTTACCTCTTTTTTATTGAGGTGTGCAAATATAATATTGTTTTTTTAGTATATCAAAGAGGTTATTACTCTTTTTTAAGAATTTCTTTAATTTTTTGATATAAATCATCTTGTCTTAGATCTTTAGCTATGATTATTCCCTTTTGATCAACTAAAAATGTAGCCGGAATTGACTTTACATGATATAATTTAGCTATTGGTTCGTTCCATGATTGTAAATTCGACACATGATTCCATGCTAATTGATCCTCTCTGATGGCTGTTTTCCATTTTTCATCGTCTTGATCTAAAGATACACTTATAATTTGCAATCCTAACGGGTTAAAATCTTTGTAAATCTTAACCAAATGTGAACTTTCTTCTCGGCAAGGTTTGCACCATGATGCCCAAAAATCTATTAATATTAATTTTCCTTTTATATCACTTAAACTTACGGGTTTCTTATCTGGATTTGGTGCTGTAAAATTTGGTGCTGTATTTCCAACTTCTGTTTGAGACATTTTTGTAAAAGTATCACTAATCGCGATTCCTTTTTTAGTCTTTTTTAAATCCGCAGATAAATTATTGAATTGTTTTTTAATTTTCTGAATATCACTTGTTGGATTATATAGCATGTCTTCTAACAACAACACTGATACGTAACTTGTTGGATTGCTGTCGATATATTTGTTGTTTAATACTTCTATCCGATCTAAAAACTCTTGATATCCTTTTTGTAATTCTGCCATAACTGCAAGATTTCCAGACTGGTTAGCTTCAATCATCTTTTGATTATTCATACGCTCGTATGCTTTCATTTCAACTTTTACTTGATTGATATCATTGGTCTTGAATTTCTGTAATTCATCATTATTAAAAGTGCCGCCAATAGTACTTTTTTGTATAGAATCTTTATTTACGGTCATGTTTATAATTCCGTTTTCGAGTATTACAGGTAATTTTCCTTGCTGTCCTTTGATTGAAATGAAATATAATTCCGGACTTTCTTGCTTTCCTTCAAAGTGAAATTTTCCTTTTTCAACAAAAGCCGTATCGACAATCATCAATTCCATATCGTTTTGAGCTTCTAAAAACAACATATCTTTTTCTGCAAATTGAACTGCTGTTCCGTTGATTTCATAACCAACTGTTTCTTTTTTATTACAAGAAAAAAACAAAAACGTAATTGCAACAAGTGTGATTAAATTCTTTACCATTATGAATATATAAATATGAATTATGTGTTTTTTAGAAATTATCTCGAATAATTAGGCGATTCTTTTGTAATTGTTACATTGTGCGGATGACTTTCAGTGATGCCGCTTGATGTAATTCGAACAAAACGACCTGTTTTTTGCAAAGTTGCGATATCTTTTGCACCACAATATCCCATACCTGCTCGGATTCCGCCGATGAATTGTAACATACTTTCAGCTAGTTCGCCTTTATAAGGCACGCGACCTTCAATTCCTTCGGGTACTAATTTTTTCACATCGTCTTCTACGTCTTGAAAATACCTATCCTTTGAGCCATTTTTCATTGCCTCGACAGATCCCATACCTCGGTATGATTTGAATTTTCTTCCTTCAAAAATAATTGTTTCACCTGGTGATTCCTTTGTTCCTGCCAATAATGATCCTAACATTACACAATCTGCTCCTGCAGCTAGTGCTTTTGGAATATCACCTGTATAACGTATACCACCATCTGCAATAACGGGTACTCCTAAATCTTTTATCGCTTCAGCGACATTCATAACTGCTGTAAATTGTGGATAACCTACACCTGCTACGATTCGAGTGGTACAAATTGACCCCGGACCAATACCTACTTTTACGCCATCCGCTCCATTTTCGACTAGATATTTAGCAGCTTCAGGTGTTGCGATATTACCAACAATAACATCTATTTGAGGGTATTTTGCTTTTACTTCTTTTAATACATTAACTACACCTTCGGTATGACCGTGAGCAGTATCAATTATCACGGCATCTACTCCCGCTTCAACTAAAGCTCCTGCTCTTTCTATCGCATCACCAGTTACACCGATTGCAGCTGCAACACGCAATCTACCGTATTGGTCTTTGTTTGAAATGGGGTTTTGGGTAAGTTTAGTGATGTCTCTAAAGGTAATTAACCCTACTAATTCATTTTTTGAATTAATAACGGGTAATTTTTCTATTTTGTACCCTTGTAATATTACCTCTGCTTCTTGTAATGAAGTTCCTTCGGCTACTGTAATGAGGTTTTCGCTTGTCATGACTTCAACAATAGGTCTTTCGTTATTTTTTTCAAAACGTAAATCTCTATTGGTAACAATTCCTATTAATTTTTTGTTTGAGTCGACAATAGGAATTCCGCCAATACCGTATTCTTTCATTGCTAATTTAGCGTCTTTTACCTTTGAATCTAAAGAAAGTGTTACGGGGTCTATAATCATCCCTGATTCCGCTCTTTTAACTTTTCTAACTTTTAAAGCCTGTAATTCGATTGACATGTTTTTGTGTAGTACACCTATACCTCCTTCTCGTGCCATAGCAATGGCCATGGCGCTTTCTGTTACTGTGTCCATAGCTGCCGAAATAATTGGCACATTCAATGTGATGTTTCTCGAAAATTTAGAAGAAATATTTACGTCTCTTGGTAATACGCTTGAATAGTTAGGTACTAAAAGGACATCGTCATACGTTAATCCTTCGCCTATAATTTTTGAGTTTTGTGTAGTCATTGCAATCTTATTAAGAATTGCGTGCAAATATAGGTTTTTTCTAATAAAAAAACCTTTCAAAAATTTTTACTATTTTGAAAGGTTTTATTTTTTTTTAACAAGAATCAACTTACTCTTTATTAATTATCAATCGAAATCCTTCTCCATGAATATTGATTATTTCTACATTTTCATCGCGACGTAACAACTTTCTTACTTTTGCTATATAAACATCCATACTTCTTGATGTAAAATAATTATCTTCTTTCCAAATCTGAGTTAACGCCAATTCTCTAGGTGTTAAATCATCTTCATGTAACGAAAGCATTTTTAATAATTCACTTTCTTTTGGTGATAATTTTATTGGTTCTTCGTCTTGATATGCGATGGTTCGTAATTTTGCATTTAGGGTAAATTTCCCTATTTTGAATTCAAATTTTTGCTCTTTCGTAGTTGCGTCTTCTTTTTTACGACTGATAATTGCATTTATTTTCAGTAATAAAACTTCGGAATCAAAAGGCTTGTTTACATAGTCATCAGCTCCTACTTTATATCCTTTTAAAACATCTTCTTTCATTGATTTTGCTGTCAAAAACAGAATCGGGATATTTTTATCCTTCTCTCTAATTTCTGTTGCTAAAGTATAGCCGTCTTTGTAAGGCATCATAACATCCAAAATACAGATATCAAATTTACCTTTGTTGTACCGATCCAATCCTTCCACTCCATTTCTTGCCAATGTAACTTCGAAATCATTAATGATCAAATAGTCTTTTAGTATAGAACCAAAATTTAAATCATCTTCGACTAATAATATTTTGTTTTTATGTTCTGCCATGATCGTATATGTTTAGTGTGAGTTTTAATTAATTATTAATGGTAGTTTGATGGTAAATGTACTTCCTACTCCTTTTTCGCTTTCTACAAATATTTCGCCTCCGTGCGCTATAACTATTCTTTTTACGTAAGCCAATCCTAATCCATGACCTTTAACATTGTGCACATCACCAGTATGTTCTCTGTAAAATTTATCAAAAATCTTTTTTTGAGAAGATTTACTAATACCAATTCCGTTGTCTTTGATTTTTATCAAAATTAGGTCTTTAACGTTTTCTGTGGTGATTAAAATTCTTGGCGGATTTACCGAGTATTTTATCGCATTTTCTACAATATTAACTAATACATTCGTAAAATGCGAATCACTAGCCAAAACTGTTGATCGTGATGCTTTAGTATTGATTACCATTCGACCTTTTTGCTCTTCTAACAATAAAGCTACATGGTCTTGGGTATCGTTAATTAAATCATGTACATCTAACGATTCTTTTTCGATATTAATTTCTTTTTTATCTAATTTAGAAATTCGTAAGACGTTTTCTACCTGTGCATTCATTCTTTTGTTTTCTTCTCTAATCACTCCTAAATAACGTAATAAACTCTCTCTGTTTTCTAAAATTTTAGGATTTTTCATCGAATCTAATGCCAAATTTATTGTAGCAATTGGCGTTTTAAATTCATGAGTCATGTTGTTTATAAAATCTGTTTTGATTTGTGATATTTTTCTTTGTTTTAAAAACTGATTAATTGTACTTACAAATACTACAATAATAATGATTGTGAAGATTACAGACAACATCATTGTATTGATAATAGTTGAATATAGATAGTTCTTTTTGGTAGGAAAACTAACTTCTAAAAAATATTGATTTACATTTTCATTGTCCTTAAATAAAGGTACTTTGTAAGAATATTCATTATAACGAACAAAATTGGGTGATTTAATCTCGGTTAATGTATTATTTTTGGTAGAAACAGCGTATTCAAATGGAATTGGTATACCGCTTTTTGCTAACTCAACTTGTAATAATTCTTTTAAACCTTCGCTATTGATCCGTAATTCAATCGGTTTAAGCATGGCGATATCTCTAAAAAAAATCTCGTATTGGGCTTCATCCAAAATTGAAAGTCTTCCTTTTTTTTCGATAGTAACTTCGGGTGTAGGTTTTAAATCTGATAAATTATTTTCTAATTGATTTTTACCCGAAAAAATCTCTGTTTTGCGCTTAGCACTAAAACTTTTTATTTTAAATGTGTCTACACTTTTATCATAAAAAGAGGAATTTATCGCTGCGTTATCCGGTATAATACTGTTACTGTATATTACAGTTTCGTTAGTTTTTGGATTAATTTGATAATACCCAATTTTTAAAAAATCTTCTTCTTGAGGTTCAGCAATACCGACGTTATTTTTAAGATAATTATAACTATCGATATACAATTTCATTTCTAATTTATCTAACTCTTCAGTAATTTTTACAATGGTTTGATTCGCGTTTAATGAAAATTGTGCCTCGCTTTTGTCTAATACTTTTCGCACCCAATACACTTGAACCATAATAATCCCAAACAGGGAAATACTCATAAATAAAACTAAAAATCTAAAAAATTTATTATTCATCTTGTACAGTTATACGGGAAATTCGCTTATCTTAAATCGTTAACAATATATTAACTTTTTTGATTAATTGTATCCCAAATCTGATTTACTTGATTTTGGGTCGCTAATCGATCATCATTTTCAATCACAAAATGACTATTCTTTATTTTATAGGAATCTGTGGTTTGTTTGTCTATACGTGCTAACACTTCTTCTCTTGTTACGTTATCCCGTTGTATTACACGTCGGATTCGCTCTTCAATGGGTGCGATTACCGAAATCACATACTCACAACCTGAAGCAATATTAGCTTCAAAAATCAAAGCCGATTCTTTCAATACAAAATCACTTTTTTGAACACTTAACCATTCTGTAAAATGTTTTTTTACTCGGGGATGGATGATGTTGTTTAGGATCGTTAATTGCTCCTTGTTTTCAAAAACAATTTTTGACAATCGTTTTTTATCCACTTGATTGTTTACTATAACTTCTTCTCCAAATATTTTTTTAACTTCTTGCAACACTTCAGGGCTGTTTAATAGTATTTTTGCCTGATCGTCTGTGTTGTAAACGGGGATGTTTTTTTCAGAAAACAGTTGCGAAACAAACGTTTTTCCACTACCTATACCACCTGTTAAACCTATTATTTTAGCCATTTAATATTTTCAAAAAAACAAATTTGGATACTTTTTTTCAGGTTTTTTACCCATGAATCGAATCCAAAAAAAAGATTTTGCATATCCTAAACCATAACTATACAATTGAACCAAAGCCATAAAGCAACTCAGTACTGCTAATTTAACATTTTTAGTCATATAAAATGCAGATACAACAAGTAAAATAAAATACATGAAGTAGGCGTAAAATAAATACTTGAACCCGAATAATGTGCTTACAATTGCGATTACAAACCCCATTATAAATAAGGTCGGAAATAGAAATGTAATTTTCTGAAATTCAGGATGCCACGACTCTATGATCGGTCTTACTTTTCCAAATTTATTTACTTGGGTATAAAATTTATGAATGTCTATTCTTCGTTTATGATACACGAATGCTTTTTCAAAAAAGGTGGTTTTAAAACCCAATTTCCATAACCTAAAAACCAATTCTGGATCTTCGCCTGGATGAATCTTACCAAATCCTCCCGTTTGTTCAAACGCATTTTTGGATAATCCCATATTAAAGCTTCGGGGTTGAAAATTAACACTCTTTTTACCCCTTATACCACCCGTTGTTAAAACCGATGTCATGCTGAAGTTTATAGCTTTTTGGATGATTGTAAAACCTTCTTGAGCAGCATCACGTCCACCAAAACAATCCACAAAATGAGATTTTAAACACCTATCAACTTCCTCTAAATAAGATGGAGGAATAACGCAATCCGAATCAAAAATGATAAAATAATCACCTTTAGCCTTATTCATCCCAAAATTTCTTGAGTCGCCCGGACCTGAATTCGTTTTATAATAATAGCTAATTTGTAACTGAGTGAGGTATTTGTCTACTATATTTTTACAAGTTAGAGTAGACCCATCTTCTATAATCAAAACCTCGAAAGGAAGGCTATAACTTTGATGTGATAAACTACACAATAGTTCATCGACTTCATCAGGACGATTATAAACAGGAATAATAATGGAATACATCATACTCCGTAAAAATAGGAAAAGGTTTTTTGAATTTTATAGAATATTGGCTTGAATCTCTTTCTGAATCTTTTGCGCTAAATTTTCAGACGCAGAAATCAAAGGCAAACGCAACACTTCTGTTGAAAGTTGTAAATATTTACAAATGTGTTTTACACCTGTTGGGTTTCCTTCTTCAAAAATTAAATCAATTAAATTAATCATTTTATGATGAATTTTGTACGAATTTTCTTTTTCGCCAGACAAACCTAAACGAACCATTTCCGAAATTAACAACGGAAATACCCCTGCAATCACAGAGATTACGCCTGCACCACCTGCTAATGTTACTGGCAATGCCAATCCATCATCACCTGAAATAACTAAAAAGCCTTTTGGCGCACCTGCAATCAATTGATTAAATTGATTCATATCTCCAATAGCTTCTTTAACCCCTATAATATTTTGATGTTTTTTGGCTAATCTAAATACCGTTTCTGGTAATAAATTAACGCCCGTTCGACCCGGCACATTGTACAAAATTATAGGTAACGGAGATGCACTTGCTAAAGCCGAATAATGTAGAAACAATCCTTCTTGATTGGGTTTGTTATAATAAGGGGTAACTGATAATATGGCTTGAAAAGCAGATAAATCGGTTGTTTTAAATTCCTCAACCATTGCGTGAGTATTATTCCCACCAATACCAATAACTAAAGGTAAACGCCCGTTATTTTCTTCAATAATAACTTTTTTAACCAATTCTTTTTCTTCAGGAGACAACGTTGCGGTTTCAGCTGTTGTTCCTAAAACTACTAAATACTCTACTTTTCCATCAATTGCATGATTTACAATTTTACGAAGCGCTACTACATCAACTGTATTTTCTGCTGTAAAAGGAGTTACTAAAGCAACGCCTGTACCTGACAAATTAAGCATTTTAGATTATTTTTTAATTAATGTTAAATATTTTTTTAGTTCAGAAAAAAAAGTTTGACTCTCTTTAATCGGAACATTAATATCCAATTGGTTTACGGTACAATTCAAAACCGAAAATCCAATTTTCATTTTAGCATTTGATAGTAAATTAACATACTTTAAAACCGTGACATCTTTATCATAATAATTAATCATCAAATCAAAATCCTTTTTGATAAAATCATTTAATCCTGGATTAATTACTTCTCCTTTTAATGAAAAATCATTATAGGTAACCAACAATGATTGTCCCTTTTCTGATTTTTTAGGCTCTTTGTAAATCTTATAAATGATTTCTGTACTGCCTAATTGATGTGATTTTAAATGTTTGCTAATTAAATTTATATCCGAAAATTGCACTTCATCCAACAAAACCGCCACAACATCAAATGATTGAAGCTTTTTTGTTGAATCCAAATTAATTGTACTGTTTTTTATTTTTTGCCTAATACAAAAATCTTTTATCCAATTTTTCAAAGCTTATCCAATTTTCACAACAAAAATACAGGAATTTTACGGTTATCTATTTTTCAAGAATAGAAAGTTTTAATATATCCCGCACTATTTGTTATATATATAACATTTCGTTATAAATTATCTAACATCGCTACAAATTGTTGCTCTGAAATGGTTTCGATCTTAAGTTGTATGGCTTTTTCTAATTTAGAAGGCCCCATATTTTCGCCAGCAATTAATAAATCTGTTTTAGAAGTTATAGAACTCCCTAATTTACCGCCATTATCTTCAATTAGTTTTTTTAATTCATTTCTTGAAAACAGCGTAAAAACTCCCGACACAACAATTGTTTTGCCTGCTAACTTTTGTGTAGCGTTGGGATTATCTACAAGTTCTAACTCAAACTGAACGCCTTTTCGTCTCAACTTTTCGATAAGAGCCAAATTCATTGGATCAGAAGTAAACTCCACAATACTTTGAGCAATTTTTTCTCCAATTTCATCTACAGCAATCAATTCTTCTAACGAAGCTTTTTGTAAAGCATCAAAAGTTTTAAAATGTTTCGCTAATTTTTTAGCAACTGTTTCTCCTACGTACCGAATACCCAAAGCAAACAACACTTTATCAAATGTTTTTTCTTTAGATGCGTTGATTCCATTTATTAAATTATCTGCTGATTTTTCGGCCATTCGCTCCAAAGGAAGAATTTGCTCTTTGGTTAAATCGTATAAATCCGCATAATTTTTAACCAAATTATTTTGATACAATAATGCTACGGTTTCTCCCCCTAACCCATCGATATCCATTGCTTTACGCGAAATATAATGCTGGATTCTACCAATAATTTGAGGCGGACATCCGTAATAATTAGGGCAATAATGATTGGCTTCTCCTTCTGTTCGTATCAAGGTTGTAGAGCATTCAGGACATTCATCTATATACGATAAAACCTCTGATTGTTTGTGTCGTTTATCCATCACAACACCTACTATTTTGGGTATTATCTCCCCTCCTTTTTCAACTTGTACCGTATCCCCAATACGGATGTCTAACCTAGCCATTTGATCTGCGTTGTGTAACGAGGCTCTTTTAACAATTGTACCTGCCAATTGAACAGGTGTCAAATTAGCTACTGGTGTTATAGCTCCTGTACGTCCTACTTGATATGATATCGATTGTAATGTTGTGGTAACTTGTGCTGCTTTAAACTTGTAAGCTATCGCCCAACGTGGTGATTTGGCGGTGTAACCGAGTTCTTCTTGATATTGTAATTTATTTACTTTTATGACCACACCATCGGTTTCATAAGGCAATTCAAAACGGTGTGTATCCCAATAGGAAATAAACTCAAATACGGCATCTAAATTAGTTGCTAATAGAGATTCAGTAGGTACTTTAAAGCCCCATTTTCGGGCAACCTCTAATCCTTCGTATTGTGTTGTTATTTTGAGGTTGTCACCGACTAATGCATATAATAAACATTCTAACGGGCGTTTGGCAACCTCAGTACTATCTTGTAATTTTAAACTTCCAGAAGCAGTATTTCGAGGATTGGAATAAGGTGTTTCTCCCTTTTCAATCAACTCATTATTCATTTGTTCAAAACCTAAAATTGGCAATACAATTTCTCCTCGTATCTCAAATTGTGGGGGATATTCTTCTGTATTTAATCGCAACGGAATGGTACGAATCGTTTTGATATTATTGGTTACATCATCACCTTGAAATCCGTCGCCTCTTGTCACCGCTAGTTGTAAAACACCATCTTCATACAACAACGAAATTGACGCGCCATCGTATTTTAACTCACAGGTGTACGACAATTCCACATCGCCTAAAATAGTTTGGATTCGTTTTTCCCAATTTACTAAATCTTCTTTCGAATACGAATTATCCAACGAATACATCCGATGGCGGTGTGTAACCGTCTCAAACTTTTTAGTGATAGCGCCACCAACTCGTTGTGTGGGTGAATTCGCATCAAAAAATTGGGGATTTTGCTGTTCCAAAAATTGAAGCTCTTCTAACTTTTTATCAAACTCATAATCCGAAATTTCGGACTGGTCCAATACATAATATGCATGGTTATGTTGTTGAAGTTCGTCACGTAACTGTTTGATTCGGGCTAATACATCCATGATAATCTATAAATTAACTTTTTTTAGTTTGATCCAAAAAACGTGCTACTTGATTATAAATTTGTCCGTCACTGATTATTGCTCCTTGCTGGATAATATCAAACAAAAACTCATTTCGATTATCCGCAACTGATTTTGAACCCACCTGTATATCAACATCATCGGTAAAAATATGATCACTCAACCAAACTAAACCTTCTTTAGTTTGAAAATCGATGTGTTTTTTAGCGGTATGTAATACAATTGAATATACTTTATTCAATTCACTCTTAAAAAGAAAAATATAATCTTTTGAAAAATGTTCTAAATAATTGGCATTAGTTAAAACTCCTTCCCAAATCAAATCAGAAAAAACATCAATTTCCTGCTCGGCGACTTTTGGGCTTTCCATTTTTATTTTGTCCCATTCATCTTTTGTAATGGTTTGAGATGCCAAAAAATTAATAAATTCTTTATGTAATTCCTCTAATTGTTCTTTAGATAATCGTGCGTATTTCATGCTGTACTTTTAGATAAAAAAAAAGCCCTCTCAATAGAGAAGGCTTCAAATATAAAAGATAAATATTATTTTTTATCAGAAATTACCTCAAATGGTAATTCAACATTTACCGAACGGTGTAATCTTATGTTAGCAGTATATTTACCAACACGTTTGATTACGCCCGATGTAATAAATTTACGATCGATAGAATGTCCTTGTTTTTCTAAAGCTGCAGCGATATCAATATTTGTTATTGAACCAAATAATTTCTCGCCACCTGCTTGAGCAACAATCTTAACTTCTAAAGTTTTAATTGCTTCTGCTATTTTATTCGCGTCATCAACTAATTTTTGCTCTTTATAAGCTCTTTGTTTTAAATTTTCAGCCAATACTTTTTTAGCTGATGGAGTTGCTAAATCAGCAAATCCTTGAGGGATTAAAAAATTACGACCATAACCGCTTTTTACTGTTACAACATCGTCTTTAAATCCTAAATTAGATACGTCTTTCTTTAATATAAGTTCCATTTAGCTAAATTTTTATTTTAATAAATCAGCCACATATGGCATTATTGCTAAGTGACGCGCTCTTTTTACAGCAACAGACACCTTTCTTTGGTATTTTAATGAAGTACCTGTTAAACGACGGGGTAAGATTTTACCTTGCTCATTTACAAACTTCAACAAGAAATCTGGATCTTTGTAATCAATATATTTAATTCCAGATTTTTGAAAACGACAATATTTTTTTGTCTTATTTGTTTCAATATTAAGAGGAGTCAAATATCTAATTTCTCCGTCTTTTTTAGCTTTTGATTGTTGTTCTAATGTAGACATAATTAGTTTGTTGCTTTAACGTTTAACTTCGCTCTTCTTCTTTCTGCCCAAGATACCGCATGTTTATCCATGGCTACCGTTAGGAAACGCATGATACGCTCATCTCTTCTAAACTCAGTTTCCAACTCTAAAATCACAGTCGGAGCTGCTTTATATTCAAACAAGTGGTAAAAGCCACTTTTTTTGTGCTGAATTTCGTATGCCATTTTTTTCAGACCCCAGTCCTCTTTAGCAACGAATTCTACCCCTTTAGCTGTAAGAAAATCTGAAAATTTGCTTACTGTTTCCTTTACCTGAACATCAGATAAAACGGGATTCAAAATGAAAACAGTTTCATAGTTACTCATAAAATACTATTTAATAGTTATTAAAGTTGGCAAAATTACGAATTATACTCTAATAAAACAAATAGTTATTGAAGTTAAAATTGAATGATATTGTAAATAGTTGCATTCCATACAACTATAAATTTACTCTGTTTGAAAAAATTGTACTTTTTTAAATTAATGTTGTATTTTTGCAATAGCAAGTAATTGCTAATTTAAACTAAAATGAAAACAAACTATAAAGCGTTAGACATTTCATCTTTTTTTATAAAAAAAGATGTTAGTCCATTGAAACTACAGAAGTTACTGTATTATTCACAAGTTTGGTTTTTTGTTAAAAATGACAAAATGTTATTTGATGACAAAATTCAGGCGTGGATATACGGTCCTGTCGTTTATGATGTTTGGGCAAATTTTAAGTTTATGAAAAGAAGTTCTATAATCCCTACCAATAGAGCTGTTGATTTATGTTTTAATGATTCAATTTCTGACCATTTGAATGATGTTTGGAAATCTTATGGTCATTTAAGCGGTTCCGATTTAGTTGATTTGACTCATAATGATTTACCCTGGAAAAACAGTCGTAAAGGACTTTTAAATAATCAACCAAGTGAAAAAGAGGTTTTTATTAATAAAGACACTACTATTGATTTTACTTTAGATTCTCAAAATAAAATTCCGATTATGAATCCTCAAAACACTTTAGGACACTATTCTAACTTTTAGAATATGGCTAAAAAGGGTTTAGTATTCCTTCAAAACGAATATCCAAAAAAAGAAGAGGGATTTATTTACTTACAAAAGTATCGATTTATCCCTAATTTTGGGCGACCCATCAAAACCATTATTGAGATTGAAGTTTACAAGAATAATATTTGTGTTATTTCTTTTTACGAACATAATAAAGGAACTGATAAAACCAAATATAAAATTCGGTCTAATATTGGGGCTGGTCATACAAAAGCCATTTTCAGAGCTTGCTTAGAAGCCTACTATAAATTAGACCAAGATTACGCTTTAATATTTTCGGCAGCTAATGACATTGGTAAAGTCGAAGAAGATAATTCTAGATATTCTGCTTACTTGCTCTTTTTGTCGTTTTATTTTAAAAATTATGACGATTACGATAGGCAAGGATCTATAGCTTTAAATACTTTTATGCTATATCACAGAAGTTTTCAGTATAAAGATGAAGCAAATATTTTTTATACTGAATTTGAGAAAAAAGTAGAAACAGCAATTAATGATGATAATTCTGACAAGACATAAAATCACACTAAATCATTGTAATCGAAATTGTACTTTCAAACCCATCTTTTCCCTATCTTTGACATTATGAAAAAGTATATAGCCATAAGTTTTTTATTGGTTTATTTGTTTTCAACAACCATTGTTTCGGAGTTGTTGAAGATTCCTTTTTTGGTTGAACATTACACAGAGCATAAAACAGAAAATCAATCAATTGGTTTTCTTGATTTTTTGGTTTTGCATTATATGAATGACGCTGTTGCCGATGCAGATCATGAGAAAGACATGAAGCTACCTTTTAAAACCGTTGATTTATTTTCAGCTTCTGTATCTATTGGATTACCACAACCGTATCCTTATATAACATTAACAACATTTCAACAACCTGAAAATCAAAATACAAATAACTACTACGCTCCCACTTTTGTAAGCACCTCATATTTAAACGCCATTTGGCAACCTCCACAATTTATTTAATGTAGTTTTTATGCTTTATTAAAGCATACTATTTCATCATCAACTAGATTAAATACATTAAAATGTTTACAAAAATCATCGAGTTTTCCGTACGGAATAAACTCATCATAGCCTTGTGTATCTTTGGACTAATCGGTTACGGGGGTTATCAAGCAACCCAACTACCTATCGATGCCGTGCCTGATATCACCAATAATCAAGTACAAGTCATCACATCAGCACCCTCATTGGGAGCAACAGATATTGAGAGATTAATTACTTTCCCTATTGAGCAATCCAACAGTAACATCCCTGGTTTAAAAGAGATAAGAAGTTTTTCTCGTTTTGGACTCTCTGTAGTCACTTTAGTCTTTAACGATGCGACCGATGTATATTGGGCAAGGCAGCAAGTCTCTGAACGACTAAACAACGTCAAAGACGAAATTCCTAAAGGCGTTGGCTTACCTAAATTAGGGCCTGTCACTACAGGTTTGGGCGAAATCTATCAATATGTAATACGTACTAAAAAAGGATACGAACATAAATATAACGAAACGGAATTACGCACCATCCAAGATTGGATTGTGCGACGTCAATTATTAGGTGTTGAAGGTGTTGCAGAAGTCAGCAGTTTTGGAGGTAAACTCAAACAGTTTGAGATTGCCATCGATCCACAAAAATTACAATCGCACGATATCACAATCACTGATGTTTTTACAGCTTTAGAAAAAAACAATCAAAACACAGGTGGCGCTTATATTGAAAAAGGACCCACCGTATTGTATATCAGAACCGAAGGGCTTATTAGTAACATTCAACACATCAAAGACATTGCAATCCCTAACCCAAATAAGGGTAATCCCTTGTTTATCCGTGATGTAGCCGAAGTGCGCATTGGGAGTGCGACCCGTTATGGAGCGATGACTTTTACCAAAAAAGGGGTTGAATCTACCGAAGTTTCAGGAGCTGTTGTGATGATGTTAAAAGGAGCAAACAGTAATGTTGTCGTTAAAAATATCAAAGAACGTATTGAGCAAATTAAAAAAACCTTGCCCGAAGGTGTTATTTTAGAACCGTTTTTGGATCGCACCAAAATGGTCAAAAACTCAATCACAACCGTTGGTACCAATTTGATTGAGGGAGCTGTAATTGTTTTATTTGTACTGATTTTATTTTTAGGAAATATCCGAGCAGGATTAATCGTTGCTTCTGTTATTCCGTTAGCGATGTTATTAGCCGTTATACTCATGAATATCTTTGGCGTAAGCGGTAACTTAATGAGTTTAGGCGCCCTAGATTTTGGACTTATTGTGGATGGAGCAGTCATTATCGTCGAGGCTTGTTTGTTTAGTTTACACAGCCGTAAACAAGGCGAAATCTCTCAACCGCAAATGGACACAATGGTACTCGAAACCGCCACCCGAATGCGAAATGTAGCTGTGTTTGGAGAGTTGATTATCCTGATTGTTTACATCCCTATTTTTACCTTACGGGGTATTGAAGGCAAAATGTTTTTACCTATGGCACAAACCATTGCTTTTGCTTTATTTGGAGCCTTTGTCCTTTCGTTAACCTATGTGCCAATGATGACAGCTTTATTTCTGAATAAAACCATTTCACACAAGCCTACGTTTTCAGATCGAATGATGCTAAAAATAGAAGATGCCTATCAACCACTGTTAGAAAAAGCGTTAGCCATTCCTCGTAAAATAATCACAGTTACGTTGGTATTATTTATAGCTGCGATTATTACGTTGTCTTTTATGGGAGGTGAATTTATGCCCTCATTGGAAGAAGGTGATTTTGCTGTAGAAACCCGTGTATTACCCGGTAGTAATCTACAAACCTCCAAAACAGCCATTTCGCAAGGAGCTAAAATTTTATTAGAGAAATTTCCAGAAGTAGAAAAAGTTGTTGGCAAAATTGGCAGTAGCGAAATACCCACAGATCCAATGCCTATTGATGCGAGTGACATGATGATTATTTTAAAAGATAAAAGCGAATGGACATCGGCCAAAACATTTGATGAATTATCTGAAAAAATGGCTACGGAACTCGAAGCTGTTCCGGGTGTTTCGTATGGATTTCAGTATCCCGTACAAATGCGATTTAACGAATTGATGACCGGTGCTCGACAAGATGTTGTTTGTAAAATATACGGTGAAAATTTAGATACACTCGCCGTATATGCCCATAAATTGGGTAAAATTGTACAAACGGTACAAGGAACTTCGGATTTGTATGTCGAAACCGTAACAGGAGTACCTCAAATCGTAATCAACTACAACCGACCTTTAATCTCGCAATACAATGTCACTATTGAAGATATTAACCGAATTGTAAACACCGCATTTGCAGGACAAAGTACAGGTTTATTGTATGAAGATGAAAAACGTTTTGATGTGGTGGTGCGTTTGGCTGACGAAAAACGAAAAGACCTAAGCGACGTTCAAAACTTATTAATCCCAACACCAAGCGGTCTGCAAATTCCGCTTTCACAATTAGCAACTATTGCGATTACCGAAGGTCCGAACCAAATCCAACGAGAAGACGCCAAACGCCGCATTGTGGTAGGATTTAATGTTCGAGGTCGTGACGTACAAAGCATTATTACCGAATTGCAGAACAAAGTTGATGCAAAAATTAAATTTCCGACAGGCTACTACCCTACTTATGGCGGAGCTTTTGAAAACTTAAATGCCGCCAAACAACGCTTGTTAATTGCTGTTCCGATTTCATTAGTCCTTATTTTTATACTCTTATTTTTTGCTTTTAAATCGGTAAAACAAGGCTTACTAATTTACTCTGCTATTCCGTTATCGATGATTGGAGGCATCTTTTTTTTGGCGCTCAGAGGAATGCCTTTTAGCATCAGTGCAGGAGTTGGTTTTATTGCCTTGTTTGGAGTAGCTGTGCTAAACGGATTGGTTTTAGTGGCCGAATTTAACCGCATCAAAAAATCAGGTGAAACCGATTTAAAATCCATCGTTATACAAGGAACTAAAATACGTTTACGGCCGGTTTTAATGACAGCACTTGTAGCTTCGTTAGGATTTTTACCCATGGCACTTAGCAACGGATCAGGAGCAGAAGTACAACGCCCGTTGGCTACTGTGGTGATTGGCGGATTGTTGGTAGCCACCTTTATGACGCTTTTTGTGTTACCGATTTTATATGTTCTTTTCGAGAAAGGAATTCAGGTAAAACCTTCTACAAAAATAATTACCTCACTACTTTTTTTCGCATTAATACCGTTTAATTCGGTAACAGCACAAACTAAAATAAGTGTGTCGCAAGCCATTGAAATAGCTTTAGAAAATAATACAGATTTAAAAAGTGAACGATTAAAAGCGGCCTATCAAAAACAACTGATAAAAACCGCAACCACAATCAGCCCCACTACACTATCGGGAGAATACGGTCAAATCAATAGTTTTTATAACGACACCAAATTTGGAATTTCACAAACATTACATTTTCCGAGTGTGTATTCCAGTCAGAAAAAAATATATTCCGAACAATCAAAAGCAGCGCTTTTAAACGTTGAATTAAAAGAAAGTGATCTCAAAAAAGCGATTTATCAAAGTTTTTATACGTTTTTGGTTCTGCAAGAAAAAAAGATATTATTACAAAAAAGCGATAGTATTTATGCCGAATTTTTACAAAAATCGGACTACCGTTTTAAAAGTGGCGAAAGTACTATTTTAGAAAAAACAACCGCCGAAAATCAACGAGGAGCCATTCAAATACAACTATTACAATTGCAAGAAGAAATTCAGAACGTACAACTGCAACTGCAATTTTTACTAAATGACGAACGGGTTTTTGAACCTTTTGCACCAAAAATAAAATTAGATTTTACGGCAACTATTGATACAATAATGCTTCAGCAACATCCGAATATTCAATTTTTTGAACAACAAAAACAAATTGCAAAAGCTCATACGCGACTCGAAAAAAATAAACTTTTACCGAGTTTTACCATTGGCTATAACAACACTTCGTTTATAGGTAATGGCGCAAACAATGTGTTATACGATCAATCCTATCGCTTTCACGCGGCGCAAATTGGTTTGGGTATTCCTTTGTTTGGTGGTTTTCAAAAGGCAAAAATTAAGGCTTCAAAAATTGCTGAAGATATTGCCGAAATCGAATGGGAAAACCAAAAAAAATTAATTCAAAAACAATTTAAAACGCTTTTAAACCGCTATCAATCTAATCAAGAAAAAATAGATTTTTTTGAAAAAACGGCTCTTCCTAATTCCAAAATAATAAAACAAACGGCTAATTTACAATTCGTTACAGGCGCCATTAATTATTTAGAATGGACGCTATTAATCAATCAAAGTATTGGTGTCGAAAATACGTATCTCGATACTATTTACGACCAAAACGAAACGATTATTCAATTACATTATTTGATTTCAAAACAATAAAATATCATGAAAAATAGTATCCTAATCATCTGTTTACTGTTAAGTATAGCAGCATGTGACTTCCAAAAAAAGGAAGATAACACCGAACAATCTAACCCCGAAACTAAAAACACCGTTATATTAACGACTGAACAATTAAAGAATGCCGCTGTTACAACGGGTGAATTAAAAAAACAGGACATCTCATCTGTTTTAAAAGCGACCGGACAAATCAATGTACCGCCACAAAATATGGTTTCGGTAAGTATGCCTTTAGGAGGATATCTTAAATCTACCAAATTATTACCCGGATTACGTTTTACAAAAGGCGACGTGATTGCGGTGATGGAAGATCAACAATATATTCAATTGCAACAAGATTATTTAATTACGAAATCAAAATTAAATTTTGCCGAAAAAGAATATGCTCGTCAAAAAGAATTGAATCAAAACAAAGCCAGTAGCGATAAGGTTTTTCAATTGGCCGAAGCCGAATACAAAACATTACAAATAACACTTAGTTCATTAGCTGAAAAATTAAAATTAATCAACGTCAATCCTTCTCGTTTAACGGAAAACACACTATCCAAAAGCATCCCTATTTATGCGCCTATTAATGGGTATGTGTCTAAAGTAAACGTGAATATTGGTAAATATGTAAATCCGTCGGATGTTTTATTTGAACTGATTAACCCTACGGACATTCTATTAAAACTTCAAATATTTGAAAAAGACATTCATAAATTATTTATCGGACAAAAATTATACTCGTACACCAACAATAACCCTGAGGTAAAATATCAAAATACAATTGTATTGATTAGTCAGGATGCAAACGATGAGCGCGTGTTTAATATCCATTGCCGTTTTGAAAAACTAAACCCAAACTTACTACCCGGAATGTATATGAATGCTGCTATTGAGTTAAAAAACAATGCTGTTTTTGCGCTACCGCAAGATGCTGTGGTTACTTTTGAAGGCGCTGAATATGTATTTATAGCCCTAACAAAAGATAAATTTAAAATGACTCCTGTTAAAACTGGTGTTCAAGAAAACGGATTCATCGAAATCACTAACGGTACGGATTTCAAAACCCGTCAAATTGTACTGACAGGGGCCTATAGTTTATTGATGCAACTTAAAAATGAGATGGAGTGATCCTATAAAAATGTTTCTGAAAAAGAAAACTAAAGCATCTAACTAATTATATTTGCCTCTAAAAACATGACTCATACCCTACTATCATCGCCTTTACAGGGTTTTACTGATTTTCGATTTCGGAATGCATTTCATAAAAATTTTGGTGGGATTGATACTTTTTATTCGCCTTACATCCGATTAGACGGTAAATTAGATATCAAAAATTCGTACAAAAAAGATATTCTTCCCGAAAATAATAATACTCTGGAAGTAATTCCTCAAATCATTACCAACGATGCCGATGAGTTTTTATTTGTTGCGCAACATGTTTTAGATTTAGGCTATAAAGAACTTAATTGGAATCTCGGTTGTCCGTATCCTATGGTTACCAAACGCTGTATGGGATCGGGTTTAATTAGTGATTCGGAGCGAATTCATGCTATTTTAGAAAAAGTACATACCAAATCCAACATCATCGTATCCATGAAAATGAGAATGGGTTATGAAACCAGTGATGAAATACTCGATGTATTACCTATTTTAGATCAATACCCTATTAAAAACATCGCTATACACGCTCGAATTGGTAAACAACTCTACAAAGGTGGTGTCGATTTAGAGGCGTTTGAACGTTGTGTTATCAACTCCAAACATAAAATATATTATAATGGTGATATTACTTCGGTAGCTCGGTTTAACGAAATGGCAAAACGTTTTCCGATGATTGATCATTGGATGATTGGTCGCGGTTTGATTGCCGATCCTTTTTTGCCCAGTATGATAAAAAATAATACTACAGAATATCCCGAAAATAGATTTAAAATTTTCAGTCAATTTCATGACGAAATTTTTGAAGCGTATGATCAAGCGTTATCTGGTCCTACACCTATTCGGATGAAAATGTTAGGCTTTTGGGAATATTTTTCTACTTCGTTTTCGAATCCGCATAAAGTATATAAAGCCATAAAAAAAGCACAAAACCCAAAGGTTTATCACCAAGCTGTAAAAAGTATATTGGAAGGCGAAATGAATTAATTTACCTTTGCCAACGATTTAATTATTTGAATGATACACTCATGAATACAATTAGCCAAAAACTAACGCTTATTAAATACGGTAGTAGCACTTTAGTTACCAAAAACAACCGCGACGAAATTGCTATTGACTCTGATAATATTAAAGCACACGGAGCAATTATTAACGGTATTAAAAATCCGGTGATCATTGTCAGTTCTGGCGCAGTTGCATTTGGTAAATCATTAGGTAATGCCTTTGATTATATAGATGATGAGATTATTCGAAAACGAATTTTTGCCGCCTTAGGCAATCCTCATTTATCTATTAATTGGGATCAAGCAATCGCTGATAAACAGGTTTTACAAAGTTTAATAACGCACCGCGATCTAACGTCTGAACTTTCTAAAGAAAAAATATTAGAAATCATCTATGCGTTATTTAATCATAAAAATGGAGACGAAGCCATCATACAAGTCAACGATAACGACTTTATTACCGATGAAGAGTTATTAAAAATAAGACACGGTGAATTTGGTGACAACGACCAAACTACCGCCTTATTAGCGATTTTATGCAGTATTATTTTTGATGAAATCGAAGTGATTATCAATACCACTTCTGACGGCGTGTTGGATAATCAACAACTCCTTACTGAAATTTCTCATTCGACTTTAACGGATTCGTATATCGAACAAATTTGCGGTACCAATAAAACCAATTTAGGTACGGGTGGTATGAGCAACAAGCTCAAAATTATCCGTGATATGATGCAAGCGACAACCAACGTAGCCACCTATATTATTAACGGTAAAAAACCAAACCATTTACGTTGTATATTAAACGGAGAAGCGATTGGCACTAAAATTTATTAATTTTTTACCAACCGATTACTTCAGTACTTTTTTAAGAATTCCGAAAACACTTCTGATAAAAGTAGCACTCGTTAAAACCTTTACCACAGGATTCATCGCGGTACTTTGTCGTGTTGTTGTGGTTCTTTTGGAAGAAGATTTTGTTTCTTCATACTGGCGAGCTTCCTTTTGTTGTGCATCAGCAGTTTCTTGATTAATTTTCTGAATTTTTTGATTTAATAATTCATACGCACTCTCACGATCTGTTTGCTGATTGTATTTCGCAATTAATTTGGATCCATTTATGACTTCTGTTAATTCTTGATCGGTCAAAATATCCATACGACTTGCAGGTGCTTTTAACATCGTACGTGCCAATGGAGTCGGTATTCCTTTTTCATTCAATACCGTTATAAACGCTTCGCCAATACCCAGTTGGGTTAAAACTTCGCTGGTATTATAATAAGCTGAAATAGGATAATTTTCGGAAGCTAATTTCAATGCTTTTCTATCTTTAGCTGTGAAAGCTCTTAACGCATGTTGAATTTTTAACCCTAATTGAGCCAAAATATCTTCAGGTACATCATCCGGGTTTTGCGTTACAAAATATAATCCGATGCCTTTAGATCGGATCAATTTAACGATACTCTCTATCTGCCCCATTAGTGTTTTTGATGCTTCTTTAAATATCAAATGTGCCTCATCAATAAAAATAACCAACTCTGGTTGACCGCTATCTCCTTGCTCAGGAAAAGTGTCATACACCTCCGCCAATAATTGCAACATAAATGTTGAAAATAATTGGGGTTTATCTTGTATATCCGTCAATCGTAAGATGGAAATGACACCATTACCATGTTCATCAATTCGGGTTAAATCATCTACTTCAAATGATTTTTCTCCAAAAAACAAATCACCTCCTTGTTGTTCTATTTCTATTACTTTACGTAAAATTGCTCCTGTACTCGAGGTAGATACACTGCCGTATTCGGCGCTTATTTCTTCTTTTCCTTCTTGCGTTATATATTGTAATAATTTTTTAAAGTCTTTTAAATCTAATAAAGGCAATTGATTATCATCGCAATATTTAAAAATTATCGAAACGATACCGCTTTGAGCATCAGATAAATTTAAAATTCGAGATAATAATACGGGTCCAAATTCTGAAACAGTCGCACGTAATCGAACTCCTTTTTGTTCCGAAATGGTTAAAACCTCAACAGGATATTTTTTAGCTTCGAAAGGAATTCCTATTTTTTGGTGTCTTTCATCTATTTTTGGATGTCCAGCACTCGGTTGTGCTAATCCACTTAAATCTCCCTTAATGTCCATCAATAAAACAGGAATTCCTTTGTCCGAAAGGTTTTCGGCAAAAACTTGTAATGTTTTAGTTTTACCTGTTCCTGTTGCCCCAGCGATCAAACCGTGCCTATTTAAAGTTTTCAACGGTATTTTAACAAGAGCATTGGTAATTGTTTCCTCTCCCAACATAGCAGCTCCTATAGCTATATAATCCCCTTTTGTTTGGTATCCTTGAGTAATATGATCGAAAAATTGCTGTGATTGTGACATATGAAAAAATTTTATTAAACTAAAAAACGAGATTCAACTTACTTATAAAGTTAAATCTCGTTTCATTAATTTTTTATTTTATAATCTATTTTTTAACCTAAAACCTCTTTTACTTTTTTACCTATCTCTGCTGGAGAATCTACTACGTGAATACCATTTTCTCGCATGATGCGTTTTTTAGCTTCTGCTGTATCGTCAGCCCCACCAACAATAGCACCTGCATGTCCCATGGTTCTTCCTTTTGGAGCTGTTTCACCAGCGATAAAACCGACAACAGGTTTGCGATTACCATCTGCTTTTACCCATCGAGCAGCATCAGCTTCCAGTTGTCCTCCGATTTCACCAATCATAATTATGATTTCAGTTTCGGGATCATTCATTAATAATTCAACGGCTTCTTTTGTTGTTGTACCAATGATTGGATCTCCTCCTATTCCGATAGCTGTTGTGATACCTAATCCTTGTTTAACTACTTGGTCTGCGGCTTCATAAGTCAATGTTCCTGATTTAGAAACAATCCCTACTGTTCCTTTTTTGAATACAAAACCAGGCATGATACCTACTTTTGCTTCTTCTGGTGTTATCACACCTGGGCAATTTGGTCCTACTAAAGTTGCTCCTTTTTTCTTAACATAAGCGTAGGCTTTGGTCATATCTGCTACAGGAATTCCTTCTGTAATAGCGATTATAACTTTAATTCCTGCATCTACTGCTTCCATGATTGCATCTGCTGCAAATGCTGGTGGTACAAATATAATTGAGGTATCTGCACCCACTTGTGTTACGGCATCTTCAACCGTGTTAAAAACAGGCTTATCAAGATGTTGCGTTCCGCCTTTTCCTGGTGTAACACCTCCAACGACATTGGTTCCGTATTCTATCATTTGGGAAGCGTGAAAAGTACCTTCACTTCCTGTAAATCCTTGAACTATAATTTTTGAATTTTTATTTACTAAAACACTCATAATGATGGAATTGTATATTTTTTTATAATTATTTAAGCCTGTCTATTATCTCAGGAATTTTTTTAATATTCGCCAATTGTTTTAACTGATCTCTTGATTCTTGAGCTGGTGTTCCAAAGTAGCTTTTGCTACCTGCTATTGATTTAGAAACTCCTGTTTGTGCCATTACTACGGCTTTTTTTCCTATAGTTATGCCACTACTGATTCCTACTTGTCCCCATAAGGTTACTTCGTCTTCAATAATTACACAACCAGCAATTCCTGTTTGTGAGGCTATTAAACACTTTTTACCTATACGTGTATCATGACCAACTTGTACTTGGTTATCTATTTTAGTTCCTTTACCTATAGTTGTATCGCCTGTAACTCCTTTATCGATAGTACATAATGCACCTATATGAACGTCATCTTGAACAACAACACGGCCAACCGTTAGCAATTGATCAAAACCTTCGGGTCTGTTTTTATAATAAAAAGCATCAGCTCCTAAAACCGTTCCTGAATGTATGATTACGTTGTTTCCTATTATTGTATTATCGTAAATTGAAACATTTGGATGTATCAAACAATTTTCTCCTATACTTACATTGTTACCAATAAAAACATTCGGTTGAATAATTGTTCCTACTCCTATCTTGGTTGAAACAGCAATCGATTGAGTAGCTGCCTGAAAAGGTTTAAAATAATTATTAATTTTATTAAAATCTCGAAAAGGATCGTCGGATATCAACAATGCTTTACCTTCAGGACAACTAACTTCTTTATTTATTAAAATAACTGATGCTTTAGATAGAAGAGCTTTGTCGTAATATTTTGGATGATCTACAAATACAATTTCACCCGTCTCAACAACATGAATTTCATTGGTTCCATAAACCGAATAAGTAGGTTCGCCCACAAAGGCACAACCTACTATGTCTGCTATTTTTTCTAATGTTTGAACCTGATTAAACTTCATTACTCTTTAATTCGTTCTTTATAAGTTCCTTTTTCGGTCTCTATTTTAATCTTGTCTCCTTCATTAATAAACAAAGGTACATTAATCGTTGCTCCTGTTTCAACAATGGCAGGTTTAGTGGCGTTGGTGGCCGTATTACCTTTTACACCTGGCTCTGTTGCTACCACTTCTAAAATAACGGTTGCCGGCATATCAACCGATAGTGGTACTCCGTTTTCTGAGTTTATTTGGATCGTTACAAACTCTCCTTCTTTTAACAAGCCTGGATTATCTATTGCATTTTGGCTAATAGTAATTTGATTGTAATCTTCAACATTCATAAAATGAAATACTTCTCCTTCTGGATATAAATATTGAAATTTATGCGTTTCAACACGTACTTCATCTATTTTATGTCCTGCGGAAAAAGTATTATCAATAACTTTTCCTGTCGTTACACTTTTTAATTTTGTTCGAACAAAAGCAGGTCCTTTACCTGGTTTTACATGTAAAAACTCGATTACTTTAAAAATATCGTGATTGTATTTGATACATAATCCATTTCTTATATCTGAAGTACTTGCCATTTTATTTCTATTATTGTTATGTTTTAAATTAATATCCTCCTGAATAACCTTTCATTATACCTCTTGACGAGTTTCTAATAAACATTAAAATTTCATCGCGCTCTGGTGTGGCTTCCATTTCGGCTTCAATAATACCTATTGCTTGAGTAGTATTGTAATTTTTTTGATATAAAATACGGTAAATGTTTTGAATCTCTCTAATTTTTTCGGTTGTGAAATTCCTTCTTCGTAATCCTACTGAGTTAATCCCTACATATGAAAGTGGTTCTTTTGCTGCTTTGGTATAAGGTGGGACATCTTTTCTTAACAAAGACCCTCCTGATATCATCGCGTGATCTCCTACGTTTATAAATTGATGTATAGCAGATAATCCACCTACGATAGCATAATCTCCAATTGTAACGTGTCCTCCTAATAACACCCCATTTACGATAATTACATTATCACCGATTATACAATCATGAGCAATATGTGCTGCCGCCATAACCAAACAATTGTTTCCTATCTTGGTTTGACCAGAAGCAACTGTACCGCGATTAACAGTTACACATTCTCTAATGGTTGTATTGTCACCAATGATGGCTAATGAGTCTTCTCCTCCAAATTTTAAATCTTGCGGGATTGCCGATATAACAGCTCCTGGAAAAATACTACAATTTTTACCTATTCGAGCGCCTTCCATTATAGTTACGTTTGAACCAATCCAAGTTCCCTCGCCTATTACTACGTTGTTATTAATCGTGCAAAAAGGTTCTATTACAACATTTTTTGCAATTTTGGCTCCTGGATGAACGTATGCTAAAGGTTGATTCATATCTATTGACTTTTTCTGACAATTTGCGCCATTAATTCTGCTTGTGTAACTAATTTTCCGTTTACATAAGCATCTGCTTTCATGTGACAGATACCACGTCTGATTGGAGTAATTAAATTACAATCGAAAACTACTGTATCTCCTGGTAATACTTTATTTTTAAATTTAACATTATCTATTTTCATAAAATATGTCAAATAATTTTCTGGATCAGGTACGGTACTTAGTACTAAAATCCCTCCCGTTTGAGCCATGGCTTCAATAATTAAAACACCTGGCATAACGGGTGCTCCTGGAAAATGACCTACAAAAAAATCTTCATTCATCGTCACGTTTTTCATTCCTACCACTCGTGATTCCGAAACTTCATAAATCTTATCAATCAATAAAAATGGTGGACGATGTGGTAACATATTCATGATTTGATGAATATCCATCACGGGGTCTTTCGTCAAATCGTAATGAAATTTAGGATTACGTTGTTCTGACTTAATAATACCTGCTATTTTTTTGGCAAATTCCGTATTTACAAAATGACCTGGTTTTGTTGCTATAATCTTACCTTGTATACGAGTACCGACTAAAGCTAAATCCCCTATAACATCTAATAATTTATGACGGGCAGCTTCATTTGTGTAATGTAACGTTAGATTGTCTAATATCCCGTTGGGTTTTACTGAAATACTATCTTTGTTAAATGCTATCTTTAATTTTTCAACTGTCTCTGGACTAATCTCTTTATCCACATAAACAATGGCATTATTTAGATCTCCGCCTTTGATTAAGCCGTTGTCTAATAAGGCTTCTAATTCGTGTAAAAAACTAAACGTTCGGGCATCTGCTATATTTTCTTTAAACTCTGATATGCAATTTAAAGAGGCGTTTTGCGTTCCTAATACTTTAGTGTCGTAATCGACCATAACCGACACTTGATAGGTATCAGAAGGAATCATCATGATTTCGCTTCCTGTTTTCTCGTCTTTATATGTAATAATATCTCTTACAACATAAACCTCTCTTGCTACATTTTGTTCAACAATACCCGCTTCTTCAATGGCTTGAACAAAAAATTTAGAGGAACCATCTAAAATTGGAGGTTCTGAATTGTTTAGTTCGACAATAACATTATCAATATCACAACCTATTAACGCTGCCAAAACATGTTCTGTCGTATTGATACTTATACCATTATTAACCAAATTAGTCCCTCTATTGGTGCTTTGAACATAAGTAAT
Organism: uncultured Flavobacterium sp.; assembly: GCA_964420215.1. Taxonomy (GTDB): domain Bacteria; phylum Bacteroidota; class Bacteroidia; order Flavobacteriales; family Flavobacteriaceae; genus Flavobacterium. The sequence goes on along the minus strand of CAYQSQ010000010.1, from coordinate 24,061 downwards.
ATCTGCCTTTATCTTAGGTGAATTCTCAATATCTACTCTAATAAATGTAAACCCGCTGTTAGCTTCAGCTGGTTTGAAAGTCATGATTACTTCTTTTCCAGTATGTAAACCAACACCTGATAATGTAATTGGTTTTTGAATGGTTTTTTGATTTGTCATTACTATTGCGTTATATTTTCTTTACTACAGAATTTAATTGTTTAATAATCTTAGGTAAATTTTTAAAATGAACATATGACTTATTGTAATCCCCATAAGTAAATGCTGGGCTTCCTTGTAATACCTCATCATCTTTAATAGAACGACCTATTCCAGATTGTGCTTGTATTTTAACACGATCCCCAATTACTAAATGCCCGCTAATACCTACTTGACCACCAATAATACAATTTCTACCTATTTTGGTGGAACCTGCAACACCTGTTTGAGCGGCGATTACAGTATTTTCTCCGATTTCAACATTATGTGCGATATGAATTTGATTATCCAACTTAACTCCTTTTCGAATTATTGTTGATCCGAGTGTAGCTCTGTCGATTGTACAGGTTGACCCAATCTCAACATCACTCTCAATGATAACATTCCCGATTTGAGGAATTTTACTATAACTACCGTCTTTATTTGGTGTATGTCCGAAACCATCGGATCCGATGATAGCTCCTGAATGAAAAATACACGAATTACCTATTTGTGTTTCCGAATAAATTTTAACTCCTGCAAATAGCGTTACATTATCTCCTATTACAACATTATCTCCTATAAACGTATTGGGATATATTTTAACATTATTCCCTATTTTAACATTTTCTCCAATATAAGCAAATGCTCCGATATAAATCGATGTTCCGTACGTTGCTGTTGCGGCAATATGGGAAGGCAATTCTATACCTTCTTTATTTAATTTTACTTGGTTATAAAAATCCAATAATTTAGAAAAAGCTTGATAGGCATCATTCACCTTTATTAAAGTAGTTTCTATATAATTTTCAGGAATGAAATCCTGATTTACAATCGTAATGGTAGCTTTTGTAGTATAAATATAGTTTGTGTATTTAGGGTTCGACAAAAATGTCAAAGAACCTTCGATACCCTCCTCTATTTTAGCTAAGGTAAATACTTCAGCATTTGGATTGCCAACAATCTCTCCTTCTAAAATTTCCGCTATTTGTAGTGCTTTAAATTTCATTCCGACAAAAATATAAAATTTTATATGATATATTAATTTTATACCAGCACTTTTGGATAGCAGATATAATATTTTGTAACTCGTTTACTTAAAGCTTTCAAATTTAGCTGATCAGACGCTTTAATTACATCAACCAAACTACCGTCTTTCATTAATAATTGAATCGGAACACCTTTTTCATTATACGCTTGATTATCTACTGATCCAGTAAAAATAAAAAAAGATGCTTCATGGCTGGTCAATTGATGTAAAGATTTAAAACGATTCAAATATGCTTCAGTATCTTTTTTAGAAAATGATTTAGAATTCATTTTAATTTTTGGCAAATCCCGATTAATAATCATCTGGCAAAGCTTACTTAATACAAAATCATCGTGGTACTGCCATTCTTTTATCGCTCCGAAAACATCATAATCGTCTAATCGAGCAAATTGATTTAGTATAACACTATCTATAACTTTGGTCGCTTCTTTTTGTTTCATAAAAAACAATAACGCATTGCTACACGGTAAGATTTCTCCTTTATGACACAATTCTTTGGCTCTTTTTAAAATCTTAGTCAAAATCATCTCGGCAGCCAAACTGGTTTTATGAAGATAGGTTTGCCAATACATTAATCGTCTAGATACCAAAAATTTCTCGACGGAATAAATGCCTTTTTCCTCTACAACCAATTGATCGTCAACCACATGTAACATCTGAATCAAACGATCCGAATTGATATTACCCTCTGCTACACCCGAATAGAAACTATCCCGTTTAAGATAATCCATGCGGTCCATATCCAATTGACTTGATATCAAATGCAATAAAAATTTTCGGGGATAATTGCCTTTAAATATATCTATAGCTAAAGTTAATTGCCCCCCAAACTCTTCATTTAAATGATTCATAAATGCCAATGAAATCATCTCGTGATGCAAACCATTTACAATACTATGTTCCATCGCATGCGAAAAGGGACCATGCCCCATATCGTGTAATAATATAGCAACGTACAGCGCATTTTCTTCTTCTTCAGAAATTACAACTTGTTTAAATCGCAACACCTGAACTACTTTTTGCATCAAATGTAAACATCCCAAAGCATGATGAAATCGGGTATGGTGTGCTCCTGGGTACACAATAGAAGACATTCCCATTTGGGAAATTCGACGTAATCTTTGAAAATGAGGATGCTGAACTAAATCAAATATTAATGTATTGGGTAGGGAAATAAATCCATAAATTGGATCATTTAATATTTTAAGTTTATTCGAATTATTCATGAAAATGACAAAAAATGAACACAAATATATTATTAATACGAGTATTTATACTATAAATACTGTATATTGGAACGGTAAAAATCATATTTATTCTTAATTATCAATTTCGAAAACATGAAAAAAATAATTTTATTCGCAATCCTATTTGGAAACCTTTCAATCCTATCGGCTCAAGATAAAGACAAAGTCAAAGGCTCTAAAAATGTAAAAAAAGAAACGAAAGTTATTGAACCCTTACCTAACGTTGAAGTTGAAGACGAAATCACACTTAATTTAGTCAAAGGCAATAAATTTTCTTTAGAAATTGAAGCCGACGACAATCTTCATGAATTTATTAAAGTCGAAACTTTTAACGATAAAATCAGGTTGTTTACCACAAAACGCATTACCAGTTTTAAAAAATTAAATATTACGCTTACTTATACCGATAAACTAGCTTCAATTACCGCACGACATAATGCTGTAGTATCTACTTATTCGGAATTAGAAACCGAAAACCTAACATTATCATCGTACGACTACGCTGAATTAAAACTAAATTTAAGAACTGTTGAATTTAATCTTTTTGCTTCCGATAAATCTAAAACAGAGTTAAATGTTACTGCTACTAAAACAAACATACAGGCTAAAGGAAATGCTGCTGTAGAAACACTTATAAACAGTGAAAATACTACGGTGTCTGTTTTAGAAAAATCAGATGCTAAAATCGAAGGAAACACCTCAAATGCTGAATTTATCTTATCTGGAAAAGGTAAAATTATTGGTAAAGATTTTATTTGTAAAAATGTAAAAGTTAATGCTATAGAAAATACCGATTTAAACATCTATGCTTCTGAATCTTTTGGATTAACTTGTTCGGGGGACGCTAAAATTATACTTTATGGTGATCCTGCAATAACTATTTCAGAATTTAAAAACAGTGTGTCTTTAATTAAAAAAGAGAAGTAGTTAAACAAAAAAATCGAGCTAAAAGCATCTTTAGCTCGATTTTTTTTTATAACATTTCGTTGCTTATATTTTTGCAATCACTTTAATTTCATCAATAATTCTTAAAGCTAAATCATCTGCTTTTTCTTGCGACTTGGCTTCGGTGTAAATACGAATAATTGGTTCTGTATTTGATTTTCTTAAATGTGCCCATTCTTCCGCAAAATCAATTTTCACCCCATCAATTGTGGTGATTTGTTCATTCTGATATTTTTCAGTCATTTGTTCTAAAATAGCATCCACGTCAATTTGTGGGGTAAGCTCTATTTTATTTTTGCTCATATAATATTGTGGATACGAAGCTCTTAAAGCAGAAACTGACGTTTTTAAATTCGCTAAATGGGTTAAAAACAAAGCTACACCCACTAATGAGTCACGACCATAATGAGATTCTGGATAAATGATTCCGCCGTTGCCTTCCCCACCAATCACTACCTTATTTTTCTTCATTAAAGTCACTACGTTTACCTCGCCTACTGCGCTAGCTTCGTAAGTTCCACCGTATTTTTGAGTAATATCACGTAATGCTCTTGAAGAAGACATATTAGAAACCGTATTCCCTGGTGTTTTACTTAACACATAATCAGCACAAGCTACCAACGTATATTCTTCACCAAACATTTCGCCATCATCTGAAATAAAAGCCAAACGATCCACATCAGGATCTACTACAATTCCAAAATCAGCTTTTTCTTCTACTACCAATTTACAAATGTCTCCTAAATGTTCTTTCAAAGGTTCTGGATTGTGTGGGAATTGTCCGTTAGGTTCACAATACAACTTAATTACTTCTACCCCTAAGGCGTCTAATAATTTAGGTATAACTACTCCTCCTGATGAATTTACACCATCCACTACTACTTTAAATTTTGCTTTTTTAACCGCTTCTGCATCAACTAATGACAAGTTTAATACCTCATCGATATGAATATCCATGTACGAGTCGTTCACAGTAACTTCACCCAAATCATCTACTTCTACAAAAGTAAAATCTTCGTTTTCGGCGATTTCTAAAATTTCTTGCCCATCAGCACCACTTAAAAATTCTCCTTTGGCATTTAATAATTTAAGCGCATTCCATTGTTTTGGATTGTGAGAGGCTGTTAAAATAATTCCTCCATCGGCTTTTTCCAAAGGCACAGCAATTTCTACTGTTGGCGTGGTAGACAAACCTAAATCCACTACATTAATTCCTAATCCTACTAAGGTGTTTAAAACCAAATTATGAATCATCGGACCAGAAATACGGGCATCTCTACCAATTACTACCGTTAATTTGTCTTTTTTAACCGCTTTTTTTAACCAACTTCCGTATGCTGATGCAAATTTTACGGCATCAACCGGGGTTAAATTATCACCTACTTTTCCGCCAATGGTACCTCTGATCCCTGAGATTGATTTTATTAATGTCATAGTTTTATTTAAATTGATTAGTTTATTTGTAATGGTTGTTTTTTATATCCAAACAAGCCCTGTGTTTTTATTATTTCTGCAATACCTTTGGGTAGTTTGTCTTCCCAACCTTCTTCGTGAGATGTGATGCGTTGTAAAATGTCTCTTGAAAAAACATCTATTATCGACTGATCTACTGCTGATATTTCTTTAATTTTTCCGTTTAATATGAAATATTGATACAAATCTTGTACTTTTTTGTAAACTTCTAAGGTATTTATTGTGGTTGTTTTTTCTTTTTCCACTAATGGATACGCAAACAAACGAATGTCTTTTGTAAAAATAGCTCCCAAAGCGGCTAAAATACCTCCGTTTAAATCATCATAATATTGTGGATCAAAAATATCGAATAGATTATTCACTCCTAATCCCAAAGCGATGGTGTTTTTTGTATATAGATCCAGATAGTCTACCATTTTATAGTATTCTTGAAAATTGGATATCATTACCGTTTGACCTAATGAACAAAGTAATTTAGCGCGATCTAAAAAGTCTGCTTCATCGATTTCTCCTTCGGTTCGCAAATTAGATAATGTAATTTCAAAAACAACCAATACATTTTCTTTTTCAACATTTTTTTCTTGCAGAAAAAGTTCGGTTGATTTCTCTACAATATCCATATTAACCTTTGTTACAGGTCTAAAACTTCCGCGATGTACCAAAATATTTTTTTTATACAATATGGCCGCTGGTAATAAATTTTTGCCATCAGCACCAAACATTACTGCTTCTGTCATTCCTTTTTTAACCAACTGCAAACTCATCAAGCGGTTGTCCGTTTCTTTAAATAATGGTCCTGAAAAATTTATAGTGTCGATTTCTAATCGATCTAGTGCGATGTGATCATACAAATAATCTAATAATTTTTTAGGATCGTTATGCCTATAAAAGGCACTATAAATCAAATTAACGCCTAATATTCCTAATGTCTCTTGTTGTTGTAGTGAATCGTTTTCTTTAAAGCGTACGTGTAAAATAATTTCATTAAATGCTTGATCTTTTTCAATCTGAAATTTAATACCAACCCATCCATGTCCTTTAAATTTTTTAGCAAAATCAATTGTTGTTACAGTATTGGCATAACTAAAAAATAATTTTTCGGGATGATCTTTTCGGTTTAATCTCTCGGTCATGAGATCAATCTCATAGTCTAACATAGTTCTTAATCGACTTTCGGTTACATACCGCCCGTCTTTTTCAATCCCATATATTTCGTCAGAAAATACTTTATCGTAAGCAGACATCGCTTTGGCAACAGTACCTGAGGCACCACCTGCTCTAAAAAAATGCCGAACTGTTTCTTGGCCTGCTCCTATTTCTGAAAATGAACCGTATATGTTTTCATTTAAATTAATCCGAAGCGCTTTATCTCGTATCGACGGGATTTGCTTGATAATCTTATCTCCCTTGATGTCTATGCTGGTGGTAATTCTTTTCATACGCTAAATATTCGTTGCTACAAAGTTACTTGTATTGCGTATAAAGATAAAAACTTTAGTTATTCTGTTAAAATTGTCTTAATGAAAATTTAAAAAAAATCTTGTGGTTGTTTTAAAACAAGTGCAAACGTCGAATAAAAAGCATAAAAAAAAGGAGCAATCATCTGATTACTCCTTTTTAGTAGATAAAATTGTTTCCCAACCAAAAACTCTATCTAAGTGATGTTTTTAAAACCTAATGATCTTAAAACAAGCGCAAGATACACCGCTTATTTTAACACCAATAATTGTTTTTATATTCGGGATAATTTTACAGATAAACGGTAAGTTTTACCATATAATCGGGGTTATTTCATTATTTTCTCTAAAAATTCACTTTTCCGTCTTTTGGATATACTAATCTCATGATTGTTGTACATAATCACACTACCGCCTGCAAATTTGTTATACTTTACAATTTCATTTAAATTGATTAAATACGAATTATGAACCCTAAAAAAATGATGACTCGATAATAATTCTTCAAAATGCTTTAAGGTTTTTGTTGAAGTGATTACCTCTTTTGTTTTTAAATAAAATTCGGTATATCCTTCGGAAGATTTACAAAAAATAATCTCAGGTACTTTTACAAACACCAAACCATCCATCGTACTGATTGCTATTTTTTTTATTTCTGAGCTATCTGATTTTTTGTTCTCAATAAAATTGGAAAATTGTTCTGTTTGTTGCATGTTTTTATACGGAACTTTATCGATTGCTTTTATCAATTCCTCAAAATCTATTGGTTTTAATAAGTAGTCTATCGCGGAAAACTTAATGGCATGTAAAGCATATTTATCGTAAGCAGTGGTGAAAATAATTGCAAAATCAATTTTATCCAATCTCGATAACAATTGTAAACCTGTCTCTCCTTTCATTTGAATATCTAAAAAAACAAGATCTGGTTTATAGGTTTCAATAGCTTCTAATCCCTCTTTAACAGTACCAACTGAGGCTACTATTTTAACCTTATCGTTACAAAAGTTAGTAATCAAATGCGAGAGTGTTTCCCTTGCATTTTTTTCGTCATCAACAATTAGTGCTCTGCGCATTTTTTAATCTATGGGTATAAATAATTCTACTCGTGTTCCTTTAATTTGATAATCTTCTATGATATCTTCAATATTAATTGTAACCTTAGTTTTACTCGCTTTATTAAGCTCATCTAAACGACTTTTGGTAATCGGCAAACCAAACGATTGGTGTGTTTTATCCATTTCTAAATTATTTTTTTTAGAGGCTAAACGACCGATTCCATTATCTTCGATGGTACATTTAATTAATTTTCCTTGTTTATGTAATGTAATCTTAATAATTCCTTCCTCTTCTTTGGGCATTAATCCGTGTAAAATCGAATTTTCAACATAAGGTTGTATCAACATCGAAGGGATTTCAATAGCTTCCACATCTATTTCTGGATCTATTTCTATCGAAAAATCAATTTTATTATCAAATCGTAACGATTCTATCTCTATATAATTTGATAAAAATTTTATCTCTTCAGACAAAGGTATGCGAATATGAAACGAATTTTCTAAAATTTTTCGAACTAATTTAGAAAATAAAGTCAAGTATTTTAAAGCAAACTTAGTGTCGTTTTTAATAATAAAATGCTGAATTGAATTTAGGGCATTAAAAATAAAATGTGGATTCATTTGAGAACGTAAGGCTTGTAGTTTAAACTGAGCTGTTTTCGCTTCGTTAACTATTTTTCGTTCCCTGATTTTAATTGCAATTAAAAATAGAGTTACAGCTACTAAAACTTCAATTAAATAAAACCACCATGTATTCCAAAATGGAGGTGTAATTCTAAATTCAATTTGAGCAGGTGTGTTGTTCCAAATACCTTGTCCGTTGGTGGATTTTACTTCAAACAGATATTTACCCGGTTGAAGGTTGGTATAAGATACCGAATTATCTGTGTTTTCTGTAGACCATACATCGTTTAAACCCAACAAGCGGTATTTGTATTTATATTTTGTCTGTTCAGAAAAACCAATACTGTTGAATTTTAAATGAATAAAGTCATCATCATAATTTAAATCAAATCGTTTTTTTAAAGGTATAATGGTGTCCGTTTTTATTTTTTTATTAAAAATGGAAATTTCATTTATTAATGTTTGCTGTGTGTTTTTTGTTGTTTTTATAGCATCAGGATTAAAGTAAGTCACTCCGCCTACTCCACCAAAATAGATCAATCCTTTTTCGTCTTTAAAAGAAGATCCTAAATAGAACTCTAAATCTTGGATACCATCCGAATGGGTATAATTTTTAAATGTTGCTTTATTGTTTTCAAAAATAACAGCACCTATTCCTTTAGTAGTACTGTACCAAATCGTGTTATTTTTATCGGTTTGTATATCTGTTATTCGGTTTGATATTAAGCCATCTTTAACGGTTATGGTTTGAACGTTTCCTTTGGCATCAATCCGAACTATACCTCCATTAAGTGTTCCTAAATAATAAACCCCATCAGTAGTCTGGGTAAAAGATATATATTCATACGTATTTTGTATGCCTCGCAATTGCTTTGTTGTTGATTTTTTTGGATCAAATACATAAAGGTTTTTAGCTACATTGTACCATATTCGGCCTTGATTATCGTATTTAATAAAATGAATTTGATGGCTTGTTAAGGCTTCTTTAGGTAATTTGTATTTACTTGGTGCGTTAATTATCTGATTCAAATTACCATCATAAAACTGAGTTCCCTTATTTGTTGCTATCCACAAAACTTTATCTTTACTTTCAAACAAATACTCGATACGCAATGGTGTTTTTAAGATAGGGGTTAATTTTTTAGTTTTAAAATGGTACTTAAATAATCCGTTGGCATAAGTACCTATCCATAAATTTTGCTCCGAATCGATAAATAATCGCTCGATAATATAATTTTTTATAGGTGTATCCGCTAAAAGTGTCGTTGTTGTATTTGTTTCACTATTAAATTGAATAATTCCGTGCCCAATAGTCCCGAACCATACGGTATTATTTGTACCTTTAATGATGGTTCTGATCCGATTAACAATATCGTTTTTAGGAGAAACAAATAGTGTTTTAAAAATATTTTTTTTTAAAACATAGATTCCTTTGCTAACAGATCCTATAATAAACAATCCATCTTTATTGTTGGTTATTACTGCTACGCCAAAATCTACAATAGATGAGTTTTTTAACGTAAAAGAAGTGTAATTTGAATTTAATTTTAATCGATCAATCCCTTTTTGATTACCGATATAAAGATTTTTTTTTGTGTCTTCATAAAAACAATTCACATGATTTTTTTCATCGTGATATATCTTACTAAATTGATTTGTTTTTTTATTAAAATTATACAATCCCCCATCTTCGGTACCTAACCACAATGTATTGTTAGAATCACAAAAAATATGGCGCACACTATTAGCTAATACCGTCTCAGTTGTGTTAGGTATCATATAACTATCAAATCGGTTGGATTTGATATCATATGAATTTAATCCCCCAGCAGTTGCCAACCATAACAAACCATCTTGATCTTTTGTTACTTGTTTTACGTCAGAATTAGATATAGAATTAGAGTTTTCATTCAATTTAAAAACCTTGTAACTACGTCTATTAATATCAAATCGGATCAACCCACCCCAAGCAGAAATCCAAGCGATATCCTGATCAATAAAAATATGTTTAACATAACGCAAACGATCGGTATCATTTTCTGAGAATATTTTAGTGATTTTATGAGTATGTGGATCAATTATATTAACACCACCACCATCAACGGCAACCCAAATAAAACCTTTTTTATCTTGTGTTATCGAAAAAATATTACCTGACGAAAGCGTTGTTTGATCATCGGGTACATTTTGAAAAATAATACAATTTACTCCGTCAAACTTATTCAATCCATCTTCTGTGCCAATCCATAGAAAACCATCTCGGTCTTTAAAAATAGATTGAACTTTATAATGAGATAACCCTTCGGGTAATGAATAATTTTTGAGATTTAAGTCGTTTTGAGCATTCGCGACCAAAATGAATATCAAAAAGACAAATCGAATGTATAGTTCTTTTTTTTTCATGGAAGGTCGCCTGATTTCTTTACTTAAATTAAAATACGAATATAGCTACAATTCTGTTGGACATCAAAAACAACAAATAAAACACCTTATTTAAGGCAAAAAACGAAATATTTTTTGTTATAACCTCGATTTCAAATAGTGTGATTCTTTAAAAAAAAACGTTTCTTTGCAGGAATGTTTAATCATTTAATCTTTATATCAAATGGCTCAAATAACTTTAAAAGGAAACGTATTCAACACAATTGGTAACTTGCCTCAAATCGGATCAAAAGCGATTGACTTTCAATTAATTAAAAATGATCTTTCGACAGTTGGTTTAAAAGATTTTACAGGTAAACGTATCATACTTAATATATTTCCTAGTATCGACACTGGCACTTGTGCTGCATCTGTTCGTACATTTAATAAAAAAGTTAGCAGCTTAGATAATACCGTTGTATTATGCATTTCAAGAGATTTACCTTTTGCTCAAAGTCGTTTTTGTGGCGTTGAAGGAATTGAAAATGCTATAACATTATCTGATTTTAATACAGGACAATTTGGTAAAGATTATGGTTTAACAATTACTGACGGACCTTTACAAGGATTATTTTCAAGAAGCATTGTTGTTCTTGACCAAACTGGCACGGTAATTTATACTGAACAAGTAGCTGAAACTGTTGACGAGCCTAATTACGATAACGCTTTAGCTAAACTTTAGATTAAAACTTTTATATTCTTTAAGAGTCAAATTATATTCTGAAAATGGCTAAAAAAAGCAAAAAAACAACAACAGATTCCAACCCAGAAGAAGTTTCTAAATATGAATTTACACAACAACACCAATTCATTTTAGGAATCACCTTTATATTGTTTTCTGTAGGCTTGTTAACTGCTTTTTCGTCTTATTTTATTTACGGAAATCAAGATCAGAGCGCCCTATATTCTTTTTTAGATCGCGATAACACATCCCATAATTGGATGGGGAAAATCGGAGCGTGGTTGGCTGATTTTTTTATTTATAAAGGATTTGGTGTTGCCTCATTTATTTTTGTTCGTCTATTTTTTATTACTGGACTTTATTTTTTGCTAAATATTGCTAAATCCCGTTTAAAGCAATACTGGTTTTGGGATTTGTATATCGTTATAATTGTTTCAACTCTATTTGGTTTTTTCGCCTCATTTAATCCCGATTTAGGGGGTACTGTTGGTTTTGAGATGAATTTACTTTTGCAAGATTATATAGGAAAAAGCGGTACTGGATTGCTCTTATTTTTTGCTGTTTTACTATTTACAATTTTGCGTTTTGGAGTATCCGCAGCTACCTTTAAATCACTTTTTGAAAGAACTAAAAAAGAAGTTGTAGATCCAATAACTACCGAAGATACCTTACCTCCTGTTTCTGATCCAATTCAGGAAAATGAAATTTCAGAAGATGAAAAAATCATTCCTGAAATAACTACCAAAAAATCTGTATTTGAGGCTAATACTGCCAATCTTCAGCCTACAATTAGTAATTATTCTAAAATTGAAGCTACACCTATTAAATCTACCGAAAATCCAGAATCAACAGCTAGTTTTGTTATTGAGTCTTTTGAGGAAGAAGTGATTTCTGAAGAAAATTTGGCAGAAAAATTAGTTCAGGATTTTGGAGAATTTGATCACACACTCGAATTATCGAATTACAAATTTCCAACTATCGAATTATTAAAAGAATATTCCACAGGAACCATTACAATCAATCAACACGAATTAGAAGAAAACAAAAATCGAATCGTAGAAACACTTCGGAATTATAAAATAGAAATTGCACAAATCAAAGCAACCGTTGGACCATCGGTTACCTTATACGAAATCGTACCCGATGCAGGTGTCCGAATTTCTAAAATTAAAAATTTAGAAGACGATATTGCACTTTCGTTATCCGCTTTGGGGATTCGTATTATAGCGCCGATACCAGGTAAAGGCACAATCGGTATCGAAGTCCCGAATGCCAACCCTACAATGGTTTCGATGAAAAGTGTTATTGCTTCTCCTAAGTTTCAACAAGCCGAAATGGAATTACCTATTGCTTTAGGTAAAAATATTTCGAATGAAACTTTTGTAGTAGATTTAGCCAAAATGCCTCATTTATTAATGGCAGGAGCTACGGGTCAGGGTAAATCTGTCGGATTAAATGCGGTACTCACCTCATTATTATACAAAAAACATCCTGCCGAAGTTAAATTTGTTCTGGTTGATCCTAAAAAAGTCGAGCTGACTCTCTTTAACAAAATCGAACGTCATTATTTGGCTAAACTTCCTGATACAGACGATGCAATAATCACAGATAATGCTAAGGTTATCAATACCTTAAATTCATTATGTCTTGAAATGGACAACCGTTACTCCTTGCTTAAAGATGCAATGGTTCGTAACATCAAAGAATATAACGACAAGTTTAAACGCCGTAAATTAAATCCCGAGAACGGACACCGCTTTTTACCATATATCGTACTGGTTGTAGATGAGTTTGCTGATTTAATTATGACAGCTGGTAAAGAAGTAGAAGTCCCGATTGCGCGATTAGCTCAATTAGCCAGAGCCATCGGTATACATTTGATTATTGCTACACAACGCCCGTCTGTTAATGTAATTACAGGTATGATAAAGGCCAACTTTCCTGCTCGTATTGCATTTCGTGTGATTTCTAAAATAGATTCTCGAACAATACTTGATACAGGTGGTGCAGATCAATTAATTGGTCGTGGTGATATGTTGTATACCAACGGAAATGACTTAGTTCGTGTACAGTGTGCTTTTGTTGACACACCCGAAGTTGAAAAAATAACCGAGTACATTGGCAATCAAAAAGCATATCCAAATGCTTATTTGTTACCTGAATTTATCGGAGAAGAAGGAGCTGGCATAAATCTTGATATGGATTTATCAGATCGTGATGCACTATTTAGAGAAGCCGCCGAAGTTATTGTAACAGCACAACAAGGATCGGCTTCATTATTACAACGGAAATTGAAATTAGGATACAACCGAGCTGGTCGGATTATTGACCAGTTAGAAGCCGCTGGTATTGTAGGCCCTTTTGAAGGAAGTAAAGCTAGAAGTGTTACCATCAATGATTTAACGGAATTAGATAACTTTTTTGAAAAAGAAAAAAATTAAAACAAAATGAAACAACTATTGATTATCGCTTTATTATTTAGCACACTTACCAACGCACAAAACGAAACCCAAGCTAAAAACTTATTAGACGAAGTCGCTGCCAAAGTAAAAAGTTATAAAAATATTGTCATTGATTTTAAATATAGCCTTAACAATGCTAAAGAAAACATCAATCAAGAAAGCAAAGGAGATGTTGCTTTAAGCGGTGATTTATTTGTTTTAAACATAATGGGTATTACTAAAATATTTGATGGTACCAAAAATTACACCATCTCACCTGAAGATGAGGAAATTACTATCTCTAAATATGATGAGGGTACGGATGATTCTATTACTCCTTCAAAAATGTTAAATTTTTTTAACACAGGATTTCAATACGCATGGGATATTCAACAAAATATTAACGGTCGTAAAATTCAATATATCAAACTGACTCCAATCAGTTCAAAAGACCAACGAAAAAACATTTTATTAGGTATTGACATACAAACCAAACATATTTACAACCTGATTGAAATCGGTAAAAATGGTACTAAAACAACTTTATCTATTGTTGGATTTAAAGTAAATCAACCTTTATCTAGTAACCATTTTACTTTTAACAAAAGTAAATATCCTAATTATTACATCAACAAACTCGATTAGTCCCGTTGAAAATTTTAGACCGTTACATTCTTAAAACATATCTAATCACATTTATTACAGTATTTGTAATACTGTTTTTTATATTTATTTTACAGATGGTTTGGTTGTTTATAACCGAATTAGCTGGTAAAGATTTAGATGTAGAAATGGTCTTTAAATTTTTGTCTTTTGGTACCCCTCGACTCATTCCGTTGGTTGTCCCTTTAACTATTTTATTGGCTTCCATCATGACTTTTGGAGATTTATCCGAAAATTATGAATTCGCCGCTATGAAATCTTCGGGGATTTCGTTGCATCGGGCTATTAGGGTATTAGCTCTTTTCATTGTTTTATTAGGTATAAGTGTATTCTTTTTCGCTAATAATGTGATACCTTTTGCCGAATACAAATTCATTAATTTCAGAAGAAATATCGCTAAGGTAAAACCGGCTATGGCTATTGCTGAAGGAAAATTCAATAGTATTGGTGACATCACCATAAAAGTAGCCTCAAAAACAGGCGAAAATTCTGAATTTTTGCACAATGTGGTAATTCATAAAAGAAATGAAGCCAATCCTACTTACAACACAATTATTAAAGCAGCTACTGGTGAATTAATCAGCAATGAAAACTCAAACGTACTACAATTGGCTTTGCAAAATGGTTATTATTACGAAGACATTTATAATCCGAACGGAAACGATAAAAATCCATTCGTTAAAAGCTCATTTGATCAATATTTATTAAATATTGATTTGTCCAAAATAAACAATGTAAATATGGACGAAGCTGATGTAAGTAACACCAACACCATGCTAAATGTTAAAGAATTAAAATACACCTTAGATTCTCTTAACACGGTTTATAGCAAAGAAATGGGATCTTATATTCAAAACATAAACAGTCATACGGGAATTGAATCTACTTCAAGTATTCTTTCTGGAAATAACAAAAATGACAACACAAACGTTTTTGAAAAATTACCAAAAGAAGAAAAAATAAAAGTATTACGAACCGCGGAAAGCTTCATCATCAACTCACAATACACCATCAGAGGAAACAAAGTAGATTTTGAATTTAAAGGGAAAAACATCAGCAAACACATCTTGGCATTACATGAAAAATTTGCTGTTGGTTTTGCTTGTATATTATTATTTTTTATTGGCGCTCCTTTAGGTGCTTTAATCAGAAAAGGAGGTATTGGGTTGCCCTTAGTATTTGCCATTTGTATCTTTTTAACCTACCATTTTATTAATATTTTTGCCAAAAAATTGGCAGAAGAACAAGGCATAGATCCCGTAATTGGAGCATGGTTATCGGTACTTATTTTATTGCCTTTTGGTGTATTTTTCACCTATCGAACCACAAATGATTTGGGATTGGTTAGCTTAGATGCTATTGTAATCCCTCTAAATAAAATGATTCAAAAAATCAAATTGTTTAAATTTAATTCAAAAAATAATGCCTAAAAGCCTTTTAAATAATATTGAAGAAGCCATTGAAGACATTCGATTAGGCAAAATCATTATCGTTGTCGACGATGAAAATAGAGAAAACGAAGGTGATTTTTTGGCTGCTGCAGACAAGGTAACCCCTGAGATGATTAATTTTATGGCTACGCATGGTAGAGGTTTAATTTGCGCCCCTATCACCGACCGCAGATGCTCCGAATTAAAATTAAACCTTATGGTAGGCAATAATACCGATCCGATGGAAACGGCATTTACTGTGTCTGTCGATTTAAAAGGAAATGGTGTTACTACAGGAATTTCAGCATCTGACAGGGCAAAAACAATAAAAGCATTAGTTGATCCCAATACTAAACCAGAACACTTGAGCCGACCGGGGCATATTTTCCCATTAGTAGCAAAAGAAGGTGGTGTTTTAAGACGCACAGGTCATACTGAAGCAGCAATTGATTTTGCGCGATTAGCAGGTTTTAGTTCTGCGGGTGTGATTGTTGAAATCATGAATGAAGACGGCACCATGGCACGTTTACCCCAATTGTTAGAAGTCGCTAAAAAATTCGATCTAAAGATTGTATCTATCGAAGATTTAGTGGCTTACCGCATGAAACACGACAGTTTAATTGTTGTTAAAGAAGATTTTGATATCGAAACTCGTTTTGGTAAGTTTCGTTTAAAAGCCTACCAACAAACAACAAATAAGCAAATACATCTGGCTTTAATCAAAGGTTCTTGGGTGGATGGCGATCAAATACTCACCCGTATTAACTCTGCTCAAAGCACTAACGATATTTTAAGTTTGTTAACACAGCCTCATTCAAATCATTGGGATTCCGTTTTTAATTTGATTAATTCAGAAGAAAAAGGGGCTTTTATTTTTATCAATCAAGAAACCAAATCCAATTTATTAAGTCGAATTACGGAATTACGAAAATTACAATCCGAAGGTATTTCAGAAATACCTCAAATACCAATGGATATCAAAGATTTTGGGATTGGAGCGCAAATTTTGCACGATATTAATATTTCTAAAATTAGGCTAATAACCAATTCAAAAGAAACCAAACGAGTTGGTATGATTGGTTACGGATTAGAAATTACAGAATACGTAAAATATTAAATTCGAAAAAGAAAAACTTTATACGTATTTTTACGTAGTTTTGTGATTGATTTTTTATTCTAAATAATTTTAAGAAGTTTACCATGTCAAACTACAAAAGCGTCAAAGCCTCACAGGTTGTAATGAATGAGTTAATGCTCCCCTCCCACTCAAATTTTAGTGGTAAAATTCATGGAGGATACATTCTTAAATTATTAGATCAAATTGCTTTTGCTTGTGCTTCTAAACATTCGGGTAGTTACTGTGTTACAGCATCTGTTGATACTGTTGACTTTTTAAATCCGATCGAAATTGGCGAATTGGTTAGTATGAAAGCGTCTGTTAATTACGTCGGTCGCAGTTCAATCATTGTAGGAATACGTGTTGAAGCTGAAAATATACAAACAGGTGAAGTTAAACATTGTAACTCCTCATATTTTACGATGGTTGCCAAAGACTCCGAAGGAAAAACAGTTCAGGTACCAGGAATTATTCTTACAGAATACGATGAAGTTAAACGTTTTTACAAAAGTTTAAAACGCATCGCACTCCGTAAAGAACGTACGCATCACGAAGAAAATTTTGATTACCGCTCAGAAAAAGCCCTTCAAAATCTGGAAAATTATAATGTAAAAGTTGATATTAAATAAAACGTAAATTCTTATCTCTGTGACTATTAAACTTAATTTAAAAATATACATAAAAAAGGAGGCCGTTTTCACTACCTCTTTTGTAAATAGAAATACTTAAATCAATTAAAAGATTTAGTTCTTTACGAATTTCTTAATTGCTACTTTGTTACCTAATGTTAATTTAAGAATATAAATTCCTTCTTGTAGGTTAGATACATCCAATGAATTATTAATACGATTTTTTGTTGTAACTGAAATACCATTTAAATTTAGGATTTCTATAAAAGTTATTTCTTCACTTACATCAAAATTTAGAATTGATGTTACTGGATTTGGATAAACATTTATACTTTGAGAATTATAAAAGTTTTCTGATTTTATTTTTAAAGTAGGCTCTTCTGACACCGTTTTAAAGCCTGTCCATAAGGCTCCGGCATTGCTTACATAAGTACCTAAAGTACCCGTTGGGATTATTAAATCTATTGTTGCCCTATCAGCAGTTGGATTACCCGTTTTGTTATAGGTATCATCATTACCACCTGTTATTATGGTTGGAGGAACCATCGACTCTGAAGTAATAGTTGTCAATGGGTTATCAAAAAAAGTTCTTGCACCTAAATTTCCAGCTCCATTTTTAATGGTAATGCTTGATATATTGTTGCCACCAAATACAGCTCCACCAAGTGTTTGTACATTGCTTGGAATTGTGAGTTGAGTCAAAAGATTATTTGCAAAGGCTTGAGTATTAATAAATGTTACTCCACTGCCTACAGTTAAGTTAGTAATCTTATTTCCATAAAAAGAATTAGCCCCAATTGTTGTTACTGAATTAGGAATAACTAAACTACCTGTAATATTATTTCCCCAAAAAGCTTTTGTGTTTATCGTTTTTAATCCCTGAGACAAGGTCAGCGAGGTTAAACCTTTTGTGTTAAAAGCATCAGTGCCAATTTCTGTTACACTGTATACAACCGAAGAAAGCGTAACTGCTGTTGGTATTGTTACCATAGAGCCTCCATCAATGTAATTATAATTTATGGCTTTTACGGTATTTGGAGCAGTAGAGGTTACCTCATAAGTAATATATCCTATCACATCTTTCTCTTCTGCAACAGATTTAAAGCCTGTCCACTCGGCTCCTGCATTGGTAAAATAAACCCCTTTTGTACCTGTTGGAATGTATAAATCGATGGTGTTACGATTAGCTATTGAACCAAAACCACTTGAAACTATTGAGGATGGTATCATCCCCTCACAAACTACCACCTTCATTGGGTTGTTATTAAACACATTGGTTCCTAATTGGCCAACACCACTTTTTACAGTTACTTTTTTAATAAGATTATTCTCAAAGGTCCAACTACCCATAGTTTGTAAACTACTTGGTAGTGTTACAGCTACTATTTTATTGGTATTAAATGCGGTATTTCCAATGGTGGTAATTCCTGTACCTAAATCAAGAGAAGCAATAAGATTGTTTTTAAATGCATTATAACCAATTTCTGTTACAGAATTTGGGATAACAAGGTTTGTTATGCTATTGGTAGAAAAAGCTTCGTTACCAATTTTCAGCAACCCTTCTGGTAAAGTAACACTGGTAAGTCCTTTATTGTTAAAAGCAAAGTTTTCTATTTCTGTAACACTTAATTTTGTATTTGTTAAAGGGTTTACAACAGTTTTAGGTAAGTTAACACTTGTACCTGAGCTAGCGGTATAAGATTTTGCTTTTACTTGGTTAGTAGTTCCAGAAATTACCTCATAGGTTACTCCACTAACATTGAAACTCTGCGAAAATCCAATATTTACTGTAAACAATAGAGTGATAAATTTTAAGATTTTTTTCATGATACCGATTGTTTTAATTTTTAAGAAATTTAGATTCCAAAAATAAAACTATGTATTATTTAAAAAAACAAAACAAGGGGGACAAAAAGGGGGACAAATTATTTTTTCAATCTTAAATAATTAACAATCAATGTGTTTCAATATTTATTTAAAAAATCACCTAACTCTACATCGCTATTTAAATAAAGTTTTCTTCTAACTCTTGTTCTAGATTTTTTTACGCTATCAGGAGTAATAACTAAAATATTGGCTATTTCTTTTTGAGAATACCCCAGTTTAATAAGAATTAAAAGTCTTGTTTCGGACTTGGTTAAGTCTGGAAACCTTTGAATTAACTTTTCCAAAAATGTTGGGTTCAATTTTTTAAATTTTTCTATAAATTCTTCCCATTCATTTTCTGAAGATAAGTTGTTTTCAATCAATTTAGTAATACTTACTAGATCTGATTTTTCTATCCCTTTTTTAGTCGATAAAAGAACTGTTTTTTGTTGTAGTTCTTTTGATGCTGCACTTAATTTAATTTCCAAATCATTGCTTAATAGAAGTTTATTTTTAATTAATATAGAAATAAAATAGGTAAATCCTAAAAATTCAAATAGAGTTCCTATTTTAAAATAAGAAAATGGATCCCCTGGCAAAACAGTAGTATGACTATCTATTAAACCAAGAGTTACAAAAAGTAAAAACAAAGAATAAGAAATGAAATAATAAGTAGATTCTAATTTTCTTTTTTTAAATCCTACACAGATAATTATAATAGAGATTATAATCCAAACGAAACCTATTATATTTTCAGTTTGGTGTAAATTACTAATAGAACTGCTTGAAAACATTAATTGGTAAACCGTTGTTGTACTCAAAGAAAGAAGCAAAAACAAAATGATAAACCTATAAAAAATTGGGTTGGTCAGCTTAGTATCTAAAAAATTAACAGCAAAAAGAATACCTGATAAAATCCATAATCTTATAGAAATAAACATCAAATGATCTATTAAATTATGACTTAAGCCTAATCCGTATAACCTACCTTCTACAAAAAGATACATCAAACAACCAGACAAAATATATGCTGCATAAAAGTAAAAGATTGTTTTTCTTATCATTCTAAAATAAACAAGATTTATGAACAATAAAACGGCAATAAATCCATAAAAAACTATATCAAGTATCCGTGTCTGTTGTTTAATTTCTAGAAAGTCTTCTAAACTGATAAAATTTGGTGTTGCTTGAAGTATTCTTCCATCGCTATAAGTATTAATGTAGTAAATAGCCTTCTCATTAACTTCTAATTCTACCAAAAAATTAGGCTTAGAAAAACGATAAGTACGGTGATCATTATAGGCTAAATTAGTTTCTTTTAGTGCTTTTAGTTTACCGTTTTCAAACTTATAAAATCGATAACACTGATTAATTAAATCGTTACACAATACAATGTAAGCACCTGGTTTTGTATTGTTTTTAACACTTAACTTTATCCATACTTCTCCTTTATAAAAACCAAGATCAAGGTGATTATTTTCTTCAAATTCTAATTGTAAAGGATTATTAACAGGTTTTTGAATATTTTTTGAAGTTTCAAAAAAGTATTTGATTGGTATTTTTTTTTCCTTTTGGCAAGAAAATAAAAAAATAATCGCAAAAACTAAAAATATAATTTTAGAAAAATTTCTTTCATTAAAAATCATACAAGTTAGTTTTTGAAAGTGATTTGTATTTTTACCATATGTATACTAAAACTACAAACAATAACACATTCTCAATGAAAATTTATTTGAACTAATTAAGAAGTTACATTAATCAATCTTCCGTTTCACGATATCTCCAAAAGCATCTATACGACGGTCTCTAAAAAATGGCCAGTTTTGGCGTACATTTTCTTGAAGATTTAAGTTGACTTCAGCGATTAAAATTTCTTCTTGATCCGTAGATGCTTGCGCTAAAATCTCCCCTTGAGGACCCGCTATGAAGGATGAACCCCAAAATTCCAATCCATTGGTATCGGGTAAATATTTTTCTAATCCAATACGGTTAGCAGCAGCTACATAAACTCCGTTGGCTACGGCGTGCCCTTTCATTACGGTCATCCACGCGTTTTGTTGATTTTCGCCATATTCCGCTTTTTCGGAGGGATGCCAACCGATAGCAGTTGGATAAAATAATACTTCCGCACCTTGTAAGGCGGTTAAACGCGCTGCTTCGGGATACCATTGGTCCCAACAAATTAAAGTTCCTATTTTCCCTTTTTGAGTTTGAAAGGCTTTAAAGCCAATATCGCCTGGAGTAAAATAAAATTTTTCGTAAAAATGTGGATCGTCAGGGATGTGCATTTTGCGGTACAATCCTGCTTCCGATCCATCGGTATCTATTATATAAGCGCTATTATGATAAATACCTGCCATTCTTTTTTCAAAAAAAGGAACTATAATTACAACGCCCAACTGTTTCGCTAACGCACTAAATGCCTTAAATGAAACATCATATAAAGGCTCGGCATATTTAAAATTATCAACATCTTCGCTTTGGCAAAAGTAATGGCTGTTATACAATTCGGGTAAAGAAATTACCTCCGCACCCATTTCAGCTGCTTTAGTCACCCACTCGATACATTTTTTTAAATTGTTTTCGGGTGTGTTGTTCAGATTTAATTGAATAACCGATATTTTATAGGTGTTTTTCATGACTTGTTCTAAAAATTAAAAACACACCATTCTAACTGGTAAAATGGTGTGTTCTTTTTAATATCATAATATTACTTACTCAAATACATTTTTCTACGTGAGTACAACTCATAAAACTGGTCGTCTTTTAGATCATCAATAAACAAAATGCTTTCTCCTGTTGACTTCATCTCTGGTCCTAACGCTTTGTTTACATTTTTGAATTTACTAAAAGAGAACACGGGTTGTTTAATCGCGAATCCTTTCAGTTGTGGATTAAATGTAAAGTCAGTCACTTTATTGTGTCCTAACATTACTTTAGTCGCATAATTCACATAAGGTTCACCATATGCCTTTGCAATAAAGGGTACCGTTCGAGAAGCCCTTGGGTTCGCTTCAATGATATATACTGTATCGTCTTTAATCGCAAATTGGATATTGATTAATCCCACTGTTTTTAAAGCTCTGGCGATTTTGTGTGTGTGTTCTTTAATTTGGTGCATTACAAATTCACCTAAGTTAAATGGTGGCAAAGTAGCATTTGAATCTCCTGAGTGAACACCACAAGGTTCGATATGCTCCATAATTCCGATGATATATACATTACCATCTGCATCACAAATGGCATCTGCCTCTGCTTCTATCGCTCCATCTAAATAATGATCGAGTAATAATTTATTACCTGGTATTGATTTTAATAGGTTTACAACGTGCTCTTCTAACTCTTGCTTATTGATTACGATTTTCATCCCTTGACCACCCAATACGTATGATGGACGTACTAATAATGGAAAATCTAATTTATCGGCTAAATCTAAGGCTTCGTCTGCGGTTTCTGCAATTCCGAACTGTGGAAAAGGAATTTGTAATTCCGTTAATAAATCTGAAAAACGACCTCTATCTTCAGCCAAATCCAAAGCATCAAAACTAGTACCTATGATTTTTATACCGTATTTAGATAGTTTTTCAGCTAATTTAAGCGCCGTTTGCCCGCCTAATTGTACAATTACCCCTTCTGGTTTTTCGTGTTGAATGATGTCATAAATATGCTCCCAGAATACAGGCTCAAAATATAATTTATCCGCCGTATCAAAATCGGTAGAAACTGTTTCTGGATTACAGTTAATCATAATCGTTTCGTATCCACACTCTTTAGCAGCTAACACTCCATGAACACAAGAATAATCAAACTCGATTCCTTGCCCGATTCGGTTTGGTCCCGAACCTAACACAACTACTTTCTTTTTATCGGTTACAATACTTTCGTTGTGAACAAAAACCTCTCCGTTTGCTTTTTGCACTTCTGCTTCAAAAGAAGAATAATAATACGGTGTAGAAGCTTTAAACTCCGCTGCACACGTATCTACCAACTTAAAGATTCTATTGATGTTAAATTCTTTTCGTTTGTTATGTACTTGACTCTCATAACAATCCATCATATGAGCGATTTGTCTATCAGCAAATCCTTTTTGTTTTGCCTCTAACAATAAATGCTTTGGCAACGTATCTACATTGTAGTTTGAAATTTCTTTTTCAAGAGTATATAATTCTTCGTATTGTTTTAAGAACCACATATCAATCTTAGTGATTTCGTGTATTCTACTCAACGGAATCCCCATTTGAATAGCATCATAAATCACAAATACACGATCCCAACTAGCATGAGTTAATTTGTCTATAATTTGTTCGTAATTGGTATAACCCTTACCATCCGCTCCTAATCCATTTCGCTTAATTTCAAGGGATTGTGTTGCTTTATGTAAAGCTTCTTGAAAAGACCTTCCAATCCCCATCACCTCACCTACTGATTTCATTTGAAGTCCTAACGTTCTGTCTGAACCTTCAAATTTATCAAAGTTCCAGCGTGGTATTTTCACGATTACATAATCTAAGGTTGGCTCAAAAAATGCTGATGTTGATTTTGTAATTTGATTCATCAACTCATCTAAGTTATATCCTAAAGCTAATTTTGTAGCTATTTTAGCAATTGGATATCCTGTTGCTTTTGATGCTAATGCTGATGAACGAGACACACGTGGGTTAATTTCAATGGCTACGATGTCTTCTTTTTCGTCTGGTGAAACCGCAAATTGAACATTACATCCTCCTGCAAAATTTCCAATACTACGCATCATCAAAATCGCCATATCACGCATTTTTTGATA